>JAILOU010000027.1 GCA_024690665.1 Eubacterium sp.
TTCCTGTCCGAATCCGTGTGCATCCTCGCGGAGCGTTTAACTCAGTCGGAGCTTGTACCCCGACTGAGTTAAATACTGTTTACATGCTTCTAATACGTTCTCCTGTAGAATCTTAAGTTCTTCTACCGTTGCATCATCCACATGAATACCGGCCGTGACAGTTACATTCGCTTGTAATGCATCTGCCAGCATGCCGGCTACTTTTCTTGCCACAACATCATCCTTGTGGTCCATGACAACCATCGCAGATACCGTTGCTGAATATTTTGGTTTTGACCCATCCGGCATCACGCCGCATGCAAGCGCCACTGCGCCTACATGGGCTTTTGTTCCACCGGTTATGGTCACAGACAGATCGTTTCCGCACTTTACTGCGGTAAATATAATTTCGTACTTTGTCTGTTGTGCTATCTTAATTTCCATCTGTGAAAATTCTCCTTATTGTATCATACTTATCGTTATTTGAATACTGTCAAGACTCGCTCCGGCTGTTAATCGTTGTCTTGGTAAGTTTCGTTCCCTCCTTTAAGTATAAAATATTTTTTTCTTACTCTCAATCACTACATATAGTAAGAAGAGCACCGGCCCAGCCGATGCTCTTTCATGCATAATAACGTCTATTTGAATACTTTATAACTGATTTTAGCATTATAATTGCTGTCATAAGAGATATGACTGCTTAGATACATCTGCGGAAGTGTATACTCCTCGAGATCTGAACGACTGTTGAGAACCGTAATCTTGATTTTACCCTTTTTCGTCATCTTCATAATGCTGACGGACTCGCCTCCCATATGCGCCATCGAAATAATCATACCCTTGTGATTAGGATACGCATGGAAGCTACAGTGTCCGCACGAAAGCGTCTTTTTATTAACTTTCACAGCTTTTCCTTTTTTATAGGTAAAAACGTCCATTCTTGCATCCGCTTCACAGCTACCATAGGAAATCACAAGTTCCGTCTTACCATCATTGTTAAGATCGCTTAAATAATAGCCCCATACGTACTCAGAACCTGAATCAACATCAAACGAAATGCCGTATTTTTTCACATAAGACTTTACCTTAGCCTTATATGCCTTTTTCATTTTCTTTGACATCTTCTTGGTAGCCGGCTCCACAACCGATGACTTCATTTTGTTGCTTAACTTCTTAGCCTTGGAAAACTTACCTGCCTTATACGCCGTAACGTACTGCTTCATCAGCTTTCCGCTTGAACTACCTGTTGCCATCGTTGTCTGTGGTGCAACAGAAAGCACCATTACTGCTGCGAGTGCAATTGCAGCAAATCTTTTTGTCATTCTCATAACATCATCCTCCATTCTCTTTTCTTTCTTTAGTATAGTCCTTTTATTTCATTATCTCAAGAAACAAAAAGAAGAGCACCGGTTATACCGATGCTCTTCCAATAAGCTTTCATAAGTATTCTCTCTCGTTATGAATTGTCAAACTACAGTAAGATTGCACCAAAGATAATCAGGCATACTACTGCGAGAATTACGAATACCAAGTTACTCTTAAGTGTATCCTTCATGTTCAGGTAGCCTTCACCGAAGAACAGTGGCGAAGGAACTGATGCGGAAGGCGTGATGGAAGCCATTGAAGCTGCCAGTGAGATAATAATCGTAAACATTCCCATATTCATCTGATCAACTGAGATGAGTGCAATACCGATATTGAAGAACAATACCATTGTTACGGTATTTGACAGGAAGTTTGTCATAATAACTGCGATAATCATTAATACTACAACGATAGCAAATGGAGCCATGTTAGCTACTGCCGGCTGTAATAAATCTGATAACCATACTTTGATACCTGTGTTTGCATTTGAAATAGGATTAGCAAAGCAAGATACTGTACCAGCGAAGATAATAGCTGGCATAGGAAGCTGCTTAAGACCTGCAGGTACGTTAAGTACAGGTTCACCTTTCATCTTAACGATAGCAAGGCAAGCGATTGCAAGTAATGCAGGAACTACTGTACCAACTGTCTTCCAGTATGTCCAGAATGCTCCGAATGATCCGCCTGTATTTGCAAGGATAGAAGGAAGGATTACCATAGCAATTACGATAATGAATACGATTGCTGCAAATTTTCCTCTTGCATCAAGTGGTGGGTATTTTTTCTTTAATGCTTCTGGATCGAAGTTCTTAAACTGAGTTGTATCCGGGTTCATGAGACGAATTGCAAGAAGTACTACGAAGTACATAACTACTGCAAATGGGATACCAACTGCTAACCAGTCTGTGTAAGTAATTTCGATACCTAACTGCTGAGCTGCACTACCCATGATGATGTTTGGAAGCGCATGAGCGATAGGTGAAGCGATTGAATAAATAACGTTTGTTAACAGAACACCAAGGAACATGGTTGTATAGAACTTGTCACCCTTCTTGATACCGATCTCTTCGCAAAGAGTATTAGCGATACCGATGAAGATGATAGCAAGTGACATGTTATCCATGAACATACCAATGATTAATGATGCTGCAAAGAACATTGCCATGAAGGCATATGGTTTACCTTGACAGAACTTTCGAGTTACGAAGAATATCGCAATCTTATTGATTACACCCGTATCTCGTAGGGCTACATTTAACATGTAGTAAGCCATGATGGTGATAACTACGAAGTGACCCATAGAACCGGCCCATACATCGTTAGCTGTCATAGCTTCTGTCATAACCAGCATTGCAAGTGCTAATAATGATGTCCAATGTGAATTAGTGGTCAGCCATAAGTACAGTGTAGGAACTAAAATTGCAATAACTCTAACACCGAGTACTGTAAGACCGCCGGTGGTTACATCTGCTTCTGCGTCATAAACGCCGTTAGCAGGAAGTGCGACAAATAAAATAATACCTATAATAAGCGCGATCAAATAATGTATATACTCTTTATTCTTAGCCATTATTAAGAACCCTCCTCTAAAATTTTAATAAACCGATTTGGTCGGGGGCCCTGCCTTGCAGGAACCCCGTCCATATCTTATGAAAGCTTATGATGTTAATTTTTATTGAAACATATCCGGAAGCCAATGTGCCGGATCAACATCCATGAACTGTGATCTTTCAAAATGCTTCTTCAGTGAGAATGGCATAGTGCAGTCGAAGATTGTCTTGCATGAAAGACCCTTATCTCCCTCATCACGAATCATCGGATTGTAAGACTTTTCCTGTGTATGATCAAGTGGATGACATCTTACGCCCGGAATGAAGATGGTATCAAGATCTCCCTGATAACGTGTATTCATAGCCCAAAGTACATCACTTGAGTCAAATGGATCTACATCTTCATCTACAAGAATTACATGTTTCAGTTCGTTAAATGCAGAGAATGCTAACAGTGCAGCCTGACGCTGACGTCCTTCATCGGATGGAGCACTCTTCTTAAACTGAAGGATTGCCATGTATTTTCCGCCTCCTGCAGGATGAGCGTATACGTTAAGTAAACGACCAGGCATTGCTGTCTCAACCATGTTCAGGATAGAAGCTTCCGTTGGAAGTCCTGCCATGTGTACATGTTCACCGGATGGTCCGATGGTTGACTCCATGATAGGATCTTTTCTTGTTGTAACTGCCGTAACCTTAATCAGCGGAACCATTGGTGCAGGTCCTGTCTGTCCAGGGAACTCAGGCATTGCCTTTCCTGTGTGTGAGAACTGATCTTCCGGAACTCTTTCCTTCGGCATCAGATAACCCTCGATAACATACTCAGCATTTGCTACACAAGTTTCAGGAATCGTCATACACTTAGCAAGTTCAACCGGTTCCTGACGAAGTGCTCCGGCTGCAGCCAACTCATTGTATCCTAACGGAGTTGTTGGTGGCTCAAAGCCTGAAGCAAGATAGATTGCAGGATCAAGTCCGATACTGATTGAAATCGGCATTGGCTTATCCATTGCTTCATATTTTTCATAGAATGCACCGATATGTCTTGCACCCGGTGTAATCCACATTGACATCTGATCCTTACCCTGCAGACAGAAACGATGAATCGTTACGTCTGTACACTCCGGATCATCCGGATCGGTTGCCTTGGCAAGTCCCATTGTTACATATGGGCCGGCATCTTCTAATGTATTAGTAGGAGCCGGTACGATCTTTCTGATATCAAAATCAGGATCCTCTGCCTTGTAAACAACCTCCTGGCATGCAGGATTGGCATCCTTTGTCATAACAGGTTCAATTGGATTTTGAACCGCATCTTTCATAAACCATCCAAGATTCTCTGGTGTTGTTCCAAGTAAATGTGCGACTCTTGCACGGCTACATACAACACCGATTACACATCTTGCACCTGGATGTCCTTTTAAATTATTGAACATCATTGCAGGTCCATCCGGATTGGTAGGACGCATTACGGTTCCGCCGGCACCAACATGACGATAAACGCCTGAAAGCTCACCCTTTGGATCAACCTCAACATCCGTCTCTACGTACTGTCCTGGAAGAGACTTCAAAAGTTCGATAGCTGAACGCAAATCATTAACTTTGCTCATTTGTTTTTTACCCCCTTTGGATTAATTTCTGAAAACTAACGACCCTCTACTCTTACTAATATGGCTTCAATATGATTTCATTTATATAACCAATCGATTTGAAGATTACTAAACCCCATATTCTATTGATAATGCCATATGCCGCAGTTTCCCTTCGGTAATTACTTACAAATTCATTTTATTGTGTATACTAGATATAGAGTCAATCCGACTTTTAATAAATAGTTTACAAATTTTTTATACTTTTTTGTATGCTTTTCACTATACCACTTTCTGATTTACGCCATTTTTTAGCGATTTCTCACATAGCTTATTGGCATCTTTGCCACCCAAAGGCATCCGGTGTATACCTAATGTATTTTATTCTCATTCCATTCATGTCCCGAATCCCGCTCCCCGCAAGGCTTTGCACATTTCCGTCGATTTTACGCTCTTTTTTTGTTAATTTCTTACTGACTGTGTATCTTGACTATATTCTTGCTATACAAACTATATTTTTTGTGTATTTTTCAAAAGGGGTGGCTTTATTATGAACAAAGACGATACTTGGCTGTCCATCAGTGAGATGTCCAGCATCTGTCGAATCAGTCGACAAACCTTAATCTATTATGATAAGCACGATGTATTTAAACCTGCTTATACCGATCAAAAGGGGTACCGGTTCTATTCTATCTATCAGGTTCCTTATCTGCGGGAAATATGCGCACTCAAAGATAATGACTTTTCTTTAAAAGAAATCGTAGATAATTTTCAAAACCGAACCGTTCATAATACTCAGGATTTATTAATGGAAAAGAAGCAAAAGATCGAAGACGAAATCGAACTGCTTCAAAAAAAGCTTCAGAGTATTGATGATCGTCTCAACTATTACAAAGAGACGGAAAAAGAAATCCAACATATCGAGCAGCCTTACATCAAGCAGTTCCCGGAGCACAAGATTTTATTTGCACCTTGGCAGCCGGGCAACAAGCCGATGGACCGAAGCATCATGCATTACACACACATGAAACTTCGCAATCGCCTGAATGATATCAACCTTCATCCCGATTCCGGATGGGGCGCAATGTTGTTACAGGAGAATCTAGAATCTGAGCATCAGCTTACCGGTGCCGGTGGGTATGTAAATCTTCCGGATGATTTTACCGGTGATGCCAGCGATGACGATATTGTTATGATTACTGTTCCGGGTGGTTTTTACGCATGCATGAGTAAATACGGCATGCCTTACGAAACAGAATACGTCAATATGTTAAATCAATGGATTCATGACAATGGCTATAAAGCGACTGGGAATCTATATGATGAGTGTCTGCTTGACACGACCTTCTATACAGAAGATAATAAACGTGACTTCTGCCAGCTGCGTCTTCCGATTCAGCTGCCGGGTGTTACATTTTAAGGAGTACTAAAATTATGAGAAGAATTGTTGTAGGTGTCAGCGGAGCCAGTGGAATTCCAATTGCGATTCGTGTATTGGAAGGGCTAAAAGCTACACCGGATGTTTATACCTGTCTGGTGATGACCAAAGGTGCTGAGATGACGCTTGAATCTGAGTCAGATATGAGTCTGGAAGAATTTACCGCACTTGCTGATGAAACCTTTGATTTAGATAATATCGGTGCATCAATTGCAAGCGGCACATACAAAACAGAAGGAATGATTGTTGTTCCTTGCAGCATGAAGACCCTGGCCGGCATTCACAGTGGTTTCTCTGAAAATTTACTGCTGCGCGCCGCTGATGTTACACTAAAAGAGCGACGCAAGCTTGTACTTGTTGCAAGAGAGACACCTCTAAGCGCTATTCACCTTAGAAATATGGCAGAGTTATCGCAAGATGGCGCTATCATCCTGCCACCAATGATGACGTATTATCAACAGCCTAAGACCATTGATGATATGACGAAACATATAGCCGGTAAGATCTTAGATATCTTTGATATTGATATGAACGATTTTAATCGTTGGCAATAAAAAAAGAAGCTTCAGTTTTTGAAGCTTCTTTTGCTTTAATGGATGGAGGTGGATTCGAACCACCGAAGCAATTTGCAGCAGATTTACAGTCTGTCCCCTTTGGCCACTCGGGAATCCATCCATTTACAACGAATGTATTATAGCATAGGCGTAATATGAACGCAAATGATTTTCTTATTTTATTCGTCGATTCCTTTTAGCACTACAGCTGAGTATTTCTGCATCTGAATATCAAACCGTCCATGCTCCATCTTGTATTCTACCGGTGCTGTGGAATATCCGTCTTCGTTACTGAAAATAAGCTGCAGAAGTGTCCCCCTCTGATTCAGCCCCAGTTCCCACGCCGAAATTGTTATTTCTTCCGGCTTATCGGCTACATTAATAATGACAATATATTGCTCTTTTCTTGTAAATCGACCATATGCCAATATATTCTCGTCGTCTTTTATGATTTTCATTGAACCATTTTTAAAGACGGCACTGCTTTTATGTAGTGCAATCAATTCTTTGTGATAGCGAATTAATTCCTTATTTTCATTTCCCCAAGGATAGGTACGTCGATTATCCGGATCGGTAAATCCACAAACGCCTGCCTCATCACCATAATAGATTGTCGGCGCTCCCGGCCAGGTCATCTGCATCATCACCGCAGCTCGAAACACACCCATGTTGACATCTTCTTCTGCCGCCTTTGCGCCAAGATGTTGCACGCGTCCGGTCTTATGGTTTGTTCTTGTCAAAAATCTTGAGTGATCGTGGTTCGATAATTCATTCATTGCACACTGCAAAGACTGAATCGGAAAGTCCGCCATAAAGTAATACATAGTATCTGTAAATTGTTGCAGATTTCCTTCTGCCTCCGGCTGATACATTTCACTATGCTTATCCACACCGGTCATAAACCAGCTTACCGGATCCATGAACGCATCATAATTCATAACCGTATCCCATTCATCACCCTTCAGCCATGCCGCCGGATTCCCGTAATGCTCCGCCAAAATCAAAGCATCCGGATTCGTCTCTTTAACGGTCTTTCTAAACTTCTTCCAAAATTCATGATTATATGCCGGACTCATACCAAGGTCTGCTGCAACGTCAAGCCTCCAGCCATCAATATTGTACGGCTCACTCAGCCATTTTTTCGCAACAGACAGAATATACTCTTCCAGTTCTTTTGACTGCTCATAGTGAAGTTTTGGCAGTGTATCATGCCCCCACCAGCCATCATAGACATTATTATACGGCCAGTTTCCTTCCGGCTCAAATCTGAAATAATCATGATACGGGCTGTCCTTGGCAATATAAGCTCCCGTCTGATATCCTTCCTTGTTTTCGTAAATCCGCTCGCGATCCATCCATTTATTAAAAGAACCGCAGTGGTTAAAGACACCATCCAGGATGATCTTCATTCCACGCTCATGTATTTCTTTCGTCAACTGCGCAAACACTTGATTGCTGGCTTCAAGATTACGTTTATCTGTCACACGGCAAATGTATTTTGTTGCAAATATATTATCTTCATCATATCTTTCTAATACTTCGCCTTCATCCACTACAATCTTTCCAAAATGTGGATCGATGTAATCATAATCCTGAATGTCGTATTTATGATTCGAAGGAGAAACGAATATCGGATTCAGATAGATAACTTCTACTCCAAGATCCTGCAGATAATCTAATTTTTTTCGCACACCTTCCAAATCTCCACCGTAAAACTGTGCTACGTTAAATGGATCCGGCGCCTTATTCCAGTTCGTTGCCTTGCTCGCGTGGAAGCAGATATATTGATACTCATCTTCTAACACATCATTTGTCTTGTCTCCGTTGTAGAACCTGTCTACAAAGATCTGATACATAACTGCACCCTTTGACCATTCCGGCACATGAAAGCCCGGATACAGATAGAAAAAGTGCTTTGCACCACCAATATTTACCGCACCGCTTCTGTCATATTCGCACACAAGTCGACCGGTTGCGATTCTAAAATAGTATTCAATTCTTTCTGTCCCAACTCGAAGAGAAGTCTCATAAAAATCAAACTGCTCATCTTGCTCTACGACTTTCATCTTCAGACGTTCATCGCCATAGCACAGCCATACCGCATCAACATTATTCTTTGCGGTCCGAAAGCGGATTCTGACTTCATCTCCCGGATCTGGTTCAGATGGAATTCGGTAGTCATCTGTCCCGTCAGTGAACAATGCACTCTTTTCAAGGAGCGGTCGCATGCCCATCATATATTCATGGATACGTGTGTAGTCATAAAATGCTTCTTGTTTCATACTATTCCTTCTTCACCTTTTTGCTCATTCTTGTTAGGATCTCAAATCCCCATAAAAAAATGTATGCAAGCATCCATTTTTTATGTTGCTTTGATTACTCTTTCGCAATGAGGATTGCTACGCTTCGCTCTCGCAATCCCTGCACAACAATTCGCAAATCGCTCTCTCGCTTTGCTCGTTCGCTTTTTTGCTCATTCTTGTGCAGTCGTCAAAGTAGCATAAGCCGTCGCTTACATGCAAGCATGACGCTTGGCTTATCTACTTTGACTCATTGCTTCATAAAAAAAACAGCAGCTGTCAGCTGCTGTTTAGGAGAAGGTATTTTTACTATGGGGTGTAGCAAAAACTATAAAATGTATTGGGGGTTTTTACAGTTATTATAATAGCACCCATCCACAGATAAGTGTGCACAAAGTTACCAAAAGTTGAGAGGAAATTTTGTGCACTTTTCAACCTTCTACTTCTTGCCTTTTTGACATTCGTGTAATATTAGACAAAAAACCTTGATTATTCTTCAATTTCCGGCTTTTTCTCTGTTACATTTTCCTTGTCAAATAATGCTTCAAACTCTTCTCGACTGATTTTTTCTTTTTCCAGGAGAAGATTCGCTGACGCATGAAGCACCTCCATATTATCCGAAATCATTTTTTTCGCCTCTACATAGCAATCATCAATGATTCGTTTAATTTCTTCGTCAATATGACTTGCAACAGCTTCGCCATATCCACGCTTATGAGCCAGATCTCGTCCGATAAAGACTTCTCCGTCCTCACTGTCGTAGTTAATAAGACCAATGCTATCAGACATACCGTATTTGGTTACCATTGCCTTTGCAATACCGGTTGCCTGTTTAATATCCTGTGATGCACCTGTTGTGATATCGTCGAAGATTAATTCCTCTGCGATACGACCACCAAGGTCCACCATAATTTCTTGTAACATCTTACCCTTTGTATTGAACATCTCATCGCGTTCCGGAAGTGGCATTGTATAGCCGGCTGCTCCCATACCTGTCGGAATAATCGAAACCGAATATACCGGTCCGACATCCGGAAGCAGATGGAACAAAATCGCATGTCCGGATTCATGATAAGCGGTAATCTTCTTTTCCTTATCGGAAATGACTTTACTCTTCTTCTCAGCACCGATACCGACCTTAACAAACGCCTTTTTGATATCATCCAGTGTCAGATATGCACGATTATCCTTTGCCGCATTGATTGCTGATTCATTCATAAGATTTTCAAGATCTGCTCCTGTAAATCCGGCAGTTGTCTGTGCAATCTGGTGAATGTCCACATCATCACCAAGTGGTTTATTCTTGGCATGTACTTTTAAGATTTCCTCACGTCCTGCCACATCAGGTCTGCCAACGCCAACCTTTCTGTCAAAACGTCCGGGTCTCATAATCGCCGGATCCAGGATATCCACACGGTTCGTAGCAGCAAGTACGATGATTCCCTCATTGATACCAAAACCATCCATCTCTACGAGCATCTGGTTTAAAGTCTGCTCACGTTCATCGTGGCCACCGCCCATACCGGTACCTCTTCGACGTGCAACAGCATCAATCTCGTCGATAAAGACGATACATGGTGCATTTTTCTTCGCTTCTGCAAATAAGTCTCTCACACGTGATGCTCCGACACCAACAAACATCTCTACAAAGTCTGAACCCGAAATGCTAAAGAACGGAACACCAGCTTCACCGGCGATAGCCTTTGCCATCAATGTCTTACCGGTTCCCGGAGGTCCTACAAGCAAAACGCCCTTTGGTATTCTCGCTCCAAGGTCTGTATATTTCTTAGGATCTTTTAAGAAATCAACAAGTTCCTCAAGATCTTCTTTTTCTTCCTTTAATCCTGCAACATCTGAGAACTTCACCGTCTGCTGCTCAGAAGTTGTCATCTTCGCACGGCTCTTTCCAAAATTCATCATCTTAGAACCACCTGATGAGCCGGCCTGTCTGCCATTCATGGCAACCATTAAGATAAATACAACTGCGATAATAATCAGCAGTGGAATCAAATCTGAAAACCAGCTTTCACCCGGAACATCCTTAACGATGTAGGCGACATCATTATCCTCCAACAGTTGCTCTGCCTCATTAACATCTGATGTCGCAATGGTCTTGGTTGAACCATCGCTGAATACCAAAATCAGCTGTCCGGTTGGCACTTCATTATTTTGCTCGACCGTTACGGTCACAATTTCATTTTCCTGTACTGCCTCTTTAAAGTTTGCATAAGTATAAGATGTATCTACGCCCTTGCCGGCCGTCATCGCATACCAAGCAATGATTACGATTGCGATTAGTATAAGATATAATCCCAACCCGCTTATTCTGTTCTTTTTCACAATTGCCTCCTAGCCACGAAATTTACTTGAATTCCAAAGTTCCTATAAATGGTAAATTTCTGTATTTTTGTGCATAATCAAGACCATACCCTACAATAAATTCGTCCGGAACCACAAATCCAACATAATCTACATCTACCTGAGCGATTCTGCGATCCGGTTTATCAAGCAATGTGCAAAGCTTGATTGACTTTGGTCCGCGTTTTTCTAACAGCTCCAGCAGATAGCTAAGTGTACGTCCTGTATCGATAATGTCTTCCACAACAATTACATTCTTGCCTGCAAGACTCTCATCCAAATCTCGAGTGATTTTTACGATACCACTTGATTTTGTATCTGCGCCATAACTTGATGCCGCCATAAAATCCAATACTACCGGAACTTCAATTCTCTTTGTCAGTTCCGTTGCGAAATAAACAGCCCCTTTCATAATGCAGATTACGTAGAGTTCTTCTCCTTCGTAATCCTTTGTAATCTGAGCTCCGATTTCCCGAATTCTCTCATTCACCTTTTCTTCTGATATAAATTCGTGAATAATCTCTGCCATGTTTAGTTGCCTCCATCTATTACTATTTCCAATATATTGCTTGTGTCCGGTGTAATGCGATACAATTCGCTTCCTCGATATCCAATAATCCACAGGATATGACTCCCTTCTGCCACAAGCGGGATTACCTGCCTTTTCGCAGCCGGAATCTTTTCATCGATAAAATAATCCTGCAAATGCTTTCTGTGACCTTGCGAATCAATTACAAGATAATCCGATTCCTGACGATTTCGCACAAATAATCCACCATTAATTTTATCATAATCGTACCATTTCGTATACTGATTTTTCGGAATTCGCATGTTCCGTGCATCGTAGGAAAACCTTCTCCAGCTTAGTTTTCTGCCATCTTCGAGAAAACAAAAGCCGTCTTTTGAGATATCAAGTTTCATCGGTTCCATATCGTGGTCTGTTTTCTTACCGGTCTCAAAAACCAACGCGTCATACTCTCTTGTAACGCGCAACCTGCGATATACTAAAACCGACTTTCCACTTTGATTGTTTCGTAAAGAAAGCACTGCTTCCACATGCGCTTTTGTCAGATCCTTTTCATGCCCGGTAAGCTGCGCAATAATCCAATACACAACCTGGGATTGCAGATACTCGTGAAGGCCGTCAAAAGCCTTAATGTCCAGCCTTCCGCAATCCGCACCAGTCCGCCGAAAACAAGTCTCATAAGCTTTCATCACCTGCTGCTCAAGATAATCCTGTGCTTCCCGTACGGACTCCCCTGCTCTTGCGATATGCCTGACCGCCTGTTTATTAACCTTCTCAAGCTGCGGCAGCACATGTAGACGAATTCTGTTACGTGCATATTCATCTGAATCATTCGTGGCATCTGTACAGTACGACTGATGCTCCTCTCTTAAGAACTGCTCTACCTCTTGTCTACTGCAACCAAGCAGCGGCCGAATCATATTATCTCTCATCGGGAGCATCCCGCGAAGGCCTCTGACATCGCTGCCCCGCGTCAGATGAAACAGGATTGTCTCTGCCTGATCCCCTGCGTGATGCGCAACCGCAATCTTGTCTGCACCACAATTTCTCGCAGTCTCCTTAAGCGCCTGATGGCGAAGGATTCGCGCTGCCTCTTCCAGGCCAAGTCTTTTCTGCGCGGCAAATGCCGGTGCATCCACTGTCACAATATGGAATGGAATTCCTTTTTCCTTAGACAGCATCCTGACAAATTGCGCATCTTTTAAACTCTCCTCACCGCGAATACCATGTTCTACATGAATGACCTCCAAAAAGAAATCCAGTTCCTCCTGAAGCTGCGCCAAAAGAAGCATCAAGCATACAGAATCTGCACCACCGGATACCGCCGCAAGGACTTTTTCTCCCGGTCTTATTAACTTTTCCTTTTCAATAAATGCTTTTACATTCTCTTTCATTTTACAACCGTTAAAACAAATAAAACCACACCCGAGAGTGTGATTTTATTCTTCCTGTTCTTTAAATATAATTTCGTTATCATATACAAGTCCGAGCTTAGCGCGTGCCATCTTCTCGATATACTCTGCCGTCTTCACATAATCTGCATAGTCTTCGAGATCTTCCGTCCGCTGCTCTTCGTCATCAATCTGACTTTGAAGCTCACTCGCCTTCGCCTCATACTTTGTCTTATCCTGATACAATCCGACGATACGAATCGACATAACAGCTACAAGCATACAGACAATTGCTGTTACACATAACTTCCCTGTATTCTTTTTTCTCTTACTCCCACGTCGTCTCGCCATATATTATCTTCCTCTATATGTATAAGTCCTAACATTATTTTAGTCCCAAAGGACTCAAATTTCAAACGCTTTCTTGCATTTTAATACAATTTCACAAGGAAATCACAGTATTTCCACACTTATATCCTTATTATCGGACAAAAGTCCCAAATCCTTTATAGGATTTCGAACAATTCTTTCGCTTCTTCTTTTTTTGTTGTCTCTTGCAGATCCAACACCCGGGCGCGAAGCGTCTTTGTTCCAAACTGAATCTCGATAATGTCGCCAACCTTGACCTTGGTAGAAGCCTTGGCAACTTTATCATTTACCAGTACACGGCCGGCATCACACGCCTCATTTGCAACAGTTCTTCGTTTAATCAGTCTTGATACCTTTAAAAATTTATCCAGTCTCATATCCTTACTCCAATTCGCCAAAGTGGCGCACTCGCAAAAAGAAAGAGCGGAACGATGGAAGTTCCACTCTTTTTCTCAGTATTTCAAAAAAACTTATTTGTTAACAGCATCCTTTAAAGCCTTACCAGCTTTGAACTTAGGTGCCTTAGATGCAGGAATCTTAATCTCCTCTTTTGTCTGAGGATTTCTACCTGTTCTTGCAGCTCTCTTAGAAACTTCAAATGTTCCAAATCCTACTAACTGGATTTTGTTTTCTTTCTTAAGCTCTTCTGTAACAACCTCTGTAAAAGCTTTTACAGTTGCTTCTACGTCCTTCTTAGATAACTCTGTCTTGTCAGCGATTGCTGCAACTAATTCTGTTTTGTTCATTAAAATACTCCTCCTATAATTATCTTTCAGGTTTTGATTTCACCTATATCATTAGTTATACTTTGTTTTGCCTTGTTTGTCAAGGAAAAATGGGCATTTTTAGGCATTTGTACGCCTTTTTATAGCCATATTGTCCTATAAGTATTTGTCAACCATTTCGTTCAAAGATTTTTCAAGTGAAACGCCTTTGCTTTCCGCATCTTCAAAGTCTTTTCCCTTAACTCCGTAATAAAGTTTCAACTTCGGTTCTGTTCCGGATGGTCGAACGCATACCCAGGCTCCATCGCTCAGCTCATAATAAAGGACATTAGACTCCGGAAGATTCGTTGGCGTTGTCTGTCCGGAAGCCATACAGGTGCACAGCCCGGTTCTGTAATTTCGAACCGTCTCTACCTGGTATGCACCAATATTGGCAGGCGGATTCTTCTCAAGTTCTTCTATAATTGATTGAATCTTTTCAATGCCTTCTTTTCCGGCAAGTGTAATAGCCGTTACGCTGTCTTTGTAGTAGCCATAGCGTTCGTACATTTCAAGCATAACATCCCACAAAGTCTTGCCTTCTGTCTGATAATATGCTGCGGCCTCACAAAGCACCATGGTCGCAGCAACAGCGTCTTTATCTCTTGCATAGTCGCCCGGCAGACAGCCATAACTTTCTTCAAGGCCAAACAGATAGCTTCCGCTTCCCTGCTTTTCAAATTCGAGAATCTGACGACCAATATACTTAAATCCTGTCAGCACTTCAATCAGACGAACATGATAGTGCTTCGCAACTTCATCCACCATGTTGGTCGTTACAATTGACTTGATGATGGCAGCATCTTGTTCCACCGCATTTCGCTTTGTCTTTTCACTAATCAGATACTCGGCAATTAAGGTTCCTGACATATTACCGGTCAGCACTTGATAATCACCGGCCTTATCCTTAACATACACGCCAAGTCTGTCTGCGTCCGGATCGGTTGCCAAAATCAGATCGGCGTCCACTTCCTGCGCCAGTTTCAGTCCAAGTTCAAACGCTTCTTTCGATTCCGGATTTGGATAGCTGACCGTTGGAAAATCACCATTTGGAAGTTCTTGTTCCTTAACGACATATACATTGTCAAATCCAAGTTCTTTCAACACACGGCGCACCGGAAGATTTCCTGTTCCGTGAAGCGGCGTATAAACAATCTTAATCTCTTTTTGCATACGGCGAATTGCATCCTGATTCAAAACCAGTTTCTTAAGTTCTTCGTTATATGCATCGTCGATTTCTTTTCCGATCACCTCGTACAACCCGGCTTGCTTCGCCTCATAGAACGACATAGTCTTAGCCGTAGAATAATCGGTAATCTTCTTTACCTCATCCATGATGCCCTTATCATGAGGCGGGGTGATCTGTGCACCGTCTTCCCAGTATACCTTGTAGCCGTTATATTCCGGTGGATTATGGCTGGCCGTAATGTTAATTCCGGCTGCGCAGCCCAAATATCTTACTGCAAATGAAAGCTCCGGTGTCGGTCTAAGTGACTCAAATACATACGCCTTAATTCCATTTGCCGCAAGCGTTCTTGCAGACTCATCTGCAAATTCCGGAGACATGTGTCTTGAATCAAATGCGATTGCGACGCCCTGGCTTTGTTTTTTCTGGGAAATAATATAATTGGCCAGTCCCTGCGTTGCTTTACGAACCGTATACACATTCATTCTGTTTGTACCGGCACCCAAAATGCCTCTAAGCCCTGCCGTTCCAAATTCAAGATCTTTATAAAACCGCTCCTCGATCTCTTTTTCATCACCGGCAATCTCTTTTAACTGCGCTTTCGTCTGTGCATCAAAATACGGATCGTCCACCCATATCTGATAACTTTCCTTATAACCCATAACCAATTCCTCCTTTATCCTTAATCATCGTCATCATCACTGCTTCCTGCCAGGTTACTAATCAGGTCAGACAGTGTCGACAATGTATCATCCGATACCGTACTGGTGGATGAGGAACTCGATGTCGATCCTGATGTCGATGAACTGGTTCCGGTTGTACTTGAACTACTTGAACTGCTTGAACTTCCCGAGGTCGATCCCGCCTCACTTCCCGCAAGCGAACCAGCCAGTGATCCAGCAGTTCCGGAAGATGCAGACTCTGTACTCGTCGAAGAATCATCGGATGAAGTCTCTGACTCCGTCTCAGACTCAGCGCTTAAGACCACGCCGATTGTCGCTGTCTCCGATGCCACCACCAAGGTTCTGCTCCAGGTTGCATAACCTTCCGCCTCAACCTGCAGAGAATACGCCCCATACTGCAGCGTAACTTCCTTGCTGTAATCCGTTTCTTTACCATTGATATATAATTTAGCACCGTCATACGGCACAGTGAATTTAATCTTGCAATACTTTGGACCCTCACCCTTTAATTTATTGCAGTCTACCAGCGTAACTTCATTTGCCTTTACTTCAACGTCTGTATTATCCCCGTATCCGTTATTGGCAACCGCAACGGTATAGGTTCCGGCCGACACATCAAATTCCATGTCCTTTTCGATTTCCTTTGATACTACCGTACCAACGGTCAGCCAGCCGCCTTCAAACAAATCAGTATTCGTAAGTCGGATAGTTCCATGTCCGCTGGTTACCACCAGGGAAATAATCTTTTTGGCCGTTCCGATAACGCTAAGCACATCTTCCTGCGAAATATCTCCATACACAATTCGTTCGTTGTCCTGATAAGCTCTTGTAATATCGCTAAGCACGTAGTCTGTCGGTCCAATTGTTAAAATGCCTTCTTCTTCATTCAGTGTAAATTCACTGATATCATTCTGAATCCATAAGGCATTTGACTCGGTAACACTCTTAAGAAGCTCACTTTCTTTATTGACCTCAAATGTAACCGGCATGCCGCAATAGAGCGATTCAACCGTCGTACTGATTTCATTTTTATCATAGACATATGTGCTGCCATTGTAGGTGTATCGCTCCAGCTGGCCATTAGACAAATTTTCAAAGCGAATCATCTGCTCCACCGTATCAATCTCATCGATACGATAGACATCCTCTTCGACTTCTACCTCATCCTCGCTGGTGTCGGTTTCCTGCGTGGTTGTTCCTCCCACACGGCTTCCTTTCACCATGCTATTTGACCCGCCAGAAGTTCCACAACCGGCCAGCATTGCAATCGTCGCAGCCATCAGCATGACACATACTACATACTTTAAAAACTTTTTCACTTAATCACCCTTTATGATCATTTCAAGCAATGTCTCTTTGTTATTCAACTTTGGATTCTCGAGCACTTTATCAAGCATCATGGACAGATTCTCTCCAATCAGCTTTCCCTGCGGCACTCCGGCATCTATCAAATCCTTTCCGTCAACAGCAAGGTCTTTGATTTTCAAACATTCTTCCCGCTCTAAAATCTCCCGGTACATAATCTCGCAGGACTTATAGTAGGCCAGTTTTTCTTCCTTGCGATAGTCGCTCTGCCCTAGGGCGTCTGCCACCTGCACCTTAAGAAGCGACGGATACATCTCTACCGTCACCCTACTGATCAGCCTTCTCATATTCTTCTCCCGAAGTGTCGGCCTTTCATCGTGGTGCCTGATCAAAATAAGAACCTTGCGAATCGTATCGTTGTCAAACTTTAAGCGTCTTAGAATTTCCTTAGCAATTCGTTCACTTTCAAGCGGATGACGATAAAAATGGTCGATTCCTTTCTCATCCGTCACCCTGCACTTTGGCTTTCCCACATCATGAAGAAGCATGGCGATTCTAAGAACCTTATCCGCCGGAATTGCCTTTACCGCTTCTATGGTATGCATTCCCACATTGTATTTGTGATATGGATGATTCTGCGGCGTCTTCATCATCTCGTCAAATTCCGGCAGAATAATCGCTGTAATACCTGCCTCATATAACATCAAAAGATCTTCCGGATGATCGGAGATGAGCAGTTTAACCAGCTCACTTTGAATCCGCTCTGCCGAAATCAGTTTCATATTCCCTGCAAGATCTTTCATTGCCTCTAGCGTCTTATCTTCAATCTCACAGCCAATCTGTGCGGCAAACCTCACTGCCCGCATCATGCGAAGCGCATCCTCCGAAAATCGTTTATGAGCATCGCCCACGCATCGTATAATTCGATTATTAAGGTCTTTTTGTCCGCCAAACAAGTCGACGATTCCGCGGCTGTCATTAAATGCCATCGCATTGATGGTAAAGTCTCTTCTCTTTAAATCTTCTTCTAACGACCTTGTAAATGTCACTTCGCTCGGATGACGACCATCCTCATACTTTCCGTCAATTCGGTACGTCGTCACTTCAAACCCTTCCTTATCCATCATAACCGTCACGGTTCCATGCTGGATTCCGGTATCAATCGTACGCGCAAAGTGCTCCTTTACCTGCATTGGACTTGCCGAAGTTGTGATATCCCAGTCTTTCGGTTGCTTTCCAAGCAGGCTGTCACGAACGCAGCCACCGACAGCATATGCTTCATATCCGGCCTGTTCAAGAGTTTTGATAATCTCCTTTACTTTATCCGGCAACACCAGTTGCATCGGCGGCTCCTCCTTTCGTTATCTGTCAAGATCGTCAAGACTCGCTCGCGAGTCTTGCGCGCCGGATTCGGGTCTGCTTCAGCAGACAAATTCCTGTCCGAATCCGTGCGCATCCTCGCGGAGCGTTTAACTCAGTCGGAGCTTGCGACGGAATGCGTAGCATTCCTAGTCCTT
>JAILOU010000043.1 GCA_024690665.1 Eubacterium sp.
ACTTTCTTAATTTCATCCGTAGTATTGTCTTTTATGACGTACGGTAGTACAACTCCGGCTTGCTTATTGGTAGTTTGTAAATACGATTTTACAACCTCTTCTTCTTGCAGTAGATCATATGCCACATAAACGCAGTCCACAAAGTCTGCCTGACTCACACAATCTAACTGTTCTTTCGTAGATACCAGTACTGCCGTGTAGGGACTTTTAACAGACGGCATTAAAAGTTCTATCTTATCCGGCATTTGAGACGGATACTCTTTATGACAATCCCCAATTAGCTTCCGTGTTAATAAATCAACGGCTTTTCTTCTTAGACTTTTTATGGCTCCCGCATTATAAAAAGCATGATCGTCAAGACAGACCTTCACCTGCCTGGCTGTAAATGGCGATGTTCCAAAAGCAGCCCCTTTTTTTATAGCTTCTTCTTTGGTAAGAGGTCTTGCTTTTGCTTCGCTTACCTCATCGCCACAGGCTCTTACACAGACCTGTGGCGTTTTTAAAGTCATAACGGCAGGAGAACCGATTCGAAACTCCATCTCAACATCAATTGGAATCTTATGTTCTTCATATGTCTGTTCCGCCTTAAGCGTGTCTTCTTTTTTATGAGAAGGCATCACATAAGTAATCATATCTGAATTAATATGCCCACTTAGATAGCCATCTGTAAATCCACAACGATTGCCCGCAGCCAATAGACGTTCGCGGTCTTTTTTTGACACTCGATAATCTACGGGATTTAACAACGCCTCATCCAGATATTTTCGGTAAAGAGTGACGACTTCATGCGCATACCGGGTCTGTTTCATACGTCCCTCAATTTTAAAAGAATAAGCACCTGCCTCAAGCATTTGTGGAAGAATATCAATGGTTGATAAATCTTTAAGAGACATCAAATACTCGGCATCATGCTGATAACCTTCCAATTGATAAGCAAGTCTGCATGGCTGTGCACATCGTCCTCTGTTACCACTTCTGCCACCAATCAAAGAACTCATCAGACATTTCCCTGAATAACTGTAACACAAAGCGCCGTGTGCAAACACTTCCAGTTCAGCCTGAACCTCTTTATTGATATGCGCAATATCAGCTAATGACAGTTCTCTTGAAAGAACAATTCTCGACGCTCCATTGTCTTGTAAAAACTTTGCACCTTGCATAGACGAAATGCTCATCTGCGTACTGGCATGAAGTTCTAAATCCGGGAAATTAGTGCGCACAAAATGAAACACACCCCAGTCTTGAACCAAAAGTGCATCCAGTCCATTACATACATAAGGATGCAGATACTCATATAAGTCATCCATAATTTCACGGTCTTTTAAAAGTGTGTTTACCGTAAGATATATTTTCTTATGATGAAGATGTGCATACTCCAAAGCCTTAAGGAGTTCATCTTTCATAAAGTTTTTTGCATAGGCACGCGCCCCAAAACAGTCTCCTGCAAGATAGACCGCATCTGCTCCGGCCTCAAATACCGCAAGCATTGTTTCGTAAGAACCCGCCGGTGCTAATAATTCGGGCATAATCAACCTTCCTTCTAGAATGTAAAAAAGCTGAAACCTTTCATTATGGTAACAGCTAATTTATCGTTATGATTCACTATCTTCTCCGCCTTCCGGACCAAGCAATGCATCTTCAAGCGTTGTTTCGAGCTTTGCTTTGTTTAAAAGCAACTCACGATTTTTACTTTCAGAATCTTTTAATGCTTCCGAAAGTGTCTCTTCGTTCATTTTCGCAGACACAAGTTCATGATTCGCATCATAAAGTTCTCTGTCTTTTTCCTGTAATTCTTTTTCCATTCGGTCTGCAGTTTCTTTTGCTTTAAAATAATCATCTACAATATTAATATTCAAAAGCACGTTCTTAAGATCTGTAGACAAATGCTGATATCCTTCCATCGATTTAAGTTCATTCATCTTCTGGTTTAGATATGCTGCAACTTTTTGCAGATATTCCGGATTTTCATAACCGCTTAGTGTATAAATCTTGCCACCAATGATTACTTCCGCATCAGATTTCGTAGCCATACATTACCTCTTTTATCTCTAATCAATTATTTGTTGTTTTTATTATAAGTTTTTTTGCCATTTCAAACAACCTTTAACTTGGCAGATCAATTCCAAAATGATAATAAGCTTTTTCTGTCGCTACCCGTCCTTTTGGAGTACGGTTTAAAAAACCATTTTTAACAAGATAAGGTTCATAAACATCTTCAATGGTACCGGCATCTTCGCCTAAAGACGCTGCCAAAGTATCAAGCCCGACAGGTCCTCCGGAGAATTGATACAAAATAGTTGTCAAAATGTTTCGATCCGATTTATCAAGACCTTCTTTATCTACTTCCAGTAAATCAAGTGCATAAGAAGCAACTTCTTTTGTTATGACGCCGTCATATTGAACCTGTGCATAATCTCTGACACGCTTAAGCAGACGATTTGCCAATCGTGGTGTTCCTCGCGATCTTCTTGCCATTTCTACTGCGCCTTCGTCGTCGATTTCAACATTGAGTCGCTCTGCAGAATTTTTAATAATCTGTGTAAGCTCTTCGGTTGTATAATATTCCATATGTTGCACAACGCCAAAGCGATCGCGAAGAGGTGCTGACAAGAGACCTGCTCTTGTAGTTGCTCCCACCAGTGTGAATCTTGGAAGATCTACACGAATAGAGCGAGCTGATGCGCCTTCTCCGACCATAATATCGATACAATAATCTTCCATGGCAGGATACAAAAGTTCTTCAACTTGTTTGTTTAAGCGATGAATTTCATCAACAAAAAGCACATCGCCTTCTTCTAATTTATTTAAAATCGCTGCCATCTCACCCGGTTTGGCGATTGCAGGGCCGGAAGTTGTCTTAATATGAACGCCCATCTCATTGGCGATAATACAAGCCAGGGTCGTCTTTCCAAGTCCCGGAGGTCCGTAAAACAGCACGTGATCCAAAGATTCCCCACGCTGTTTTGCCGCCTTCATATATACAGACATATTGTCTTTGATTTTCTTTTGACCAATATAATCTGTCAAATGCTGCGGACGCAATGTGTTTTCAACTTTTTGTTCTTCTTTGTTTAACTGCGTTGAAATAATTCGCTTTTCCACTCTTACTCTCCTTGTAAGTACTTACAGCTCTTTTAATGCCTTTTTAATAATGGTTTCAACATCTTCTCCGGTTATATCACCAATTGAATTGATGGCTTTTAGCGCCTCTGACCTTGAAAATCCAAGTGCTTCAAGCGCATCGATTGCTTCTGCTTTACTCTTGGCATTGACATTGGCTTCAGATACTTCATTACTCTTTTCTTCAAACGCTTCTTCTAAATCCACTTTATCTTTTAATTCCATAACTACGCGCTGTGCTGTTTTAGCGCCGACACCTTGCGCTTTTGCAATTGATTTGGCATCCTCTGATAATATTGCAAATTGAAGGTCGGATGCTGTTAACACAGTCAAAATTGCAAGAGCCGCCTTTGGCCCGATTCCATTGACGGTAATCAGTAGTTTAAATAAACGCAGGGATTGCCTAGAAGCAAATCCATACAACATAAAAGTATCTTCTCGTACATAGAGATAGGTGTACACCTTTACTTTATCACCAACAACACCTATTTCCGCTATCTCGCGCTGTGGCATATATATTTCATATCCGATATTTCCGGTTTCTATAACGATATGGTCTGTCTCCGTTTCCGCAACGGTTCCAATAAAATAGGAATACATAGCCCCTCCTAAGTGTGAATCTGCCGTTTCCAAAAGAATCGTCCGACTCGTTTAATCATTTCATTTCCAACAATCCCGATTATAACGCCGGTTATCACTCCGGCAATCATAAGTACGGCAAAGTAATACATAATATTATAATTTTCAACTACAAAAGCAGCAACGATAAGCTGACCTAAGTTGTGAACAATTCCACCAACCGCACTGATGCTTATAACATGAAACTGCTTTGTTCGGCGAAGCAGCATCATGACGGCCAGCGAGAATAACGCTCCTGCCATTGAATAAATAATACTAAATAAATTTCCAAATAACAAACCGGCCAATATTACTCTTAATACTGATACGATAAAAGCTTCCTTAGGTCCAATCAAATATAAAATTAACAAAACCACAATATTTGTGATTCCAAGCTTTACTCCGGGTATTGCAATAGCAAATGGAATCATGGCTTCTACGTAGCTAAAAACCAGAGCCAGTGCTAAAAACACTCCCAAAAATGCCACATTATGTTTCATATGCTTCCTTTACTTAATTACTGCGTCGATTTCTTGTTCATCGTTTGAAGAATCATCATCTTCTGAGCCGGCATCAAGAATTTCTACAACCACCTTATTAGGCAGACAGATAATAGACTCATTGGCAAGATGGATCTGTCCTTGTTCCACGCACAAATGATCCGGACACTGCGCTTCTTTCATGGATACGCTTCCATCTTCAATTAACACCACATTGGTAATTTCGCCTTGAATCTCTATTTCAATTGTTTGATCTGTATTTAAATCATACTCTCCATAGGTTTCACCATTAACTGAAACACGTACAATATTGCCGTCTTTAGCGCCAATCGTATTCATTAGCAAAAATGCAACAACAGCAAATCCAAGAACTGCTCCAATCAAGATGCCATCGCGCAGACGAAACTTAGACTGATAGTATTCTTCCATCTACACCTGCTCTCCCATATAGTAAAATCCCTTACAGCAGATAAGTTTCACCGGAACAATCTGTCCGATTAAATCTTTTGACCCTGCAAAATGTACAACACTGTTATTGGATAATCGACCGGAAACAAGCTCTTTATTTTGACTGTTTACAGATTCAACAAGAACCTCCATCGTTTTTCCTTCAAGTGCTTTAGCGCGTTCTTGAGCGTGACTTTGAACCGTTTTAAGTAAAAGGTCAAACCGTTTTTTAATGACATCTGCATCTATCTGGTCTTCGCGTTTTGCAGCCGGTGTTCCGGAACGCTTTGAATAGATAAAGGTAAATGCGCCATCATATCCAACGCGATTCACAACATCCATAGTTTCAAGGAAATCTTCCTCAGTTTCACCCGGGTATCCAACAATAATATCCGTTGTAATTGCAATATCCGGTACTGCATTTCGAAGTTTCTCTACTAAGAGCAGATAATCTTCCTTTGTATAGTGCCGATTCATATCTTCCAACAGTTTTGTGGAACCGGATTGTAGCGGCAAATGAAAATGATGACAGATCTTCTTAGAATGTTTCATCACTTCAATCAGCTCATCAGACAAATCCTTTGGATGTGATGTCATAAATCGAATTCTCTTTAATCCGTCAATCTTATCAATTCGATCTAATAACTGTGCAAATGTAATCGGGTGTTCAAGAGTCTTGCCATAAGAATTGACATTTTGTCCTAACAGCATAATTTCTACTACGCCGTCTGCTACCAGCTGTTTGATTTCATTTATAATATCTTCCGGCCGTCTGCTTCTTTCCCGGCCTCGGACATATGGCACGATACAATAAGAACAAAAGTTATTGCAGCCGTACATAATATTTACCCCTGATTTAAAAGGATACTTTCTAACAGCCGGCAAATCTTCCACAATCTTGTCGGTACCATCCCAAATCTCTACCACCATCTTCTCTTCTTCAAAAGAGCGTACCAAAAGTTCGGCAATCATAAAGATATTATGCGTGCCAAATATAAGATCAACAAAACGATAGCTGGATTTAATCTTTTTAACCGGTGCATCTTCCTGCATCATGCAACCGCACAGTGCAATCTTCATATCCGGATTCTTTTGTTTGTAATTACTAAGATAACCAAGACGGCCGTAGATTTTATTATTAGCATTTTCTCGAACCGTACAGGTATTATAAATAACCAGGTCTGACTCTTCTGATTCGCCCGGTTTATATCCAATCTGTTCAAGAATTCCGACAATCTTCTCAGAATCTCTCGCATTCATCTGACAACCAAATGTATTTACATAATAAGTAAGGTCTCTTCCTTTTTCTTTGGAAAGAAACTCTACATATTTCTTAGCCTGTTTTATAAAGTAAAACTGTCTTTCAGGCTCTGAAACTGGTATATTCATATCCTCTGTCATTTCACTCACCATATCTATTCATTCAAAAATTCTTCTAACGAAAAATCTGCCTGTTCATTTTTTGCAAATAAAGTTCCAATATATTCATTATCAAATAAATGATGTAAGCAGTTCAAATCCTTACTGTTAGTGATAATCATATCGGCTCCGGATCTGGTGGCAATCATTGCCGCATTCAATTTCGTATGCATACCGCCTGTTCCAACGCCGCTTCCGGTTGTACCTTTTCCCATCTGCATAATCTCTTCCGTCAGCTCCGGTACATAATCAATTAAACGGGCGTATTCATTGGCTCTTGGGTCATCTGTATACATACCATTGATATCCGATAACAATACCAGAAGATCAGCATCAATTAAGGTTGCAACAAGTGCCGACAAAGTATCGTTATCACCAAACTGCATTTCGTAAGTTGATACCGTATCATTTTCATTGACAATCGGGATAACACCCATAGAAAACAATTCTTCAAATGTATTATGTGCATTTTGTCTCGAATTAGGTAATATCATTGTGTTTTTCGTCATTAAAATCTGAGCAACCGTTTGATTGTATTCAGAAAACACCTTCTGATATGTCATCATAAGTCTTGCTTGTCCCACAGCAGCGCAAGCCTGTTTTTCGGAGTTGGTGCCGGGTTTATCCTTAAGGCCTATCGCCTGTCGTCCAACTGCAATCGCACCGGATGATACGAGACAGACATCAATGCCGCTATTTCTAAGGTCGCATAATTCGCGTACCAGTTTTTCTATCTTAGCAAGATAAAGATTACCGGTCTCTTCATGGGTAAGGGATGAAGAACCAATCTTCACAACTATTCTTTTTTTCTTTTCTATGTATGGCCTGTTTTGCATGCTTATCACCTAATTATTTATTCTTTGATTTTAAAACCATATCTTACCATATCATAAACCCTTCTAAAATGCATCATTTTGTTGCATTTTTTATGAACAAATGGTATTTTTGTAGGAGTATTAAACACAAGATTTATCAAGAAAGAGAGATGTTTTGGCTTATGAAAAATTCTTGCCATAATCATCAGAAAAAGATAGCACTCATTAATGATTATTCCGGATTTGGTCGCTGTTCAATTGCAGTAGCTCTTCCGATTATTTCCATGATGAAGGTACAATGCTGTGCAGTTCCGACGGCGATTTTATCCAATCATACCGGTTTTGACAGTTATTTTTTTGATGACTATACCGATCATATGGAAACCTATATTAAAGAATGGGAAAAATTAGGATTGAAATTCAATGGAATCTGTAGCGGATTTTTGGGTTCTGAACGACAGATTGAAATCGTAAAAGGGTTTATGCAGCGTTTTAAGACAGAAGAAACCATCGTTTTAGTCGATCCTGTCATGGGCGATTACGGACGCCCTTACGCAACCTATACGCCAGACATGTGTCAGGCTATGAAATCCCTGGTACAGTATGCCGATATATTAACTCCGAATCTTACCGAAGCTTGCATTCTAACGGATACGCCTTATAAAGAACGCTGGAAGCAATCAGAACTTAAAGAAATGTCGAAAAAGCTGTTTCAGATGGGACCGCAAAAGATTGTCATCACCGGCATTCCTCAAAGAAGTTTTGTCGCGAACTACTGCTACTGGTCAAAAAAAGAACCACACATTATTCGAACTCACAAAATCGGAGATTCCAGATCCGGAACCGGAGATGTATTTGCAGCTATACTGGCTGCCGATGCTGTCAACGGAGTTGAATTTATTGATTCTGTAAAAAAAGCTTCGCGCTTTATCAAAAACTGCATTGAACGCTCGTCTCAGATGGATATTCCGCTTACAGACGGCGTTTGCTTTGAAGAATTATTATATAAACTAAAATAGAGGTGTTTGTTATGGAAGAAATCTTATATAAAGTTCACAATAATCTATATGTTAATTTAACGAATAAATGTCCTTGCGCCTGTACCTTCTGTCTGCGTCAGAGCATGGACAAGATTGGCGAATCCAGTTCGTTATGGCTTGACCACGAACCAAGTTTTGAAGAAGTGAAAGAAGCATTTACCAAATTCGATATGAGCGCTTATAACGAGGTCGTATTTTGTGGTTTTGGTGAACCTACGGAAGCTTTGGATGTCTTGCTTCAGACAGCAAAGTATGTAAAGGATACCTTTCATATGCCGGTTAGAATTAACACCAACGGCCTTGGCAATCTTGTAAATGGCAAAGATATCGCCCCGCTCTTTAAAGGGCTGATTGACACTGTTTCCATTAGTTTAAACACTTCCAATGCCGATGATTATCACAAACTTGTACAAAGCAAATTCGGCGAACAATCTTTTGATGCGATGCTCTCTTTTGCAAAAGCCTGTACAAAGTATATTCCTAATGTCGTATTAACCACGGTAGAAACGACGATTACCAAAGAAGACGAACAAGTCTGTCAAAAGATTTGTGACGACATCGGCGCCACTTATCGAATCAGACCTTGGGAAGATTAAGTTTGATAACCAAAAAGAGACAACCACAAAATGGTTGCCTCTTATTTTTTTGATTAGTAAATAATCTTCTTTGGACACTTCTTAGCACAAAGGCCGCATCCTTTACAAAGATCCTGATCGATGTAAGCAATGTTGTCAACAACATGTACTGCGTCGAAGTGACAGGATTTTTCGCATAATTTACATCCGATACATCCAACTTCACAAGACTGCATAACATCTTTGCCCTTATCTTTTGAACTACAGTGCACTCTGTATTTCGCCTTATAAGGAACCAGTTCAATCAGATTCTGTGGGCAGGCTGTAATACACTTCTTACAAGCCTTACACTCATCCTTATCTACGACAGCAACTCCATTTACAATATGAATTGCGTCAAATGGACATACATCCACACATTCGCCATAACCAAGGCAGCCATAGTCACATTTTTTAGGACCGCCGCCCGGTACGAATTTCATCATATCACAGCTTTCAACGCCGAAATAATTATAATTAACTTTTGCCTTATCACAGTCACCGGCACATTTAACAAATGCAACCATCTTGTCTCCTGTTTCAGCTTCGATTCCCATAATTTCGCCAATCTGTGCAGCGACAGGGTCTCCACCAACCGGACAAGCAGTGATCTCAGCTTCACCTTTTGCAATGGCTGCAGCAAGTCCGGAACAACCGGCATATCCACAACCACCACAGTTGTTACCAGGAAGAACGTCTAATACGGCCTCTTCCTTAGGATCCACTTCTACTTTAAACTTTTCACTGGAAAATCCAAGGAAAAATCCAATGACAATACCTACTACAGCAACAATGACAGCGGCAATAATAACAGCAGTAATACTCATATTCCAGTCCTCCTATACTACGCCTGACCATCCAAAGAATGCAATTGCCATAAGACCTGATGTGATCAATACAATGGCAGAGCCTTTGAACGGAGTAGGAACATCATTGTACTCAATTTTTTCACGAATACCGGCTAAGATTACAATTGCAATCATAAAGCCGATCGCGGTTGCAAAACCACTAATTACACTTACGCCGATTCCATAATCCTTCTGAACATTTGTCAGCGCAATACCAAGTACTGCACAGTTTGTTGTAATCAAAGGAAGGAATACACCCAGCGAGTTATATAATGGTGGCATCTGTTTTCTTAAGAACATTTCCACGAACTGCACCAAAGCTGCAATTACAAGGATAAATACAATTGTTCTAAGATATACAAGATCAAATGTCTGTAAAATAAACTTATCGATAATACTTGTTACCAATGAAGCGATTGTAATAACGAAGATTACGGCTCCGCCCATACCGGATGCAGTTTCAATCTTTTTTGAAACACCGATGAATGGACAAAGGCCAAGGAACTGGCTAAGTACAACGTTATTGACAATTGCAGCACTGATGGCTAATAAAATGACGTCTTTCATCTGTACTCACCCTCCTTACTCGTCTTTTTTCTCAGCTTGATCAGCTGATTCTTCTTTTGTTGTCTCATTATTTGCTTCAAGTTTTTTCGCTTCTGCTTCTTTTTTCTTTTCCGCAGTAATCTTCTCTGCTTCTCCATTGCCTTCAATAGAACCGGCATTCGATGGCAATGGTTTGCCCTTGCGAGCTGCCATAACCTTAATCTGGTTCATAATTGCAACCAAGAAACCTAATACAAGGAATGCTCCAGGTGCCAATACAAAGATTGTAATTGGTGTAAATCCTGCTTTTCCTGTAGCCTCATCGGCAAGTGGAAGAATCTGAGCGCCAAATAACTGTCCGGCACCTAAGATTTCACGCACAATACCAATACATGTAAGACCGAATGTAAATCCGATTCCCATACCAATACCATCAAAGATAGAGATAATCGGACCGTTCTTAGAAGCAAATGATTCTGCTCTACCAAGAATAATACAGTTTACAACGATCAATGGAATGTAAATTCCAAGTGATGCGTAAAGAGAAGGTACAAAACCTTGTAATAAGAACTGTACAACGGTTACCAGTGTTGCAACGACTACGATATAAGCCGGTACACGCACTCTGTTTGGAATGATGTTACGAAGCAGGGAAATAATCAGGTTCGCAAACACCAATACAACGGTTGTAGAAAGTCCCATACCAAGTCCGTTAATTGCGGATGTT
The DNA here is from genome assembly GCA_024690665.1 of Eubacterium sp. Lineage (GTDB taxonomy): Bacteria > Bacillota > Clostridia > Lachnospirales > Lachnospiraceae > Eubacterium_C. The sequence continues at coordinate 10,695 of JAILOU010000043.1, forward strand.
GTTACCGCAAGCGTCGGACACATACCAAGCATTAATACGAAGGTAGGGTTCTCGGTAATAATACCATTTTTCAAACGTTCTAAATACTTATTCATTTGTGCTACCTCCTCCCGCTAATTCTGAATTGAAATATGCAAGACCGGCATCAACGGCATACGTTACCGCTTTTGATGTAATGGTCGCACCGGAGATAGCATTAATCTCGGAATCTGAAGTAGAACCGGTTTTCGTTACTTCAAACGACTCTACCTGTTTGTTTTCAAACTGAGAATAAAATGATTCTTCTGTTGCTTTCATTCCAAGACCGGCTGTTTCACTAATGTCAGTAATGGAGTAACCATTTAATGTGCCATCATTTGTAACACCCATAGATAATGTGATGTCTCCGCCATAACCGGCATGAGAAGTAACAGTAAGAATATATCCAAGCACATTACCATCTGCATCCTGTGCCTCAGCAAGTCCTTCGATATCATCATCAGGATATTCTGAAGCAATTACTTTTGTTGCAGCGGTAGCATCAAAGTCTTCATCTTCCACAAAGGAATCTGCGTCAGCGAAAACGGCTTTATAAGCTTCCTGCTGGATATTGTAATTTGCCTGTGCAATAGGCTCTAAAGTAATTTCATGGACGAAACCTAAGAGCAAACCAGCACAGAGCGTAATAATCGTTAAGATCATGGCGTCTTTTACAACTGATTTATTCATTAGCCTTCGCCTCCTTTTTCTTTTTTTCTTTTACTACACCAAACGCATTTGGAATGGTAACTCTTTCAATAAGAGGTACTAACATATTTGCGAAGATGATGGAATAAGAAACACCTTCTGCAGATGCGCCAAATAAACGGAAGATACCGGTCAGACATCCCAAACAGATACCAAACACAATCTTTCCTCGTGGTGTAATCGGTGATGTTACATAATCGGTTGCCATAAAGAATGCACCGAGGATAATACCACCTGAGCAAAGCTCTTCTACGATATAGTTGCCATTAAGTCCATGTCCACTGAACAGGATAATGAATACAACAAATGTAATTAAATAGGTTCCAGGAATACGAAGATCAATAACTCCCATTGCAAGCAGGAATATTGCACCAATCAGCAGGCACAAAATGGATGTCTCACCAATAGTACCGGCATGTGTTCCAAGGAACAGACTCATGGTGTCATAAGAACCACCGTCTTTAATAATTGCAAGTGGTGTAGCACCTGATACTCCATCATAAGTAAAGCTTGTCATACTTCCGGTAAAGGAAATAAGCAGGAAACATCTTGCTCCAAGTGCAGGGTTCATAAAGTTTTGTCCCAAACCACCAAAAAGCATCTTAACTACCACAATTGCAAATACACCACCAATTACAGCCTGGTAAACAGGTAATGTTGATGGCAGGTTTAAGGCAAGAAGTAAACCGGTTACTACTGCACTCAAATCACTAATTGTACTCTTTTTATGTATAATCTTTTCAAACACCCACTCTGAAAGTACACAAGCAACAATTGTTGCGACAATCAGAAGCAGCGCCCTAGGTCCAAAGTTGAAAATACCAAAAATCGTTGCCGGAAGAAGTGAAATAATCACATACAGCATGATTCGATTGGTAGAAACTTTGGCACGGACATGCGGTGAAGATGATACATTAAATAAATCACTCACGCTAATCCACCTCTTTCTATCCAATTATTTCTTTCTTTTGTTCGCGATTACTGTCTTTTTCATGGATTTAATTGATTGAGCAAGACTTCTTCTTGCCGGGCAGACATAGCTACAGCTACCGCATTCAATACATTCCAATCCATTCCAGTGTTCAAACATATCCTCAACATGATTTTCGGCAAAATCAGCAAGCCTTGATGGAACAAGCTGTTCCGGACAGACTTCCACGCATCTTGCGCAGTTGATACATGCTGTTGTTTCGTATTCTGCAACTTCATCTTTTGTGAAGCATAAAAGTGCAGATGTTGTCTTTGTTGTCGGAATATCAAGACCAAATAATGAAAATCCCATCATCGGACCACCTGAAATAATCTTTTCAGGCTGTGTCTTGAATCCGCCGGCAGCATCAACAAGTTCTCTGTAATTTGTTCCAATACAGATATTGTAGTTTGCCGGGTTAACAACAGCATTTCCTGTAATCGTAACAATACGATGCATAAGAGGACGTCCGAGTTTTACTGCACGATAAATGGATACAATTGTATCAACATTGTCTACGATACAGCCGGCATCTGCAGGAAGCATCTTCGAATTGATTGCTCTACCTGTGGTAGCGTAAATAAGCTGACGCTCACCACCCTGCGGATATTTCGTCATCAGTGGCATCACCGATAATCTTGGTTCATCTTTTACAAGCTCTTGTAATTTCGCAATACAATCAGGCTTGTTATCTTCGACACCAAAAATACCTTTTGCATTATCAAATAAGCGAAGAATAATCTTCATACCTTCAATTAACTTTTCAGGTTCTTCAAGCATTCTTCTGTAATCGGAAGTCAGATATGGTTCGCATTCTGCACAGTTTGCAATCACATATTCAATCTTGTTAGGCTCCTTAGGAGATAACTTGACATGTGTTGGGAAACCTGCGCCTCCCATACCTACAACTCCTGCTTCTTTGATTTTTCCAATAATGTCTTCTTTGCTTAATGAATCAAGGTCATTTGTCTCCTTGAATTCAACAGCATTAAACTGACCATCATTTTCGATGATAATGGAATTCACCATATCTCCAACTACTACTCGACGTGGCTCAATTGCTTTTACCTTACCGGAAGCAGATGCATAGATTGGTGCAGATACAAATCCGCCAGCTTCAGCAATCTTTTGACCAACTAAAACTTCATCGCCAACTGCAACAATAGGTGTTGCCGGCGCGCCAATATGCTGAGATAATGGATATACCATATCACCAGTGGGCAAATAATCAGTTATCGGCTGATCCTTAGATAACTCTTTGCCATCATAAGGATGTGTACCGCCTTTAAAAGTACCTAAGCCCATAAGTTTTCCCCGCTTTCTTAATTATTTTTTTACAATCATACAAATTATATCACAATGGTTTATTCAATGTATACCAAATTTGAAAACTTTTTAACAATCTTTTTGGTTTCTTTTCATCAAATTTCATAATATAATAATGATATTAAGAGTAATTTTAGTTCGGAGTGACAAACTATGCGGATTTTTCATACAAAAAAAGTAACAAATAAAAAAAACAGCTATTTCGAAAAACATTTTTTTAACAAACCCGTCTTCTATGACATAGAAACAACAGGATTCTCAAGAGACTATCATATGATTTATATGATCGGTATCGGGCAGATTGAAGATAATCACATCACTTCTACGCAGCTTTTAGCTGAGCAGGAACAAGATGAACCGGTTATCCTTAGAGAATTCTTTAAGCGAATTGCCGGCAGCGATCTGTTAATCTCATATAATGGAAAACGATTTGACCTTCCCTTTATTCTGGCAAGAGCAAAAAAGTTTGATATTCCGCTTCCTTCCACTCTCCCACCGGAACTGGATTTGTATCTGGAAGCAAAACCTATCTTCCGCTTTCTTTCTGTTCCGGATCAAAAACTAAAAACAATGGAGCGTTTTTTTCATATCAGCAGAGAAGATCAGATGAGCGGAAAAGAATTAATTGAAGTTTTTAAAAATTATCAACAAAAACATGATGAAAAAAGCGAACAGTTATTGCTTTGCCACAATGCAGAAGACATACTGAATCTTCCTGATTTGATGCAGCTGTTGACTCTAAAAGAAGCTTTTCAAATGGATTATATGCATAATTTTACAAGTTCCGTTGAAGAATTTAACGGAACAGATGGCAACACCAAAAAGGAACTGTCTTTGGTTTGCCCGCATCATCTCCCTGTTTATGATTCTTATATCTTTTATGGTGAGAACTATTTCCTGCGAATAGATCAGAATACTATCAGAATGCAAATACCGATTCTAAGCGGTAGATTGCTTTATTTTTTTGATAACTACAAAGATTATTATTATTTACCGGCAGAGGATAAAGCTATTCATAAATCAGTTGCCTCTTTTGTTCCTCCCGAAAACAGACAAAAAGCTAAAGCAAATAATTGTTACCAGCAATATGAAGGTGACTTCCTTCCAAATCCAAAAGGATTAATCACTCCTGCTTTTTACGAGCATTACAAAGGAGATAAAATATATCTTTCATTGCAAGAATCTAAAGATACCCTCTTAGATCACATGAAGGAATATATAACTTCGATATTAGAGCAATAAAAAAGAACCGGACTTGTTAGTCCGGTTCAAATTTTTACAATTTTCTAAAGAAGAAGGATTGTTCTCTTGAATAATTAAGCTCTTTGTAATTGATAATCTGTTCGGTACTTCCAATAAATAAAACACCGCCCTGAACCAAAGCCTTATTATACTTTTTATAAATCTCTTCTTTCGCTTCATCTGTAAAATAAATCAATACATTACGACAAACAATCAAATGCTGTCCTGACATGTAAGGATCTTTCAGCAGATTATGCTCTTTAAATGTTACCCTGTTCTTAATATCTTCCGAAATCTGGTAAGAATTACCAATCTTCGTAAAATACTTTTCTTTCAGGTCTTTTGGTACACCCGCAATACTTTTTTCATTATACAATCCGACTTTAGCAGTTGCAATAACCTGCTTATCAATATCGGTTGCAGTAATTCGGATGTTATTAAGTGGTAAATGTCTTGAAAGCGCCATAACAAGCGAATACGGTTCATCACCTGTAGAACATGCAGCACTCCATATCTTCAAGTTCTTTCCAAATCTCTTAATCAAATCTGGAATAATATCCTCGTCGAGCAATTTCCACTGCTCAGGATTTCTGTAGAATTCCGATACATTAATGGTAAGGAAATTAACGAATTGTTCAAACTTCTCCTTATCCTTTTTAATAAGTGCTACATATGCATCGTATTCCTTCACACCATTCTTAGCGATCAAAGTATCGATTCGACGCTTCATCTGTTTCTCCTTATAAGCGTTCAAATCAATCTTTGTCATGGAATAAATGTCTTTTTTAAATTTTTCGTAATCGTTTGCCAATGAAAGCGCTCCCTTCACATGATTTTTACTCTTCTTCAGATGCCTCAGCTTCTTCTGCCGGAGCTTCAGCTTCTTCCGTCTTATCTTCCTGTGGAATTAAAGCTTTCATGCTCAGAGAAATCTTATGGTCAGCCTCGTTGAAGTCAACAATCTTTGCTTCGATTTCCTGACCGTTCTTCAGCACGTCAGATGGTTTTTCGATATGTTCATGTGCAATCTGAGAAACATGAAGCAGCGCATCAACACCAGGTGTTAATTCAACAAAAGCACCAAAGTCAGTCATGCGGGCAACTTTACCTGTTACTACATTACCAACTGCAAACTTCTCAGTTGCATCATTCCATGGATTTTCATCCGGGAATTTCATACTAAGAGCAATCTTAGTATCTTTGATATCTTTGATATATACACGAACTTCATCTCCGTTGTTGAAGAGTTTCTTTGGATTGTCAACTCTTCCCCATGACATCTCAGAGATATGAAGAAGACCGTCTGCTCCACCAAGATCAACGAATGCACCAAAGTCTGTTACATTCTTAACTGTACCCTGGATTACATCGCCAACCTGAATCTTCTCTAATAATTCTTTTTGAAGTTCAGCTCTCTTAGCAATAATAAGCTGCTTGCGGTCACCAATAATTCTGCGACGTCTTGGATTGAATTCGGTAATAACAAATTCAATTTCCTGACCTTCATATTTGGAAAGGTCTTTTTCATAAGTGTTTGAAACAAGGCTTGCCGGAATAAATACACGAGCGCCTTCAACATCAACACTAAGTCCACCGCTCTTAACTTCATCAACAACCGCCGTAAGCACTTCCTGATTGTTAAAAGCTTCTTCTAAACGCTGATTTCCTTTTTCAGCAAGAACTCTTCTATAAGATAACAGAATCTGTCCTTCTCCATCATTAACTTTGACAACCTTAACGGTCATCTCGTCACCTTCTGAAACAACAGTGGTAAGGTCAAGATTCGAATCATTTGTATATTCATTTCTAGGAATAATTCCGTCCGATTTTGCGCCAACGTTTAATACGATTTCATCTGGTCTTACTTCAAGAACAACGCCTTCGACTACCTCCCCATTTCTTATTGTTTTGTCATAATCTTCAAGCATTTCGTCAAAATTTCCTGTTTCTGACATTAGTTTGAACCTCCTCAATAATTTTTTTTGGGGTGGAAGCCCCAGCTGTAATACCCACGCTTTTAATGCCTTTGAAAAAAGATCTGTCTAAATCAGTCGCTGTCTGCACTAAATATGTACAAGGACATTCATCTCTTGATATCTCAAATAATTTTTGAGTATTTGAACTGTTTTTACTTCCAATCACCAGCATTGCGTCGACGTTTTTAGCCAATTGCACTGCTTCTGATTGGCGTACCTCAGTAGCATTGCAAATTGTATCTAAAACATTTATATCATAACCTTTTTCATTTATAATTTCAACTACATTCTGAAATTTATTATGGTTAAAGGTTGTTTGCGCAACAAGTACTGTTTTCCTATTTTTTTCTAAGCCCAATTTCTCAAATTCCGAAACTGTCTGAAAAGTCTGAGAATTATCAGGACTACACCATCCTAAAATCCCCTGAACTTCAGGATGATTCGCATCTCCGGCAATCAATACGAAAAAGCCTTTTCTTTCATATTCTGCAACGATATCATGAATTTTCCGCACAAACGGGCACGTCATATCGACGTACTCAATTCCTCTGTAATTCATAAGTTCATAGATTTCTTTTCCGACGCCATGTGATCGAATAACCACAATGCCATCATCTACCATCAACAATTCATCCTTATTATTAAGAACTGTAACGCCTTTCTCGGCAAAGTGTTGAATCACTTCTTCGTTATGAATGATCGGACCATAGGTATAGATTTTTTGATCTTTTGTATTGACAAGTTCTTCTAAAGAATCAACCGCCCGTTTTACGCCAAAACAAAATCCGGCACTCTTAGCAACTGTTACGTCCATTTCTTACCTTTCCTGATAATACTGAATAATGGTATTTGTCACTTCATCAATTGACATATCAGAAGAATCTACAAGCACGGCATCTTCTGCCTGTTTAAGCGGTGAAATCTTTCGATTCATATCCTGATAATCTCTTTGTTCAATATCCTTTTCAATTTCTTTTATATCACAAGAAGCACCCTTTTCAACAAGTTCATCATATCTTCTCTTCGCCCTTGTCTCAACAGATGCTGTCAGATAAATCTTCAGCGCTGCATCCGGCAAAACACAAGTTCCGATATCTCTTCCATCCATAATGACATCTTGTTTGCGGGCGAGTTCCTGCTGGGCATCTAATAACATTGCCCGAACCTTTGGATAAGAACTCGTGACAGAAGCCATATTACCGACTTCTTCTTTACGAATATAGCCATTTACATTTTCGCCGTTAAGCAGCACTTGTTGTTCACCGTCAACATACTGAATTGAAACTTCAATATGTTCGCATGCTTCATTGACAGCATCTTCCTTTTGTCCATCTACGTGATTTCGAATCATATAAAGCGCAATTGCGCGATACATAGCTCCGGTATCAACATAAATCAGCCCAAGCTTGGCTGCCACTTTCTTGGCGATTGTGCTTTTTCCTGCTCCGGCAGGTCCATCTACTGCAATATTCTTTCCCATTGATTCTCATTTCCTTTCTATTGTTCCATATATAATACGCTGTCCCCCGCAAGATGTCCCGTTGACCAGGCTATCTGCAGATTAAAGCCACCGGTAAGAGCATCTAAATCAAGCATCTCACCGCATAAATATAAACGCTTTACCAGTTTTGATTCCATCGTAGAAGGATCTACTTCCTTAATCGGAATCCCTCCCTTGGTAATAACCGCCTGCGAAAAATCGCCAAGTCCGGTTACGGTAAGCGAAAATCCCTTTAATAAATTCAGAATTTGCATACGCTCTTCTTTTGTGATTTCATTCACCTTTTTGGTAGAAGCGATTTGAATCCGTTTTAAAACAACCGGAATCATTTTGGCCGGTAATAACTTATTTAAACTGTTGCCAAACTGACGGTTAATATTCTCTTCAAAATCGCGAAGAATTCTTTTGTCAAGTTGTTCCCGGCTCAGCGCCGGTTTTAAATCGATCCGAACTTCTATCGGTCCTTTGACAATTTCATCATTTAGCACAGAACTCGCCGTCAAAACAACCGGACCGGATATTCCGGTATGTGTAAAGAGCATTTCTCCTTGTTCTTCAAATAAGCATTTTGTACCTTTATAATAGGAAACTTTAACATTTCGAAGAGACAGGCCCATAAGTTCTTTTACCCATTCTTCTTTCGTATGCAAACCTACAAGAGACGGTGTGCAAGTTTTCACTGTGTGACCAAGTTTTTTGACAAGTTCGTAGCCACTTCCATCACTTCCACAGGAAGGATACGATATCCCTCCCGTAGCGATAATAACCGCATCGGCTTCATAATATGAACGATTCGTTTTTACGCCGCACACACCACCCTGATTCGTTTCAATATGCGTCACTTTCTCGTTTAGACGCACCGTAACACCGGCTTCTTCCATCGCTCTTTCAAGTGTTTTTATCACATCTGACGCATGATCCGACACCGGAAACACACGATTTCCGTGTTCTGTTTTTAGTTTTAGTCCATGTTCCTCAAAGAAACTCATAGTTGCATAAGGATCAAACGAATAAAAAGCACTATATAAGAACTTTGGATTACGCTTCACCATTGACAAATGTTTTTCTACATCCGAATCATTTGTCAGATTGCATCGACCCTTACCGGTTATATAAATCTTTTTTCCGAGTTTTTCATTTTGTTCAAGCAGTGTCACATCACATCCGCTGCCACAGACAGCCGCGGCCATCATACCTGAGGCCCCACCACCGATTATCACTACTTTTTTCAATTCAAATCTCCTATATGCTTGTATTTATTTTTAAAAGCATCATCCACATGATCGATTTCATCATTTTCATAAAACTGATATTGATCCCAGACATCCTCTAAAAACTCAACATTTTTCACAACATCATCTTTACGAATCATGGTAAGCGCCACAATCAAGGCATTGATCACACTCATTGGCGCAGTCATCGAATCCACAATAGAAGCCATATCGCTTTTAGCAAGCAGATTACAAGAAGAGTATAGATTCATAGGCGAATGAACTGAATCAGTCAGTGTGATTACGCTTGCACTTTTATTATTTGCAAATTCCATCGCCTTTAATGTACGCATGGAATAACGCGGAAAACTGATTCCGATTACCACATCCTTGTTAGACAGATGAACCATCTGTTCAAACATCTCAGTAATATTGCTTGAAGTTACGAGATGAACGTTTTTAAAAATCATTTGAAGATAAAAATATAAAAACTGTGCCAGCGGAGCGCATGCTCTCACTCCGACAATGTAGATATGATCCGCACTTAATATAGAAGAAACCGCCTGATCAAATGTACTTTGATTTAATGCTTCAAGCGTCCTTTTAATATTGTCCTGATCGGATGTTAAAACTGTCTGCATCACATCTTTTTTCTTGGTTCTGGTCGTAGTTATGTTCATCTTCTGCGTTTTTTCAAGTTTTAAACGCACCATCTCTTCGAGCGACTTTTGAAACTGCGGATATCCTTTGTATCCAAGGCTCATTGCGAATCTTACAACAGTAGATTCACTCACTCCGACAACTTCTCCCATCCTGGCTGCCGTGAAAAATACAGCCTGTTCATAATTATCTGTTATATATGCCGCAAGTTTTTTTTGATTTTTACTCATAGTGGCATATTGTTCATTCATTCTGGTCAGCAAATTATTTGCATTCACTATATTGGCTCCTCCACTCGTTTACATTGCTCGATATATTATAACAAAGGGAATTTTCCTTATCAAGAAGATGCAAATATAAATTTATTATTAAATGCACTAAGTTTCATGACTTTATCTTGCACCATTATTACTTTTCAATTATCATTAAACTACGAATTATTTTACAAAGGATCGTGACTGAAAATATGAAATTATCATCTTCAAATATTATTGAATTATTAGAAAAACACGCAAAGGAAGATCCTAATCTTGTAATTTATCGTTTCGTTGATTATGAAAACGGTGAATTTCATTTTCAAGACTGCACAAATCGACTGATTTTTCGTAAATCTTTGGAAATGGCACATGAATTAAAGCGCAAGGGCCTGAAAAAGGGGGACCGTGCCGTTATTTTTTCTATGCAGGATTTTGGAACAGTCTACGCAGTACTTGGATGTATGATGGCCGGTGTAGTATTTACACTGATTCCACCACCACTAGATGAAAATAAAGTTACACGATTTATATCGGTACTTAAATCATGTCGTCCTAAGGCTTTGATTTCCAATTATGCTCTCGAACAGGAAAGCGATACGAAATTAACGGCTCGTTTGTTAAAGGACGCCTTTTTTAATGTCATCACTCTTAAGCGTATCTACACGGACCGGTTAATGCCTTACAAAAAAACAGATGTTATCGCTCCACAAGAACCGGGTGATCTTGTTTATCTGCAGTATACATCCGGCTCTACAAGTGCGCCAAAAGGTGTTATGATTCGTAGAAGTCAATTAATGCATCAAATGCAGCAATGTGATGATGTCTATGATTTTTCTACCAGCCGGCTGGCTACATGGGTTCCGTTTTTCCATAACCTTGGTCTCGTTATTACCGTATTAATGCCATTATGCGTTAACGGCGCTGTCATCTATCATATTAATACGATGCAATTTTTATCGAATCCGAAGATTTGGATTAAGCTGATGAACCAATATCGTTGCAATCTGACCGTCGGACCGGGTTCTGCATTCGAAGCCTGCACTAAGATATTTTCACCGGATGAAGCTGCGAAAATCGATTTATCATGCGCTACGCATTTTATGAATGGTTCTGAATTCGTATCTCCTGAAACCATTGCAAAATTCAGAGAAATGTTTCACGTTCCATATCTTGCCGCTGCTCCGGGATACGGTCTTGGCGAATGCGTCTGCCTTGCAAGTGTGGCAAGTCTCGATTATAAAGTTTTACGTGTGGATTATGACGCTTACCAAAAGAACAAAATTATCTTAACCGATGCTCCTGATGCCAAAGAAATTGTCAGTCTGGGAAAACCGGTTACCGGACTTAAGGTGATTGCTGTTAATCCAAAAACCAGAAAGACTTATGGGGACCTTCATATTGGTGAAATCTGTCTGCAAGGACCTAATGTTGCTTCCGGTTACTGGGGTAAGATTCCGGATAATAAGAATTTTCATTTTCGTCTTTCCGATCAGGAAGGCGACTTCTATCGCACCGGTGACTTAGGCTTTTTATATGAAGGAAATCTATATATTACCGGACGTATAAAAGAGATGTTTATTATAAACGGACACAATATCTATCCCAGCGATTTGCTTGGATATCTGCAAAAGCACAGCCCTTCTATCACGGCCAATGCGTTAGGGTTCTTTTCTATCTCCGATGGCAAAAAAGAGCGTATTTATGCTGTTATGGAATGCGAAGATACCAATAATTATGTGAATTATGCATCGCGCATTAATTCTTTGATTGCAAAACAGTTCGAATTTTCATTTTACGATATCCTGTTCGTTCCGAAAAATGCAATTCCACGAACAGATAACAGCAAACTACAGATGCTAAAAACGCGTGCCCTGTTTGAAAAGAAAGAGCTTCCGATTTTATTTAGTTATCGAACCAGCAATCATTCCAGTTATACCTCAAGTGCACCGTCATCTGACGCTAATGGCTCTGCTGAAGATAAAAACGATGCGATCTTTACAAAAGTTAAAGATATCTACGATCGTATCTTAAAGCTTGATTCTTATAATGTACATGATAGTTTTCTTGAACTTGGCGGCGATTCTCTTATGGGATTTGAACTGCTTAATAAAATCGAAGAAGATTTTGGAATCAAGATGGACTTTCGTGAATTGCTCGCTGACGCATCTGTTTACGGGGTTTCCAACTATATTAGACGAGTTTTATCCGGCAAGCAGACGACGGCGAAACCAATTGATTTAAAAGACGAATGTCATCTGGATCTTAACATCCGTCCTAATGGCGGATATGAAAAGACGCCACTTGAATGTCGCAAGATTTTCCTTACAGGCGCTTCCGGTTTTCTTGGTTCTAACTTAATCAAAGCTTTTATTCAGGAATATCCTCATGACGAACTTGAAATCTATTGTCATATTCGTGCTGAGAATGTTGAAAAAGGATTTGCCAAGATCAAAGACCGTATGATTCATTTTGGATGTTGGAACGAAGCATACGCCCGCTTTATTCATCCCGTAATCGGCGATTTAACAAAGCCTAATCTTGGTATTGCACCGGAGGTGTATAATGAATTAACAGACAAAATTGAGGTTGTGTACCATAACGGTGCTCTTCTTAACTTTGTGTATCCATATTCTTATTTGAAAAACACCAATGTTTACGGAACCATTGAAGCGCTGCGATTTGCATGTGACAAAAAACCTAAATACTTCCATTTTATCTCTTCTTACAGTGTATTTGATACGCCGGATAATCTTGGAAAATTCGTCACAGAATCACAACCGTTAAATACTTCTTCCGGTTTTTCACTTGCCTACTCTGAGACAAAATGGGTATCAGAAAAACTTGTGGAGATAGCTGCCAAACGAGGATTAAAAACTGCCATTTACCGTCCGGGAGATATTACCGGAGGCAAAAACGGCATCTGGAACCTCGAAGATATGGTCAGTCGTATTATTGTCGGTTGTATTCAGCTTGGTTGCATTCCATTTGCCATATACGAATTGCATATGACACCGGTTGATTATATTGCCAGAGCAATTGCTCATATCTCGCAGAAAGAGGAAGCAATCTCAAAGAATTTTCATCTGATAAATCCGGTTCCGCTTCCGCTTGGCAAACTGGTTACCGCAATCAGAAGATGCGGTTATCCGCTTCACTATACAACATTTAGACGATGGAAAAAGAAACTGGATGAAGCTCAAAATACTAATGTTTTGGCTATGCTTGACTGTCTCTTTACCAAAGGAAACGAAACAAATCCCGGCATACTGCGCCATTTCACAGGTCGAAATACCAAGTATTCGACCGCTAATACCGCAATGCTTTTAGGTGACAGTGGTATTACCTGTCCGGTAGTCGGAACAAAATATATTTCTAAATACCTGCATTATTTTAAATCGCGTGGTTATCTAGACTAAACTAAGGAGGGGCCGCCAACCGCGGCATTTGAAGCATTATGAAACTTGGAATTCCAAGAGCCCTGCTCTATTATCGATATCAAATTCTATGGGATACCTTTTTTAAGGAGCTGGGAATTGAAACGATCCTAAGTCCAAAAACGGACAAAAAAATCATGGATCAGGGAGCGTTCTACTCCATTGATGAAGCCTGTCTGTCAAGCAAGCTTTATCTTGGACACGTAGATGCGCTTATCGGAAAATGCGATGCTATATTTATTCCTCGCATTGCAACTTTTAAACATGACGGTGTGCTTTGTACTCGTTTTGAAGGACTCTACGACATCGTCTGTAATACATTTCGTGAGAAAAATGTTCGTTTTATTTCATTAAATGTAGACGAGCAGCAGAAAATTTCTGAAGAAAAAGGCTATATTAATCTTGGTCTCGAACTTGGTTATACCAAACGCGAGGCCAAAGAAGCTTACCAAAAAGCTAAGGCTGCTGATTTGCGTAGCCAAAAGGAACATGAGGCTTCGCAAGAAGCCGCACTTAATACGACGGATGCAGTTAAAATCCTTGTTGTCGCTCATCCTTATAACTTATATGACGAATATATCGGTGTTCCGGTTGTTTCCAAATTAAAAGAACTCGGTGCAGTTCCAATCTTTACTGACCACTTACAACAGGAAAAAGCCAGAGCACATTATACCGATATCTGTAAAGATGTACCGTGGATTATGTCTCGAGAATTAGTTGGCTCTATTGCTTACTATCATGACAAAATCGACGGACTTATTTTGATGACTGCATTTCCATGCGGACCGGATTCGATGCTTAATGAAATGATTATTCGACGCATCAAAGACCTTCCAATTCTTAATTTGTTACAAGATAGTCAGGATGGTAATGCCGGTGTCGACACAAGACTGGAAAGTTTTGTTGATATCATTCGTTTCAGGAAGGGGGACTTCGTATCATGAGTCAGACAACGAAAAAATACGTACTGTGCTACCCTCAATTAGGAAACTATGATATTCCTATCAAATATTTTGTAAACCATGGTTTAAATCAGGAATACCAGGCACCCCCTCAGATGACGAAACGAACAATTGAACTGGGAGCAAAAAATTCTCCGGATTTTGTCTGCGCTCCTTTCAAATGTATGATGGGCTGTTATATTGAAGCTCTTGAAAATGGAGCAAATGTTATGATTGGCACCGGTGGTACCTGCCGACTTGGTTACTACGGCGAATTACATGAACAGATTTTAAATGATCTTGGCTATGATTATGAGATTTTTAATATCACTTTAGCCAACTACAAAAATATCTGGGGGCTTTATAAAGGCATGCGGCATTTTGCCCCTAATACCAATCTGTTTCGTATGGTAAAATCACTTCCGGCAACCGCTAAAATGATCTGTGTCATTGATGAAGTTGAAGATTATTACCGACAGAATATGGGATTTGAAACGCATGATGGCGATTTTGAAGCTGCGTATAAATTGTTTTTGCAATCCATGCGAAAAGCCAATACTCTGCGTGATATCAAACGAATCTATAAGACGACCATGAATAATTTCAAAAGCATACCGATTAACAAACCTGAAAATCCAGTTCGAATCGGAATTGTCGGAGAATATTTTACCATTATGGATCCGTATTCTAATCATGAAATTGAAACAAAACTTGCGAAGATGGGCGCCGAAGTTCATCGCTGGATGAGCCTGTCTCACTCCGTAATTTTGGCAAATGAAAAATCATTATTTGCAAAGCTATTTCAGTATATGCATTTTGATATTAAAAAATTCCCATCTTCTATCTGGCATAAAAGCCATCTGAAAGATATTCCGGAGTATGCCAGATATGATAACGGTGGCTCTTCCATTGCTACCGTCAAAAAAGCAAAAGACTATGCGGCAGCCGGATTCGATGGAATTGTTCAGGTAAAATGTTTTGGCTGCACGCCGGAAACAGGAATTGTACCAATCCTTCACAATATAAGCAAGGATTATAAAGTTCCGATTCTGTATATGAACTACGACACACAAACTTCTGATACCGGAATCGAAACCAGAATTGAAGCATTCTACGACATGATTGCCATGAGAAAGGAAGTAAAAGATAGATGAAAAAAGCTTATTTAGGCATAGACATCGGATCCATTTCAACAAAAGGTGTTGTCATTGATGCCGATTGCAATATATTAGCACAGGTTTACTTATGGACCGAAGGAAATCCAATTCAGGCATCTAAAAATGTCATTTCACAACTTAATGAACAGCTAAATCACGATGAATACGAAGTTGTGTCAGCCGGAACAACCGGAAGTGCCCGTAAATTGGTCGGTGCCATGATTGGTGCCAGCATTGTCAAAAATGAAATCACCGCCCATGCGGTTGGTACCACTACGCTTCACCCGGATGTTCATACAATCCTTGAAATCGGCGGACAGGATTCTAAGATTATCATTGTCGAAGATGGTGTCGCTGTTGATTACGCCATGAATACACTTTGTGCAGCCGGTACCGGTTCTTTTCTTTCAAGCCAGTCCAGACGTCTGGGAGTTGAGGTGGAAGATTTTGGAAAGATTGCATTATCCAGCAAGAATCCAACTCCAATTGCTGCAAGATGTACTGTATTTGCGGAATCCGATCTGGTTCACAAGATTCAGATGGGTCACAAAAAAGAAGATATTATTGCCGGCTTATGCCACGCAGTTGCAAATAATTACCTGAACAATATTGGAAAAGGTAAAAAAATCACCTCCCCGATTGTATTCCAGGGAGGCGTATCCAAAAACATTGGCGTTGTAGATGCTTTTTCTAAAGCATTAGATGCCGAAATTATTGTAGATGAAGCAGGTCATTTAATGGGCGCATTTGGAGCTGCTATTCTGGCACTTCGAAGCAAGATTGAAGCTCCATTTTCTTTCGATATTGCAGATGTCACCTTCGAACCTAAAGAGGTCGTCTGTCAAAAATGCGCAAACCATTGCGAAATTATTTGCATCTATAAAGATGGTGAATTAATCGACTCTTGGGGAAATCGCTGTGAACGCGGTGAAATAAAAGTTGAGAAAGCAAAAACAAACTAATTACAAAACGCAGGGATTGCATTCCCTGCGTTTTTTATATAATAATATTCTCTTCTTCATTTGCCTCATATTCCAGTTCTTCTTGCGCTTCTCTTTTGAATTCTTCAATTGTATCCTGATTCAGTGCAGGCAATTCTTCGAGCGAATGTACACCAAAACTTCTTAAAAACTCTTCTGTCGTTCCAAAAAGCATCGGTCTTCCGGGAGCATCGAGTCTTCCCAGTTCACATACCAGATTGTATTCTACCAAACGGTTTACCACATGATCGCTTGAGACTCCGCGAATATTCTCGATTTCTGCTTTCGTAATCGGTTGTTTATAAGCAATAATAGAAAGCGTCTCCAATTGCACATCCGTTAAAACATACTTACGTGGAAGCTTGGCAATCTTGATTAAATATTCATACATCTCAGGTTTGGTACACATCTGATAAGCACCGTCTAGTTCAATCAGCTGTACCCCGCTATCCATAGATTCATATTTCTTCGTTAATTCATCAAGATATTGTTTGACTTCGTTTTTATCAATCTCCAAAGCCTGCGCAAGTTTGGATAATTCAACGGATTCACCCATGGTAAATAAAATTGCTTCCAATACTGCCATATAATTCGTCTGATTCATCATTCATCTATGCAGCAATCTTTGATTCTATATAGATATCATCGAATAAATCATCTTGTCTGATCCATAAAGTTCCCATCTTCATAAGTTCCAGAATCGCAAGAAATGTTACGATAAGCTGCATTTTTCCTTTCTGATTTTCCAAAAGTGTTCGAAACGAGAAGCTGTTATGACTCTTCGCATACACTCTTACTTTGTCCATGGTATCTTCAAGCGAGACTTCTTCTCTTTCAATCTTACCGAATTTAGAACGAATCGGATCGATTTTTTCTTTTTGTTTCTTAACAATACTTTGGAAAATAATATTTAATTTTTCTAACGTCATATCTCCGATTAACTCATCCATGTTAATCGGTTCCACATACTCTTCTACTTCCTTTGGAATCGTTGGATATTTATAAAGCACTTTTGCAGCATCCATCTGGCGATCCTTAAGTTCATAAGACATGCATTTGTACATCTTGTATTCCAATAAACGTTCTACAAGTTCAGCTCTTGGATCTTCTTCCTCTTCTTCTAATTCGTTCGAAGGCAGGAGCATCTTCGACTTAATGTCCAATAAAGTTGCCGCCATAACCAAAAACTCACTCATAACATTCAGATCTTCCGTCTGCATCTGATTAATATATTCCATATATTGTTTTGTTATTTCAACGATTGGAATATCATATATATTTACTTTATTTTTTTCCAACAGATGAAGGAGCAAATCAAGCGGTCCTTCAAAAATCTCCAGTTTAAAATTTAAATCCATCACAAACCCCGTTGTTAACCTTATTCAATATTTGGTTGTTAATCCCAAAATTCGTTCAATGTAATTATAACGGCTTATATTGTTTTTTTCAAGAGTAAATCACTATATTTAGTGGTGCGCTCTTTTGGATTTTTCTATAACTAGTGTTTTTCCGGAACGATAGATACCGCAAGCAGCTCCGCACGGTTAAATATCCTGATATGAAATGTATGCGTACCAAGTCCTTTACTCACAATAATATTCTTATCATCCTTTTGATAATGACCACCGTCGTATTGCGGAAAGAATTTAAATTCCGGCGAAATAATACTTGGTCCTCCCGGAATTCGAACCAGTCCTCCGTGATTATGTCCTGATAAAACAAGATCCGGCGGCCACTTAAGATAAGTCTCCATAAATTTTGGACTATGCGCCATCATAATGGTGAATCCCTCTTCTTCAAACTCCGGAAACTTTTCATCAAAAAAGCTATCTTCCAAATCATAATCCATATGCTTTTCAAAACATTCATTTGGAACGGTCAGACCTATTACCTCTACTTCATCATTGATTTTCGCATATTCATTATCTAAAACTGTTATCTCAGAGTTTTGAATCTGCTCTAAGTATTTCGAAAATGCCTCATAATACTTTGATTCTTCTTCCATAACTCTCTGTTCGTGATTCCCAAGTTCATAGTAAACCGGTGCAATCTCAGTAAGAGAAACCAAGAATCGGTATACTGCATTATATTGTTTTGTTTTTTTTGCAGTTATCATATCACCGGTAAGCAAGATTGCATCCGGTTCAATGCTTCTGATTGCCTCATAGAGCGCCTGATTATCATGACCAAATACCTTCCCGTGCAAATCTGATAAAACAGCAAGACGAAGCGGCTGCGTGACAAGGGCGCTGCATACCTCATAACCGGTAATCCGGAATTTCATAAGTTCAATTGCCTGTAAGACAATTGCGATAAGGACCAGGCAAACAATTGCGACTAATACCGTCATTCATCCACCTCCTTTTTGGTGGTATAAAACAGGCTCCTTAGAATAAACAATCCAAGGAGCCTGTCAATTACTTTTTATTTATGCATTTGGAACATCTTTCATACTGAAGCTGATTCTGCCCATCTTATCTTTACCAAGGCAAACAACCGTTACCTGGTCTCCAAGAGTAAGAACATCTTCTACATGATTAATTCTTTCTTTGGCAATCTTAGAAATATGAACCATACCTTCTTTTCCAGGAGCAAATTCAACGAAAGCACCAAATTCTTTAATACTTACGACTTTACCCTTGAAGATCTGGCCTTTTTCGAAATCTGTTGTAATGATTGTAATCATCTCAACGGCCTGATCCATCATTTCTTTATCGGTACCACATACGGATACATTACCATCATCGGTAATATCGATTTTAACACCTGTTCTTTCAATAATTTCATTAATTGTCTTTCCACGCTGACCAACAACGTCACCAATCTTCTGAGGATCAATCTGCATAGAAATAATCTTAGGTGCGTATGTTCCAACTTCTTTTCTAGGCTCAGAAATTGCTTTCTTCATACACTCATCCATAATGAACAGTCTTGCCTGACGAGTTCTTGCAATTGCTTCTTCCACGATTGGACGAGTCAGACCATGAATCTTAATATCCATCTGAATTGCTGTAATACCATCTGTTGTACCGGTTACCTTAAAGTCCATATCTCCGAAGAAATCTTCAAGACCTTGAATATCTGTAAGAACAACATAGTCATCATCTGTATCTCCGGTTACAAGACCACAGCTGATTCCGGCAACCATCTTCTTAATTGGAACACCGGCAGCCATAAGTGACATACAAGATGCACAAGTAGATGCCATAGAAGTAGATCCGTTTGATTCAAATGTCTCTGACACGGCACGAATTGCATATGGGAATTCTTCTTCTGAAGGAAGTACCGGAAGAAGTGCACGTTCTGCAAGTGCTCCATGTCCAATTTCTCTACGTCCCGGTCCTCTTGAAGGCTTTGTTTCACCTACAGAGTAAGATGGGAAGTTATAATGATGCATATAGCGCTTAGCGGTAATATTTTCATCTAAACCATCAATACGCTGTTTTTCTGATAACGGTGCAAGAGTAACAATATCACAGATCTGTGTTTGTCCACGAGTAAACATCGCAGAACCATGTACACGAGGTACAATGTCAACTTCTGCTGAGAGCTTACGAATCTGGTCTAAAGCTCTGCCGTCCGGACGCTTGTGATCTTTTAAAATCATCTTACGAACCGTCTTCTTTTGATACTGATAGATTGCTTCGCCTAAAACTTCAAGCCATTCTTCATTATCCGCAAATGCTTCTTCTAATTTGGCTGTAATTTCCTTAATGTTCTCTTCTCTAACCTGCTTTTCATCCGTAAATACAGCTTCTTCCATCTCAGACGGTGGTACAAGCTCTTTGATCTTGTCAAACATTTCATCCGGAATTGCACAGCTTGTATAAGAATGCTTTTCTTTTCCGACTTCTGAAACAA
Organism: Eubacterium sp.; assembly: GCA_024690665.1. Taxonomy (GTDB): domain Bacteria; phylum Bacillota; class Clostridia; order Lachnospirales; family Lachnospiraceae; genus Eubacterium_C. Next base: position 30,937 of record JAILOU010000043.1, read on the forward strand.
TCTGATTGATAAATGCAATGATTTCCTGGTTTACATCATGTGCTTTATAAATTGCTTCAATCATCTTTGCTTCCGGAATTTCATTGGCTCCGGCTTCAATCATGATTACCTTTTCAGAGGTAGAAGCTACTGTTAACTTCAAATCCCCTTCGTCCCACTGAGCCTGTGATGGATTAACGATAAATTCGCCGTCAACCATACCGATCTGTGTCATAGCACATGGTCCGTAAAATGGAATATCAGAAATGCATGTAGCAATTGAACTACCAAGCATTGCCACGATTTCCGGTCTGCACTGTGGATCAACTGCAAGAACCAGGTTGTTAAGTGTTACATCATTTCTGTAGTCTTTCGGGAATAACGGACGCATAGGTCTGTCAATAACTCGTGCTGTAAGAACTGAGTTTTCAGAAGCCTTACCTTCACGCTTATTGAAACCACCCGGAATCTTACCTACCGAATACATCTTTTCTTCGAACTCCACACTAAGAGGGAAGAAATCAATTCCATCTCTTGGCTTATCTGAAGCTGTTGCGGTAGAAAGTACAGTTGTTTCCCCATACTTCATGAAAACAGCTCCATTGGCCTGTGCAGCTACTCTTCCGATGTCGATGGTTAATGTCTTACCACCGATCTCCATTGAATAAGTTTTGTACATATTAGTTCTCCTTTTCTTTCTTCGCGATGGGAGTTCCGAAACTACTGATCTGTTCACCTGTCGATGCACACATCAGTGGTCTCGGCTTCTTTCCCATCTACGTTTATCAACTGAAAATAGAGCGGACTGCTCCGCTCTATTAAACAATTCACTATCTTCTGATTCCAAGACGCTCAATTAATGAACGATATCTTTCAATATCAATCTTCTTAAGATATGCAAGAAGTCCACGTCTTTGACCAACCATCTTAAGCATACCTCTTCTTGAATGATGATCCTTCGGATGAGCCTTTAAATGCTCTGTAAGTTCAGCGATTCTTGCTGTTAAAATAGCAATCTGAACCTCCGGTGAACCTGTGTCATTAGCTGTTCTTCCATACTCAGCAATGATAGCCTGTTTCTTTTCTTTTGCGATCATATTATTATCCTCCTAAATTGATCTTAATATTGCCCTCTCAGCACGTTACTCAGAAATGTGGTCGGAGTGTCCATCATCCGAATAAGGGCTAAACCCGTGCCTAAATAGAATATCATAACCTATCTGGTTTGTAAACTATTTTATTTATAAGTAACTGCACACACAAATCGGTGTACGATAATATGCGCTAGATACTTTAATTCCATCTTTATGATTACTTGCATGTACAATCTGTCCATTACCAATATAGATTGCCACATGTGAGATTCCGCCACTTCCGTAGAAGAACAAATCTCCCGGTTTTGCTTCAGAAGCACTGATTCTGGTTCCATAATTAGACTGTGCAGAAGAAGAATGTGGAAGTCCCACACCATATTTTCCAAGAATCTGCATGGTGAATCCGGAACAGTCACAGCCGTTTGTGAGGGAAGTGCCTCCCCATACATATGGGTTGCCAACGAACTGAAGCGCATACTGTACCAATGCAGTTCTGACATCTGATACACCTTCGCCATATTCCACTTCTGTAGCTGTTAATGCATCGTCAAGTTCAACAGATACTTTTACATATTCTGCAGCAACATAACCTTTTTCGCCATCATACTTTACCTTAATCCATTCTGAACCTTCTTTTAACACTTTAAGGTCTGTTCCCTTGCCAACCTGTTCAAGAATTGAACTGCTTGTACTCTTTTCAGAACGGATATTCAATGTCTTTGTATTAACTGTCGCAACTGTCTGAGCAACCTTATCAGCTCTTTTTTCTGCTTTTTCTCCGGTTAAAAGATACTTGCTCTTTACCCATCCGGTAACCTTTCCGGATTCAATCTTGGTCCAATTACCCTTTGTCTTAATGATTTCACAAGCAGCATCCTTTTCTAATCTTCCAACAAGATCGGAATCCTTAGATGCTTTCTTTCTGATATTGACATATTCATCGCAATCAGCAATTCCAAGATTCGTATAACCATATATTGTTTCATCTGATTCAGTTTCAGATGTATCTGATTCTTTTTTTGAAACAGATGCTGCGCCTTGCGCATCCTTAGAAGAACTATCTTCAATTGCATCTGCCAGTGCTGATGTTACACCGGCACTTAACGTGCTCTCTTCTTGCGAGTTATCTTCCATAGCGCTTGTTGCAACAATTGATGCTCCTGCACTTAGGGATGTTTCTGTAGCCATTGCCGGTACAGCAGTTGATAACATCATTACTGACAATCCAAGAGTTGTCGCTTTTACAAAGATTGATTTCATCTTATCCTCCACACTTTTTCGAATAAATAGGATTAATTTATGCATAATTATCCATGCACTAAATCCCACTAAGTATATCGTTATTCCTAGATGGTGTCAATACATTTGTAACATTTTTGTAATATTTAAGAAAAAGTAACTGAAATTTACTTATTTTTTTTAATTAATATATTTCATTTTTACATTTTTAATGTCTAACTCAATCTGTCGTTTTAATGCATCCAGCGATGCATATTTTTTCTCTTCACGAATAAATTCAAGCAATTCCACTTTAACTTCTTCGCCATAGATATCTTCTTCAAAATCAAAGATATGGGTCTCTACGACTCTGTCGCCATCCGTACTTACCGTAGGATTCTTACCAATATTCGTAATTCCGTAATATGTCTTGCCCTTCACCGTGACACGACTCGCATATCCGCCATCCTTAGGAAGCAGTTTATCTGCCGGCGGATAGATATTGATTGTTGGAACACCAATCGTTCTGCCTATTTGTTTTCCTTTTTTCACTTCGCCCAGAATAAAATACGGATATCCAAGGAGATGTTCGACCGTTTTCAGATCATTTTCAATCAAAAGCGAACGAATCATCGTACTGGAAATCTCCTGTTCGTGATACAGCACCTTATCTACCACATGAAGTTTATATCCATATCGATCAGAAAGACGGTCTAACAGATAGATATCTCCCTGTCTTTGAAACCCAAATCGAAAATCATTTCCGACGATAATCGATTTCACATGTAAATCGTTAACGATTTTATCCAAAAAATCCTCCGCAGGCATTCGCATTACGGCTTCTGTAAATGGATATTCCACAAGATAATCAATATGTGTTTGCCCAAACACATGCACCTTTTCATATTCTGTTGTCAAAAGACGATCCTGACGTTTTTTGACGATAACAGATGGTGGTGTCTGAAACGAAAAAGCAACTGTCTTTAAGCCTTTCTTTTGCTCTTCATATAAAAGTTGCATCAAATATTTATGCCCAATATGAAGACCATCAAACTTACCAAATGAAATCGCTGTGTCATCTTCTATTGTAAAGCTTGTTTGTCCTTTAATTAATTCCATTACTAATCTTGCCGCCAGAAAATCTTTTCCGGCTTAAAATCCTTTCGACTTTCCTCATAACGATAAATTCCGATAAATGCACCGAATTCATCATAGATTCTAACCTTGTCAGGTCGCATCGGCTGTGGGTTTAACCACTGCGGCTGCAACCGATTGCCATTATATAATACTTTCGCATGTTCGTCCATAACGGTAGCTTTGGGATAGGCTTCGAAAACGCTGTCAACTTCAAGAACAGCATCGTTAACATTGCCATTTTTCACCATAGATTCTATTTCTTCTAAAGTATGTGCCTGCTCAATGTTAAAGCAATCTACGCGTGTTCTGACCAGGCTTTTCATACAGCCGCCGCAACCGGCAATCCGTCCTGCATCATGACAAATACTTCTTATATAAGTACCTTTGGAGCAATGTACACGAAATGTAATTTCCGGTAGCTCTATGTTCAAGATTTCCAGATCATAGATATGAATCTTTCTCGGTTCACGTTCAATTTCAATACCTGCTCTTGCATATTCATATAATTTCTTGCCATTTACCTTCAAAGCAGAATACATTGGCGGAATTTGCATAGATTTGCCTACAAATTCCTGCAAGATATCGCGCATTTTATCTTCGTCAACCGAAACTTTGTTTTGGTTGACTACTCTGCCACTTATGTCATATGTATCTGTTTCTATTCCAAGTAGCATCGTTGCCACATATTCTTTACTTTTATCTGTCATAAGATCACAAACTTTTGTTGCGCTGCCCAGACAAACCGGTAAAACTCCCGTAGCATCCGGATCAAGAGTTCCGGTATGACCGATTTTCTTTTGCTTTAGGATTCCGCGAAGTTTTGCAACAACATCAAACGAAGTAAATCCAGCTTCTTTATAAACATTGATGATTCCATTAATCATGATAATTGTTTTTTCAACTCCTCAATCAGTTTGTCCAAAATTTCATCCGCCTCACCAGTCATAGAAACTCCCGAAGCTCTTACATGTCCGCCGCCACCAAACTTTTCGCAGACACACGCAACATTGACCTTACCATTCGACCGAAGACTAGCCTTATATCCACCATCCGAGTTTTGATATAAAAACACAGCAACTTCTACGCCTTTTGTAATCTGCAGCTGATTGACAATACCATCTAAGTCTTTTGATGAAACACCATACTTCTCAAAATCAGCTTGCGATACAATTGACGAAATAATCATTCCCTGCTCATGAAGTTTGCTTTGCAGGATAGCATGTGCCATGATTTTGTTTTGCGCATAGGTCTTGGCAAAAAAAGTCTTTTGCACAATCTCGGAATAATCAATCTGTTTTTCCATCATCATTCCCGCAATCTCCATTGTCCTCGCTGAGGTACATGAATATTGAAAGACTCCGGTATCATGAACAAGTCCAAGATAAATGCATTCTGCAATCTCTTTGGAAATTTTATTTTCATCAAGCATTTCAAATAAGACTTCGCAGGCAGAACTTTTATCCGGATAGATATAATTATGCGACGCAAATCCTTTATTGCTGATGTGATGATCAAGACATATCGTATCTTTTGCCTCTTGAAAATATTTTTTTGCTTCACCAAGACGTTCTATATCACTGCAGTCCAAAGACACGAACAGATCATAAGATGCTTTCTCCGGATACTCTGATTGAATGCAATCAATATTTTCCAAAAAAGAAAATGTATCCGAATAGGAATCTTCCAGATACAAATCAGCTTTGACTTCCGGATAATTCTCAACTATATAATTATAAAATCCAACTGTGGAACCTACACAATCCCCATCCGGATGAATATGACCGGATATCGCAACTGTTTTCACATCTTTTAAATAATCATCAAGTTTTACCATATTATTTCTCCTAAAAACAGCCCCAAAACAAGTAATATGTTTTGAGGCTGTCAATACCATGTTATTCTACATCTGTAGATTGATGATTCACCTCATCAATTAATTTTGACATTTTTACACCATACTCAATGGATTGATCAAGCACAAATGTAATCTGTGGGGTGTTTCTAAGATTCACCGTATTGGCCAATTGTCTTCTGATATAGCCTTCGGCGCTCTTTAGTCCGGCAAGTGTATCTGCCTGTTCTTTTTCATCACCTAATACACTGATATATGCCTTTGCACTTTTTAAATCCGGCGCAACCATAACCGATACCACCGATGTCATCGGATGAATTCTCGGATCTTTAATCTCATTGCGAATAATATCGCTGAGTTCTCGCTGCACCTGCGTATTGATTCTGGTGTTTTTTATACTGTTTTTTCTCATGCTATCACCTATATCTATCGAGGCACTTCTACCATCTTATAGCCTTCTACAATATCCATTTCCGCAAAGTCATTGAACTCTTCAAATACAAGACCGCATTCATAACCTGCCTTAACTTCCTTCACATCATCTTTAAATCGTTTGAGAGAAGCAAGTTTGCCTTCATAGATCTGTTCTCCTTCACGGCTGATTCGAATCAGGCAATCTCTTTCAAATGATCCATCAAGCACATAAGAACCTGCAATGTTACCAACGCCGGATGCCTTAAAGATCTGACGAATTTCAGCATGTCCAATCACTTTCTCCTCAAAGATCGGATCAAGCATACCCTTCATTGCTTCTTGCACATCTTCAATCGCATTGTAGATAACCTTGTAAAGTCTGACATCTACACCTTCCTGCTCAGCAGTTGTCTTAGCTGAAGCATCCGGTCTTACATTGAAACCGATGACAATCGCATTGGATGCAGAAGCAAGGATAATATCAGATTCATTAATTGCACCTACGCCGCCATGAATCACCTTAACTACAACCTCTTCATTAGAAAGCTTTTCAAGTGACTGCTTTACAGCTTCAACAGAACCTTGAACGTCTGCCTTAACAACAATGTCAAGTTCTTTCAGATTGCCTTCCTGAATACTTGAATATAAGTCTTCAAGCGACATCTTCTTCTTGGTATCTTCGAGAAGTTTTTCTTTTCCCTGTGAAATAAACGTTTCTGCAAAATTTCTTGCTTCTTTTTCATTATCCATGGAAACGAAGATTTCTCCGGCATTTGGCACATTACTAAGGCCTAAGATTTCAACAGGTGTTGAAGGCGTTGCTACACGAACTCTTCTACCCTTATCGTCAAGCATCGCTCTTACTTTACCATACGCACTTCCTGCAGCAATTGGCTCTCCCACCTTTAAAGTACCCTTCTGTACAAGAACGGTAGCAACAACACCTCGTCCTTTATCAAGCTGAGACTCAATAACAAGACCACGGGCATTACGGTTCGGGTTCGCTTTCAACTCAAGGATTTCAGATGTCAGAATAATCATTTCCAAAAGCTGGTCAATGCCTTCTCCCGTATGTGCAGATACCGGAACGAAGATGGTGCTTCCGCCCCAGTCTTCCGGAATCAGTTCATACTCAGATAATTCCTGTTTAACACGCTCAATATTAGCAGAAGGCTTATCAATCTTGTTAATGGCAACAATGATTTCAACGCCGGCAGCCTTAGCATGATTAATCGCTTCAATTGTCTGTGGCATAACACCATCATCAGCAGCTACAACGAGGATTGCGATATCAGTTGAATTCGCGCCTCGCATACGCATTGCGGTAAATGCCTCGTGACCAGGTGTGTCTAAGAATGTAATCGTCTGATCGTTAATCTTAACAACGCTTGCGCCAATGTGCTGTGTAATACCACCGGCCTCGCGATCGGTAACATTTGTCTTACGGATTGCATCCAAAAGTGATGTTTTACCATGGTCAACGTGACCCATAACACAGACTACAGCAGGTCTTGGTTTCATCAGTGATTCGTCCTCTTCTTCTTCTTTTAAGAGTTCCTCAATCACATCTACCTTAACTTCATGTTCGCAGATACAGTTGTATTCAAGTGCGATTTCTTCCGCCTCATCAAAATCAACTTCCTGGTTCACGGTAACCATCTTGCCCTGCATAAACAGCTGCTTAACAATTGCAGAAGCCTGTACCTTTAATACATCTGCAAGATCTCTGATTGTAATAGAATCCGGAAGTGTAATTGTTCTGATTACATCCTTATCTACTTCCTGCTTAGGCTGCTGTGGCTGCTTATGTTTTTTCTTGCCACCATGCTTTTCTAAGTTCACATAGCGTTCTTGTCTGCGGTTATTGTTATCATAATCCTTACGATTCTTACGATTGTTATCGCGACCTCTGTCGTTTCTGCTCTTTCCTTCTGATGCATTTGGGCTCTGTGAAAATCCACCTAAATCAGATCCAAAAGATCTTCCTGAATTTCTTTGACGGTCGGATGAATTACGATTACCCGTACGATTATTATCATTTCGATTATTATGATCACGACGATTTTGATTATTTGAGTAATCTTTTCGATTATTTCTATCGTTTCTTTGTCCTCTGTCGGATGAAGAATTGCGTTTTTGACCATCGCGTTCTTGTTTTTTCATATTGTCAAAGATATTACCCTGCTTACGAACATTCGTTGTCTGTGAAGCAATACTGGCAATTCTTTGCACATTCTTCTTTTCTTCCTGATTATTTTTTACATGCTCATTGCCAGACTGTGTCTTTGTATTGTTATGTTCCTGTCCGGCATTTCGATTGTTATTATTGCGATCTTTTGTTCTTGGAACAGGAGAAGTTGCACGCTGAAATCCAGGTCTGAAAGAACCATCATCCTCGCTTCTTCTTCGTCTGCGATCGTTACCTCGTCCCTGATTATTCTGTGTTCTTCTGTTTGATCCGCTTCCGTTTTTACTGTTCTGCGGATTAAATACAGCCGTGATAGAAGACTTTTTCTTTGGCTTATCCGCCTCTTGCGCGTCTTCTTTTTTAGAAGCCTCCGGCTTATCTGATGCCTTTTGCTTGTCGTCATCTTTTCGAGCCGAATCAGCTGCGCCAAAATGTTTTTTTACTTTTTGAATCTCATCATCGTCGATTCCGCTTTGAGATTTTTTTCCTTCAATCCCTATTTCCTCTAAATAGGTGATAATATCTTTTGCACTTATGTTTAATTCTTTTGCGATTTCATGAATTCTAGCCATATTATTCATTACCTCCATTATTCAGTTTTTCAGTTTCGAGCAGTTTTACAATTGCTTTTGCCAGCCCTTGATCGGTAACAGCTAGCGAAGCCCGAAATTCTTTTCCTATACAATGTCCTAATTCTTCTTTTCCGGCATAATCGTAAATCGGCACAGAATAATACTCACACATATTATGAAACTTCTTTTTGGTATTGTCTGACGCCTGTGTCGATACAATCACCAAATATCCGCTTCCTGACTTTACTGCTTTTTCTGTAGCAAACTCCCCGCTTACTACATTTCCCGATTTAGTTGCGATGGAAAGCATGGACAAAATCTTATTTGTTTTCAATCGATTCCACTTCCTTAAGCAGTGCCTTTTTTACATCTTCCGGAACAGCCATCTTAAAAGATCTTTCCAATCCTTTATTTTTGATGCTCTTTTGAAAACATTCACTGCTTGGACATAGATATGCTCCTCTTCCGTTCTTGCGGCCGGTCTGGTCAATCAAGATTCCTTCATCATTTTTTATAATTCTGATCAGATTCTTTTTTTCTTTCATTTCATTACAGCCAACACACTTACGCATTGGAACATTTCCTGCCATCGTTTCTTTCTCCTCTTATGTTACGATTCTTCTTCGTTTAAACCTTCAGGGTTTTCATAAATCCCATCTTCTTCAAACTCTTCGTCGTCATAGTCGTCATAAGCATCCTGCTCTTCCATCTGTCTGAAGATTTCATCAAATTCACCGGACTCTTTTGCCTGTGTTTCACTCTTGATATCAATCTTAAACTTTGTAAGTCTCGCAGCAAGACGAGCATTTTGTCCTTCACGGCCAATTGCCAAAGACAACTGATAATCCGGAACAACAACCTTTGCTGTCTTTTCGTCCGAATCCGCCTGTACCAGAATAACCTTCGCAGGACTAAGCGCATTTTGAATTAACTGCGCCGGATTTTCTGACCAGTTAATAATATCGATTTTCTCACCGCGAAGCTCTTCTACGATAGCATTTACACGTGCACCGTTCATACCTACACAAGCTCCAACCGGATCAACCGCATCATCATTGGTACTAACTGCAATCTTGGTTCTGCTTCCGGCTTCTCTTGAAATCGCTTTGATTTCCACGATTCCTTCACGAATCTCTGTAACTTCAGACTCAAACAATCTCTTTACAAGATTAGGGTGAGATCTGGAAACTAAAATCTTAGGTGTTTTATTAGTGCTCTTAACATCTACGATGTAAACTTTGATTCGCTCTGTTGGCTTAAGGTTTTCTCCTTTAACCAGTTCTTTTTCAGAAAGAATGGCATCTGCTTTACCAAGATTGACGCTATAAGATGTTCCAATCTGTCTTTGTACAATACCGGTAATGATATCATCTTTCTTTTCTGAATAAAGATCATAGATCGTCTTTCTTTCTTCTTCACGAATCTTTTGTGTAATCACATTCTTGGCATTCATTGCCGCAATACGACTAAATTCCTTAGAATTGATTTCCACATTTACAATGTCTCCGACAGCATACTTACCATCAATGTCCTGTGCATCTTCAAGTGAAATCTCTGTAACATCGTCTTCCACTTCATCTACAACAGTTTTTGCCGCCCATACATGAAATTCACCCGTATTCACATCTAATTCCACATTCACATTGTCTGCTTTATCAAAATGATTTTTATAAGCTGTTAAAAGTGAATTCTCAATTGCTTCTAGTAATGTGTCTCTGCTAATATCCTTTTCTTTCTCAAGTAATTCCAACGCTTTTAATAATTCGTTATTCATGATCTATTAGGCCTCCTCTTAAAAATCCAATGCCAATCGAGCAAGCGCTACCTCTTTTTTGGCAAATGTCTTTGTTTCATTCTCATTTATTTCTATTGTAATCGTATCCTTATCATACGAACGCAATATTCCGGTAAATTCTTTGCAATGATCAATTGCTTTGTAAAGTTTAATCTCAATTTCTTCACCAATACTCTTTTCAAAATGACGATCTTTTTTTAAGACGCGCCCAAGTCCCGGAGAACTCACCTCAAAGATATATTGATCTTTAATATAATCTTCCCTGTCGAGAATTTCATTCATCTGTCTCGAAACACTCTCACAGTCATTGATTGTAATGCCACCTTCTTTGTCAATGTAAATACGAAGATAATAATCTGAACCTTCTTTTACATATTCAATGTCATATAAATCAAATCCATGTTCTTCAAGAATCGGAAGGATATATTCTTCCGTCTTCTTTTCATATACTTCTCTTTGTGACAATCTAGCACCTTCTTTTAAACATAAACTGAGAGTGGACGAATCCGCCCACTCTCTAGAGTTAAACTTGTATCTTTGTATATTCTAGCATTTATCCTTCTTCGATGCAAGGTTTATTTCCCTTAAACAAAAGATTCTTCATTTGACGGTATACCTCCACTTATTTATAATACAAATAAATTGAGTTGTATTTATTTATGGAGGATATTATATGGAATTTCGACATCTGGAAGTTTTTGTTGCCGTAGCAGAATTAAAAAGTTTTTCAAAAGCTGCCGAGTACTTATATCTGACTCAGCCAACAGTAAGCTCCCATATTAATTCATTAGAAAAAGAATTAAACATCAAACTGTTTAATCGTACGACAAAATTTCTGCAGATTACGCCGGAAGGCGAAGAACTATATAACTATGCCAATCGTATTATCAGACTAAAAAATGCAGCGCTCGAATCCATTACACACGAGCACAACACAACGCTTCGAGTAGGTGCTTCTTCTCTCCCGGGAAGTCACATGCTGCCAATTATCGCTTCTGAATTTTATAAATTGCATCCTAATGTGCGTTTTGACATTCACACCGGTGACAGCGATGAAATTGAAGATCAGGTCATCCGCGGCGTTCTCGACTTCGGACTGGTTGGTTCTAATTCTTACCACTCCAACTGTGTCTATGAACAATTCGCTACAGATGAGTTATCCATTGTAACTCCTAATACTCCGGAATATCGCCAGATTCTTTTATCCGACAATCCGCTAGCAACACTTCTTAAAAAGGATATCATTGCACGTGAAAAAGGATCCAACACCTTCTTCCAGGCGCAAAGTCGTCTTGCAAAAGAGAATATCTATCTTGATACCCTTAATATCATTGCAACCGTTGACGATCCGGAATTAATCTTGAAAATGGTTATGCGCGGGATGGGAATCTCCATCTTCTCTAACCTGGCTATCTTACAGGCAAAGGAAAATGGTGAGATCTTAGTCTACCCACTTCAAACTTCAAATCGGCAGTTTTACATTATGTATCAGAAAAACCGGTCACTTCCGGCATATGCCGACCAGTTTTTGGAGTTTGTAAAAAACTTCAATAATTAGATAACAAAAAGGGTTAAGCAAATGCTTAACCCTTTTTTATAACAGCCAGTACGGGAGTCGAACCCGTGATTCCGCCGTGAGAGGGCGGCGTCTTAACCACTTGACCAACTGGCCATCTTTTGTTGTTCTCCTTTAACATCTCACATCAGGATTGCTCTCGCGTCACAACAAAAATTATTCTATCTTATTGTAATCTAAAAATCAAGTACTTTTTTTAATTTTTTTCAACTTTATGAATCATATCCATTTGGATTGTTTTTTTGCCATCTCCAGCTATCTGCGCACATCTCTAGAATGCCATTTTCAGCCTTCCATCCAAGCTCTTTTTCAGCTTTGGTTGCGTCTGCATAACAAGTCGCGATATCGCCGGCTCTTCTAGGCTTAATCTCATATGGAATCGTAAGGTTATTGGCCTTTTCAAAGTTCTTAACGATATCAAGCACGCTATAGCCATGACCGGTGCCAAGGTTGTAGATTTCAAGACCGCAATCTTCATCTAATTTTTCAATTGCCTTAACATGACCTTTTGCAAGATCCACTACGTGGATATAATCTCTCACTCCGGTTCCATCCGGCGTATCATAATCATTACCGAACACACCAAGCTGCTTTAACTTACCAACCGCAACCTGTGTAATATATGGCATCAGATTATTTGGAATTCCATTAGGATTCTCTCCCATCTTGCCACTCTTATGCGCACCGATAGGATTGAAATAACGAAGCAAAATCACATTCCACTGAGGATCTGCTTTCTGTACATCCGTCAAGATCTGCTCGAGCATCGACTTCGTCCATCCATATGGATTCGTACATTGACCCTTTGGGCACTCTTCTGTAATTGGAATAAACGCAGGATTACCATATACCGTTGCGGATGACGAGAAAATAATATTCTTAACGCCATGTTTTCTCATTACATCAATTAATGTTAAAGTTCCGGAAATATTATTTTCATAGTATTCCCATGGCTTTTCTACAGATTCTCCCACAGCCTTTAAACCTGCAAAATGAATACAGCTTGTAATCTGTTCCTTTTCAAATACTTTATTTAAAAAATCGCGATCAAGAATGTCACCCTTATAAAATGTAACCTTTTTCCCGGTGATTTCTTCTACTCTTTGAAGCGACTTCTCACTGGAATTACTTAAATTGTCAACAACAACTACCTCGTAACCTGTCTCTAACAGTTCCACACAGGTATGACTTCCAATATAACCGGCTCCGCCTGTAACTAAAATCGACATAACTACTTTCCTCCTGTAAATAAAGAAAAGCCCCGAATTCATCGGGGCTACCTCTTTGCTATCCGAATTATGTCTATTATAAGACATAACAAATAGTCATTCAAGTTCGATTATGCTACTTTTTCCTTAGCAATCTCTACAAGTGAAGCGAAACCTTCAGCATCGTTAACTGCCATCTCAGCAAGCATCTTACGATTGATTTCAACTTCTGCAAGCTTAAGACCATACATGAACTTACTGTATGAAAGTCCGTTTAATCTTGCTGCAGCATTGATACGAGCGATCCAAAGACTTCTGAACTGTCTCTTCTTCTGCTTTCTTCCTGCATAAGAACTTGTTAAAGCTCTCATTACAGACTGCTTAGCAACACGATACTGCTTAGATCTTGCTCCTCTGTATCCTTTTGCTAACTTTAATACTCTATTATGTTTCTTCTTTGCGTTTAATCCGCCTTTAATTCTTGCCATGATTTAATTCCTCCTAACAAATAATCTTATAAGTATGGTAATACTTTCTTCATATTCTTTGAGTTTGTCTGATCAGTAACAACTGATTTTCTAAGTTCTCTTTTCTTCTTAGTAGTCTTCTTAGTAAGAATATGACTCTTATAAGCTTTGTTACGAACTAACTTTCCTGTTCCTGTCTTTTTAAAACGCTTTGCAGCTGCTCTTTTTGTCTTTACCTTTGGCATGATAAATTCCTCCTTAATAAGCTATTATTTCTTTTCTACCAGCACCATCGACATATTTCTGCCTTCCATCTTTGGTGGTTTCTCCACTTGTGCAATATCCTCAAGTTTCTCAAGAAAATCATCAAGAATATGCTTTGACTGCTGAACATGAGCCATCTCACGTCCACGGAAACGAAGTGTTACCTTAACTTTGTCACCTTTTTTAAGAAACTTCTTTGCAGCATTTACTTTGGTGTTCAGATCATTTTCTTCGATGTTTGGAGACATACGAATTTCCTTAACCTCAACCGTCTTTTGCTTCTTACGAGCTTCTTTTTCTCTTCGCGACATCTCGTAACGATATTTACCATAATCGATAATCTTGCATACCGGCGGCTTTGCAGTAGGTGCAACTTTTACCAAATCAAGTTCTGCTTCTTCGGCAAGCTTTAACGCTTCCCTTGACGACATGATTCCAAGCTGTTCCCCATTCTGACCGATAAGTCGTACTTCTCTGTCTCTGATCTGTTCATTAATAAATAAATCGCTAATGATTTACACCTCCATAAAAAAAGTGGATAGGTAGACTATCCACAAATCAAACTAACACATTAAGTGCTGTTAAGATATAAAAACCAGGGTCGCGTAACTTGCGCCGAGGTGAGAGTGGATACTCTACTTCTTTCTAACAACTCAATTACTTTAACACACATATATTACAAAGTCAACGACTTTTGTTTTTTTCTTGTGTAAAAATAACATATCTTCTATAATATAAGAATCTTAGCGGAATCTGTCAAGATATAACCGCTTTATAAAGAAAGGATATATGATATGAATACACCATGCATTGATTTGCACGTACATTCCACAGCCTCTGATGGAACATTTACACCGACCGAGCTGATTGCACAGGCTAAAGAAAGTAATCTTCTTGCCATGGCACTTACCGACCACGACTCTATCGATGGTCTTAAGGAAGCGCAAAAAGCTGCTGATGAAGCTGATATTGAATTCGTCCCGGGCATCGAACTTTCTACCGATCATAATGGTAAGGAACTTCATGTCGTTGGACTTTATCTCGATCAGGAGAACAAAAAACTGAACGAAAATCTCGTTAATTTTGTCAACGAACGCGATGGCCGAAATGCCAAGATGTGTGAACTTCTTCAAAAAGAAGGTTTTGACATTACTATGGAAAAGCTTTTGGCATTTGCCGGAACCGGTGTACTTACCCGGGCTCACTTTGCAAACTATTTAGTCGATAATGGTTATGTGAAAAATATCAAAGCCGTATTCAATGAATATCTTGGTAATGACTGTCGTTGCTTTGTCGATCGTACTTTAATTCAGACGACAGAAGCCATCAAGCTGATCAAACAGGCAGGTGGTGTTGCGATATTGGCACATCCCGGATTGTATTCTTATGGTGATGAACAGATGCGTGCCGCTCTTGACTTATTTAAAGAAGCCGGTCTGGATGGATTAGAAGCTATCTATTCAACCTACTCTTCTGCAGATGAACGTTACTTCAAAGAACTCTCAAAGGAATACGGCTTATTAATTTCAGGTGGATCTGATTTTCACGGTACGAATAAGCCGGACATCAAACTTGGAACCGGTAAAGGCTCTATGTTTATCCCATATGAGGTATTACAAAAAATCAAAGATTTTCATAACAAATAAAAAGAATCGGAAAAGGCGTCAAAACCTTTTCCGATTTTATTTACATAAACTTTGTGATGACTTCCGCAATGCCATCATGATTATTATCTGCTTTTGTAATATAATCCGCTTTTTTTAAGACCCCCGGATTAGAATTACTCATGGCAACTCCAACTCCCGCCATTTCAATCATCGACAAATCATTTTCTTCATTGCCAACCGCAATCGTATCTTCTCTGGCAATTTCAAGCAGCTTTGCAGCATCTAACATCGCATGCCCCTTAGTCGAATCAAGCGGCGTATATTCCAAATATTCCGGCGTAGAAAAAAAGCTTAGACACCTTCCGTTCACAGCCCTGTCTGCTACCTGTTTAAATCTTGCAAGCGCATCATGATCTTCCAGATTCGAAAGAAGCACCTTGGGCGGACGCTCTATTCCTCTTGGACAATCTTCCCTGCATTCATAAGGAAGCCCGGTAAGCTGAATATATTGATGAATCTGCGGTGCTTCACGTCTTGTCAAAACTTTGTCATCAGAATAAGTATGAATATACTGTCCATACTCATCTGCCAAATCGAACAAAGTCTGCACAAGTCCCAGGTCCATCGTTTTTCTCGAGAGCACTTTCTCATGATCTAAATCATATAAAATTCCGCCATTCATAGCAATCAACAAACTACCCGGAACATCCGGAAGATACTTCTTCGCACATCTACGCGCGCTCGCAAGTGGTCTTCCACTCGCAATCATGACTTTGTGGCCATCTTTCACGGCATTTTTTATTGCATCTGATGTTTTAACTGTAACAGTCTTATCGTCTGTCAAAAGCGTACCATCAAGGTCAAGCACCAATAATTTCTTCGTCATCTATCGTTCCTCGCAGGTACCTAATATATGATCGATGAACTGCTGTGCGCTACGACCGGATAATCCGCTATGGTTCAGCTCCCACTTATTCGCTTCTAATAAGAGCTGTTCCTTATCCATGGTGATACCGTGTTTATCTGCCAGTACTTCCACGATATGTTTAAATTCTTTTTTATCCGGAGCGCAAAAGAAGATCTGTACGCCAAATCTTGATACCAAAGATAATTTTTCCTGTACCGTATCGGAAGCATGCAAGTCATCACGTCTTTCTTCTTTATCCGAGAACTTCTCCCGAACCAGATGACGACGATTCGATGTTGCATAAATCAGCACATTGTCCGGTTTCTTTTCGAGTCCGCCTTCAATAACGGCCTTAAGATACTTATACTCAATCTCAAATTCTTCAAATGATAAATCATCCATATAGATAATAAACTTGTAGTTTCGATTCTTAATCTGTGCAATTACATCATTCAAATCCTTAAACTGATGCTTATATACTTCAATCAGTCTTAACCCCTGGTCATAATATTGATTGACAATTGCTTTGATACTAGAAGACTTACCGGTTCCGGCATCTCCGTAAAGCAGACAGTTGTTTGCGCTATATCCTTTCACAAAACTTTCTGTATTCTCAATCAGTTTCTTTTTCGGAATCTCATATCCAACCAAATCATCAAGCGATACATGTGCAATATTAGAGATTGGTGTAATTACAGTATTACCATCTTCCCGCGCAATGCGAAATGCCTTATGAAGACCAAGTTCACCCACTCCAAATCGCTTATAAAAGTCCGTAACATATCCCATAAACTGTTTTTCATCACTTGCGGCCGGAAGGTTCTTAGACAGCTCCACGATATGATCTCGAATTCGCTTGTTAAAAACCTTGGAATTCTCATTAACATTTTTATATTGCTCCATCACTTCGACAAATTCAGTCGGAAATCCGGCCTGTTTAAAATCATAAGAAAACAGACTGCGAAAGATTTCAAAATCGTGCATGGCAAGCGGATTAATACTTCCGTCAACCATTCCTTTTCCTTCGCAGGCAAGACTGTAAGAATTCTCATTATTCGCAATCAGAAAGGCCAGATAATTGTGCCAGATATTGCCTTCAAATCCATAGGAAGACGCCAGGTCTATTAACCGATGAAAAGCCTGATAAAAAAGCTCCTCATTACCTTCATATCCTTCTTCCATCAATGTGCAAAAATCCTCCAGCACATCACCATGATTAAATTCTTTATAAATAACTAATTTTGATATTAACTTCATTGTACTACCTCTTTTTATTTATGCATTTTATAGCAACCAAGAATCTGCACATTACCAGCCTCCGTCAAAAGACCAATCAGTGCGTTCGCCATTGCATCATCTTCAAGTGTACCATCCACTTCTACGAAGAAGCGGTACTCAAAGTTTCGTCCAGGTATTGGTCTGGAACTGATTTTCGTAAGGTTAAGTCCATTGTAAATAAAATGTGACAACATATAATACAAAGAACCGGATTTATTCGGAAGTTCAAAACTAATTGTAACCTTATCCGAGTCCTTGGTATAAACGCTTTCCTTCGAAACGATAATAAAAAGCGTTGCATTCGTATCTACATTAATAATATCTTCACTTAAAATCTCAAGCTGATAGATGTCGGCATTTAATTTATTACCAATAGAAGCCTTTGTTTTGTCTGCACTATCTTTCACTCGCATCGCCGCAACAGCGGTATTTTCAACTCTCACCTGTTTCATCTGACGATTGTTATTTAAAAAGATAGAACACTGGCTAAGCGCCTGTGGATGTGAAATCACTTCCGTAATGTCTTCCATCTTCGCTCCAGGAAGCCCCAAAAGCGCGTGGCGTATCGGAATCAGCATCTCTCCTACAATATGATGTCCATATTCTGTCATCAAATCATAATTTTCGGAGATATCGCCCGCCGTTGTGTTTTCAATTGGAAGCACTGCATAATCCGCATCTCCTGACTTCAATGCCTCCATCGCATCCCGCCAGGTCTCCACATGATAAGAGTTTTCCGGTTTGTGAAAAAAGGCATTCATCGCAACCTGCGAATAGGCGCCATCTGTTCCTTGAAACACAATGGTTTTTCCTTTAACCTCCAGTTGTTCAATCTTTTGAAATCCAAGATCATAAGCCCCTTTAATTTCACGAATCAGCTGATACTGTCTCTTTCTTGAGATGGACATAATCTGCTCATATAATTCTTTAATTGCTTCATTTTCAAAATCACTTTCGGCTGCCTGACACACCTGCTCAAGTTTGGATGCTTCTCGTTTCGCATCCTGCACTGCCATTGACGTCTCAATCTTGTAAGATGCAACCTGCTCGGACAGCTTCATTCTGTGGCAATATAGTTTGACAAGCTGCTCGTCAGTTTCGTCAATCTGCTTTCTGATACTTTGTAAATCCATGGCCTAACAGCCTCCTTTGATTGATTCCTGCGGACATAATAATTCTTTGTATTTTAACAACCATTATAATATAATATTTACAGGGAATTATGATAATCCTAAGTGATTATACTACTATCTTAAGAACTATCGCAAGTGACCATGTGGTCACCTACTAATCATTGTTGAGGGGTTTTATTATGAGAAGTGAAACAAAAAGATTTTTAATCATTGTCATTATTATTGTTGCGGGGATTGTTGCATTACTCATTTTCAAGGAAAAACACAACTTCACCAAGATGAACGAAGAATATGTCAATGGAAATACCGATGGGAACCTGTACAATAACGGACTGTTTTGCGAATATGAAGATACGATCTATTTCGCAAATCCATCTGATAACTATCGGTTGTATTCCATGGATTTAACCGGCAATAATCTGCAAAAAATGTGCGATGATGCCGTTTATTCCATCAACGCAGATGCAAATTATCTGTATCTGATTCGAGACAACTCCGAATCCACCGATTATATGTCCTTCATGCATTTTAACAATTATGCATTATATCGCTGTGAGCATGACGGTTCGAACATGAAGGTTATGGATACCGATCCATGCCTGTATGCAAGTTTAGTCGGTAACTACATCTATTATCTGCACTATGATAATGAAGTAGCCACGAAAACTTATCGCGTCTGCATCAATCTAGATGATCCCGAAGAGGTATTTGATGAGCCAAATTATACTTGCAGCACGAAAGCAGAATCTATCTATTATGTCGGCACCGATAACGATCATGACATTCACAAATTAAACACCGAAACCGGTGCCAAAACTTTAATTAAATCCGGCAATTACTGGATGGTTCAGGAAAATGGCGGTTTTCTCTACTATCTCGACAATACAGATGGTTACAAATTAAAACGAATCTTGTTAACCGACCCTGAAAATTCTGAAGAAACACTGGTCAATGGCTGGGTAGAAAACTATAACACCATAGGAAGCGTCCTCTTCTATCAGTATCACGAAAACTCAGGTACCAATTCCGGTCTATATCGAATGGATTTATCGACGCTTGAATCCACCAAGATTGTAGCCGGCGAATTCAAAAACATTAACTGTACCAGTACCTATACCTATTTTCATGATTATGATGATTCCGGTTCCATGTACATGGTACCGACATATGGGAATACCGCATACAGTGTATTCGCACCACAATAAAACCAAAAGGACAAGAGTTTTACTCTTGTCCTTCTTTTAAACAAAATCAAATAGTGACAACTGGTTGGTCTCCGGCAGATCGCTTAAGATTCCCAGATCTACCATAAGTTCAATAACGGTCTTACTTGCCTTGGTCCGTTGTCTAAAATCATCTCTTGATAAGAACTCGCCCTGTTTTGCTGCTTCTTCCACAGCATCGGCCGCCTTATCTCCAAGACCTTCAATCGAAGAAATACTAGGCATCAGCTTTCCATCAATAATCTGGAAATAGTGCGCCTTTGCTTTATAGATGTCAAAATCACAAAATTCAAATCCACGTGCATACATCTCCTGCACAATTCGCATATCCTTAACGGTGTCCAATTCCTTCTTGGATGGATCTTCCTTTTTCATGATTTTATCCATTTCAAATTCCAACCGGTCTTTTCCCTGGCACATCAGTTCATAACTAAAGGCCGTCGCACGAATCGAGAAAAACGCTGCATAATACGCAAGCGGGTAATACACCTTACAATAAGCAATTCTCCAGGCCATCATAACGTAAGCAGCTGCATGTGCTTTCGGGAACATATACTTAATCTTTTTACAAGACCAGATATACCAATCCGGAACGCCATGTTCTTTCATGATTTCTTCCCATTCCGGTTTTAACCCTTTTCCTTTACGCACGGCTTCCATAATGGTAAAGGACTGCTCACTTTCTACGCCCATACCAATCAGATAGGTCATAATGTCATCTCGCGTACAGATTGCTGTCGCAATCGTTGCATTACCCTGTTTGATAAGTTCCTGCGCATTTCCAAGCCATACATCCGTACCGTGAGACAGACCTGAGATACGAATCAAATCTGAGATGGACTGTGGCTTCGTGTCAATTAACATCTGAATTACAAAGTCCGTTCCAAATTCCGGGATTCCAAGTGAACCAAGCGGTACCCCGCCAATATCTTCCGGTTTCACGCCAAGCGCGCTGGTATCCTGAAACAGCGACATGACCTTTTGGTCGTCAAATGGAATCTCTGTCGCATTGATGCCGGTCAAGTCCTCTAGCATACGAATCATGGTCGGATCGTCGTGTCCGAGTATATCAAGTTTTAACAGGTTATGGTCAATGGAATGGTAATCAAAATGCGTTGTAATGACATCAGTTGTCATATCATTGGCCGGATGCTGTATCGGCGTAAACGAATTCATATCCTCGCCCATTGGCAATACAACGATTCCGCCCGGATGCTGTCCGGTGGTTCGCTTAATTCCAACGCAGCCTTGTACAATTCGGTCAATCTCGCAGTTTCGTTTAGATACGCCATGCTCTTCATAATATTTTTTCACATAACCAAATGCCGTCTTATCGGCAAGCGCTCCAATCGTACCTGCACGGAACGTCTGACCTTCCCCAAAGATTACTTCTGTATATCGATGAGCTTTACCCTGGTAATCTCCGGAGAAATTAAGGTCAATATCAGGCTCTTTATTTCCCTTAAATCCAAGGAATGTCTCAAACGGAATATCAAAGCCATCTTTTACCAGCTTATGGCCACACACCGGACAATCCTTATCCGGAAGGTCACAACCGGAACGACCGGCGTATTTTTTAACTTCTTCCGAGTCAAAATCTGAGTATTTACAATGTTCGCATCGATAGTGAGGGCTAAGCGGATTAACCTCTGTAATTCCCGACATCGTAGCGACAAAGGAAGACCCTACCGATCCTCTTGAACCAACAAGATATCCATCTTCATTGGACTTCCATACAAGTTTCTGCGCAATGATATACATAACCGCATATCCATTGGAAATAATAGAATTAAGTTCTCTGTCGAGCCGCTCTTGCACAATCTCCGGCAGTTCCTCTCCATACATTTCATGAGCCTTGTTATTACAGATATCACGAAGCATCTGATCGGAATTTTCAATGACCGGTGGACACTTATCCGGTCTTACCGGCGTAATCTTCTCGCACATATCCGCAATCTTATTCGTGTTGGTTATCACAACTTCCTGCGCCTTTTCACTGCCAAGATACTCAAATTCTGCAAGCATCTCTTCTGTGGTACGAAGAAATAACGGTGCCTGTTCATCAGCATCTTTAAATCCTTTTCCGGCCATAATGATTCTTCTGTATACTTCATCTTCCGGATTCATAAAATGGACATCACAGGTTGCAACCACCATCTTGTTAAACTCTTCTCCAAGTTTTACAATGCGCCGATTGATATCTTTGATATCTTCCATGGAGGAAAGACGCGGCTTATCTCCGCGAATCATAAATTCATTATTGCCAAGCGGCTGAATCTCGAGATAATCATAAAACTCAACCAGTCTTGCAACTTCCTGCTGAGACTTTCCATCAAGAAGTGCCTGATAAAGTTCTCCTGCTTCACAGGCCGAACCAATAATCAGACCTTCCCTGTATTTTAAGAATTCACTTTTTGGAATTCTTGGTCTTCTATAATAGTATTTTAGATGCGACAGCGAAATCAACCGGTACAGATTAATTCTTCCGATGGTATTGGTCGCAATAATAATCGCATGATACGTCGAAAGCTTTTTCACGCGTTCCGGTGAAGATGCTGCAAGTTCATTCAGTTCTTTTAGATTCGTAATGCCCCTGTCCTCAAGCATAGAAATCTGTTTTAACAAGATATTAGCTGTACACTCCGCATCATCTACCGCCCGGTGATGATGTTCTAGGGATACTCCGAGTTTTTTTGCGACATTATCCAAAGTAAACTTTGCTACATCCGGCATCAAAAGCCTTGCAATCTGCATCGTATCGGTAACGGTAAATGCGCAGGCCAATCCTTGATCTTCACTATTCTTTCGAATAAATCCCATATCAAAATCCGCATTATGTGCAACCACAACGCAGCCTTCACAAAATGCAAAAAACTTAGGCAGTACATCCTCAATAACCGGTGCACCGATAACCATCTCATCCGTAATAGAAGTCAGATTTTGAATTTCAAATGGTATCGGCTGATTCGGGTTTACAAAGCTCGAAAAACGATCGACAATATTACCACCCGATATCTTAACCGCTCCAATCTCAATAATCTTGCAGTGAAGCGGAGAAAGACCTGTCGTTTCAATATCAAAGACCACAAAATCCGAACGGAAATCCTGTCCAGCCTCATCTGTAACGATATCTCTAAGATCATCCACCAGATAAGCTTCCACTCCATAGATGACTTTAAAATCATCATCAAGATCCACCGTATGATGTGCATCGGTAAAGGCCTGCACACAACCATGATCGGTAATGGCAAGTGCTTTATGCCCCCATTTCTTTGCCTGTTTAATCAGGTCCTTAACGTCGGTTACCGCATCCATCTCAGACATCTTTGTATGGCAATGAAGTTCCACTCTCTTTTGCGGATAATTGTCTTCTCTTGAAGTTGTAAAGTCTTCCGTCTTCATAATACCGAAGATAGAACTAAACATAATTTCTTTATCATACAAATCCATGCTGGCAAAACCTTTTAATTTGATGAATTTGCCAGCGCTGATTTCTGCTTTGATATCATCAAGTTGTTCCGGTTTCAAAAATAACTTGGCTCGAATGGTGTCGGTAAAATCCGTAATGGAAAATGTAAGCAGATGCTTTCCACTTCGAAGTTCCCTGTCATCCACCATCACAATCTGGCCTCTGACCGTAAGGTCTCCCGGTTCTTGCCCGATAGATGAGATTTCCACAACTTCATCATCAAATTCGCGCCCGTAGATCACATTAGGATTATCCGACTTTTTAGGCTGGAACGAAAAAGACTTCTTTCCTGATCCTTTATACTTTTTATGCATAACCGTAGAGGTGTTTTGCTTGCCTTCTTCCTTCTTTTTAGGCTTTTCTGACGGCTCTTTTTGTACCGGCGCATCTTCACTCGTATTGTGAATAATGGTTCTGGAAACGATCTGCTGAATCTCAAGTTCCATCTTTCGATCAGAGATTTCCTTGTATTTACTTTCTTTTTGTTCGTAGTAATCTACTTCACAATGAAATTTCAGTCCGCATCTGTCATAAAAGACTTTATCGAGATATTCAATCAGATGCCCTGCATGCTCGTGTGACAAAAAGGAGTCTTCAAGTTCAAGATGCATATTATCTTCTTCATCAAACGTAACATGCGCTTTTTTTAAAGCCTGGTATTCAAATCGATTCACCTGCTTTAATTCCGTCAGCATACTTTCTAAATACATCTCGTAGAGATTTTGGCAATTGTATTGCTGCGACAAAACAAATCTCTCATAGATTTTAACTTCAATCTCCTGTCCATTAAAAAGCTGCTTTTTAATTGCTTCTTCAAGTGCATAAATTGCGGCTTTTTCGATTAAATGTGTGGCATT
Organism: Eubacterium sp.; assembly: GCA_024690665.1. Taxonomy (GTDB): domain Bacteria; phylum Bacillota; class Clostridia; order Lachnospirales; family Lachnospiraceae; genus Eubacterium_C. Next base: position 55,175 of record JAILOU010000043.1, read on the forward strand.
TAAGTATACCCGAAACATCGTCTTTTGTTTGTTAATGGACAGTCTTTCCACCATCGCATCTTCAAACATCTGTTGCATCTTCTGACTTAATTGTAAACTTGCAAATACATCCGTAAATGCTTTTTCCATCCTATCACCTACATCTATCTGTTCTTGGTTATACGATCAAGTTCTTCTCTTACTGCATCAAGCAATTCTTCTTCCGGTACTTTTCGAAGCACTTCACCATGGCGAAATACAATGCCTTCTCCAATTCCACCGGCAACGCCAAGATCTGCCTCTCTTGCTTCTCCCGGCCCGTTGACTACACAGCCCATAACTGCCACCTTAATATCAGCAGAATAATTCTCACACAACTGTTCCACCTGATTTGCCAATGAAATCAAATCAATTCTGGTTCTTCCGCAAGTTGGACATGAAACTACTTCCACGCCGCCTTTGCGAAGTCCAAGCGTCTTTAAAATCATCTTTGCTGAACGGATCTCTTCAACCGGATCTCCTGTTAAAGAGACTCGAATCGTATCCCCGATTCCCTGTCCTAAAATCAGCCCAAGTCCAACTGCAGACTTGATATTACCGGCATAAACCGTGCCGGCTTCCGTAATTCCTACATGAAGCGGATATGGTGTCTTCCCGGCAATTAATTTATGTGCATCCACACACATCATAACGTCAGACGATTTGATACTGATAACGATCTGATCGTAGCCTAAATCTTCCACAATACGAACCTTATCAAGTGCACTTTCCACTAGCCCCTGTGCGGTAACGCCATGGTATTTTTCAATCAAATGTTTTTCTAGCGAGCCGCTGTTCACACCCACACGAATCGGAATATGACAATCTTTCGCCATATCTACAACGGCTTTAATTCGATCTTTGGAACCAATATTTCCGGGATTGATCCGAATCTTGTCCACGCCGCTTTCCATCGCCTTTAACGCTAGTTTGTAATCAAAGTGTATATCTGCCACAAGTGGAATATGAATCTGCTTTTTAATCTCTTTTAAAGCAGTTGCAGCTTCTTCATCATACGCCGCACAACGAACGATTTCACACCCGGCTTGCTCCAAACGCAAGATTTGCTCAACCGTCGCCTGAACATCCGATGTTTTTGTATTCGTCATGGACTGAATCAGGATGGGATTATCTCCCCCTATGATTCTGTCCTTAATCTTAATTTCTTTACTCTTTCTGCGTTCCATCAAACGCCTCCTTAGCCAAGACTTTCAATCAATTTTCGAATATCGTTAAACATAACAACAACGATAAATACTATTAATATCATAAAGCCGATAAAGTGTACGATACCTTCTTTATTCGGATCAATTCTCTTTCGCCGGATTGCTTCAATGATGATGAATAAAATTCTTCCTCCGTCAAGCGCCGGCAGCGGAAGCAAATTAATAACACCAAGGTTCGCAGACAGCAAAACTGAAATATTAAGCAAACTTAGAATTGCATAGTAAAAACCGCTATTTGTTACCGTTGTTTCATAAGTATCTCCAATGGTCTGGATAATTCCGACAGGCCCAGACATATCATTCAAACTGGCTTCGCCGGTCACAAGCATAAATAAACTATGCAGTGTATAGGATATCCAATAGCGTACTTCATGAAAACTGTACCGGATTGTCTGAAGTGCTCCAACCTTCTCCCGGATATTCGTTGAATAAAATCCAATCATATAACGACTCGTTTCTTCATCATATACGGGTACAATCGTCGTCTGCTCCTCTTCGCCATCTCGTTCATAGGTTATCCGGATTTCTTCTCCGGAATGCTTAAGCAGATACAACGTAATATCTCGAAACGTGTAAACATTCGTAGAGTTCAGTTGTTTAATGGTATCTCCGGTTTCAATGCCGGCTTCCTGCGCCGGATATCCATCCATCACAGTACCAATAACAGGCTTATCTACGCCGATACATCCAATAATGATAAGCGAGAAGATAAAGGCCATAATAAAATTAAACGCCGGTCCCGCGAAGATGACGCTAAATCGCTGCAATGGTTTTTTTGAATTAAAAGAACGACTGTCATCGCTTTCTTCGTCTTCTCCTTCCATCATGCAGGCGCCTCCAAACGGCAACAGTTTCAGGGAATATTTAGTTTCTCCTTTTGTGAACCCGATAATTGTAGGTCCAAGTCCCAGCGAAAACTCATTGACACGAATACCATTTAACTTAGCAAACAGAAAATGCCCAAGTTCGTGAAATATGATAATAATGCTGAATATAATAATTGCAATAATAATCTTTAAAATTGACACTTAACTACCCCAGTAAATTTCTTACCATGGACTCGGTTGCCAAAATTTCCTCAACACAAGGATCCTTTATAAATTCAACACGGTCCATCGCTTTTTGAATCATATCCGTAATTTCAAGATATGAGATTTCTTCTTTCAAAAACTTTGCAACGGCAACTTCATTGGCCGCATTAAATACGGTCGGAATATTACCGCCCTTATGAATGGCATCAAATGCCATCTTAAGTCCCGGAAACACTTTGGTATCCGGCGCCTCAAAAGTTAATTCTTTGAGCGCAAAAAAGTCTACGCGTTCACCCGAAAGCGTCTTACGAACCGGATAATACAATGCATACTGAATAGGAAGGCGCATATCCGGCGTTCCCAGTTGAGCAATAATTGCACCATCAACATACTCTACCATCGAATGAATCACGCTCTGCGGATGAACCACAACATTGATTTTCTCCGGAGCAACGCCAAAAAGCCAATGTGCCTCCATCACTTCAAGTCCCTTATTAACAAGGGTGGAAGAATCAATGGTTACCTTTTGACCCATGACCCAGTTTGGATGATTGAGCGCATCGGCAAGTCGCATCGTCTTTAGCTCCTCACGGCTCTTTCCTCGAAACGGCCCCCCGGAAGCTGTTAAATGAATCCTGGCAATACGATTAAAATGTTCTCCGTTAAGAGACTGAAAGATTGCACTATGTTCTGAATCAACCGGCAGAATCTTAATCCCCTTTTTCGCTGCAAGCGGCATTATAATATGCCCGGCACATACAAGCGTTTCCTTATTGGCAAGCGCAATGTCTTTGCCGGCATTTATGGCTGCAATCGTTGGTGTAATTCCAAGCATTCCGACAATTGCAGTAACTAAAACCTCTGCATCTTCAATCGTTGCAACATCAATAAGCCCCTGCATTCCGGATGCAACTTTAACACCCTGCAGATCCGAAATAGAAACTCTAAGTTTTTTCGCATCGCTCTCTTCCCATACCGCAACAAGTTTTGGCGAAAACTTTCGAATCTGTTCTTCCAACAACTTAAGATTTCTACCGGCAGCAAGTGCCACAACTTCAATATCTTTTTGTTCTTCTACGATTTGTAATGTCTGAGTTCCAATGGATCCGGTAGAACCCAGAATCGCAATTTTCTTCATAAATCCTATGCTCCTATCTATAAGAGATATGCTGACAGATAAAATACAATCGGCGCTGTGATAATAACAGAATCAAATCGATCTAAGATTCCACCATGTCCCGGAATTAATTTGCCATAATCTTTAATATCGTAAAAACGCTTAATAGCAGATGCTGCAAGATCTCCTACCATCGAAATCAGTCCACCGATTGCACAAATTACAGGAAGAATCATAATTTGAGAAAAATCCATCTCCAGTCTTCCTTTAAAGATTAAACCAAATATAATGGCCAATATAGCGGAACCAACTACGCCTCCGACAGCACCTTCTACTGATTTTTTTGGACTTAATACCGGTGCCATCTTATGCTTTCCAATCAGCATTCCCACACAATATGCACAGGTATCGCATCCCCACGAACAAATGAAGATCAGCCATACCAGATACTTTCCGGATGGTAGCATTCTTGTCTGGTAGACACACGAAAGCATAAGTGCAACATAAAAGATTGCAAAAAAACCTGCCATCAGCTGTGAAGCATGTACCTTCGGATAAGAAAATACAAATACGAACAACATGACAATAAGTGAAATTAAAAATAAGAATTTTACATCAGGGAGAAAACTCCATTTTAAATTCAGATAATAAACAATGGTTGTCGCATACCCGACATAAGCCAACGGCTTTTTTTCAAACTCAAATACTCGATAGAGCTCATACATACCAATTATGGAAATCAAACCCACCACACACAGCAGGACATCTCCTCCCATAATCAGAAACAGCAACAGCAATACGATCATAATTGCTCCGCTGATTGCTCTTGTTTTAAACATTACTAAGTCCTCCTAAGATTTTGAAGTTATTTATTTGACACCGCCAAAGCGTCTGTCTCTAGAGCCAAATGAATCCAGCGCTTTTTTTAACTCGTCCGCATGGAAATCCGGCCATGGAATATCGGTAAAGTAAAGTTCCGCATAAGCAAGCTGCCATAGCAGATAATTTGAGATTCTTTGCTCCCCGCTCGTTCGAATCAAAAGATCCGGATCTGGTATATCCTTGGTGTCTAGTGATGCCGAAAAGCTTTCTTCGGTAATTTCATCTACTGTCATCTCACCATTTTGAACCTTTTGTGCCAACGCTTTCATCCCGCGAAGCATTTCATCACGACTACCATAATTTAACGCAATTTGAAGATTCAAGCCGGTAAAATCTTTTGAAATCTCTTCTACCTGATCGATTAGTTTTTGAATATCTTCACTCATACCGGCTCTGTCACCGATAATACGCATTCGCATGTTATGCTTCACACATAATTTTTGACATTTTTTCAGATACGTACGAAACAGATTCATCAGTGCATCTACTTCTGTATCCGGGCGTTTCCAATTCTCGGTTGAAAACGCATATACCGTTAGATATTTAACGCCAAAATCCCATGCAGCTTCTACAACTTCTTCAAGCGTTTTTGCTCCCTGCACGTGACCATAATTTCTTGGCATTCCTTTGCTCTTCGCCCAGCGACCATTTCCGTCCAAAATGATTGCTACATGTTCCGGTACATTCATATTATTCCTCCACATGGAAAGAAAAGTGTGCTTTGAACTAGCAAAGGCACACTTTTCGATTTATTTTACCATTAAGTCTATCTTAAACTGTAAGAATTTCTTTCGATTTCGTTTCAACAGCTTCATCAATCTTCTTAATATAACTGTCTGTAAGCTTTTGAATCTGTTCTTCAAGCTCAGCTACTTCATCTTCAGAAATTTCTGAGGACTTACCAAGTTTCTTCATGGCGTCATTCGCATCTCGTCTGATGTTACGCACTGCCACTTTGGCATTTTCACCGTACTTTTTAACATCCTTCGCAAGTTCTTTACGACGTTCCTCAGTAAGCTCCGGAAATACAAGTCGAATCATCTTACCATCATTCGTTGGATTAATTCCAAGGTCTGATGTCATGATCGCTTTTTCGATTTCTTTTACCATATTCGGTTCCCAAGGCTGAATCTGAATCATTCTTGCTTCCGGAACAGAGACATTAGCCACCTGTTGAATTGGACTAGGTGTTCCATAATAATCAACCATGATATTGTCCAGTACATGAGGATTTGCTCTACCTGCACGGATAGAACCGTATTCACTAATCAGATTGCTTAATGACTTCCCCATCTTTGTCTCATATTGTTCTAATCTACTGTCCATGTCTGCCTCCTTAAACCGTAACGATTGTTCCGTTAAATTTACCGCTGATAGCTTTTGCAATACTGTTTTCTTCCTGTAATGCAAATACATACATTGGCATATGATTTTCCATACTCATTATTGAAGCGGTAAGATCCATAACCGCAAGTTGTTTCTCAATCACTTCATCAATCGTGATCTTATCATATCTCTTAGCATCAGGATTCACCTTTGGATCGCTATCATAGACTCCATCAACTGCTTTCGCAAGCAGAATCACCTCTGCTTCAATCTCAATCGCACGAAGCACAGTTGCAGTATCTGTTGAGAAATATGGATGACCGGTTCCTCCGGCAAAAAATACAACTTTATGCTGTGAAAATGCTTTTAATGCGGCATCTTTTGAAAACAGTTCCGTAAATGCCCCACATAAAAATGGAGTCATGACTGTTGTTTCCATACCTTCTGAACGGAAAATTTCTGATGTATAAATGCAATTCATAACCGTTGCAAGCATTCCAATCTGATCTGCTTTGGTTCGATCAATACTTTCAGAGCTTCTTCCTCTCCAGAAATTACCGCCGCCAATCACAATTGCGACTTCAATATTCTGATCAACAAGTTGTTTCACCTGCTTTGCAACTGAAACAACCGTTGCTTCATCAAATCCGGTCTTTTTATCACCGGCTAAAGCCTCACCGCTTAACTTCAGCAATACTCTTTTCATATTAGTTGTCTCCAAACAGGCTATCCATATCGATGTCTGCATATACCTGTGAACAGAAACCATCAATAACAGCACCATTATTAATCTGTACTGAACGAGACTTGATATTACCCTTAATAACTGCTGAAGTGTCAACTACAACAGGTCCTTGCACATCAATATCTCCCTTAATTGCTCCTGCAACGACTGCAGAAGTAGCTGAAATATTACCAACGATAACTGAACCAAGACCAACCTTTACGGTTCCTGTTGAATTAATCTCACCTGTAATCTTAGCGGAATCTGCAAAAAATTCAGAAGAATCTGAATTACCTTCAATCTTACCTGTAACAACGAGTTTGCCACGGCATTTTACATTACCGGTAACATTACCGCGAATCTCGATTGAGCCAGCTGTCTCTACATCACCACGAATTGTCATTCCCTGTGTGATTACTGCCTCTTCATCAGAAATTTCACCATCAAGATCAACTTCAGGAGTTGTCTCCTCAACCGGTGTTTCTTCCTTCATCTCTTCTGTTACATCTTTTTCCATTGAATCCATTTCTTTCTCCTCCGTTAATGTTTCATTATCATTTATTGCAGCCATCGGTTCAGGTGTAGATTCTTCTACTTCCTCTGGCTGTTCAACCGGCTCTTCAACTGCTTGTTCAGTCTCCGGCTCAATAACTGTTTCCTCAGCTTCTGCTACAACTTCTTCTTGTGCCGGTTCTTCTTCAGGTTCGTCTTCCATTGTTTCCGGCTCATTCGCTTCCTGATAAGCTGCAACTTCTTCTTCTGGTGCAGCAAATGGTTTTGCAGCAGCTTCTTCCATCTTTTCTTCATCGACTTCTTCTAAGAAATCATCCAACTTGGCAAGTTCGCTCTCTACATCAACATCACTTTCTAATGTATTGATTTCGATGTCTTCTTGTTCTTGTTTTACATCTTCTGTTGGTTCTTCACCCGGCATCAATTCTTTTGCAGCCTGCGCAAAGTCTTCTTTAAATTCTTTAAAAAAGCTCATTCCTTTTTGTTCCTCCTGATTCATTGTTCTATTACTAACTAATCACTTTTATTCAACACTCTTATAATAAATATGTTGTACTAAATCTGTATCCTCGTCGATTGGCAAGATTTCTGCTCCTGAAGCCTGAAGCTCCTCAATCAGGGATGGCAGCGCATCCACAGTTGTCGTCTTTGTATTCGAATCGTGCAACAGCACCACAGAAGTTGAATAATTCGGGACATCGCCCATAACATTACTGATGATATCTTCTGTTGTATATGCTTCACTGGTAGCATCCCCACTGCTGACATTCCAGTCAAAATAGGTAACTCCCTCATCATTCAGATACGAGATAAATGTCGTCATGCTGGCATTGCTTACCTGGTTCGAACTTCCTCCCGGGAATCGATAATAGACAGGTGTTACCCCTGTAACATCTTCCAGATAATCTCTAAGTTTTGTAAAATCTGCTTTAAAGTCATCGAGCGAATTATAGATCTCGCTGTATTTATGCGAATATGAATGCATTCCCAGAGTATGTCCTTCGTTCACGATTCGCTTATATAACTTCTTCGACTCACTGTCCTTTTTTCCATTTACAAAAAATGTAGCTTTTACATTGTACTCAGCCAAAACATCAAGAATCGCTGCTGTATTATCACTTGGTCCGTCATCAAAGGTAAGATAAACTTTCATATCTTCGACCTTCTCCTCCGTATCCATACCTTTACTTACTGAAGATTCGCCATCTGATGAATCAGTATTATAATTAATCTCTCCGGTTGTAATCAGCTGTTCTAAAACAGTAAGATTATCTTCCATATCACTGACTCGCGAGTTTAATGAAAAAACTCGAATACCCAAAAACACAATCAGCACAATGGAAACGATAATCCAGATAAAAATCGTGAGAAGCATCCCAACCTTAATACGATTGATTCTCTTTCTACGGTCGCGATTCTTTTTCAGGTTAGAATCTGTTGTATTGCTAGCCATAGTGTTCTCCCTTATTTTTAATCACAACCTATTGTATCATACTTTATCCGAAATACATAATAAAAAAGAACAATTATCCTCCAATTTGTGACATATCTTTTTTCTCTTCTGCCTTTTTATCAACCTCTAAAAATTGATGCTCTTTTGATTTTGCACGAAGCGCTTCTACGATAAGATTTTCAATCACAGAATCCGGCTCATTATTGCGAAGTGCATCCTTAAGATCAACTCCCGTTTCGTATTGCAGACACGTCTTTAAAAATCCGGTCGATGTCATACGGATTCGATTACAGCCACTACAGAATTTGTGACTCATGGCACTAATGAATCCAATTTTACCGGCAAAGCCGGGAATCTCATAGTATACGCAAGGACCATTACCAAGATTTTTTTCATACGAACGAACATCCGGATACTTTTTCTTGATAATGTTTAACACATCATCCTGAGATACAAATTCAAACTTCGCTCCAATCCCAATCGGCATCATTTCAATAAACCGAACATGAAGCGGTCTGTCCTTGGCAAGTTCCGCCATCTTGAGCAGATCCTGCCCCTCTATCCCAAGTGGAACACAGTTAATTTTAAACATAATATCCGGATACATCTGCGGAAGATCAAGTGTCTTCATGACTTTCTCAAAATTGTCGCTTTGTTCCGGCGATCTGCTAAGATCATTAAACAAATCCCGATCCAAAGAATCAAGACTGATATTAACTGCATCTATCCCGGCATTAGCAAGTGCCTCCATCTTTTCATACAACAAAAGTCCATTTGTCGTTAACGTCACACGTTCTATTCCGTCAATTGCTTTTAAATTGGCAATTAATCCTTCAACGCCGCGTCTTACAAGAGGCTCGCCTCCTGTAACCTTAATCTTCTTGAGCCCCATTGATGCCATAATTTTGCAGGCTCTAATCGCTTCTTCGTAAGTAAGAATATCATCCATATCCACGAGATGAGCACCATCCGCCGGCATACAATACTTACACCGAAAATTACATCGATCCGTGATCGATAATCTAAGATAATCTATGGTTCTACCATATAAATCCTTCATGTTTTTACCATCCTACAGTTTCTTAATATTGTCTACTACCAAACTCTCTTTTAGCCCCTTTTTTGTGCCGCAAGAGTGAAACCCGTCTCCCCGTCAAGACTCGCTCGCGAGTCTTGCGCGCCGGATTCGGGTCTGCTTCAGCAGACAAATTCCTGTCCGAATCCGTGCGCATCCTCGCGGAGCGTTTAACTCAGTCGGAGCTTGTACCCCGACTGAGTATAGTTTGTCA
>JAILOU010000047.1 GCA_024690665.1 Eubacterium sp.
ACAAGAAAGCAAAAGATAGAAGATAAGGTTTAACTCAGTCGGGGTACAAGCTCCGACTGAGTTAAACGCTCCGCGAGGATGCGCACGGATTCGGACAGGAATTTGTCTGCTGAAGCAGACCCGAATCCGGCGCGCAAGACTCGCGAGCGAGTCTTGACAACGAAAGGGGAATTATTATTATGGCAGAGAATAAAGAATGTGCAAGCGCAGGAAGCTGCGATAAGTCAAGTTGTGAAGGATGCAGTGGTAATCCGCAAAGCTTTTTAGAAGCATGTAATCCACTGTCTTCCGTTAAGAAAGTAATCGGCGTTGTCAGCGGTAAAGGCGGCGTTGGAAAATCATTTGTAACAGCATCTATGGCTGCGGCAATGAAGAAAAAAGGATATGAAGTCGGAATCTTAGATGCCGATATTACCGGACCGTCTATTCCAAGAATGTTTGGAATCAAAGGACCGGCGAAAGCAACAGAAGATGGTGTATATCCAATCTCTACTAAGGGCGGAATCAAGATTATGAGTCTGAACCTTTTGATGGAAGATGAGGAAGCACCTGTTATCTGGAGAGGTCCGGTTATCGCAGGAACGGTTAAACAGTTCTGGACAGATGTCATCTGGGGCGATATTGATTATCTGTTTGTCGATATGCCGCCGGGAACGGGTGATGTACCACTTACGGTATTTCAGTCACTTCCGGTAGACGGAATCGTGATTGTAACATCTCCGCAGGATCTGGTACAGATGATTGTAAAGAAAGCATATAACATGGCTGAAATGATGGATATTCCGGTACTTGGAATGGTAGAGAACTACAGCTATATGGAATGTCCGGATTGCGGCAAGAAGATCTCCGTGTTTGGAGAAAGCAAGATTGATGAAGTAGCGAAGGGCGTTGGAACCAAGGTTCTCGGTAAGCTTCCAATCAATCCGGTATACGCACAGAAGGTAGATGCAGGTGAATTTGAAGACCTGAATCTCGATCAGCTTACAGCAGCAGAGGAGTTATTAGAGAATCTGTAATAGAGGGGGCTGCCTATGTTTGTATTATTCATATGGATTATTTTTATCGTATTAATTGTTGTGTCATCTGTTGCGTCCAAGAATAAGGCGGATAAGAAAAAAGCTGCGAATAAGCAGCCTGAGCCTGTAAATCGGACGCAGGAGTGGATCAGACAAGAACAAAGGAAAGCGGCGCAGGCCAAGATGCCGAAAAAACAGCAGCAAAAAAGTATGGCGGCAAAAGCTGCTATGGGAAAGCAAAAAAATACTGTCAAAGGCAAAAAACAGGAAGCTTCCTGGGCGAACCTGTTTGAAGAGCCGGCGAAAAAAGGAAGCGCTTCCGATATTCTGGCAAGGGCGAATCGTAATGTGAATGAGGATTTTAGCACCGAAGAACCTGTTAAGCCGGAGGAGGCAACAAATGTGCAGACGAAGATGCCGGATATGGAAGAGATGATTCGGCGTGAACAACTTCGCATGCGGGAGGAAAATGAAGATCTGATGGCAACGGTTCAGGATTTGATGATTAAAGGTCCGGATACGGAGATTCGATTTGCCAGAGATTTTGTTGCAGAAGGCATGGATATGGTTAATAAAGCGTTGTTATAGGAGACGAGACTAAGATATTGAGAACATTACAAACCGGCGATTTGTTTCGCCACTTTAAAAACAAAATGTATCAGATTGTTGCGGTTGCAGAGCATTCAGAGACCGGAGAAGAACTTGTAATCTACCAGGCGCTGTATGGCGATTACCGCGTATATGCAAGACCAAAAGAGATGTTTTTAAGTGAAGTGGATCACGAAAAGTATCCGCTTGTCACACAAAAGTATCGCTTTGAAAAGATTGACAGAAGTACGCTTTCACGGGAAGATAATCAGCCTGCGGCACAAGTGGCGCCTGATGTGAAGCAGGTTCAGCCGGTGGCAGAACAGCCGCAGCAGCAGCCGGACGAGGAAGAACAGGCGAATCCGCTACTGCTGAAATTCTTAGATGCGGATGATACTGCGCAGCAGATTAAGGTGTTAAAAGAAATCAAAGATGATCTGGACGACCGATTGATTAATGACATTGCAGTCGTGCTTGATATTGTGATTGAAGACGGTCCGATAGAGGAACGATATAAACAGCTTCGTGTTTGCTTAGATACGAAGAGCCGGTTTGAAACCGGCCGCTTTGGTCATTAATCTGACGAAAGCGGCCGTGTGTGACGGCTAAGATAAGAATTGGAATATCCCTTTTGTCCGGTCAGCTCACGGCCGAGCCAGGAAGGTGGCTGATACAGGCTGGCTTCTTCGTCTGAGGAGAATTCAACCTCAGCGATGATAAGCGGCGCATGTACGCCCTCGAAGACATCCAATTCGATGGTAAATCCCTGATCGGGAATCAGGTATCTTTTTTTAGAGATGACATAGCCATCTGCTTTGGAAAGCAGGTGGTCATAACTTTCCTTATTTAATAGAAGATTATATTCTTCAACGGCGAGGGAGCCGGGCAGTGCATTGCCTTTGTAGGTCATATAGTACTTGTCGTTGTCTTTTCGGACACGAATGGCAGGAAACGTATTTAGATAGCCCTGCGTAATCTGGCGAAACGGATAGTCCTTCAGATTGTCCGGCAGTTTGTCAATGAGAAAACGTCGTTCGATTTCCATGGCAGTTACATCCTTTCATGGGGAAAGCCCCGTTGTCTCATCAAGTATATCACAGGAGGAGGAATAAGATGAAGAAAGCAGCAATATTTTTGGCAGACGGATTTGAAGATGTGGAAGCACTTGCGACCATCGATATCTTAAGAAGAGGTGGCATTGATGTCGCAATCGTCAATGTGGAAGGCCGCGAAACCGTAAAGACGGCAAGAAACATTGTAATGTATACAGACCTTCGGTTAAATGAGGTGCGCTTCGATGAACTTGATGCACTTATTCTTCCGGGAGGACTTGGAGGATATGAGACGCTCCTTGGACATGAGAAGATTCATAAGGAAGTAAAACAGGCATATGAAGACGGCAAACTTATCTGTGCAATCTGCGCAGCGCCGGGCGTTCTTGGTAAGATTGGTATTTTAAATGGAAAGAAAGCAACCATCTATCCGGGAATGGAAGGAGAGCTGAACGGTGCGCAGTATGTGAAAAATGAAGTTACAAAAGACGGTAATATCATCACGGCACCGGGCATGGGAAAATCAATTGAATTCGCGCTGGCAATCCTTGAAGAACTCGAAGATGCCGCCAAGGCAAAAGAGATTGCCGAAAGCGTAGTTTTTTAATTGAAATTTACCTACGGCTATGATATAATGCGATTTGATTGTAGGCTACTTTGCGTTTGAGGCGACAAGAGCCTGTCAAAAAAAGGCTTATAGAAAGCGGAAAGTAGTTATTGTTAAGGAGGATTATTAAAAAATGAGTGTACAGGTAGAACAGTTAGAGCATAATATGGCAAAACTTACTGTGGAAGTACCAGCAGAAGACTTCGAGAAAGCAATCGAGTCAGTTTATCAGAAACAGAAAAGCAAGATTTCAATTCAGGGATTCCGTAAAGGAAAGGTACCTAGAAAAGTAATCGAGAAAATATATGGCGCAGATATTTTTTATGAAGATGCTGCTAATCAGCTTCTTCCATCAGCATATACACAGGCTGCAACAGAGAGCGGATTAGATATCGTATCTATTCCTGCAATCGATATTACACAGCTTGAAGCAGGAAAGACTTTAATCTTCACTGCAGAAGTAGCAACCAAGCCGGATGTAGAACTTGGCAAGTACAACGGTGTAACCGTAACCAAGATTGACTGTAGCGTATCAGACGAGGAACTTGATGCAGAGCTTGAAAGCGAAAGAGAAAAGAATGCACGTACTGTAACTGTTACAGACCGTGCAGTAAAAGATGGTGATACTGTAGTCATCGACTTCAAGGGAACAATCGATGGTACTGCATTTGAAGGCGGAGAAGCAGAGAACTATTCATTAGTAATCGGTTCACACAGCTTCATCGGTGATTTTGAAGAACAGCTCATCGGTAAGAAGAGCGGAGAAGACGTTGATGTTAACGTATCCTTCCCGGAAGATTACCCACAGACAGAACTTGCAGGAAAGCCTGCAGTATTTGCAGTAACACTTCATGAAATCAAGGAAAAACAGCTTCCTGAATTAGATGATGAATTTGCACAGGACGTATCAGAATTTGATACAATTGCAGAATACAAGGAAAGTGTTAAAGAAACCGTTGCCAAGAGAAAAGAAGAGCAGGCAACAAGAGATAAAGAAGATGAAGCAGTAGCTAAGATTGTAGATAAGTCTAAGATGGATATTCCGGAAGCTATGATCGAGACGAACGTTCAGAGAATGATTGATGACTTTAGTCAGAGAATCGCTCAGCAGGGACTTTCTATTGATCAGTATCTGCAGTTCTCAGGCATGGATCTTGACAAGCTCAAAGAGCAGATGAGACCGGATGCTGAAAGAAACATCAAGAACACACTTGTACTTGAGAAGATTGCAGAAGTTGAGAATCTTGAAGTAACAGATGATGATGTAGAAAAAGAACTAGAAGAGACAGCTGCAATGTACAATATGGAACTTGCACAGCTTAAGGAAATGGTTCCACCGGAACAGATGGAATCTGTTAAGAACGACATCAAGATTCGTAAGGCTGTAGACTTTGTTATGGACAATGTAAAGGAAAGAGCAAAGGCTAAGACAAAGGCTGAGAAGGAAGCAGAAGCTAAGGCTAAGGAAGAAAAAGAAGCTAAGCCTAAGAAGACGACTGCTAAGAAGACAACTGCCAAGAAGTCTACTACAACAAAGAAGACAACCAAAAAGGCAGACAAAGAAGAAGCTTAAGAACATGAACCCGGTATGACCGGTAATAAGTCGGTGCTGCGTGGGACCTAAGGGTGCAGCACCTTCTTGTGTTTTTATCAATATAAGAATGTGTAGGAGGGTAACGAAATGATTACAAATAGTTTGGTACCTTACGTCGTAGAACAGACCAGTAAGGGTGAACGTAGTTACGATATTTATTCTCGCCTGTTAAAAGAGAGAATTATCTTTTTGGGAGAAGAAGTGAATGAAACAACAGCAAGCCTTGTCATTGCGCAGCTTCTGTTTTTAGAGTCTGAAGATCCTTCCAAGGATATTCAGTTGTATATTAATTCCCCTGGCGGAATGGTAACAGCAGGTATGGCAATCTATGATACGATGCAGTATATTAAGTGTGATGTATCTACAATCTGTATCGGACTTGCAGCCAGCATGGGTGCGTTCTTACTTGCAGGTGGAGCTAAGGGTAAGAGAATGGCTCTCCCGAATGCTGAGATCATGATTCACCAGCCATCCGGCGGTGCAAGAGGTCAGGCAACAGAGATTCAGATTGCAGCTGAGAATATCTTAAAGACGAAGAAAAAGTTAAATGAAATCCTGGCAGCAAATACAGGAAAACCATATGATGTTATCGCAGCTGATACAGAGCGTGACCACTATATGGATGCAACAGAAGCGATGGAATACGGACTGATTGACAGTGTGATTACCAACCGCGAATAATTATTGAATGCAAAGGGACAGAAGCCTAAAAGGGTCTGTCCCTATTACGCTATATTTAGAGGGATAGCAATTGAAATGAAATAGGAGAGAATAATGGCAGGAAAAGGAAAAAATACAAATACCAAAATCCCAAGATGTGCATTCTGCGGGAAGGCGGAAGCGCAGGTAAACAAACTGATATCCGGACCAACCGGGATGTATATCTGTGACCAGTGTATTGATATCTGTAAAGATATTATCGACGAAGAATATTATGATATGTATGAGGAAGAACCGATTGCAAAGGATGAGATTAACCTTCTTCGCCCACGCGAATTAAAGGACTTCTTAGATCAATATGTAATCGGTCAGGAACAGGCTAAGAAGGTTCTTTCTGTAGCCGTATATAATCACTATAAGAGAATTCTGTCCGGACATGAAACTGATGTAGAACTGCAAAAGTCCAATGTACTGATGCTTGGACCTACCGGTTCGGGTAAGACACTTCTGGCGCAGACTTTAGCAAAAATCCTTGGAGTACCATTTGCAATTGCAGATGCAACGACATTAACAGAGGCCGGATATGTAGGTGAAGATGTCGAGAATATCTTGCTGAAACTGATTCAGGCAGCTGATTATGATATTGAACGTGCGGAGCACGGAATCGTCTATATCGATGAGATTGATAAGATTACAAAGAAGTCAGAGAATGTATCCATCACAAGAGACGTATCCGGTGAAGGTGTACAGCAGGCACTTCTTAAGATCTTAGAAGGTACTGTGGCATCTGTTCCACCTAAGGGAGGAAGAAAGCATCCACAGGCGGAACTGATTCGAATCGATACGACGAACATCTTATTTATCTGCGGCGGTGCATTTGCCGGTATTGATACGATTATCGAAAGCAGAATGAATAAAAAGTCTATGGGATTTAATGCGGAATTGGGCAATCCGGAGAAGACGAACCTCGGAGAAGTGCTAAAAGAAGTTCTTCCACAGGACTTTATCAAGTACGGATTGATTCCGGAATTTATCGGACGTGTACCTGTGATTGTTTCCTTAGATGCGCTTGATAAAGAAGCACTTGTGAAGATTTTGACTGAGCCGAAGAATTCGCTTGTAAAGCAGTACAAGACTTTATTTGGCCTTGACGGCGTAGAGCTTGAATTCGAAGACGAGGCGCTTGAGGCAATTGCCAAAAAGGCATTGGAACGTGAGACCGGAGCTCGAGGTCTTCGTACCATTGTAGAAGATGCAACGATTGATTTGATGTACGAGATTCCATCAGAAGAAGAAATCACAAAGTGTCTGATTACGAAAGATGTTATTGAGAATACAGGATTCCCTCTCGTAGTAAGAGACGGAAAAGAAATTGAGTATAAAGGGAGAGTAAGTTAATCGTGCCGGAATACATGAATATCCCGATGGTGGCACTCAAAGAGATGACGATGCTTCCTGGCATGCTGGTAAACTTTGACGTAAGTCGCAGTAAATCAATTAAGGCAATTGAAACTGCGATGCGTGAAGATCAAAAGATTTTTATTACGACACAGAAAGATCCTGCAATGGAGCAACCGGCCAGAACGGATTTGTTTGAATACGGACTAATTGCTGAAATCAAACAGATTGTGAAGCTTCAAAACAATGTTGTGCGTGTACTTGTGATGGGACAGGTACGCGCACGTCTTATCTCATTTGAACTCGAGGAGCCGTATGTGCTCGCCAAGATCGAAATCCATTCCAAAGAAGAAATCACAAAAGAACAACTGGCAGTGCAAGAAGCCATGCTTCGTGAGATTCGCGATGCGGCGAAGAAGTATTGCAACATGAACGATAAGATTGGAAAGAGCGTTGTTGTTAAGTTAGAACAGATTACCGATCTAGAAGAGATGATCTATCACGTTGCAAACAACCTGCCATTTGGTTATCGGCCAAAGCAAAAACTGCTTGCGCTTCAGACTGTGGAAGAGCAGGCTGATCTTTTGATGGATGAGCTGGAAAAAGAGATTGAAATCTTTCGAATTCGCCAGGAACTCCACACGAAGGTCAAAGAGCGGATAGACAAAAATCAAAGAGATTATGTCTTAAGAGAGCAGCTCAAACTGATTCAAGAAGAACTTGGAGAGGACGACGAAGACAGCGAGATTGCG
Organism: Eubacterium sp.; assembly: GCA_024690665.1. GTDB lineage: Bacteria > Bacillota > Clostridia > Lachnospirales > Lachnospiraceae > Eubacterium_C. The sequence goes on from JAILOU010000047.1 coordinate 7,668, forward strand.
GAATTTCAAGAGGCGGCAGATGCGCTGCAGGCATCGGATGAAGTAAAGGAAAAACTAAAAAAAGAGATCAACCATCTTAAGAAACTTTCTCCAACCTCATCGGAAAGTGCTGTGACAAGAGGTTATATCGAAACGCTGTTGGCGCTTCCGTGGGAGAAGGCTGGTGAAGATAATAATGATTTAGAAAATGCCGCCCGCGTGCTTGACGAAGATCATTATGGCCTGGAAGAAGTGAAGGAAAGAGTGCTTGAGTTTCTGGCTGTTCGTAACCTGACAGGAAAGGCGCAAAGTCCGATTCTGTGTCTGGTAGGACCTCCGGGAACCGGTAAGACCTCGATTGCCAGAAGTGTGGCAAGAGCGCTGAATAAAAAGTATGAGCGCATCAGTCTTGGCGGTGTGCATGATGAGGCAGAGATTCGTGGTCACAGAAAGACGTATGTCGGTGCAATGCCGGGACGCATTGTGGCAGCACTTCGAAACGCCGGTGTAAAAAACCCATTGATGCTCTTAGATGAGATCGATAAGATTTCAAGAGACTATAAGGGTGATACATTTTCGGCATTGCTCGAGGTATGTGATGCAGAGCAAAATGTCAGATTCCGGGACCACTATGTGGAGCTTCCGGTAGATTTGTCTCAGGTCTTATTTATCGCAACAGCGAATTCGCTTGAGACGATTCCAAGACCGCTTCTTGACCGTATGGAAGTGATTGAACTTAGTTCGTACTTAGAGACTGAGAAGATTCATATTGCCAAGGATCATCTTCTTGAAAAGCAAAAGGAAAAGCATGGTCTGAAAAAGTCGCAGCTTACGATTACAGACGCGGCTATGACGCGCATTGTTCGTTACTATACGAAGGAGGCCGGTGTCAGAGGCTTTGAGCGTCAGATTGCTAAGGTTTGTAGAAAGGCAGCGCGTGATATCTACGAAGGTAAGAAAAAGAGTATTGCACTTAATAAGAGTAATTTAGAAGAATATCTTGGTAAGGAAAAGTATCGCGATCACAAGAAGAATACTTCAGACGAAGTCGGAATCGTACGCGGTCTTGCCTGGACAAGCGTTGGTGGTGTGACACTTGAAATCGAAGTGAATATTATGCCGGGTAAGGGAGCTCTTCAGCTGACCGGACAACTTGGCGATGTCATGAAAGAATCAGCCAAGACGGCGCTTAGTTATGTACGTAGCCAGTCGGAAAAGTACAAGATTCCAAAGGACTTTTTTGCGGAGCATGACATTCATATTCATATTCCGGAAGGAGCCGTTCCAAAGGATGGACCATCTGCAGGTATTACGATGACAACGGCGATTTTATCTGCTGTAACCGGAATCAAGGTCAGGGCGAATCTTGCCATGACCGGAGAGGTAACGCTTCGAGGAAGAGTGTTGCCGATCGGAGGACTTAAGGAAAAACTTCTTGCGGCAAAAAACGCAGGAATTGACACGGTATGTGTGCCAAAGAAAAATGAAAATGATGTATGGAAGGTGCCGGACGAAGTGACAGACGGTATGAATATCATCTATGTATCAGACATGTCTAAGGTGCTCAAGGTAGCACTTGCAAAGGATTCATAACATGGTTATAAAAAATGTAAATTTAGAAACAGTATGTGGATATACGAGTACACTTCCGGAAAATACACTTCCGGAAGTTGCTTTTGCCGGAAAATCCAATGTCGGAAAGTCGTCGCTGATTAATGCGCTTATGAACCGTAAGTCGCTGGCGAGAACTTCGGCACAGCCGGGTAAGACACAGACGATTAATTATTATAATATCAATGAAGATATCTATCTGGTAGACTTGCCGGGATATGGATTTGCTAAGGTTTCAGAGGCTGAGAAGAAGAAGTGGGGCGAGATGATTGAAAATTATCTGCACACATCCAAGCAGCTAAAGAAAGTGTTTTTGCTGATTGATATCCGTCATAAACCGTCGGCAAATGACAAGATGATGTATGACTGGATTGTCTATCAGGGGTTTGAACCTGTGATTGTCGCGACGAAGCTAGACAAGCTAAAGCGCTCGCAGGTACAAAAACAAATTAAGATTGTTAAAGAAGGTCTAAAACTTCAAAAGGGAACCACCCTGATTCCATTTTCGGCAGTTACCAAGCAGGGACGCGAGGAGATTTGGGCGATTATGGATCAGATTGTGGACACTGAATAAACAAATATGTTATCTTAATATAGGAGTTTTTAAGACCCGATAAAACGAATAGAAATGAGGTGGTATTTTGTCAAATAAAGAGGAAAAAGAGTTGAATCCTGAAGTAGAAGAAGATACCATCGTACCTGAAAGACCCGACTATGAGGCCGAGCTGATTGCGATTTTAAAAAGTAAGGCTCCGGATGAGGCTATTCGTGAACTGTTAAACGATTATCACGACAACGATATTGCTGAAATCCTGGATGATTTGAGTCCAAGAGAACGAGTGAAACTGTTTCGAATCATGGGCGATGAGGCAATGTCGGATGTCTTTGCATATCTGGACGAAGATATTGCCAAAGAAATCATTTCCGGATTGGAAACGAAGCAGGCAGTCAGTATCTTGGAGTCCATGGATGCGGATGAAGCCGTTGACATCTTAGAGGAACTCGAAGACGATAAGAGGAACGAACTGATTAACCTGCTTGATGAAGAGTCGAAGCAGGATATCCGCATGATTTCTTCTTACGATGATGATGAAATTGGTAGCAAGATGACGACCAATTACATCGTGATTGGAAGAGGGTTATCCATTCGGCAGGCTATGAAGTCTTTAGTTGAGCAGGCCGCTGATAATGATAATATCGGAACCTTGTATGTGATTGAAGATGATGAGACCTTTTATGGAGCGATTGATTTAAAGGATTTGATTGTGGCAAGAACACATACGGATTTGGAAGAGCTGATTTCGACATCTTATCCGTATGTCTATGCGCATGAGGACATTGCAGAGTGTCTCGAAGAAATCAAGGATTATTCTGAGGACTCGATTCCGGTGCTGGACAATGACAAGAAGCTTATTGGTGTTATTACGGCGCAGGATGTCATCGAAGTAGTCGATGAAGAGATGGGAGAAGACTACGCAAAACTCGCCGGTTTGATTGGCGAAGAGGATTTAAAGGAACCACTTCTGGAGAGCATGAAAAAGCGTCTTCCATGGCTGCTGATTTTATTTGTGCTTGGACTGGTTGTCTCTTCCGTGATTGGAATTTTTGAAAATGTAGTCGCACAGTTGACGATTGTTATTGCGTTCCAGTCCCTGATTTTGGATATGGCAGGCAATGTCGGTACACAGTCACTGGCGGTTACCATTCGAGTTTTGGTCGATGAGAATCTGACGTTTAAGAGAAAAGCAAAACTGGTATTTAAAGAGATGCGAGTGGGATTAACCAACGGTATTATCCTTGGAATTCTTGCATTCGTCGGAACCGGTATCTATATCAGCGTAGCGAAAGGATTTCCGGTTAATCAATCATTTGCAATATCTATGTGCATCGGAATCGCACTTTGGGTAGCGATGATTATTTCATCGCTGATGGGAACGCTGATTCCGCTGTTCTTTAATCGGATTAAGGTGGATCCGGCAGTGGCATCGGGACCTTTGATTACAACGGTCAACGATCTTGTTGCGGTAGTCACTTACTATGGTCTGACCTGGATTTTGCTGATTAATCTCATGCATATTAACGGATAAATACTTAAGATGGAGAATGAATAAGATGGAACCTAAGACAATAAAAGATGTAGATAATTCTAAGCTCGAGGAGCTTTTGACAGAGTTTTCGAATCATCAGAAAAAGGAAACGATGAATCAGATTGTACCCCTGCTGGGGAAAACCAGGGTACTGATGCAGGCCAATTTTCCGCCGGAATTTGACCGTAATCAGCTAAAGGGGGCCAAGGCAGGTCAGCCAATCAAACTTCCGGCCGGCGTAAAACCGGTTCCGGCTATTCTTAAGAGCAATGAAGGCGGTCATTTCTTCGGTGTCTATACAGGACATGGAGAACTCCCGCAGGAGAATAAATTTCCGTTTGTTTTGGACATGGCGTTTCTTGACTGCTGTAAGCTGGCGCAAAGAGCGAAACTTGAAGGAATTGTGGTAAATGCATTTTCACAGAATGTGACATTTAAAAAGCCGGCGATTGAGGCATTTGTAAAAGAATTTGCTGCTGGCGGTAACGGGCCTAAGGTTCCGGGCAAAGAAGTAAAGATGACACAAGAGCAGTTCCATGATGTGACCAGAAGAAACATTGAACTGCATCTTCTTCCTAAGATCCTGTTCGAGAAAAAGGAGGAGGGATTTGATTCCCTGTGCGAAGGTGGAGAAAAGGTCATTGCAGAAATCTTCTCAGACCCTTATAAGAAGGTGCAAGGATTAAACAGCCCATATAAGAGTGCAGATTTTTCAATGATGGATCTTAACATTACAGAAGATTTGGGGCTGATTCGAATTGATCTTCCACAGAAGGGCGCGCACCCGGGACATTGTAAGAGGGTTTATATCACCTATTCGGAAAGCTCTGATCTGATTCAGTACTACACGATTCACATGCCTAAATCGGATGAAGAGGCGATGCTTGGCTGTGTCATTGAAGTAGAAGATGGGAAGACAAAACATGAAATTTTAGAGCCTGCGCCTAATGAAAGCGCAGAGATGCAAAAGATTATGGAACTGTCTGAACAGGTTGTAAAAAGCCGCATATAAGAAGATAAAAATAGAACGGATAGAAGTTGCTGCTATGCATCTTCATCCGTTCTTTTTGTGTCTATATATTGCGAAGCAGGTCGCGGCTGTCATTGGCCAGCTGAGTGGTTTCGTCTGCAGCAGCCAGGACATTAAAGGTAGTATCGCTTGCAGTTGCAAGTTCGTCCACATTGCTTTGGGAAGAAGTCGAGATTGTCTGCAGTGACTGGGTGATGCTGCTCATATTATCTTCAAGCATGGTGATTGCACCGGCAAAGTCCTGCATCATATCGAACATAATCTTCGAATCGTTTTGGTAGTCGTTACTTGTTTCTACCAGTTTATCGTATCCGGAAGTAGTACGGGTATTTAAAAAGTCGATGACATGTTCCGATTCTTCTGCAAGTTCTTCTACCTTCTCGATTACTGTCTTAGAGATCTTTTGAATCTGGGTAGCAGTGGTAGAAGTCATATCTGCAAGCTTCGTAATCTCGGATGCTACGATAGCAAAACCTCGTCCGGAATCGCCTGCGTGAGCAGCTTCGATGGAAGCGTTTAAAGCAAGCAGATTGGTCTGGTCAGAAATCTCAAGAATGTTCTCTGTTAATTCTTCAATCTGACGAACGGCTTTTGAAGCCTCAATCTTCTCGGTCATGGACTTTTCAACTTCTTCTGCCTTCGTAATAACTTCGTTCTTGGTATCAAGAGAAGCCAGTCGAACGTTATGCGCTTTTCTGGAGATCTCTTCCATGTAATCGGAATTTTCCTTGGCAGCAGATTGCATATCTGCAAAGGAGGAATCCATCTCGGAAGCAACCTCGTTAAGCTCTTCAATGGAAGTTACGGTTCGGTCAAGCGATGCTGTCAGTTCATCCATGATAAAGGTGATGTTTTGCACACCTTCCGCGATTGTGGCAGACTGTTCAGCAATATCATTAATCGAAGAGTCAAGACGCTCGTGCGGGCTTCTTGGTTCTTCGGTTGTTTCTTGTTCTTCGCCAGAGTCTACTTCAGAAGCGGCGCTACTTTCTTCATTTAAAATGCCGGATACGGTTGGAACGGTGTTTTCGTCAAATGTACGTTCCGCCGTTTGCTCTGTCTGCGTCTTTTTGGACGCGACCGCAGCACCGGCGATTACAATGATCAGGCCGACTACCACGCATATGGCAGTTGCAATCATCTGCTGGATGAAACTGCCGCCGATCAGACCTGATGAAAAAAGTGCAGGAACGATTCCCGCTATTAAAACTCCGATAATTCCTGTCACGAAAATAGAAGAATTACGATTCATAATTTACCCCCGGAAAATAATAAACAATGTTTTTCTTCTTATTATAAAGTTTTTAGTAATAAAGTACAAGAAAAAAAGCGTTGCCGCATCTGCGACAACGCCTGAATCTGTTACTTTTATTCGTCGATGGAATAGTTTGGTGCTTCTTTTGTAATATGAATATCATGTGGATGAGATTCCTTAAGAGAAGCGGCTGTAATCTTAACGAACTTGCTGTTCTTTTTGAGGTCTTCGATCGTTGGGCAACCACAGTATCCCATACCGGAACGGATACCACCGATTAACTGGAATACAGTATCTTCTACGGAACCCTTATAAGCTACACGACCTTCTACGCCTTCCGGAACAAGTTTCTTGGCATCCTCCTGGAAGTAACGATCCTTGCTTCCATTTTCCATAGCGGCAAGAGAGCCCATGCCACGATATACCTTGAACTTTCTTCCCTGATAGAATTCAAATGTTCCAGGTGCTTCATCACAACCTGCGAACATGCTACCCATCATACAGGTGTTAGCGCCGGCTGCAAGAGCCTTCACCATATCACCGGAATACTTAAGACCACCATCAGCGATGATTGGAACGCCGGAATCCTTGGCAGCTTCGTAGCAATCCATAACAGCCGTAATCTGTGGAACACCGATACCGGCAACGACACGGGTTGTACAGATAGAACCAGGTCCGATACCAACCTTAACAGCATCTACACCGGCATCGATTAATGCCTTGGTAGCTTCTCCTGTTGCAACATTACCTGCGATAACCTGAAGGTCAGGATATTTCTTCTTAATGCTGGCAGCTGCTTCGATAACATTCTTAGAATGACCATGAGCAGAATCTAAAACGATAACATCAACATGCGCTTCTACGAGGGCTGCAATACGGTCCATCATGTTGGCAGTGAAACCAACACCGGCGCCGCATAAGAGACGACCCTGTGCGTCCTTTGCTGAGTTTGGATACTTGATCTGTTTTTCGATATCTTTGATGGTGATGAGTCCACGAAGCTTAAAGTCATCATCTACGATTGGAAGCTTTTCCTTTCTGGACTTGGCAAGAATCTTCTTGGCATCTTCTAACGAAATTCCAACCGGAGCTGTGCTTAAGTTCTCGCTTGTCATGCATTCAGAAATCTTTCTAGAATAATCTTCTTCAAACTTTAAGTCACGGTTTGTGATGATGCCGATTAAGGTTCCGTCGTCTTTGGTAATCGGGACACCGGAAATCTTGTATTTTGCCATCAGATTGTCTGCATCTTGAAGTGTATGATCTGCGGATAAGAAAAATGGATCTGTGATAACGCCATTCTCTGAACGCTTTACCTTATCGACCTCGTCCGCCTGTTGTTCGATTGACATGTTCTTGTGAATAATACCGATACCACCTTGACGTGCCATTGCAATTGCCATTCTGTGTTCCGTAACGGTATCCATACCAGCACTCATCATAGGGATGTTGAGTTTGATGGATTTTGTAAGATAAGTAGTAAGGTCAACCATGTTTGGGGTTACTTCTGAATAAGACGGAACTAAGAGTACGTCATCAAAAGTAATTCCTTCGCCGATAATTCGAGCCATTTTCTATTCCTCTCTTTCGTAAAATGTATTTATTATTAAAGGTGCAAAATGCACCAATTTACCTTTAATTAAGGGATTTTAGTAAGTTTAGCAAAGTTAAATACTTTAGTCAATAAAATAAGTTCACAATTTTAAGAAAGTATGGTATGATTTTTTGTGGACAATGGCGTCTCACTTAGGGGCGCATTGTCTTTTTTTATGTTACAATGGAAAAAACTGACAGTTAGGAGAATCGAATTATGCAGTTTCGACCATGTATTGACATTCATGCAGGTAAGGTGAAGCAGATTGTTGGAAGTTCTATTACCGATGCTTCATCACAGGTAAAGGAGAATTTTGTTTCGGAAAAAGGGGCTGCAGATTTTGCCCTATTATATAAGAAGAAACACATTACCGGAGGACATATTATTCTGCTTGATAAGAAGGGAACGCCGGAGTATGAGGCGACCAAACAGCAGGCTGTGTCCGCACTTAAGGCATATCCCGGAGGGATGCAGGTAGGCGGCGGCATTACGCCGGATTGCGCAGGCGAATTTATTGCAGCCGGCGCTTCGCACGTAATTGTAACGTCTTATGTATTTTCTGATGGTAAGATTAATTACGACAGATTACAGGAGTTAACAAAGGCAGTGGGAAAGGAACATCTGGTACTTGATGTCAGTGCTCGAAAGAAGGGTGATGACTACTATGTTGTGACTGATCGCTGGCAGAAGTTTACGAACGAAATCATCTGTGAGAGATTTTTGGATGAATTAAGCAGCTATGCAGATGAATTCCTGATCCATGCGGTGGATGTAGAAGGGAAAAATAGCGGTATTGAACACGAACTGGCACAGATGCTTGGCGCCTGGGGAAAGATTCCGCTGACCTATGCTGGAGGGATTTCGTCGATGGAAGATATCGATACCATCTACCGGCTTGGACATGGCAGGATCAATGTCACAATCGGAAGTGCCATGGATACCTTTGGCGGACATTTACAATTAGAAGAAGTATTAGAAAAAATTAACAGTTATCAATAGAAGGAGTAACAATATGGGAAGATATACAAAAGAAGATATTATCAGAATGGTAGAAGAAGAAGGTGTGGAGTTTATTCGCCTTCAGTTTACAGATATGTTCGGACAGCTGAAAAATGTTGCCATCACGTCAAGTCAGCTTGATAAAGCACTGAACAACAAGTGCATGTTCGACGGCTCATCCATCGACGGATTTGTGCGTATTGAAGAGTCCGATATGTATCTGATTCCGGATCTTGAGACCTTTGAGGTGTTTCCATGGAGACCGCAGCAAGGCAAGGTTGCCCGTGTTATCTGCGATATTTACCGACCAAACCAGGAGCCGTTTGAAGGCGATCCTCGTTATATCTTAAGAAGAGCAATTGAAGACGCGGCAAAGGATGGTTATACCTTTAATGTTGGACCGGAGTGTGAATTTTTCTTATTCCACACAGACGAGGAAGGTCAGCCGACCACGATTTCACATGAGCGCGCGGGTTATTTTGATTTAGGTCCAATCGATTTGGGTGAAAATACGAGACGTGATATGGTTCTTTCGCTTGAAGATATGGGATTTGAGATTGAAGCTTCTCATCATGAGGTGGCACCGGCGCAGCATGAGATTGATTTTAAATACGAAGAAGCTATGCATGCGGCTGACAATATTATGACATTTAAGCTGACAGTTAAGACGATTGCCAAGCGTCATGGTATGTATGCGACATTTATGCCAAAGCCGAAGTACGGCATTGCCGGTTCCGGAATGCATATTAATATGTCGCTGTTTAAAGATGGCAAGAACATCTTCGAGGACAAGGATGATGAACTTGGACTTAGTAAGGAAGCTTATTATTTTATTGGTGGACTGATGAAGCATATTAAAGGTATGACAGCAATTACCAATCCACTGATTAATTCTTATAAGAGACTGGTACCGGGATTTGAGGCACCGAATCATATTGCGTGGTCAACGGTTAACAGAAGTCCGCTGATTCGAATTCCGGCATCGCGTGGAGCATCGACAAGAGTGGAACTTCGTTGTCCGGATCCTGCAGCGAACCCGTATCTGTGTCTGGCTGTTTGCTTAGAGGCCGGATTGGATGGAATCCGCAATAAGATTGAACCGCCTGCACCGGTTAATGAGAATGTATTCGAGATGTCAGAAGAAGAACTCGAAAACAGAGGAATCGGATATCTGCCGGAGAATCTTCTTTTGGCAGTCAGAGAACTGGAAAAGGATTCATTTATCAAGGATGTACTCGGTTCTCATATTTCCAAAAAGTACATTACTGCAAAGAAAGCAGAATGGCTGGAATATCGTGAACAGATTACAAAATGGGAATTGGACGAGTATCTTTATAAATACTAGGCCGGCACACAGAGAGGAATGGTGCACAGATGTTAAGCATAGTGGTAGCATTTCCGAAGCCCGAAGTCGCAAGAAACATTCGAAATGTGCTGGTGAAAAATGGATATGATGTCGCAGCGGTGTGTACAACCGGTGGTCAGGCAATTGGCAAGATGCATGACTTAGAATATGGAATCCTGGTTTGTGGATACCGGTTTGTGGATATGCCGTGTGAAGAAATTGTGCCATATATGCCGGCTAATTTTGAAATGTTACTGATTACATCAAAAGCAGTTTTATTTGATGATTTTGAGAGAAATATTGTGTCTTGTTCGATGCCGCTTAAGGTGCATGAGTTTCTAAGTACGCTTGAGATGATGGCATATGCCATTGAAAGACGACGCAAGAAGATTAAGGCGCAGCCTAAGAAAAGAAGCGCCAAAGAGCAGGCAATCATCGATCAGGCAAAACATATCCTGATGGAACGAAACCAGCTCAGCGAGGAGCAGGCACATAAATATCTGCAAAAGACGAGTATGGACTCCGCCACTTCGCTTACGGAGACGGCGCAGATGATTATTAGTATGATGGATGGTTAAGGAAACAGAATATACAAACAATATATGATTTATGGAGGAAAAAAACATGTTTCAGGTAAACGAGAATTATTTAAAGCTTCCGGGAAGCTATTTGTTCAGCAACATCGCAAAAAAAGTCAGTGACTTTGCTGCGGCTCATCCGGATCAGGAGATTATCCGCCTTGGAATCGGCGATGTCACACAGCCGCTTGCACCGGCAATTATTGATGCGCTGCATAAAGCAGTAGACGAAATGGGTCATGCCGACACGTTCCAGGGATATGCACCGGATCTTGGCTATGAGTTTTTGCGTAATGCAATTGTAAAAAATGATTATCAGGCAAGAGGCTGTGATATTGCAGCAGATGAAATCTTTGTATCGGATGGGGCAAAATCAGACTCCGGTAATATTCAGGAACTATTTTCCGCAGATGCGAAGATTGCAGTATGTGATCCGGTTTATCCGGTATACGTAGATTCCAATGTCATGGCAGGCAGAACCGGTACATACGATCCAAAGACAGAGACCTGGAGTGATGTCATCTATATGCCAACAACGATGGAGAACAATTTCGTGCCGGAATTTCCAAAGGAAACACCGCAGATGATTTATCTGTGTTGTCCAAACAATCCGACCGGAACAACCCTTACCAAGTCACAGCTGCAAGAATGGGTGGACTATGCCAATAAGGTCGGCGCAGTCATCATCTATGATGCGGCTTATGAGGCTTATATCTCAGAAGAAGATGTGCCACATTCTATCTATGAATGCGAAGGTGCAAGAACCTGTGCGATTGAAATTAAGAGTTTTTCCAAGAACGCCGGATTTACCGGTGTACGTCTTGGCTATACGGTAGTGCCAAAGGAATTAAAGAGTGGCAACGCATCACTTCATGATATGTGGGCGCGTCGTCACGGAACCAAATTCAATGGTGCACCATATATTCAGCAAAGAGCCGGAGAAGCTGTATATTCACCGGAAGGAAAAGCACAGTTAAAAGAACAGGTTGCCTATTATATGAAGAATGCAGCTGCCATTAAAAAAGGTCTTGCAGATGCCGGTTATACAGTATTTGGAGGCGTGAATGCTCCATATATCTGGCTGAAGACACCAAACAACATGACAAGCTGGGAATTCTTTGATGATCTGTTAAATCGCGCCAATGTGGTTGGAACTCCGGGATCGGGATTTGGTCCAAGCGGTGAAGGATATTTCAGACTGACAGCATTTGGAACTTACGAAAATTCCCTTGCAGCACTCGACAGAATCAAAAATATGTAAGGCACTCGTGCCAAAATGGTTGACTTTAGCGCTTTAAAGTGCAATAATAACCATTGATATTTTGATTTTGGAGAGGATAAGGAATATGATTTCAAAACGTATGCAAAAGTCCTTGGAAGAGGCGATTTCGATTCGTGATATTTTTGAGGAAGGTAAGAAGCTTGCTGCAATTTACGGTAAGGAGAATATCTTCGATTTCAGTATTGGTAATCCATCGGTAGAGCCACCGGCTATTGTCAATGAGACGATGAAGGAGGTTCTTGATACGGAGCCTGCCTTAGCACTTCACGGTTATCCAAGTAATGTGGGACATCCGGAAGTCAGACAGTGCGTTGCGGATTATCTGAACGGAAAGTATGGCACTTCTTATGAAGTGGGAAATATCTGTATGACATCGGGAGCCGCTTCTGCAATTGCACTTTTGTGTAATACACTGCTTGATGCAGGAGATGAAGTGATTACATTTGCTCCTTATTTCTGGGAATATAAAAGTTATGTAGAGACGCTTTATGGAAAACTGGTACCTGCACTGTGCGATCAAAAGACACTGCAGCCGGATGAGAAGACGTTTCGCGAGGCATTTTCGGATAAAACACGTATCGTGCTGATTAATACTCCGAATAATCCAACCGGTGCGGTATATACCGAAGAGTCTATTCAGATGGTGGCTGATGTGCTGCGTGAGATGGAAGAAAAATATGGTCATCCAATCTATCTGATTTCTGATGAACCATATCGAAAGTTATCTTATGGCATCCAGATTCCGTTTATTCCGGATTACTATGACGATACAATTATTGTTTATTCTTACAGTAAGACCTTGTCAATTCCGGGTGAGAGAATCGGTTATGCGGCGCTGTCGCCTAAGATGGCAGATGCTGAGGATGTCTTTGCGGGGCTTACGGCTTCTATGCGTTACATGGGCTATGTCAATGCGCCTTCTTTGCAGCAGAAGATGCTGTTAAAGTGCGTTGATGCAGCAGTTGATGTCACCATCTATGAGAAGAACCGAAATCTTTTGTATGATTCTTTGACCGAGATTGGTTATGAGTGTATTCGCCCGGATGGTGCGTTCTATCTGTTTATGAGAGCGCTCGAAGAGGATGACTGGGAATTTTGCCAGAAGGCGAAGAAGGAACGTCTGCTTATGGCACCGGGAAAAGCGTTCTATGGACCGGGATGGGTACGAATCTCTTATTGCGTACCGTATGAGGTTGTAAAGAACTCAATTCCGGCATTTAAGCGTCTGTATGACAGTTATCAGTAGGAGAAACAATGATGAATAAAAAACAGCAGCGCGCGCAGTTTGCACAGAAGAGGAATGCTCTTTTAGAGGAAGAAAGACAGGTCTTTTCCGAGCAGATATGCGAGCAGTTAAAGCAGCTGTTTTCAGAATATGAAGCGGATGCCTTTCTTGCCTTTTATCCACTTGGCAGCGAGGCATCCCTTGTTTCATTTATGGAAGAAGTGCTGCTTAAGGGAGACGAACTTGCCTTGCCGAAGGTAGAAGGTGAGGAAATTGTATTTTATAAGATTAGCTCCTTCTCGCAGCTTGAAGAAGGCTGTTTTCATGTAATGGAGCCAAAAGAAGGCTGCGAACCGTTTGCTTTTGAGCAGAAAAAAGTGGCGGTGCTGACACCGGGACTCGTCTTTGATGCAGATGGTTATCGTATGGGCTACGGAAAAGGTTATTACGACCGTTTTTTTGCGGCGCATCCGGATGTTCTTAAGGTTGGGGTTGCATTCGATGTGCAGATGGCGCTAAGCGTTGTGCATGAGGAATATGATGTGCCTCTTGATGTTGTTGTGACACCGGGCGGAAGAAAGAAAAAAGCTAATCGTCAGGATTGACCTGATGATTAGCTTTTTATTTGTTATTTCTTATTGAATCCGGCACGTTTTCTTAAGGTTGGATCCAGGATTCTCTTACGGATTCGAAGCGATTCCGGAGTTACCTCAAGAAGTTCATCCGTGTCGATAAAGTCGATTGCCTGTTCAAGACTTAAAACTCTTGGCGGAACAAGGGTTAAAGCTTCATCGGCAGATGAAGTACGGGTGTTGGTCAGGTGCTTTTTCTTGCAGACATTCAGTTCGATGTCCTCGGCACGCGCACACTGTCCGATGACCATACCGCCATAGACCTTTTCACCGGCTCCGATAAATAAGGTTCCGCGGTCTTGTGCGGAGAACAGTCCGTAAGTTACGGATACGCCTGTTTCAAATGCAATTAATGAACCGGTCTTACGATAAGCGATTTCGCCCTTGAATGGTTCATAACCGTCGAAGATGGTGTTGATGATTCCGTTACCCTTGGTATCGGTTAAGAATTCACCACGATAACCAATCAATCCTCTTGAAGGAATCTTGAACTCAAGACGAGTATAGCCACCACTGATTGGGTACATGTTTTGAAGTTCTCCCTTACGCTGGCTAAGCTTTTCGATAACAGCGCCGGTAAAGTCTTCCGGCACATCGATATAGGCCTGTTCCATAGGCTCGAGGCGCTTTCCGTTTTCATCTTCTTTATATAATACTTCTGCCTTGCTGACAGCGAATTCATAGCCTTCACGGCGCATGTTCTCAATCAGAACGGACAGATGTAATTCACCACGACCGGATACTTTGAAACTGTCGGTGCTTTCGGTTTCCTCCACGCGAAGGGATACGTCAGTGTTCAGCTCGCTGAGCAGACGATCCTTTAAGTGACGGGAAGTTACATACTTACCTTCCTGTCCGGCAAATGGAGAGTCATTTACAATAAAGTTCATGGACAAAGTTGGCTCTGAAATCTTCTGGAACGGGATTGGCTTAGGGTCTTCCGGAGCACAGATGGTATCTCCGATATGGATGTCTGCGATACCGGATACAGCTACGATAGAACCAATCTTGGCTTCATTTACTTCTACTTTGTTTAATCCGTCAAATTCATAGAGCTTGTTGATACGGACTTTCTTTTGTTTGTCCGGATCGTGGTGGTTGACAACAACGGCTTCCTGGTTCACTTTTAACGAACCGTTGTCAACCTTGCCGATTCCGATACGTCCCACATATTCGTTGTAATCGATGGTGGAAATCAGAACCTGTGTATTTTCTTCCGGGTCTCCGGTTGGTCCCGGGATATAGTCGATGATGGTTTCGAAAAGAGGAATCATATCTTTTCTTTCATCATTTAAATCTTTCATGGCATAACCATCACGGGCAGATGCATAGATGAATGGGCAGTCAAGCTGCTCATCAGAAGCGTCTAAGTCCATGAACAGTTCAAGCACATCGTCGATGACTTCGTCAGGACGTGCTTCCGGACGGTCGATTTTGTTGATGCAGACAATAACCGGAAGGTCTAGTGCAAGTGCCTTCATCAGTACGAATTTGGTCTGTGGCATAGCGCCTTCAAATGCGTCTACGACAAGTACTACGCCGTCTACCATCTTCAGTACACGCTCTACTTCGCCGCCGAAGTCAGCATGACCCGGTGTATCGATAATGTTAATCTTTGTATCCTTATAAAATACTGCTGTATTCTTGGAAAGAATCGTGATTCCACGCTCACGCTCGATGTCATTGGAGTCCATGACACGTTCTTGTACTTCCTGGTTGGCACGAAATACACCACTTTGCTTAAGCAGCTCGTCTACCAGTGTAGTCTTGCCGTGGTCTACGTGTGCAATGATCGCAATATTACGAATATCCTCTCTTGTTGTTTGCATATGAGTAAGCCTTCTTTCTATTATAATAGGTTTGTTTACGGTTTTCTTACGCACTAACGATTCATTATAGCAATAAAAATCGAGGTGTGCAAGGGAAAGCATAAATATTTGCATTTTAAGGTTGTTTGTGCTATCTTTAGTTGTACTTTAAAAATGATGGGGATCTATGTGATTTTAGACAGGAAGCATTTTGCGGAATGCGAACCGGAGGAGGACTTTATCATGAGGGACTATGATCATATAACGGTGTATTATGGCGAAGGCCGTGGCAAGACACAGGTTGCACTAGGAAAAGCCGTGGATGCTGCAAGCCGTGGGATCAGCACCAATTTCATTCAGTTCTTTAAGGGAGCGAATGAGTTCAATGCGGAATATTTTACCCGTATGGAACCGGAATTAAAGTATTTCCGTTTTCAAAGAAGTAATCAGAATTTCAACGATCTTTCTGAAAAGGAAAAACAGGAAGAATGTATGAATATGAAAAATGGAATCAATTTTGCCAAGAAGGTTATGTCAACAAGAAGCTGCGAACTGCTTGTCTTAGATGAGTTTTTAGGTCTTGTTCACAGCGGACTGATTAGCGAAGAAGAGGTGAAGAACTTGTTCGAAGCTAAGCCGGAAGGGATTGAACTGGTACTTACCGGACGATTTCTTGATGATGTGATTAGAGATGCGGCAACAGATATTTACAATATTACAGTTGAGTAGTAGTATAAAGTTTGGAAATTTGTTAGACGATTTAGGAGGAATAGGAAAATGTCAATTTTTAAGGGCGCAGGTATTGCAATTGTAACACCGATGAAAGACAACCTGGAGGTCAATTATGACAAGCTCGAGGAAATCATCGAGATGCAGATTGCCGGCGGCACTGACTGTATTGTTATTGCAGGAACTACCGGTGAAGGATCAACACTTACAATGGATGAACACAAGAAGGTGATTAAGGCCGCGGTTGATTTTACCAAGAAGCGTATTCCGGTGATTGCAGGTACAGGTTCTAATTGCACACAAACAGCCATCGAATTGTCACAGGATGCTGAGAATGCAGGTGTTGACGGTGTATTGGTTGTTACTCCTTATTACAATAAAGCAACACAGGGCGGATTAATTAAGCACTATTCTATGATTGCAGATGCGATTAAGGTACCAATCGTAATGTATAACGTACCTTCACGTACAGGATGTAATATTCTTCCTGACACAGCTGCAACCTTATTTAATACAAAGGAAAACATTGTCGGTATGAAAGATGCTACAGGTAACATCGAGCAGGGTGTTCACACCATGAGTCTTACAGATGGTAAGCTTGAGATGTATTCCGGTAATGATGATCAGGTAATTCCACTTATGTCAGTTGGTGGACTTGGTGTTATCTCTGTTCTTTCTAATGTGGCTCCGCAGTATGTACATGATATGTGCACGAGCTTCTTAGAAGGCGATACCAAGAAGGCAATGGATATGCAGCTTAAGGCTTATCCGCTTATCAAGCAGTTATTCTGTGAGGTGAATCCAATTCCGGTTAAGGCAGCAATGAACTTTATGGGATTGAATGTCGGACCACTTCGTATGCCGCTTACACAGCTTGAAGAAGGTCATGTAGAAGGCCTTAAGGCAGCAATGAAGGATTTTGGTTTGAAACTTGCTTAAGTAGATGAGACACGCGATGGAGGAAACGGACATGACAAGAGTTATTATGCATGGCTGTAACGGTCATATGGGACAGGTAATTACACAGCTTTGCGCACAGGACGAGGATGTAGAAATCGTAGCCGGCGTTGATGTATCCGATCATATTGAGAACACCTATCCGGTGTTTAAGACAATTGCTGAGTGTGATGTGGAAGCAGATGTTGTAATTGATTTTGCGGCAGTGCAGGCAATTGACGGACTGCTCGATACCTGTGTGAAAAAGCAGCTTCCGGTGATTGTATGTACAACCGGTCTTTCTGATGCGCAAAATGATAAGATTAAAGAATCGGCTAAGAAGGTTGCAGTATTAAAGTCTGCAAATATGTCACTTGGTATTAATACCCTGATGGAACTTTTAAAGCAGGCCGCAAGTGTACTTGGCGCAGCCGGATTCGATTGTGAAATTGTAGAGCGTCATCACAATCAGAAATTAGATGCTCCAAGCGGAACCGCACTTGCACTTGCAGACAGTGTGAATGAAGGTCTTTCAGAGCATTATGCATACAAGTTTGACCGTTCTCAGGAACGTAAGAAACGTGAACAAAAAGAAATCGGAATTTCCGCAGTTCGTGCAGGAAATATTGTTGGACAGCATGAAGTGCTGTTTGCAGGTCCGGATGAAGTAATTGAATTTCATCATACCGCTTATTCTAAGGGTGTATTTGCCAAAGGGGCAATTGAAGCAGCGAAGTACCTGAAGGGAAAAGGTGCAGGCCTTTATGATATGAGCGATGTTATTAAGAATCGATAAAGATTTAAAAAAATGTGTTGTTGCGTAAGGCAACAACACTTTTTTATGTTAAAATATTTTTGTTATATAAAACGAACAGGTAAGGAGTATCGGTATGGGGAAAAGTTTTAAAGTAGATAACGATCTATATTTGCGAACATTGGCTAAGCAGTTTCCAACGATTGCGCAGGCTGCCACAGAGATTATTAATCTATCGGCAATTTTGAATCTGCCAAAGGGAACGGAACATTTTCTGACGGATATTCATGGAGAATACGAACAGTTTCAGCATGTGCTGAAAAATGGTTCAGGTGCAATCCGCCGAAAGATTGAGGATGAATTCGGCAATTCTTTGTCTGCAGCTGAAAAGCGGACACTGGCCACTCTTATTTATTATCCGGAATTAAAACTGGATCTGATTCTGGCAGATGAAAATAATGAGGAAGATTGGTACAAGGTGACGATTTATCGTCTGATTAGATTGTGCCGAGCAGCGTCTTCAAAGTATACAAGATCCAAAGTAAGAAAGTCTCTTCCGAAGGATTTTGCATATGTTCTGGAAGAGTTGTTATCGGGACGAATTGAGATGTCGGATCAGACAGCTTACTACAATGAGATAATCAATTCCGTCATCGTAACGGGAAGAGCCAGAGAACTGGTCGTTGGTATGTGTAAAGTTATCCGGCGTTTTGTTGTAGATCATCTGCATGTGCTTGGTGATATCTATGACAGAGGACCGCGTCCATATGATGTTATGGATACCTTAATGGCACATCACTCCGTAGACATTCAGTGGGGAAACCACGATGTGATCTGGATGGGAGCTGCGGCAGGAGAGACCTGCTGTATGGCCAATTTGCTTCGTATTTCTGCAAAATACGGTAATTTAAATGTCCTTGAGGATGGTTATGGAATCAATATGATTCCGCTTGTAAAGCTTGCGCTGAATACTTATGCGGACGATCCATGTGATTGCTTTAAACTAAATTACAGAGAAGATGAGTATGATGCAACGGATGCGGAGCTCGATAAGAAGATGCATAAGGCCATTGCGGTCATTCAGTTTAAGCTGGAAGGACAAAAGATGCTTGAGCATCCGGACTTTGATATGAATGAGCGTATGATTATGAATACCATGGATCTTGAGAAGGGAACCGTTATGGTGGAAGGAAAGGAATATCCGCTGCTGGACACGAACTTCCCGACACTTGATCCAAAAGATCCGTTTAAGTTATCGGAAGAAGAAGCCGAGGTGGTAGAACATCTTAGAAAGTGCTTTATCGGATGTGAAAAATTACAAAGACATATTCGCTTTTTGTATTCAAAGGGAAATCTTTACAAGGTCTACAATGATAACCTTTTGTATCACGGCTGTGTGCCACTGAATGAAGATGGTTCCTTTAAGGAAGTTGAGATATATGGTAAGAAGTACAGCGGAAAAGCTTTGTATGATGTGCTGGAAAGTTATGCCAGAAAGGCATACTATTCTCTGGATCCGGTTGAAAAGAAAAAGGGAATGGATCTGATGTGGTATATCTGGGAGAATAAGAATTCTCCTGTCTTTGGAAAAGGCAAGATGACGACATTTGAACGTTATTTTATTGCGGATAAAGCCACGCATAAGGAGCCGAAGAATCCATACTATAAACTGATGGAAGATGAAGAAGTCGTTATGCGAATTATGAAGGAATTTGGTTTATCCGGTAAGGACAGCCACATCGTGAACGGTCATGTGCCGGTGGAACAAAAGAAGGGCGAGTCTCCGATTAAGTGTAACGGTAAACTGCTTTTGATTGACGGCGGTTATTCTAAGGCTTATCAGGGAAAGACAGGAATTGCCGGCTATACGCTGGTGTATAACTCTTATGGAATGATGCTTGCTGCACATGAACCATTTGTATCGGTTGATAAGGCAGTAAGGGAAGAGTTGGATATTCACTCGGATCAGATTCTTGTGGAGAAGGTTGTAAGGCGAAAACTTGTGGCAGATACGGATATCGGACGCGAAGTACGTGCGAATATTGAAGGCTTAACGCAGCTGCTTAATGCGTACAGAACCGGTGTGTTACAGGAAAAAGACGCGTAGATAAAGCACTTTTTAAACGAAGAATAGAACCTGAATATTGCGAATAGGAAAAAGGTACGAATTTTGTTGAAAGTTGGCTGAAAAACTGATAAAATATACATTGAATACTATATTACTATGCCAAACTGTCTGAATAATCCAAAGATTTAAGACAAAGAATTGGTGACAGGACGTTGTGGCAAAAAACATTCAATGCAATGAGGCGAGAGAAAAGATGGCGACACGATTGGTAAAACCTGTGGTCGGTGTCACGTATGATGACATGGAAGCCTATATACAGCTTCCACCGCCCGCTTTGGGAGAGCCGGCTTATACAATTGAAGAACTACGATCCTTTCTGCATGCCAATGGAATTATTAATGGGATTGATGAAGAAATTCTAAAATCTATTATTGCCAAGGAGATGTATGGAGTTCGCCTTACGGTGGCGAGAGGAAGACCTGTAAAGGAGGGAAAAGACGGATATTTCGTCTACAAATTCAAGCAGGATATTTCAAGAGCACCAAAGGAGAACGATGATGGAAGCGTGGACTATTGGGGCGTCACGCTGATAGAAACTGTTGTTCAGGGTCAGGAGATAGTACATTATTATCCGGCAGTTCAGGGAACGGAAGGAATTACGGTTAAGGGGGCAAGAATTGCACCTAAGATTTGTAAGGAGCTTCCGCCGCTGAAGGGAAAAGGATTTGAACGTTCGGAGGATAATTGTAGTTATATCGCGCAGATTGACGGTAAGGTTGAGATGCATCGTGATCGTATTACAATTCTTCCGGTTTATGAGATCTATGGAAATATCGATTTGGTATCCGGTAATATCAATTTTTCCGGTGATGTTATTGTACATGGTAATGTGTGCACGGGTGCTTCGATTACAGCGACGGAGTCGGTAACGGTTGATGGAATTATGGAAGGTGCCGTAATTGAGGCCGGTAAGGATGTTGTTGTTCGTAACGGAATCAAGGGTGGATACGAAGGCCGTATTATCACAAAAGGTAATGTGGTCTCAAAATATATGGAATATGTTACCGTTGAAGCGGATGGTAATGTGGAAACGGATTCCATGATTGACTGTACGATAAAGGCCGGTGAGAAAGTGATTCTAACCGGAAAACATGGCCAGATTATTGGTGGCTTTGTAACGGCACTTGCCGGAATTGATGCGGTTAATATTGGTAATGATACCGAGGTGGAAACACATGTTGGAGTTGGTGTAGAAGCAGAACTGCTAAGTCAGATTGCAGCTTTGCAGGCAAAGATTTCGACAACAGAGCAAGAACTTGATAAGATTAATCAGGCGTTGAACGCGTTTGAAGAATATGAAAAAAATCATGGCGTATCGATGAGGGAAGACCCAAGGCGTATGCAGCTTCTCAGAGCAAGAATCAGAGATACTTCTATTATTGCGGGAGAACGTGCAAAACTGCAGCGTTGTAATGAAACGATGGAGAAGGGTGCAACGGCGATTATTAATGTTACCGCGGGGCTATATCCAAGAGTCAGCGTACGTATTGATGAAATCAGAACAAAGATTAGACAAAAAGAAGTCTTTTGCAGACTCGTTAGGAAGAATGATAAGATTGTGCTTGAACGTCTAGGTTCGGGACGACAGATATCATAAGTGTAACGAATCTGATGAGGGGTTTAAAAAGTACACAAGTCATAAAATGGAAGAATGTAAGATTCTTCCATTTTGTTGCTATTAAAAAGGAGTAAAGTATGATTAAATTCGAAGAAGAATTAAAGAAATTCAAACCCAGCATTGAGGTAGAAGAAGCGGAAGATTCTATTTACAATAAAGATCTTAGCGATATGACGGATCTTTTACAGGAAATGACAAAAGAAGCGACAAGAAATAGTAATCAATTGAGGTAAGACATGGAATGTTATAGTTGTGGAGCAACTCTGGGAAAAGACATTGTATGTCCGAAATGTGGGTTGCAGGTAAAAGTATATAAAAAGCTGATGAATACCGCTGAGTTTTATTACAATGAAGCGCTTGAAAGAGCGGAAGTTCGAGATCTTTCGGGAGCAATTGAGGATCTTCAGCGAGCATTAAAATTTAATAAAAAACATACGGATGCAAGAAATCTGCTTGGCCTTGTTTATTATGAAATGGGTGAAGTGGTTTCTGCAATTGGAGAATGGGTTGTATCTAAGAATCTTAATCCGAATGACAATGTTGCAGACCAGTATTTAAGCCGGGTGCAGAACAATCAAAATCAGCTTGAGACGGTTAATAAGACGATTAAAAAATACAACCAGGCACTGATGTACTGTCATCAGGAAAGTTATGATCTTGCAATTATTCAGCTTAAGAAGGTAATTTCCATGAATTCGCATTTTGTAAGAGCTTATCAGCTTCTTGCGCTGCTTTACATTCATGGGGGTGAATATCAAAAAGCGAGAGCAACCTTAAAGAGTGCGTTTAAGATTGATGCACATAATGTAACGACTCTCTCTTACATGAAAGAAGTCAGAAAGCAACTTCATCTGGATGGAAAGAAAAGCATTTCCAAGAAAAATGATGAACTGGTGACTTATAAAAACGGGAATGAAACCGTTATTCGACCGAAGATGACATTTCGAGAGACGACAGCGGGGATGACGGTCTTAAATATTGTTCTCGGTATTATTATTGGTGTGCTTGTTACAGCATTTTTGGTTGTTCCAAGTGTAAAACAGGCGGCAAAGTCAGAAAGTAATACAGCAGTTAGCGAAGCCAATGACACCATCACAACGAAAGACGAAACGATTAGTTCGTTAGAAGCAGAGATTGAAAGTCTTGAAAAAGAGAATGAATCACTGCAAGAAGAGGTGGATTCCGGAGATAACAAGCTCACATCATATGACTATCTGTTAAAGGCGTATGAAGCTTATGAAGAAAAGGATTTAGATACTGCAGCAGAAGCACTTGAGAATGTAAAGAAAAAGCATCTTAGTGACGATGCACAGACAATCTATGAGACTATTTCAGAAGAAGTAAATGAGGAAAAACTTTCTGAGCTGTATTCGACCGGATATTCGGCATATAACAGATACAATTATGAAGACGCAGCAGAGGCATTCCAGGAGATTGTAGATCTTGATGAAGAATACAAGGATGGATATGCAGTTTACTATCTGGCACAGTCTTATCGCCATCTGGAAGAAACAAAGAAGGCGATTAAATACTATAAACGAGTGATTGAACTTTATCCAAATACGTCACGAGCATCAACGGCAGAAACATATATCGAAGAATTAAGCGAAGATGATTCTTCTGATACGGATGATGAGACGACAACGGAGGAAGATACAGAAGATACGACGACAGCCGACTAAGAGATAGTCGTATAATAGTGACTGGTAAGAGGAAAGGGTCGGGCATCGATGTGGTGCTCGGCTCTTTTTATACAGGCAAGGTGGGTGATGGATGATGAAAGAACACGAAGAATATATCCGGTATCAACAGATGCTAAAGCAAAAACGGATTGATATGGTAATCAGGGTTGTTTTGTTTATTGCGGCAGCAATTGTCATCTTTATGTGGATGATGTATAAAAGCACCAGTATGCTTAATAACATATGGATGATTATGGTGATTTCCATGATCTTCATGTTTTTGACAAATGTATATTCGAACGTCTATACGATTGGATTGTTCACTGCGGTGTTTGTTGCGCATGTTGTGATACAGCCTGAATCGGCATATTTGATGAGTGTCTATCTGCCAAGTATTATCTTGACGGAGTTGTTTAGCGGAACGGAATACGAACATAAGTCGAAGGTCATGGCACGGTTTTTGGTTGGGTATTATATTGTGGTGTTGGTGGTGACATTTGCAATTTCGCTTTTATTTACCTGGAGTGAGGATGAAACCAGTACTTTTTGGGGAGTCCTTACGGCAAGTCTTACAATTGCGGCAATGCAGACGGTCGGCCCTGTTATGCTGATTAGTATGAATCGGTGGCTAAAAAGAGGCATGGACTATCTTCGCAAGTTCACAAAGCTTAAGAATCGTCAGCAAAAAAGGGTCAGCATGATTGCAAGTTTGAAGGCGAGCAAGCTGAGCTGGAAGATTGTTACACTGATTGCCGCTGAGGCAGTAGTGCTTTGCCTGGCGGGAGCGTGGTTTTCCAATTCGCTTTTGCCAAGTATGGGCAACGTGTTAGAAGGAAGCGACGGAACGGATGTCAGTTTCACAATCCTGAGTGCAGATGAAGATGAGGATACCGATTCGCAGCTTGATCTTTTTACTCTTTTGGATGAATTTCGGGAAAATTACAGGAATGATGATAACGATACCGGAGAGTATACATTTGTCTATAATCTGGCCGCACTTGTATTCGATATTAAATTAATCCTGATGCTGATCAATGCGGCGATTCCGGTTATTCTATTTGCAAATATATACGCACAGGGAAGAATGGTTCGCCCGATTAAGCAGATGTCTGAGGCCATGCGTGATTTTTCGGAACATTCGCGTGAGGATCGCCAAAAGTATGCAACCAAAGTGGCGAAGCTTAATGTTGTGACGCATGACGAAATTGAGGATTTGTACACAGCAGTTAACGATACGGTACAGGAAGTGTCCGGATATATTGACTGGATGCAAAAAGAGCAGACATTGCAAAATGAGTTGGAAGTTGAAAAGAAGGCTAATGAGGCTAAGGGAATCTTTCTGTCCTCCATGTCGCATGAGCTTCGGACCCCGCTGAATGCAATACTCGGACTTAGCGAGATGATTCTTAGAGAGACGAAGGATAAAGACATGGTTAAGTATGCCGTGGATATTAAGACTTCCGGTAATACCCTTCTTAGCCTGATTAATGATGTGCTGGATTCGACGAAGATGGAAGCGGGCAAGATGGAAATCATTCCGGTGGATTATGACATGAGCAGCGTGCTTAATGACCTTACCCATATGGTTTCGGAGCGTGCAAAGGCGAAAGGGCTTGAGGTAAAGGTAGAGGTTGATGAGAAGATGCCATATCTGCTTCATGGAGATGAGATTCGCTTAAAACAGGTCATTACCAACCTGCTTACCAATGCCGTAAAATATACGGAAGAAGGAAGCGTGACGCTGTCTATGTCGCACAGGCGGATTTCGGATGAGGAGCTGGCACTGATCGTCCATGTTAAAGATACCGGAATCGGCATCAAGCAGGAAGATATTGAAAAATTATTTATTGCGTTCCAGCGTATTGAAGAAGAGAGAAACCGTACCATCGAAGGTACCGGACTTGGTATGAACATTGTTAAGACGCTTTTAGGTCTGATGGATAGTGAACTGCAGGTTGAGAGTGTGTACGGAGAAGGATCGGACTTTTCATTTGAATTAAAGCAGGGCGTGGTGGATGAAAAGCCAATCGGCGATTACACGCTTCGCTATGAAGAATCCCTCGCTTCTATGATGAATTATACAGAAAGTTTTCGTGCGCCAAGTGCCAAAATTATGGTGGTGGATGATACGGAGACGAACCTGGTTGTCATTAAAAATCTGCTAAAGTCAACACAGGTTCAGGTAGAAACTGCCACGAGTGGATTTGAACTTCTAGACAAAGTGAAGGAGACGAAATACGACATCATATTCCTGGATCATCGTATGCCGAAGATGGACGGGCTTGAGACCTTTGATGAGATGAAAAAGCTAGAAGGCAATCTGAACGCGGATACGCCATGTATTGCACTGACGGCAAATGCATTTTCAGGAGCAAGGGAAACATATATTGATCACGGCTTTCAGGATTATTTGTCGAAACCGATTGATGCCGGTAAATTAGAACTTATGATTCATGAGTATCTGCCGGAAGATAAGATTGAAATCTGTGATGATAAAGAAAAAGTGCAGGAAAATGCGTATACAGACGTGGAGCAGGACTTTATAACGCGTCTTAAACGGATTGACGGTGTCAATGTAGACGAGGCCATTAAAAACTGCGGCGCAGTTGAGACTTTGCAAAATGTTGCGGAGAGCGTTTATGAAAATGCAGGCGACAAGATAGAGTTGATTGAGAGCTATTGCCGCTTAGAAGACTGGAAAGAATATACGGTGCAGGTGCATGCATTAAAGAGTTCCGCGAGACTTTTGGGAGCAACGCAACTGTCCATGAATGCAGCATATCTTGAAACATGCGGAAATGAGCAAAACGCCGAGGAGATTAAGAGTAAGACGCCGACGCTTCTGGATGATTACAAGGCTTTGTATCAGGCGCTTGATGGGCTCTTTGCGCCGGATGAACAAACAGAAGATGAGCGCGAGCTAATCGATGAGGCACAGCTGATGGATGCGTATGGTGCAATTAAGGAGCTTTTGACCGCGGATGATTTTGACAACGCAATGGGTGTCTATGAGATGCTAAAGGAATATCGCGTGGACGAAGCACATGCCGAAACTTATCGGGAGCTGGGAAAGGCACTTAAGGGACTAGATCGTGAAACTGCGTTAAATCTGCTGTCTTAAGTCACAGGTCCACTTGCAAATACAATCCCATGATGGTAAAATGACCTTTGGATTGACTAAAATCACAATGAGGAAAGGTTGTACAATAAATGGGAGAAAAATTAGCGGAAAAACCGTTTGAAAACAAGTTGCCATTTACGGCAGCCGTCATCACACTGAGCGATAAGGGTTCTAAAGGGGAACGCGAAGACCTGTCGGGACCTGCAATTGTAGAAATCCTGGAACATGCGGGCTATGAGATTGCAGAGACCATGATTCTTCCGGATGAACAGGCGACATTGGAAAAAGAATTAATCAGACTGGCAGATGAAAAACAGGTGAACCTGATTGTGACAACCGGTGGTACGGGATTCTCGAAAAGAGATGTGACACCGGAGGCAACGCTTGCGGTGGCAACGAGAAATGCACCTGGAATTGCAGAAGCAATCCGTGCAGGATCGATGAAGATTACGCCAAGAGCGATGCTGTCTAGAGAAGTATCGGTGATTCGTAATGATTCACTGATTGTGAACTTACCGGGAAGCCCGAAAGCAGTTCGGGAAAGTCTGGATATGGTAATCGATCAGTTGGATCACGGACTGAATATATTATTGGGCCGCGACGGCGAGTGTGCAAGAAAATAAAGATAAAGCATTCAAAGGTGAAGCAGTCTCTAAGGTAGGGACTGCTTTTTTTTAAGAATAGAAAGTGAGCAAGAAAAATGAGCTGTGAGAAGAATATGAAGGCAGACGAAATTGTACGTCTGTTTAATGAGTTAACGTATCGTAGATATCTGGTGAATAAAGATCAGTTTCAGCAGATTTTAAAAGGCATTCGTCTGCAGGAATATATTGCCTTATACCATATCTCGCAGCAAGCGTCAGCCAATGGCGTCTGTGACGGGAAGATGTATTTAGAGGATTTATCCAGACTGATGTCAATGCCGATGTCCAATACATCGAAGATGATTCGAAAACTGCAAGAAGGCGGATTTGTCTATTGGACACATGATGGAGACGGATCGAACGGAACCTACGCCGTGATTGCCAAGGGCGGCTGGGAACTGATGAAGCAGCAGGCTGAAAAAGCGAAGACCTATTATGGTGCCGTACTGGATAAGTTTGGAAAAGACAATATGGTTGAGCTGATTGGCTTAATGAAGAAGCTTGATGAAGTGCTAGATGATGCACAGGAAAATATGTAAAGAAAAGAAGGATACATAACATGATTAATGAAGTCACAGAATATGCAAATGTCAAAGAGGCATTATGTCGTGAAAATGATAAAGTTGCTCCTCGTCTGTTTGAGGAGTACGGAGTATACCGAGGTCTTCGTGATGAGAAGGGTGTCGGTGTACTGACAGGACTTACCAATATATCAAAAGTCATTTCGACAAAATTTGTAGATGGCGAGAAGAAGTTTGTAGACGGCGAATTATGGTATCGTGGCTATCGCGTAGAGAACCTGATTGACCAGCTTGGACCACTTGAGTTTGGATTTGGCAAGATTGCGTATCTGCTTTTGATGGGACAGCTCCCGAATCCACAGGAGCGACAGGAGTTCAGTGATCTTCTGGCAAAATACAGAACGCTGCCAACGAATTTTAACCGTGATGTCATCATGAAGGCGCCGACGGGAGACATTATGAACTCCATGACCAAGAGTATTTTAACACTTGCGTCCTATGATAAGGATGCCAAGGATACTTCGGTTCCAAATGT
The DNA here is from genome assembly GCA_024690665.1 of Eubacterium sp. GTDB lineage: Bacteria > Bacillota > Clostridia > Lachnospirales > Lachnospiraceae > Eubacterium_C. Next base: position 35,761 of record JAILOU010000047.1, read on the forward strand.
ACTTCGTCAGTGCATTCAGCTGATTGCGGAACTTCCACTGCTTGCAGTATACGGTTACAATGCATATAACCACTATGAACGCGGTAACAGTATGTTTATTCATCATCCAAAGCAGGAGCTTGGAACAGCGGAGAACATTTTGATGCTGCTTCGCCCGGACCAGAAATATACGCCGATTGAAGCGAAGGTATTGGATACGGCACTGATCTTGCATATGGAGCATGGTGGTGGTAATAACTCGACATTTACCACTCGTGTGGTAACCTCAACAGGATCGGATACTTATTCGACCATGGCGGCAGCGATGTCTTCTTTAAAAGGACCAAAGCATGGCGGCGCCAATATCAAGGTTATGGAGATGATGAAGGATATCAGAAGTCACGTAAAAGACTTTTCAGATAAGGATGAAGTTGCCGCTTATCTGGAGAAGATTGTGAATAAAGAAGCCTTTGATAGAAAGGGCTTAATCTATGGAATGGGACACGCCATTTATGCGCTTTCCGATCCGAGAGAACGTGTCTTTAAGTCTTACGTTGAGAAACTGGTAGAAGAAAAAGGTCGTCAAAAAGATCTTGAGTTATATGAGAATATTGAACTTCTTGCGCCGGATATCATTGCCGGCAAGAGGAATACCTATAAGAAAATCAGTCCGAATGTAGATTTCTACTCCGGATTCGTTTATGAAATGCTTGGAATTCCGATGGAGCTTTACACTGCAATGTTCGCTGTTGCGCGTGTGGTTGGATGGAGCGCACATCGAATCGAAGAGCTGGTATGTACCGACAAGATTATTCGTCCTGCGTATATGAGCGTTATGGAGGAAAAGACCGGGAACTGTCCGGTGGACTAAAGCGGAAAGATAACAATAAAAAAACTTACGGGATTTTATCCTGTAAGTTTTTTTATTGTTATTTCGTTTTTTTCTTTCGCAGGATGACCTGGTCTAACACGATGACGACAATCAATCCGACAATTAATCCATTGGATGCGATGTAACGAAGCATCTGCGGAAGTGAGGCAAATGCTGTCGAATCCATAAACATAATGCCGGCGCCAATCATAAAGGAAATGCCGACGATAAAACCTTCTCGGTTGGTAAAATCGACTTTTCGAAATTCATTTAAGCCCTGAATCAGCATCATTGCAAATACAATCATCATCGCGGAATAACCGACTGATGGTGGGATGGCTGCAAAGAAGGAGCAGACCGGTGCGACAACTCCAAGAATCATCATAAAGACACCGCCCACAATAAATGGACCTCTTGCGGCTACCCGAGTTAACTTTGTAGTGCTTGGTGCTGATGCAAATGGAACAAATCCTGTTACCGGGAAGATGCCGGTGAGAGCTGCGGTCAGACCAAACAGCAGCGTACTGTTTCGAATTGTCTTATGATCAGCCGGTTTGTGTAACATCTCTTCCATACCACGGATACTTGCTGCAAAGTTTGAGAATAGTACAAACTCTCCAATCAGGCAGGTGATGATGACGGAAGAGTCGATGGTTGGCTTGCCCCAGGCAAATGCCTGCGGAACTGCTATGAATCCGTCATTGGACGAAATGAAGTCCGGAGAGATGCCGAGGATATAAGCCAGAATCCATCCGCACACAACGCCGATTAAAGTAGCTACGGATTGCAAGAATCCTTTTGCTTTCAGATTAATAATGACGATGATGGCGGTTGTGACGATAAAGGTCAGCAAAAATTTTGGCTGAATCGTGATATTTCCGGAAGAAATTCCGGTCGCGCCTTTCATAACCGTTGCACTCATTTGCAAGACCATGAGAATTAAAAAGCTTCCATTGATAATCGGATTAAAAATCTTTAAGATCTTATCCATAAGTCCGGTCAGACCAATTATAACAACTAGGATACCGGCGCAGATCATACCAAATTCCATATCGGTACGAAGTACATTGAGCCCCTTGCCAAAGGAAGTAGAAGCGCTTGCCAGGATAATCAAAAGTCCCATCCAAAGTCCGGCAGGTCCGTCGATAATTGGGAATCGATGCCCAAAGAGTGCCTGCAAGATTGAAATTCCGCCACTTAGAAGGAACGTTCGTTGCAGCATCTCTGCAATCTGTGCCTGATCCAGTCCGAGGTAGGCGCCAATGATGACAGGCATAATGGCACTTCCCGCAAGGAAATAGACCAGATACTGCAGTCCGTAGATGGCAGACTGTCCGGCTGGTACCTTATCGTCTAAACCATATAAGAACCCATCCGCATCCGGCTGTAGTTTCTTTTTCGTATTCATTTTTCATAAAACCCTTTCTGTTTTTTCACACGAGATGAATTATAAGCGTTTTTTTCTTAATAATCAAATGGAATAGGCTATTTCGTTATGGACTTATAGTCGATATGTACAATATTTTTTCTTCTCGGGGTATATTTTCTGTGATATAATCCAATTATGACTATAGGAGGTATTTGTTATGGCAGATTTTAAATTTGAACCAATGCGTAGTTTAATTTATGTAAACTGTGCAAAAGAAGATTACAGACCAAATCTTACAAGATGGCTTTACAAAACACATGTGCCGGACAGTATTTCACAGTTCGAGCCGTATGTAACAAAGTATGCATTTTATCCATCGTTCCCATGCCCACCGGAAGGAGATCGTTTTGGATATTGCAAGATGCAGCTGACAGAGCATCACTGGCTTGTAAGTGATTTAGATCCACGTCTTGAGATTAAGGCGATTGCAGAGACATTCCCACCTGATGTTTTATTATGGCAGGGAAATCTTCCGGAAGCGGCTGTAGAGATGATGAAGAAAGGTCCTAAGCCGGGCGAAGAAGGAGGAGATATCGGAAACGAATCCCGTAAGGCAGCGTTTGAAGGTGCGAATCCATTTATCTTCTGTTTCCTTCCAATGTGGTGGGAAGAAGATATCAAGGGAAAAGGCCGTACAATTGAAGATGGAGCAAACTATCGTTTCAACTTCTCAATCGGATTCCCGGATGGAGTAGACAAGGCAGAAGGTGAGAAGTGGCTTCGCGAGGAAGTGCTTCCAATCTTTGAGGCAGCTCCGGAGTGTACAAGAATTCTGATGAGCCATGTTAAAAAAGATATCAATGACTGTACCATGGACTTTGTTGTTGAAGTATGGTTTGAAAATCAGTCAGGCTGGTATAAGGTTATGGTTGAAGATACCAAGAAGCTTGCGAAACCATCATGGGCAGAGCAGGATGCATTCCCATTCTTAAAGCCATACCACAGATTTATTTCGGTAGCAGTGGCAGATTATACACCAAGCAATAATCTTGCTAATTATCGTGGCTATCTCACAATGAGATAATTAACTCAGTCGGGGTACAAGCTCCGACTGAGTTAAACGCTCCGCGAGGATGCGCACGGATTCGGATAGGAATTTGTCTGCTGAAGCAGACCCGAATCCGGCGCGCAAGACTCGCGAGCGAGTCTTGACTAGTTGAAAAAGTAA
>JAILOU010000051.1 GCA_024690665.1 Eubacterium sp.
ATTTCATGATTAGTCATGGTCTTGGTTTAATAGTGATTCCAGAGAATCATGTTCCGGAGTTCAAAAAGAAACTTGTTCATTATTATGAAAGTGCAGATATTGCAGATATAAGTGAATTCCTAAAAACAAACTGTTGGAAAAAGATGTAGATTTGAATTTAAGTAGGTCACTTGTGGTCATCGGGGGATGCGGAGTATTCCAATATTGGGATTAATAAGATAGAGAGTTTGCTTCGTACACTAAGATGCCCGTTTTGCTCTATATGTAGGGAAGAAGAAATTGGTAAAACGGAAGGAATTTGAAAAGTTTATCGTAGATAATATTGAAATATAGCAACACCTTGTTTTTAGCGGTTTTTGCGTACTTGAAAAATGAAACTACATTGTAAAGAGCCCTTGATTAGTGTATAATATACAAGCTGATTTGGGGCTTCTTTAGTAGAAGAAAGGAGTCGCAAATGGGAAAAGATTTAAGAGGAAATGAGTTTGAAGACGGGATTTATCAGAAACCCAATGGCACTCGGTCAGAGTAGCAAATCGCAGAAATCGCGTAAATTTAAGGAATTTTAAGGAGATATAGAAGAAAATGAAATTAGGAATCGTAGGTTTACCAAACGTTGGAAAAAGTACATTATTTAATTCGCTGACAAAGGCGGGAGCAGAAAGTGCAAACTATCCGTTTTGTACGATTGACCCGAATGTTGGCGTGGTAGCCGTACCGGATGAAAGAATTAAAAAGCTCGGTGAACTATATAATACGAAGAAAGTGACACCGGCTGTAATTGAATTCGTTGATATCGCCGGACTTGTTAAGGGTGCAAGTCATGGAGAAGGACTTGGTAATCAGTTCCTTGCCAATATTCGAGAAGTCGATGCAATTGTGCATGTGGTAAGATGCTTTGAAGATGCCAATGTGGTACATGTAGACGGAAGCATTGATCCGGGAAGAGATATTGAAACCATTAACCTGGAGCTGATATTCTCAGATGTAGAGATTCTGGAAAGAAGAATTGCCAAGGTGGCAAAGCAGGCGCGTATGGATAAGGCGCTGGCGAAAGAACTTGAAATGCTCGAGGCATTAAAGGCACATCTCGAAGAAGGAAAGATGGCGCGTACCTTTGAAGTGCCGGATGATGATGATTTACAAAAGGCATATAAAGAATACAATCTTTTAACCGGTAAGAAGACGATCTATGCAGCCAATGTCGCAGAAGATGATCTGGCAAATGACGGCGCAGACAATGCCAATGTGGCGGCGGTAAGAGAAATTGCAAAAGGCGAAGGCAGTGAAGTGTTCGTAATCTGTGCACAGATTGAACAGGAAATCTCAGAACTAGACGATGACGAAAAGGCAATGTTCTTAGAAGATCTTGGTCTTAGCGAATCAGGACTTGATAAACTGATTAAGGCAAGTTATAAGCTTCTCGGACTGATATCTTTCCTGACGGCGGGAGAAGATGAGTGCCGTGCATGGACAATTAAGGAAGGTACAAAGGCACCGCAGGCAGCCGGTAAGATTCACACCGATTTCGAAAGAGGATTTATTAAGGCAGAAGTTGTAAATTACCAGGATCTACTTGATAACGGATCACTTGCGGCTGCAAGAGAAAAAGGAATTGTCGGAATGGAAGGAAAGGAATATGTCGTAAAAGACGGCGATGTAATATTATTCCGTTTCAATGTATAAAAACACTTGCTATTTATGTAAAACTATGATAATATATCAATCTGTGAGACAAAAAACGCGATGGTCCTCTGTTACGAAGAGTATTAAGAACATCAACATATTTTAGGAGGTCACAAGATGAACGCACAGGAAATTATTAAAAACATTGAACAGGCAGAATTAAAAGAAAACGCACCGGAATTTCGCGTAGGTGACACAGTACGTGTTCACAACTTAATCAAAGAAGGAAACCGCGAAAGAATCCAGGTATTCGAAGGCGTTGTTCTTAAGAAACAGGGCGGAAGCAACCGTGAGACATTTACAGTACGTAAGTTCTCTAACGGTGTAGGAGTTGAAAAGACATGGCCACTTCACTCTCCATTTGTAGAGAAAGTAGAAGTTGTTCGTCCTGGTAAAGTTAGACGTGCTAAGCTTAACTATCTTAGAGGTCGTATCGGTAAGAGAGCTAAAGTTAAAGAACGTAAATAATTTGCGTAAAAGAAGAGGTCATCGCATAGGCGGTGACCTTTTTTTGTGATATAATCGTATGGAATATTTTAGATGGAGATAGTTAAGACATGATCTTTCAAAGCAGAAGACCGGGGCCTAATTTTGCGCGCCGGAAGAAGGAAGTAGACACAGATAAAGTAAAAGGCATCGCATCGTGGGTGATAGAAATCATTATTGTAGTTTTTATTGCGTTTGCGATTGTGTATTTTGTGGGAATGAAAAGCAGTGTGGTAGGCTCCTCGATGTCGCCGACATTTGAAGAAGGAGATACGGTGCTGATTAATCGTATGATTTATAAATTGACCGATCCGAAGGCGAACGATATCATTGTCTTTATGCCAAATGGAAATGAGAAGTCTCACTACTATATCAAACGAGTGATTGCGGTGCCGGGAGATACGGTACAGATTGTAGATGGCGTTGTGTATGTAAATGGTGAAGAGTTTGAAGAAGAAATCGATGTTGAGGAGATTGAAAATGCACAGCTCGCAGAAGATGAGATTGTGTTAGAGGACGACGAATACTTTGTATTAGGAGACAATCGAAACAACAGTGAAGACAGCCGATATGCCAATATCGGTAATATAAAGGAAGAATATATCGTCGGTAAAGTATGGTTTTGTACCGCGAAGGGCCGATTTGGATTTGCAAATTAACGAAAGAGGTAATAGTTATGAATTATCAGTGGTATCCGGGACATATGACGAAGGCGAAACGCCAGATGCAAGAAGATATAAAACTGATTGATTTGATTATAGAAATTACGGATGCGCGTGTGCCAATGAGTTCGCGTAATCCGGATATCGATGAAATTGGAAGAAATAAATCAAGACTGATTTTATTAAATAAATCAGACCTTGCAGACCCTGCAGCCAATGAGGCGTGGATTCAGTATTTTAAAAAGCAGGGATATCATGCGGTGGGAATTGATGCCAGAAATAAAAATGGAATCAAGAAGGTACAAAATACCATCTTAGAAGCCTGTAAGGAAAAGATTGAAAGGGATAAGAGAAAAGGAATAAAAAACCGTCCGGTTCGCGCAATGGTAGTAGGGATTCCAAATGTTGGGAAGTCAACATTTATCAATACTTATGCGGGAAAAGCAGCAACCAAGACCGGCAATAAGCCGGGCGTCACAAAGGGAAAGCAGTGGGTGCGTCTGAATAAGAGTGTGGAGCTTTTAGATACTCCGGGTATTTTATGGCCGAAATTTGAAGATCAGATTGTTGGAGAAAGACTGGCCATGATTGGTTCGATTAAGGATGATGTATTGAATATCGAAGAGCTTTCTTTGGTAATGATTGATTATCTGCGAGAACATTATAAAGGCGCAATTGAGAAGCGTTATGAGGTATCAGAAGAAGGTCGTCACGTGGAAGTGCTAGAACGCATAGCAGAAAAACGTGGCTGCATCAAGCGCGACAGCGAAATTGATTATGCGAAGGCATCTGCGCTTGTAATGGATGAATTTCGAAATGGAAGACTTGGAAGAGTGACGCTGGAACTTCCGGGACGCGGTGAAGACAAAGATGCTTAAAATAGGAGAAATTAAGGAACTGCTAAAAAACACGCCGAATGAACAATTGCCGGTCTTTATAGAGGAATATGAGGTTGATGAACGAGGCGGTGTACAAAAACTCGTGGAACAGGCGCATAAACGCTATAAGCGTCTGCTTGCAGAAAAGGAGAGAATCTATAAGCTGCAGGAATATGAACGAAAGTATGCTTCGTGTGATTACATATGCGGAATCGATGAAGTGGGCAGAGGACCATTTGCGGGACCTGTTGTGACGGCTGCGGTGATTTTGCCGAAAGACTGTGATATTCTCTATATTAATGACTCAAAAAAGTTAAGCGAGAAACGGCGCGAGGAGTTGTTTGAAGAAATTAAGGACAAAGCAATTGCATATAGCATCGGTATGAATACGGCGGAGCGGATTGATGAAATCAATATTTTGCAGGCAACACTGGAAGCGATGCGAAAAGCTATAAATTCTCTGGCCGTAAAACCCGATATATTATTAAATGATGCAGTTACAATTCCGGGAGTAGATATTCCGCAGGAAGCCATAATAAAAGGGGATGCCAAGAGTATTTCTATTGGAGCGGCATCGATTATGGCGAAGGTAACCAGAGACCGCATGATGGTTGAGTATGACAAGGTCTATCCACAGTATCATTTTGCAGATAATAAGGGGTATGGAACACTTGAGCACAGGGAAGCGCTCAAACAGTTTGGTCCATGTCCGATTCACCGCGCAAGCTTTATACATAATTACGTGTAGAAGCATAAAGGGGAGAACGAACTTATGTTGTTTTCAAAAGTCAATGCATATCAAAGTAACCAGGCAGCCGGAACGCAGGCTCCGACACAGATTAAGGTGGCGCAGACGAAGATGGCGTCAACCCTTAAAGATATGAAGCCGGGGCAGGTGTTCGAGGGAACGGTCAGTGAAATGAAAAATGGTCAGGTGAAGATAGCCCTAAGTAACGGGCAGACAATTTCAGCTTCACTTGGTGGTAAGGTTTCTATGGCGCAGGGGGATACTTTGTTTTTTCAGGTGAAATCCACATCGGATAACGCCATCTATATTAAGCCTTATACATCATCGGAAGGACAAAATATCAATCCGATCTTATATAAAGCTCTCGAGGCAGCAAATCTAGCCATTACCGAAACGAATTTAAAACTGGTTGATGCAATGATGCAAGAAGGCATGGGCATTGACAAAAATTCCCTGGGACGGATGTCGCAGGTTATTTCCGGTTTTAATACGACGGATATTACTTCACTTGTGCAGATGCAAAAACTCGGACTTGAAATTACAGAAAGCAACTTTAATCAGTTTGTAAATTATAAAAACAATGAGCAGGCATTTTTGACAGAGCTTAATACGCTAAGTACCGGAATCTCTCAGACCTATGCGTCAAATGAGAATACGCCGGCGCAGATATTGCAGCTTAACAGTCAGCTGGTAGGCATGCTTGAAGATACTCCGCTTTTGCAGCAGCAGACCAGCCAGCTGATGCAACAGACATTGGGAGCTGTTGTAGAAGGAGAGGTTGTCAATACCATGGAGCCGCAGGCGATGCAGGAAAGTGCTAATCTGGCGCAGGTGGCCACACAGCAGATGGCGGCAGAAGGGGAAGGTGCCTTGCTGCAGTCGGCTCAAACGGCTGCACAGACCGGACAGGTGACGGCAGAAGGAACGCCTCAGCCTGTAACCGTTGTGCTTGAACAGGCAGCAGCGCCGGTCGCAGAAGGAGAAGCGGCTGTAAATGCATCTGAAGCAGCAGTGAATGCAGACGGAGATGAAGTGCTCATGCAGCAAAGCGTGACCTATCAGCCAAGTTCTGCAGGAGCGATTTTAGGAGAACAGGGCATCTTGAATCTGTCACAACAGATGCTCGAAGTACCTCAGCTTGCGGCGGATGGGAATCTGTTTCAGGGGAATGTTTTAAATCCGAATCTGACAAAGGAGCAGGTGCTTCAGGAGATTACGACGATTTTAAGTAATGCCAATCTTACGCCTGAGGAACAGGCGCTGGCAAAACAGCTTTTGTCCGGGAAGGAATACCAGACGCTTTTAAATAATGCGCTTATGGATCAGTGGACCTTGACGCCGAAGCTCGTATCGGAAAAGCAGAATATCGAAGGTTTATATGAACGCTTACAACAGCAGATGAAACAGATATCTGATGCGATGAGTTCGATGAACGGAGACGGCGCTAAACATGCAGGAACCGGAGCAAAAAATGTTATGAGCAACATAGAGTTTATGAATCAGATTAACCAGCTGTATAATTATGTGCAGATTCCGCTTAAGATGATGAATCAAAATGTACACAGTGATCTGTTTGTCTATACCAATAAGAGAAATCTGGCGGATCGAGACGGCGATCTAAGCTGCTTATTACATCTTGATATGGAACATCTTGGTCCTACGGACGTCTATGTTAAGATGCATGGTGCGAATATTAATACAGACTTTTCACTGTCGGATGATAAGTCTTATGAACTGATTATGAATAATATTCACATACTGGAGAGCAGGCTTAATGACCTCGGTTACACGTGTGAAGTCAATGTTAAGAATACGCAGGAAAAACAAGATTTTGTAAAAGATTTTTTGGAACAGGAAGAACGTGTTGGTACCATCAAGCGATATTCGTTTGATATGAAAGCGTAGGGCAGATATGGCAAATCAAAAAGATACAGAAAAACAAAAAACAGCCGTTGCGCTCAAATACGAGCCGGGAGATGTTGCGCCAAAGATTCTTGCGACAGGTAAGGGTGCTGTTGCGGATAAGATTATCGAAAAGGGAAAGGAATCCGATGTTCCTTTTTACAAAGACGATAAGCTGGCAGAGACCCTATCGCACCTGGATATTGGTGATATGATTCCACCGGAGCTATATGAAGTTGTGGCGCAGATTCTGGTATTTGTTTCGGATATGGATACCATTCGGCAAAAATTGTAAAAGCAAGAAAAAGGGGAAGAGTTATGGGGGAAAGTACACGTGCACTGGGCGCAGCGAAGGAACGCCTTGCAGAAAAATACCTGACGGCAGTCGGGTATCGGATTATTGAACGAAATTATCGATGCCGGTCAGGAGAGATTGATTTGATAGGACTCGAAAAAAGAATTTTGGCATTTATCGAAGTGAAATATAGAAGCTCGATTCGATACGGTGATCCTACCTGTGCGGTAAATCATAAGAAGAGACGCACAATCTGCCGCGTGGCTTCCTACTTTCGGCTGACACATCCGGCATTGGCATCCTACCAGTGCCGATTCGACATTGTGTCGATTACGCCACAGGAAATAGCACTTTATCGAAATGCATTTGAGATATGTTAGGAAAGGATTATTATGCAATATAAAAATCAGATAGAAGTTCCATACCTGACCGGCACGAAACTGCCGGTCTTAAAATATCCATTGTTAGAATCCGTTGATTGCGTGAAACATCTGTTTACGACACGCATGGGAGGTGTAAGCAGCGGGATCTATGACAGTTTGAATCTTAGTTTTGACAGAGGTGATGATGAAACGTGTGTTATGGAGAATTACCGGCGCGTTGCTGAGTATCTTGGGGTTGGTCTTGATGACATCGTAACGTCCAGGCAGATGCACACAACCAATGTCCGCGTTGTCGGCAGAGAAGATGGCGGAGCAGGGCTTACAAAACAGCGAACCTATGAGGATGTTGACGGACTTCTTACCAACGAAAAGAATCTTGTGCTGGCAACATTTTTTGCAGATTGTGTACCGCTTTATTTTGTCGACCCGGTGCATGAAGCAATTGCGCTTAGTCATTCCGGATGGCGCGGTACGGCAGGGAAGATGGGAAAGGTAACCGTGGAAGCAATGGCGAAAGAGTATGGGACTCAACCGGAAGATGTTATCTGCGCCATCGGACCTTCTATCTGCCAGGAGTGTTATGAAGTAAGTGAAGAAGTTGCAGTTCAATTTCCGAAGGAAGTATCATACCGAAAGGCGGATGGAAAGTATCAATTAGACCTTTGGAGGGCAAATGAACTTGTGTTATTAGAAGCAGGTGTTTTGCCGGATCATATACAAACCACAAAATTATGTACCTGTTGTAATGAAAAAGAATTATTTTCACACAGGGCAAGCAAGGGAAAACGCGGAAATCTGGGAGCTTTTTTAATGTTGGTGTAATAACAATGCAATAGTCTTCTCGTTTCATATAGGAAAAATGTTACATATTTTCTAAAAATTGTAACAAAGATTTAAATTCTATCAGACAATTTAAGAGGTATAATAACAGTAGATAATAATCGAATACCTTGAGGGTCTAGTTAGAAGGGAGATGGAATCTATGAGGAGAACAGTAAAAAGATTTCTGGCAACTATCGCTCTTGTATTAGCAGTTTCGATTGTGGCACCGGCAGCATTCCATGCCGTGGCAGACCCTGTGAATGTAGAAGCTGCAACTACAAAAACATCCAAGAAAACGATTTATTACGGAGAACTTTTGGGAACGGATGCAAATGAACGTGGTTATGAGATACCATCGATTTCTAAGTTTTCTACAACGAAGACTACCGTGACAATTAAAGGAAGTTTAATGCGCAACGGTAACTACAATAATATTACAGCTAATAAAACACACACCTTTAAAATTGCAAAGAAATGTAAATATTACACTTGGGGATATGACGGAGAAAAGAAGATCTCCAAAAAGAAATTTATGAAACTGGTAAAATGCTATAACGGTCTTGGCGTATCGGTTTATACGAATAAGAGCGGAAAAGTTTATCGCATGGATATCAGTTCTTAAAGAAGGCAGATGTAACCGAAACTCTAAGTTTGGTTATGACATATAAAATACTCCAAAAAGAATGCCGGGGCTTAAAGCCCCGGCATTCTTTTTTTTTAATCTTCATTATCTTCAACGGTATATACCTGGCGTTTTCTTGCCATTTCATCGCTTTCAAGATACTCATCATAAGTAGTAGTCTTGTCAACGGTAGTTCCGTCAGGAAGAATTTCGATAATACGATTTGCTGTGGTTTGTACAACCTGGTGGTCACGGGATGCGAATAAAATGACACCCGGGAATTTAATCAGGCCGTTATTAAGAGCTGTGATTGACTCCATATCAAGGTGGTCGGTCGGCTCATCGAAGATGAGAACATTGGAATTCTCAATCATCATACGTGAAAGCAGCACACGAACTTTTTCGCCACCGGATAAAACACGCATCTTCTTAACACCGGCATCTCCAGGGAAGAGCATACGTCCGAGGAAGCCTCGTACATAGGTGGCGTCCTTGATTTCGGAATACTGTGTCAGCCAGTCCGCAATCTGTAAATCGGTGTCAAAGATTTTGGTGTTGTCTTTTGGGAAGTAGGACTGTGAAGTCGTAACGCCCCATTTGTAAGTTCCTTCATCCGGTTCCATCTCGCCGGCAAGAATCTGGAACAAAATTGTTTTGGCTCTTTCGTTACCGCCGACAAATGCAATCTTATCATCATGTCCGACGATGAAAGAGATGTTGTTTAAGATCTTCTCGCCATCGATGGTCTTAGAAAGTCCCTCAACTTCAAGTACTTCATTACCGATTTCACGTTCCGGACGAAAATCGATATATGGGTACTTACGAGAAGATGGTTTAATCTCATCAAGTTCAATTTTTTCAAGCGCTTTCTTACGAGAAGTAGCCTGCTTGGATTTGGAAGCGTTAGCAGAGAAACGGGAGATGAATTCCTGCAGCTCTTTGATCTTTTCTTCCTTTTTCTTGTTGGCTTCTTTCATCTGTTTGATCAGGAGCTGACTGGATTCGTACCAGAAATCATAGTTACCTGCGTACAGCTGAATCTTGCCATAATCGATATCTGCAATATGTGTACATACTTTATTTAAGAAGTAACGGTCATGGGATACGACGATGACAGTGTTTTCGAAATTAATCAAAAATTCTTCAAGCCAGCCGATTGCATCCAAGTCTAGGTTGTTGGTAGGCTCGTCCAATAGAAGAATGTCCGGATTACCAAACAGAGCCTGTGCAAGTAAAACCTTGACCTTTAAAGAACCATTTAACTCTCCCATGATGGTGTAGTGTTCTTCGGTCGGGATGCCGAGACCATTTAATAAAGTAGCGGCATCGGATTCTGCGTTCCATCCGTCCATTTCCGCAAACTCGGCTTCGAGTTCGCTTGCGCGGATACCGTCTTCGTCAGAAAAATCTTCCTTCATATAGATAGCATCTTTTTCTTTCATAATGTCATACAGACGCTGGTTACCCATGATAACGGTATCAAGAACCGGATATTCATCATATTTAAAATGGTCCTGCTGCAGGAAAGAAAGACGCTGACCCGGTGTAATGGTAACATCACCGCTTGAAGGTTCGAGCTGTCCGTTTAAAATTTTTAAAAAAGTAGACTTGCCGGCACCGTTAGCACCAATCAGTCCATAACAGTTTCCTTCCGTAAACTTAATATTAACATCTTCGAATAACGCTTTCTTGCCGATTCGAAGTGTGACATTGTTTGCACTAATCATATTGAAAAACCTTTCTTTATAATAATGTACTTGTAAGCACTGCCTACTATTTTAACAAAAATATGTGGAAATACAAGTGGTTTTAAGTACCAAAGGCCCGAATTGCTTAACTAACTATCCATTTTGGAATACTATGTTCTAAAAAAAATACAAAAAATAAAATTAATTGTTGCATTCTCATACAAAATGTTTTATTGTATTTTTGCTGATACAATTTTCGTAAAGCGTGAAGTAATTACGAAATTATGATAATATTTTAGCTGTGAATGTTTATATAAACTTTATATAATGTTTATATTCAGTTGGCTAAAAGAGGAAAGAACAGTTACGAAATTTTAGGAGGACGACCAAAATGAAAAGAGCAATGAAAACGATGGATGGTAATCATGCTGCAGCTCATGTATCATATGCATACTCTGATGTAGCGGCAATCTATCCAATCACCCCTTCATCTGTTATGGCAGAAGCTTCTGATGAATGGGCAACACAGGGCCGCAAGAATCTCTTCGGTCAGGAAGTACAGATTACAGAGATGCAGTCTGAGGCAGGAGCAGCCGGAGCAGTACACGGATCACTTGCAGCCGGAGCACTTACTACAACTTACACAGCATCACAGGGTCTGCTGCTTATGATTCCAAATCTTTACAAGATTGCAGCAGAAGGACTTCCGGGTGTGTTTAATGTCTCTGCTCGAACAATTTCAACACATGCACTTTGTATTTTCGGAGATCACTCAGATGTATACGCCTGTCGTCAGACCGGTGTGGCAATGCTTTGTGAGTCATCTGTACAGGAAGTTATGGATTTAACACCTGTTGCACATTGTGCCGCTGTAAAGGGTAAGATGTCCTTTATCAATTTCTTTGATGGATTTAGAACATCTCATGAAATCCAGAAGATTGAAACATGGGATTATAAAGACTTAGAAGATATGATGGATATGGATGCAGTTCAGGCATTCAGAAACAATGCACTGAATCCAAATCATCCACAGGAAATGGGTTCTGCACAAAACCCGGATATCTTCTTCCAGGCAAGAGAAGCCTGTAACGGAGCTTACGATGCTCTTCCTGAGATCGTACAAAGCTACATGGATAAAGTTAATGAAAAGATCGGAACAGATTATAAACTGTTCAATTATTATGGAGCACCGGATGCAACACATATCATTATTGCAATGGGTTCTGTATGTGAGACAATTGATGAAACAATCGATTATCTTACAGCAAGGGGAGAAAAAGTTGGTCTTGTTAAAGTTAGACTGTATCGTCCTTTCTCAAAGGAAGCGCTTCTTAAGGCAATTCCGGACACTGTTAAGCAGATTTCTGTATTAGATCGTACAAAAGAGCCTGGAGCACTTGGCGATCCATTATATCTTGATGTTGTAGCAGCATTAAAGGGAACTAAATTCGAAACAACACCTATTTATGCAGGTCGTTACGGACTTGGATCTAAGGACACAACTCCTGGACAGATTATTGCAGTATATCATAATAATGAAAAAGAACATTTCACAATCGGTATCGTGGATGATGTAACAAATCTTTCTCTTGCAATTGAGGAGAATCCTGTTACAACTCCGGAA
This sequence comes from Eubacterium sp., assembly GCA_024690665.1. GTDB lineage: Bacteria > Bacillota > Clostridia > Lachnospirales > Lachnospiraceae > Eubacterium_C. Next base: position 11,797 of record JAILOU010000051.1, read on the forward strand.
GGAACCATTAACTGTAAGTTCTGGGGACTTGGTGCTGATGGTACAGTAGGAGCGAATAAAAACTCAATCAAGATCATCGGTGACAATACAGATATGTTTGCTCAGGCATATTTTGATTATGACTCTAAAAAGTCTGGTGGTGTTACGATCTCTCATCTTCGTTTTGGTAAGAAAGAGATTCGTTCTACATACCTGATTAACAAGGCAAACTTTGTTGCATGTCACAATCCGGCATACATCAGAAAGTACAACATGGTTCAAGACCTTGTACCGGGCGGAACATTCCTTTTGAACTGCGCATGGGATGCTGCAGGTCTGGAAGAACATCTTCCTGGACAGGTTAAGAGATATATCGCAGAAAACAATATCCGTTTCTGCACAATCGACGGTATTAAGATTGGTAAGGAAATCGGACTTGGCGGACGTATCAATACAGTCCTTCAGTCAGCATTCTTTAAACTTGCCAACATCATTCCGGAAGAGGAAGCAATCAACCTTATGAAAGCAGCTGCTAAGGCAACTTACGGTAAGAAGGGTGACAAGATTGTACAGATGAACTACGATGCAATCGATCGTGGTGCACAGGATGTTGTTGAAGTAGAAGTTCCGGAGAGCTGGAAGAACGCAACAGACGAAGACTTCTCAGCTAAGGCAACAGAAGGAAGAGAAGAAGTTGTAGACTTCGTTAACAATATTTTGATTCCAATCAATGCACAGGAAGGAAAGAACCTGCCTGTATCAACATTTAAGAAATATGCAGATGGTTCTACACCATCCGGATCTGCAGCATACGAGAAGCGTGGCGTAGCAGTAGATGTTCCTTCATGGGATGCAACAAAGTGTATCCAGTGTAACATCTGTTCTTATGTCTGCCCACATGCAGCAATTCGTCCGGTTGCAATGACAGAAGAAGAGGCAGCTAAGGCTCCTACAGATACATTTGCAAACTGCAATGGAATGCCGGATTACAAGTTCACAATGTCTGTATCAGTACTTGACTGTACAGGATGTGGATCTTGTGTCAATGTGTGTCCTGCAAAAGAAAAAGCACTTACCATGCAGCCGCTTGAAAGCCAGCTTGAAGAGCAAAAACTCTTTGATTATGCTGAAAAACTTCCGGAGAAGGAAGAAGTTGTTGCGAAGTTTAAGTTAAATACCGTTAAGGGTAGCCAGTTTAAGAAGCCACTCCTTGAGTTCTCAGGAGCTTGTGCAGGTTGTGGTGAAACACCTTATGCAAAACTGTTAACACAGCTGTTCGGTGACAGAATGTACGTTGCAAATGCAACAGGATGTTCTTCAATCTGGGGTAACTCTTCACCTGCAACACCTTATACTGTTAACCAGGCAGGCAAAGGACCGGCATGGTCGAACTCCTTATTCGAGGATGCAGCTGAGTTTGGTCTTGGTATGTTACTTGCACAAAACGCCGTACGTTCACGCCTGAAAGCTAAGGTAGAAGAAATTGCTGAAAATGGCGCATCCAAAGAAGAAGCTAAGGCTTATCTTGAGACATATGGCAGTGGTGTTACAAACGGACCTGCAACAGATGCACTTGTAGCTGCTCTTGAGAAGAACGGCGAAGGCGCAGATATCCTGAAAGACAAGGATTTCCTTGCTAAGAAGTCACAGTGGATCTTCGGTGGTGACGGATGGGCGTACGATATCGGATTCGGCGGACTTGACCATGTAATCGCTTCCGGACAGGATATCAACATTATGGTATTCGATACTGAGGTATATTCTAATACAGGTGGACAGTCTTCAAAGGCTACACCAACAGGTGCAACAGCACAGTTCGCAGCCGGTGGTAAAGAGATTAAGAAAAAAGACCTTGCCGGAATTGCAATGAGCTATGGTTACGTATATACTGCTCACATTGCAATGGGTGCTGATTACAACCAGTGTGTAAAGGCAATTGCAGAAGCAGAAGCTTATCCGGGACCATCGATCATCATTGCTTATGCTCCATGTATCAACCATGGTATCAAGAAGGGTATGAGTAAGGCTCAGACAGAAGAAAAAGAAGCAGTAGCTTGCGGATATTGGAATAACTTCCGTTACAATCCGGCACTTGCAAAAGAAGGCAAGCCGGCATTTACATTAGATAGCAAGGCTCCAACAGGAGACTACAAAGAATTCCTGAATGGAGAAGTTCGTTACAACGCTCTTGTACGTGCTAATCCGGAAAAGGCTGAAAAACTGTTTGATGCTAATGAGAAGCAGGCAAAGGCTCGTTATGAACATCTGCAGAAACTTGTTACGCTGTACGGAAACGACTAATATGTATACACAGTCGTAATATTAAGAAACGACAAATCCCCTAAAGGCGTTTGCTTTTAGGGGATTTATTTAGTCAAGACTCGCTTGCGAGGGATTTGCAACGGATAGAAAGTATCTATATAATAAACAGAATGAAACATAAGATTGACAGGGTTGAACCCGGAAGTATTGCGGACGAACTGAATATAGAAGGCGGAGATTATCTTGTATCCATTGGTGGACATGAGATGGAAGATGTCTTTGATTATCATTATCTGGCCAATGAAGAAGAACTGCTTTTCGTAATCGAAAAAGCAGACGGACAGATTGTTGAGTATGAAATTGAAAAAGATTACTCTGACGATCTTGGTCTTGTATTCGACAATGGGCTGATGGATGAATATAGAAGCTGTACGAATCATTGTATCTTCTGCTTTATTGATCAAATGCCGCCCGGAATGCGTGAGACTCTTTACTTTAAAGATGATGATGCACGGCTTTCTTTTTTGCAGGGCAATTATATAACGCTGACCAATATGAAGGAAAAGGATATTCAAAGGGTCATTCGTTATCATATGGGACCGATTAATATCTCGGTACAGACCATGAATAAGCAATTGCGTTGCAAGATGCTGCACAATCGATTTGCCGGAGATGCACTCGATGCAATTGATCAGTTCTATGAAGCCGGGATTGAGATGAATGGGCAGATTGTGCTTTGCAAAGGAGTCAATGATGGCGAGGAACTTCGCTATTCCATTGAACAGCTGCTTAAGTATGCACCGATGATGCAGAGCGTATCCGTGGTGCCGGCCGGACTTTCCAAATACCGGGAAGGCCTATATCCGTTAGAGCCATTTTCAAAAGAAGAGGCGGCAGCGGTCATTGATACGATAGAAGAATATCAAAAGCAGGCTATGAAACTTCATGGACTTCATTTTATTCATGCTTCGGACGAGTGGTATCTGCAGGCCGAGCGGGAACTTCCTGAAGAAGAACGCTATGATGGATATCTGCAGCTGGAAAATGGTGTTGGGATGCTTCGGCTTTTGAACGAAGAGTTTGCTGAGGCTCTTGAGGAAGTAAAAATGAAGCGTCGTTTTGGATTTCGAAAGCCAAAGGAGAAACATATTACGATTGCAACGGGGCTGCTTGCGGCGCCGACGATAAAAAAACTTTGCGATGACTTTATGCGCGTAAAGGAGCATGTGAAGGTGAAGGTGGTTCCGATTCGTAACGACTTCTTTGGAGAGATGATCACTGTCAGCGGACTGCTTACAGGAGAAGATTTGATTGGTCAATTGCATGAGGTCAATCTTGGCGACAGGCTTTTGCTGCCTTGCAATGTGCTAAGAAGCGGAGAGGAAGTCTTTTTGGATGATGTGACGCTTGGGCAACTGCAAAAAACTTTACAAGTACCGGTCGGTATTGTAAAATCAAACGGGCGTGACCTGGTAGAGGCCTTGCTCGAGGAATAAAAAGGAAACCAAAGCACAGCTTGTGTGAATGGAGGAGATATAGTGAGTAAACCGGTAGTAGCCATTGTTGGCAGACCAAATGTAGGAAAATCCACATTGTTCAATGTACTTGCAGGAGAACGAATTGCAATCGTGCAAGATACACCGGGTGTCACAAGAGACCGTATCTATGCGGAAGTTGAGTGGCTGAAGTATCAATTTACCATGATTGATACCGGTGGAATTGAACCAAATACAAAAGATATTATTTTGTCACAGATGAGAGAACAGGCGGAGATTGCGATTGCTTCCGCTGATGTTATCATCTTTATTTGTGATGTTATGCAGGGACTTACCGATGCGGATGCGAAAGTAGCAGACATGCTGAGACGTTCGAAAAAACCGGTTATTCTTGTTGTTAATAAGGTGGATGATTTTCAAAAGTATCAGGCAGACGTCTATGAGTTTTATAATCTTGGAATCGGCGAGCCACATGCAGTATCTGCAGCCTCCAGACTGGGAATCGGAGATTTGCTTGATGACGTTGTGGCATTGTTTCCGGAGCAGGCGGCCGATCAGGAAGAAGATGACCGTCCAAAGGTTGCCATTGTTGGAAAACCGAATGTAGGAAAGTCATCCCTGATCAATAAGCTGGCCAATGCCAATCGTGTGATTGTATCTGATATTGCCGGCACAACGCGAGATGCGATTGATACGGATATTAAGTATGATGGCAGAGAGTATGTCTTTATTGATACGGCGGGACTTCGCCGAAAGAATAAAATCAAAGAAGAAATTGAACGATACAGTATCATCCGTGCTGTAACTGCGGTTGAGCGCGCGGACGCTGTGATTATCATGATTGATGCAACAGAAGGTGTCACTGAACAGGATGCGAAGATTGCAGGAATTGCGCATGAGCGTGGTAAGGGAATCATTGTTGCAGTCAACAAATGGGATGCCATTGAGAAAAATGACAAGACCATGTATGAACATCAAAACAAGATTCGTGAGGTTTTGAGCTTTATGCCTTATGCTGAGATCATGTTTATTTCAGCGCAGACAGGACAGCGTGTCCAAAAGATATTCGATATGATCGACATGGTCATTGAGAACAATTCCATGCGAATTGCGACAGGTGTGTTAAATGAGATTCTTGCAGAAGCCGTAGCCATGCAGCAGCCGCCATCAGACAGAGGTAGAAGACTGAAAATCTACTATATGACACAGGTATCGGTAAAACCGCCTACATTTGTCATCTTTGTAAATGACAAAAAGCTGATGCATTTTTCTTATACAAGATATATTGAGAATCGAATTCGAGATGCATTTGGATTTCGCGGGACATCGCTGAAATTTATTATACGTGAGCGAAAGGAAGAATAGTCTTGATTACGCTAAGAATTATTAGTATTGTAATTGGATATGCGTTGGGATTATTTCCAACGGGATATATATTTGGAAAAGCAAATCACATAGATATCAGAGAACATGGAAGTGGCAATCTGGGGATGACCAATGCACTTCGAACGCTTGGATTAAAGGCCGGGGCCGTGACCTTTATCGGAGATGCCGGTAAAGCAATCATTGCAATCTTGATTATCTATTTTGCGTTTCGAAATTCTGAGCCGGGGCTTGTAAAGGATCTGCAGTTATATGCAGGACTTGGCGCGGTGCTCGGGCATAACTTTCCGTTTTATTTTAAGTTTAAAGGCGGAAAAGGAATCGCCTGTACGGCAGGTGTGCTGATTGCATTTTTTCCACCGATGATACCGGTCAGTATCGGTTTGTTTTTCATCGTGGTTGCCATTACAAGGTATGTATCAGTTGGCTCAATCTGTATCTTGATTTCATTTTTTATACAGTTAATCATCTATGGACAGCTTGGATTCTTTCATGCAGACAGTCAGGCAATCTTAATCGAGATGTACATACTCGGAGCTATCTTTATGGTGCTTGGTATTGCCAGACATAAAGCCAATATCATGCGACTGAAGAATGGAACCGAGAATAAATTTTCATTGCACAAAAAAGACAAAGAGTAAAAAGGGGAATAACATATGTCTAAGGTAGGAGTGTTAGGAGCAGGAAGCTGGGGAATTGCCCTTGCGACTGTTCTTGCTGCAAATGGTCATGACGTGAAGGTTTGGTCAATCATGGAAGACGAGGTAGAAATGCTTCGCACTCATCATGAGCATCAGACGAAACTTCCGGGTGTAAAACTTGCAGATAATATTACATATACAACTAAGATTGAAGAAGCAATTGTCGGAAAAGAGATGGTCGTATTTGCAGTGCCATCGACATTTATTCGTTCCACAGCCAAGAGTGCTGCACCATATGTGGAGCAGGGACAGCTTCTTGTTAATGTTGCAAAGGGAATTGAAGAGAGCACTTTAATGCCAATGGTGGACATCATTGAGCAGGAGATTCCAAAGGCAGTCGTTGCAGTGCTGTCAGGACCTTCACATGCTGAGGAAGTGGGGCGTGGTCTGCCGACAACGGTTGTGGCCGGAGCTAAGAAAAAGTCAACGGCAGAGAAGATTCAGACTTATTTTATGAATCAGGTCTTTCGTGTTTATACAAGTCCGGACGTTCTTGGTCTTGAACTTGGTGGTTCTCTTAAAAATGTCATTGCTCTTGCGGCCGGTATGGCAGATGGCATGGGATTTGGAGATAATACAAAGGCGGCGCTGATTACCAGAGGAATCTCGGAGATTACGCAGCTTGGTCTTAAGATGGGCGCAAAGGCAGAGACGCTTTCGGGACTTTCCGGAATCGGAGATCTTATCGTAACTTGTGCCAGCGTACACAGTCGTAACCGAAAGGCGGGAATGCTGATTGGACAGGGAAAGACACGTCAGGAAGCCATGGATGAAGTAAAGATGGTCGTGGAAGGTGTGTATTCTGCCAAAGCAGCAGCGCTTCTTGGTAAGAAATACGGTGTTGAGCTTCCGATTACAGAAGAAGTGAATCGTGTTTTATTCGAGGATGTACCGGCAAAAGAAGGCGTACAAAATCTTATGATGCGCGAGAGAAAAGCAGAAAGTGAAAAACTTGCATGGGAACAGGAATAAATAGTGCTAATTGACTATGTATTATAATGAGAAGGCTGAAAGAAAGTGATTTATTCGCGAACTTTCAGTCTTTTTATATTGCATCAATGAATCGGATATGGGATAATAGACAAGGAAGTAGGTGCTTTTTAGAGCACTAGGGTTTGGGGGTTCATCTTGAACAACGAAAAAAAGGCACAATATTTTGATGGCATCTTTGGTCTGTCTTCGAATGTAAACGAGGGGTTGTTTTCTTTCTGGATGGATTTTGAAGATGATGAAGTGTATTTATCTAAAGAAACAGCAGAATATTTTGGGTTCCATTGTATTAGCGACAAGTCTAGAATTGTGGAAGCAACAGCGGAATTTGAAGAGCATATCTATCCGGATGATTTATCCTATTATCGAAAAGCGTTAAATCAGTTTATGGATGATGGCGAAGAATTCTTTGATGTCTTATATCGTTTGCGAAATAAGAACGGAGAATATGAAACATGCTCGACAAAAGCGGATATGATTTATGATGATAAGGGTAGACCGTTATTTGTGGCAGGTCATATCTTTAATCATGAAAGAAATGATTCAATCGATCCGACAACAGGATTATATACAAGAAGTTCCCTGTTCGCAAAGTTGCAATTGTTTCAATCAATGAATCGGCCGTTCTATCTGATGGTGATTGGAATCCGCAATTTCTTTTACGTCAACAATATGTATGGGGTAAAGGTTGGAAATCACGTATTAAAATACATTGCAGATTATTGCAAAGCAATCTGTGGCAGTGAGAATGTCTTTCGAAATGCCGGAACTAAGATTGTGATGCTGTGGGATCCGCAGAATGTATCACAAAAATATATCAGTGATTTTTATTTCCGCCTGCGAGAACATCTGAAGGGCGGAATTGAAATTGAGCATAACAAGGTAACGCTTGAGGTGAATGGTGGTATGGTTGTAGTTGATGATCCAACCATTGACGTTAATACCATCTTTATGAGTGCGTTATATGCCCTGGCGAAAGCAAAAGAAGAATTTATTCCGGAACTGAATGTGTTTAAGAATGAAAGCTTTGCCTCCAATCAAAGACTGCTTGGATTACTCAACGATGTCAGGATTGGCGCAGAGAATGGCTGCAGAGGTTTTTATCTGTGTTACCAGCCGATTATTTCGACTGAGACAAGGCAGGTATGCGGCGTTGAGACACTGATTCGCTGGCATGATGATGACTACGGAATTGTATCTCCCGGCATGTTCATCGACTGGTTAGAGCAAGATCCTGTATTTTTTGAACTTGGCAACTGGATTATCAGAACATCGCTTTTGGATATGAAAGAGATTGCGCTTAAGAATCCGGATTTTATTGTCAATATAAATCTGACCTATACACAGCTTCAGAGAGATGAATTTAACGAGAGATTACTGGACATCTTAAGAGAAACCGGATTTCCACCGGGCAATCTTCGGTTGGAACTTACGGAGCGATGTAAAGTACTCGACATGAATTTCCTTAGAAATCAGATTATCTTTCTAAGATCATATGGAATGCAGGTATCCTTAGACGATTTTGGAACGGGATATGCGGCCATTAACTTGCTTTTTGAATTACCGATTGACCAGGTTAAGATTGATCGAAGCTTTGTAGAAAATATTCAAAACGAAGAATCAAAACAGATCCTGCTTCGTGCACTCACCGAATGCGCAAGAGAGATGGAGATGGATGTGTGTATAGAAGGAATTGAAGCAAAAGCGGTCCGGGATTATATCACATCACACTTTTATTCGACTTCTCTGCAGGGATTTTTGTATTCAGAACCGGTGAAACGAGAAGATATCCTAAAGTGGATGGAAAAGTATGAGACGGTTTTAATTAAAGAAGAGCTTGCTGATAAGAAAAAGCAAGATGAAATTCTAAAACAACAAGCAGAACAAAAAAAAGAAAAAACAAAGAAGAAGAAATGATCATTCGTTTCTTCTTCTTTTTATGGCTGAAAATCGCTACTTGACGGAAAAATGTTGAAATGATACGATAATGCGAGAAAAACACACTAGATATGGTGTGCTTTTTTGACTAAAAATCAAGATATATGAATAGGAGCCAGGGAATGGGAGAGACAATACGAATTAAGTATTTTACAGACAAGATTGAAAAACTGACCTACATTGACGGAAAGTCCGATTGGATTGATCTTAGAGCCAGTGAAGATGTGTCTATGAAAAAAGGGGAATTCAAATTGATTCCACTGGGGGTTGCAATGCAATTGCCTAAGGGTTATGAAGCACATCTGGTTCCGCGTAGTTCCACATTTAAGAACTTTGGAATTATACAGACGAACAGCTGCGGCATCATTGACTGCTCATATTGCGGAGATGAAGATATGTGGAGAATGCCGGCACTCGCAGTTCGGGATACCGAGATTCATGTGGGTGACAGAATCTGTCAGTTTCGAATTATAGAAAATCAGCCAAAAATCACTTTTGACGAAGTAGAGCATCTTGGAAATGAAAACCGTGGTGGTTTTGGTAGTACAGGAAAGCAATAGTAACGGAGGATGAGGATACATTGGCTAAGAAAGTTAATTATGATGAAAGCAGCATTTCCATCTTAGAGGGACTCGAGGCGGTTCGGAAGCGCCCGGGAATGTATATTGGAAGTGTTTCGCGTAAAGGATTAAATCATTTAGTATATGAAATTGTCGATAACTCAGTGGATGAGCATCTGGCCGGAGAGTGCGATCTGATTCAGGTGACGCTTAACGCAGACGGTTCTTGCACGGTAGAAGATAATGGACGTGGTATTCCGGTTGGTATGCATGAAAAGGGAGTATCCGCAGCGAGAATCGTATTTTCAACGCTCCATGCCGGAGGTAAGTTTGATGATTCGGTTTATAAAACATCGGGAGGATTGCATGGTGTAGGTTCTTCCGTAGTTAATGCACTGTCTACTTTTATGGATATAGAAATCAGCCGTGAGGGTCAGATCCATCACGACCGTTACGAACAGGGACATCCTACGGTAGAACTTGTAAAAGGTTTATTGCCGGTGCTTGGTAAGACCAAAAAGCATGGAACGAAGATTACTTTCCTGCCGGATCCGGAGATTTTTGAAAAGACAAGATTTAAGGAAGATGAGATTATATCACGCCTTCATGAGACGGCTTATTTAAATCCTCGTCTTACTATTTCCTATAAGGATTTTCGAGGTGAAGAACCGATTGAAATGACATTTCACGAAGAAGAGGGAATTGTCGGATTCGTTAAGGATGTAAATAAAAGTTCCAATGTGCTTCATGATGTTATTTACTTTTCGGGAGAAGCAGATAACATTGGCGTAGAAGTTGCCTTTCAGTACACCGATGAATTTCATGAGAATGTCCTTGGCTTTTGTAATAATATCTACAATGCGGAAGGCGGCGCACATCTGACCGGATTTAAGACGACCTTTACCAGTGTCATCAATTCGTATGCCAGAGAATTGGGAATTCTAAAAGAAAAGGATGCCAACTTTACCGGTGCCGATGTGCGAAATGGTATGACGGCGGTAATCTCCGTGAAGCATCCGGATCCCAGATTTGAAGGACAGACAAAGACAAAACTCGACAACCAGGATGCGGCCCGTGTGACCGGTAAGGTAACCGGAGATGAGATTCAGCTGTATTTTGACAAGCATTTAGAGCAGCTTAAGACGGTAATTGGCTGTGCTGAAAAAGCAGCCAAGATTCGTAAGACAGAAGAAAAAGCCAGAACAAATCTGCTTCAAAAGCAGAAATTTTCTTTTGATTCCAATGGAAAGCTTGCGAACTGTGAGAGCAGAGACGCTTCCAAGTGTGAGATATTCATTGTCGAGGGAGACTCGGCAGGAGGTTCTGCAAAGACGGCAAGAAATAGAAACTACCAGGCGATACTTCCAATTCGAGGTAAAATCTTAAATGTAGAAAAGGCAAGTATCGATAAAGTCCTTGCAAATGCGGAGATTAAGACAATGATTAATGCATTTGGCTGTGGATTTTCAGAAGGTTTTGGTAATGATTTTGATATTACCAAGCTTCGTTACGACAAGATTATCATTATGGCGGATGCGGACGTAGACGGTGCTCATATCTCTACGCTTCTTTTGACGCTGTTTTACCGGTTCATGCCGGAACTTATATTTGAAGGACATGTCTATGTGGCAATGCCGCCGCTTTATAAGGCTATGCCGGACAAGGGAAAAGAAGAGTACCTGTATGATGATGCGGCGCTTGAAAAATATCGTAAAACGCATAAGGGCAAGTTTACCCTGCAAAGATACAAAGGTCTTGGAGAGATGGATGCGCAGCAGCTGTGGGAGACTACACTTGATCCGGAGCATCGTCTCCTGAAAAAGATTGAGATAGAAGATGCGAGAATGGCATCGGATGTGACGGCAATGCTGATGGGAACAGAAGTGCCGCCGAGAAAGAAATTTATCTATGACCATGCACTTGATGCAGAGCTGGATATCTAGGAGGTTAGGACAAGATGAGTGAAGAACAGTTAATTCGTACAGAGTATTCGGACCTAATGCAAAAATCCTATATCGATTACGCTATGAGTGTCATTGTGTCAAGAGCGCTTCCGGATGTTAGAGACGGTCTAAAACCGGTTCAAAGAAGAACGCTTTATGATATGCAAGAACTTGGAATTCGTTACGACAAGCCATATCGTAAATGTGCCCGTATCGTTGGTGATACCATGGGTAAATATCACCCGCATGGCGATTCTTCCATCTATGATGCGCTGGTTGTTATGGCGCAGGAGTTTAAAAGAGGACTGCCGCTCGTAGACGGACACGGAAACTTTGGTTCCATAGAAGGCGACGGAGCAGCGGCAATGCGATATACCGAAGCGCGTCTTGAAAAAGTAACGCAGGAAGTGTATCTGGCAGATTTGGATAAGGATGTTGTGGACTTTGTTCCGAACTTTGATGAGACAGAAAAGGAGCCGGAGGTACTTCCGGTCAAAGTGCCAAATCTGCTAATCAACGGGGCAGAAGGTATTGCCGTTGGTATGGCAACCAATATTCCACCGCATAACCTTGCAGAAGTTATTGACGGTGTGAAAGCCTATATGAAAAATCCGTCCATTACGACGGAAGAGATGATGAAGTATATTCCGGGACCGGATTTTCCGACCGGTGGAATTGTTGTCAATAAAGACGAGTTGCAAAATATCTATGAGACCGGAAGCGGTAAAGTTAAGATTCGCGGTAAGGTCGAAGTGGAAAAGGGAAAGGGAGGCAAGCAGCTGCTTGTCATTACCGAGATTCCGTATACCATGGTAGGAGCCAATATCGGTAAATTCTTAAACGATGTCGGTTCTCTTGTGGAAAATAAAAAGACAGCAGATATTGTCGATATCTCGAATCAGTCTTCCAAAGAAGGAATTCGAATTGTCATCGAGTTAAAGCGCGGCGCGGATGTGGAAAATCTCAAGAACATGCTTTATAAAAAGACGAGACTTGAAGATACCTTTGGCGTAAATATGCTTGCAGTGGCAGACGGTAAGCCTGAGACGATGGGGATTGTCAGTGTGATTCGGCATCATGTGAATTTCCAATATGAGCTGGCAACACGTAAGTATACGAATCTGCTTGCAAAAGAGCGTGATAAACAAGAAATACAAGAAGGTCTTATGAAGGCCTGCAATATCATCGATCTGATTATCGAAATTATTCGCGGATCAAAGACCGTTAAGATGGCGAAAAAATGTCTGATGACGGGAGAAAGCGAAGGGATTGATTTTAAGAGCGCAAGTTCGAGAATGATGGCAGAACAGCTTTGCTTTACCGAAAGACAGGCACAGGCAATCTTGGAACTTCGTTTATCCAAACTCGTTGGTCTTGAGATTGAAGCGCTGATTAAGGAACATGATCAGACCATTGAGAATATCAATACGTATTCCGATATCTTAGAGCATCGTACATCTATGGCGAAGGTGATCATGAAAGAACTCGATCACGTCAAAAAAGAATACGGCACCGACCGTAAGACAAGCATTGAAAATGCAGCAGAAATCGTCTTTGAAGAAAAGAAGATTGAAGAGATGGATGTCGTTATGTTGATGGATCGATTTGGTTATGTCAGAACGGTTGACCAGGCAACTTACGAGCGAAATAAGGATGCTGCAGATGCAGAAAATAAACATATTGTTTCATGTAAGAATACAGACAAGATCTGTCTGTTTACAAATACTGGTCAGCTGCATTTAATAAAAGTGCTAGACCTTCCGTTCGGAAAGTTCCGTGAAAAAGGAACACCAATTGATAATGTGAGTAAGTACGATTCAGAAAGTGAGAACATAGTGTCTGTCTTCGCATTGGAAGAAATCAAAAAACACAAAGTCGTATTTGTCACACAAAGCGGTATGTCCAAGGTTGTAGAAGGAGAGCAGTTTGATGTTTCGAAAAAACAGACTGCAGCGACAAAACTTGGTGCAGAGGATTCTCTTGTCATGGCACAGATTGTCTACGGCGGAGAAACGCTTGTTTACCATACTGCGAAAAATATGCTTCTTCGTATCATGCTCTTAGAATTACCGGAGATGAAAAAAACGGCAGTCGGCGTGCATGGTATTAAATTAAATAATGGCGATTATGTTAAGGATTGCCATCTGTTATATGAAGGAGACTCCCCGATGCTTGAAATCGGAGGAAAACAAGTAGCGTTAAATCGCCTTAAGATTTCCTCTCGTGCAACGAAGGGAACCAAGCACTAAATAGGGGAAAGTAAAGGAAAATATCTTGACAGAACACCTATGTTTTGATAGGATATTTCGTGGACTATTAACGAACCAAAAATGAAAAGATTAGGGAGGAAGTTCAAATGTCTGGATTAGTATGGTTAATACCGGTTATCGGTGTTATCGCGTTGCTGGTCGCACTTGCACTGGCAGCAGCCGTGAAGAAGCAGGACGAAGGAAACAATCGCATGAAAGAGATTGCCGCTGCTATTCACGAAGGTGCTCAGGCTTTCTTAACAGCTGAGTACAAAATTTTAATTGTATTTATTATTATCTTGTTTGTATTGATTGGACTCTTTATCGGATGGCCGACAGCAATCTGTTATGTAGTAGGATCAATTTTCTCTATTCTTGCAGGATATGCAGGTATGAACGTTGCTACAAGAGCAAACGTCAGAACTGCAAGAGCTGCTGAGAATGGCGGAATGAGCAAGGCTCTTCCAATTGCATTCCGTGGTGGTGCAGTTATGGGTCTTTGCGTAGTTGGTCTGGGTCTTGCAGGTGTCAGTGTGATTTACTTCATCACAGGCAATGTATCCATCTTAACAGGTTTCTCACTCGGTGCTTCATCTGTTGCTTTATTTGCCCGTGTTGGTGGTGGTATCTATACAAAAGCTGCTGACGTTGGAGCTGACCTTGTAGGTAAGGTAGAAGCAGGTATCCCGGAAGACGATCCTCGTAACCCGGCCGTTATCGCAGATAACGTAGGTGATAACGTAGGTGACGTTGCAGGTATGGGTGCTGACTTATTCGAGTCATATGTTGGATCTATTATTTCCGCTGTAACTCTTGGTGTTGCTGCAGCTACAGGTGTAACTTCACAGGTAGGCGGAACAGTAGCAGGAGCATTATTCCCATTACTTCTTGCAGGTATTGGTATTCTTGCATCTATCCTTGGTATCGCATTTGTACGTGGTAAAGACGGAGTGAACCCACAGAAGTCTCTTGACCTTGGTACTAACATTGCGAACATCATCGTTGTAGTATTTGCTATTATCTTATCAAAAGTGATTCTTGGTTCATTTTCTTACTGTGGAGCTATCATCGCCGGCCTGATCGTTGGTGTGTTAATCGGTAAGATTACAGGTGTTTACACATCTGATGAACACAAGCATGTTAAGAAGATTGCAGACCAGTCTGAAACAGGATCTGCTACCAATATTATCTCCGGTCTTGCTGTAGGTATGGAATCAACTGTTATTCCAATTATCTTAATTGCAATCGGTATCTTCGTATCATACAAGTTCTCAGGACTTTACGGAATCGCACTTGCAGCTGTAGGTATGCTTGCAACAACAGGTTCTACAGTCGCTGTCGATGCTTATGGTCCAATCGCTGATAATGCCGGTGGTATTGCAGAGATGTCTGAACTTGATGAAGGCGTACGTGAAATCACAGATAAGCTTGACTCAGTTGGTAACACAACAGCTGCTATCGGTAAGGGATTCGCTATCGGATCTGCTGCTTTAACAGCTCTTGCTTTATTCGTATCATACGCACAGGTAGTTGAACTTGAATTAATCAATATCCTTCAGCCGACTGTAGTAGTTGGTCTGTTCATCGGTGGTATGCTTCCATTCCTGTTCTCATCTATCACAATGCAGGCTGTATCAAAGGCTGCTTACAAGATGATTGAGGAAGTTAGAAGACAGTTCCGTGAAGACAAGGGTATCTTAGAGGGAACAAGCAAACCGGATTACAAGACTTGTGTATCTATTTCTACACAGGCTGCTTTAAGAGAAATGCTTCTTCCTGGTATTATTGCAATCGTAGTTCCAATCGTAATCGGAATCTTCCTTGGTACTGATGCACTTGGCGGACTTTTAGCAGGTGCACTTGTAACCGGTGTACTGATGGCTATCTTCATGGCTAATGCCGGTGGTGCTTGGGATAACGCTAAGAAATATATTGAGTCAGGAAACCATGGCGGTAAGGGTAGTGAACCTCATAAGGCTGCTGTAGTTGGTGATACTGTAGGTGATCCGTTCAAGGATACTTCAGGACCTTCTATCAACATCTTAATCAAACTGATGACAATCGTATCATTAGTATTCGCACCTGTATTCCTTCTTTGTGCAGAAGGTGCCGGACTCCTTTCAATGTTATTCTAAGAATTACATAAGGGATTATTACATGAGCAGAGAATTTGATTCTCTGCTCATTTTTTGTGTTATAATCATCCTTATGATGAATTACGAAGATACAATGAAATTAATAGAGAAAGTTGCAACGCTTGGAAGTATACCGGGACTTGACAGCATTAAGGAACTGATGAAACAGCTTGATAATATACAAGAGACTTTTCCGGTACTACATGTAGCCGGAACGAATGGGAAAGGCAGCACTTGTTATTATATGGCATCGATTTTAAAAGAAGCCGGATACAAGGTGGGCTGCTTTATGACGCCGGATGTCTATTGCTATGAGGATAAATTTATGGTTGACGGTGAGCGGATTACCAAAGAAGAACTGGCAAGATACTACTCCATTACGGAAGATGCCTGCCAGCGGATGACAAAGCAGGGCATGGCACATCCAACACTTTTTGAGATGGAAGTGGCCGTTGCCTTTTTGGCATTTACTGCGCACTGCGTAGATCTTGTAATCTTAGAGTGCGGAATGGGCGGTGAACTAGATGCTACGAATATTATTTGCCAGCCGCTGCAATGTATCTTTACACCGATTGGACTAGATCATATGGCATTTCTTGGAGATACGATATCCTTGATTGCAAGGACGAAAGCGGGGATTATAAAAGAGTGCGCAGATGTGATTCTGGCACCGCAGCAAGAAGAAGCGTATATGGAAATCAAAAAGCAGGCTGAAGCGAAAGCGTGTACCTGTACCATGGTGGAAACCGATGAAATCGTTCATGTAAGAAGGACGGCGGATGGGTTTTTGTTTGATTATGGCGACTATCAGAATCTGCAGATTCATACGCAGGCAGATTATCAGTTGGAAAATGCCGCTACAGCCGTGCTTGCTATGAAACGGCTGAATGAAAAACTGGGTAATATTACGAGCGAGCATATAAGAGCCGGCCTTGTTAAAAAGACGTTGTTTGGCCGATTTGATCAGATTAGTGAGAATCCGCTGATATATCTTGATGGAGCTCATAATGAACCGGCAGCATTGCGACTATCACAAACAATTGAAAATAAATTTACAAACAAGACCATAGTTTATATAATAGGAATGTTGAAGGATAAAGCCTGTGAAAAAGTCTTAAAACAGATGGCAAAACATACAAGTCATATCATATGCATGCCAACAACGGGAAGCAGAGGACTTGAAGCGAAAGAACTTGCCGGGTATGCAAGAGCGTATTATTCAGAGATTGAACTTGCAGGGAATGCAAAAGAAGCGATTTCAATGGCAAAAGCAGCTCATCCGGACGTGATTATCTGTTTTGGCTCCCTATCACAGCTAAAAAATATTAAGAAAGATTTAGAGTAGTATGAAAAACTTTGCAAAACTGCTTAAGGAAAATGAAGATTATAAGGCTTATATGAAACAGCTCGCAGAACTGGAACAGGATCGAAAGTTTTGTCGCCACGGAGAAGATCATCTGATGGAAGTGGCATCACTTGCTGCCTGGGCAGCATCGGTATGTCGCGTTCCGCATGATCCGGATATTATTATACTGGCAGCCATGCTTCATGATATTGGCAGAGTTTATGGCAATGCGCACCACGACGAGTCGAGTGCGAAGATTGCACAGGAACTGATGGTGCAGATTCGGGTACCGGAAGATATTCGGGTTCGCGTATTGGATTTGATTGAAGCACATCGAAACAAAGACCCTAAGAAATATTTGATTAAGACGTATGATCAGCTTCGGGATGCATTAGAAGAAGTTTCGGAAGTAGAGCGTTTGGCATTTGTATTTGCATGGGCGGATAATCGCGTGCGTAATTGTTATGAATGCAAGGCAACTGCAGAATGTTATTGGAGCGAGAGCCGTAAGAACAAAGAACCAATCTATTATGAGGTGTTTTACTTATGAGAATCGGAGACAGAGAATTTGAGACATCGGGGAAGACATATATTATGGGCATCTTGAACGTGACGCCTGATTCTTTTTCGGATGGGGGAACACATAATACACTAGACAAAGCACTTGCCTACACAGAGCGAATGATTAAAGAAGGCGCAGATGTGATTGACGTCGGAGGAGAATCGACGAGACCGGGCTATGTTAAGATTGAAGATGAACAGGAAATCAATCGCGTTGCGCCGGTGATTGAAGCAATTAAAGAACACTTTGAGATACCGGTTTCCATCGACACTTATAAGTGCCGGGTTGCCGACGCGGCAATTGAAGCCGGAGCAGATTTGGTTAATGATATCTGGGGGCTTCGGTATGACGATGGTATGGCAGGCGTGATTGCCAAGGCAAAGGTTCCCTGCTGTCTTATGCACAATCGCCAGGAAGCTGTGTATCAAAATTATATGAAAGATGTATTAGAGGATCTACAAATCACTTTGGATATTGCAAAAGATGCAGGGATTAGAAAGGAACAGATTATTTTAGATCCCGGTGTGGGATTTGCAAAGAATCTGGAGCAGAATCTGGAAATAATTGCAAGGCTGGGTGAGTTAAAGGCTCTGGGATGTCCGATTTTACTTGGAACATCGAGAAAATCAGTGATCGGTCTGACGCTGGATCTGCCGGTAGATGAGCGGTTGGAAGGTACACTTGCGACCGGAATATATGGAATGATGCAGGGCGCTATGTTTTTGCGCGTACATGATGTAAAAGAACATGTAAGAGCTGTGAAGATGACAGAAGCTTTATTACAATACAGAGGATAACAATGGATCAGATTAAGATTAAGAATTTGGAAGTGTTTGGACACCATGGAGTGTTGCCGGAAGAAAATACTCTTGGGCAAAAGTTTTTGATAAATGCTGTACTATATACAGATGTTGAGGATGCCGGACGAAGTGATAAGATGTCAAGTTCGATTCACTACGGGGAGGTATGTCATCTGATTAATCAGTTTATGCAAGAGCAGACATTTAAATTAATAGAGACAGTGGCAGAGCAGCTGGCCAGATGTCTTTTATTAGAGTATCCAAGGCTGAAAAAGATTCGACTTGAAGTGTTAAAACCCTGGGCACCGATTGGACTGCCGCTGGAATCGGTATCTGTAGAAATTGTACGTGGATGGAAGAAGGCTTATCTTTCACTGGGTTCTAATCTGGGAGAGAGGGAGCAGTATCTTCAGCGGGCAATAGCGGCTTTAAATGAAAACGAGGCAATTCGTGTCGGTAAGGTGGCATCTTTTTTGAATACCGCTCCTTATGGAAAAACCGACCAGCCGGATTTTTTAAATACAGCAGTTGAGATAGAGACGCTTTTAGAACCTAAGCAGCTGCTTGAAGTAACGCAGGCTATCGAACAGGCCAATGGAAGAGAGCGCAAGGAGCACTGGGGCGAAAGAACGCTGGATATTGATATATTGTTGTATTCAAATCTGGTGATGACGGACGCACAGCTTATGATTCCGCACCCGGATATGCACAACCGCCTTTTTGTGTTGGCACCGATGTGTGAGATTGCACCGCAGCAAGTGCATCCGCTTTTGAATGAGACGATGTACTGTCTGAAAAATAAACTTGACATTTTGTCATAGGGGATGCAAGTTGACAAACCTTATTAGAAGGATTACACTAAATAACGATCAGGGGAGCCGAAAGGCTGAGAAAAGCGGTAAGACGCGCTTTGACCCTTATTACCTGATCCGGATTATACCGGCGTAGGGAGATTGTGCAAATCAAATAAGATTTTACATGATCAGATACCTGTGCCAATATGGCATGGGTTTTTTTTATGGGATGATACGACGAATAAAAGGAGGATATGAATATCATGAACGCAAGTGTTGCAATTCAGGTATTGCCTGAAACACCAAATGAAGAAGAATTAATCCGCGTGGTAGATGAAGTGATTGCTTATATTAAATCAACCGGATTAAACTGCTCGGTAGGACCTTTTGAAACAACAATTGAAGGGGATTACGACGAGCTTATGGACATTGTAAAAGAATGCCAGAAGATTGCAGTAAAAGCCGGTGCACCATATGTGGCTTCCTACGTTAAGATTGCATACAGACCTGAGGGAGAAGTGCTTTCCATTGAAAAGAAGATTACAAAACATCACGAGTAAGTTCATACCGATATCCGCTATAGTAGCAATTATTGCTGCATGGCAGGTTGTGGCAATGTTGGAGATTATACCGCATTTTATGCTGCCGGGGCCGGTGGATGTGGCAATTGCATTTGTGACAGACTTTCAACTATTGATGATCCATGCCAGGACAACTGTTGTGGAGGCTTTAATTGGGCTGGCCATTGGTACGGCGCTTGGCTTTGTCTGCGCGGTGCTTATGAATCATTTTAAAGGATTTTACAAGGCGTTTTACCCGATTGTTGTGATTACGCAGACAATTCCGACCGTTGCCATTGCACCGCTATTGATTTTATGGCTGGGGTATGCGATGGCGCCGAAGATTGTGCTTGTCATTATCACGGCATTTTTTCCAATCACCGTAGGATTACTGGAGGGTTTTTCTTCGGTGGACAAGGAGGCCGAATCCTTGTTTCGTGCTATGGGAGCAAAGCCGGCGCAAATCTTTCGGTACATGAAGATGCCGGCAACGCTTGGAGAGTTTTTCTCCGGACTGCGCATTTCAGCAGCATATTCGATTGTGGGAGCAGTCGTTGCAGAGTGGCTTGGTGGATACAATGGACTTGGTGTTTATATGATGCGCGTTAAAAAATCGTATTCCTATGATAAGATGTTCGCGGTTATTGTACTGATTTCACTTATCAGCCTTCTTCTTATGTGGGGGCTTGGCAAGGTACAAAAAGCGCTGATGCCATGGGAGAGAACAAAGAGTAAAGAGGAGTAGAAAATATGAAAAAGAGAATTGTTGCAATGTTGATTACGGGAGGACTGGCTGCATCGCTTGCGGCATGTGGAAGTGCCGATACGCAGACGTCTTCAGATACGTCTGATACACAAAGTAGTGATGGGCTTACGAAGATTACATTTGCCCTGGACTGGACACCGAATACGAATCACACCGGTTTGTATGTGGCGGACTCACTTGGTTATTTTGAAGATGCCGGTATTGACGTAGAATTTGTCCAGACATCAAGTGGGTATGGTTCCGAACTCGTCGGTGTGGGACAGGCAGAGTTTGGAATCGATTTCCAGGATACGATGGCTTATACCTATGCATCCGACGATCCAATTCCGGTGACAGCGGTTGCGGCTGTGATTCAGCATAATACAAGCGGTATTATTACACGCGCGGACAGCAATGTAAAATCGCCAAAAGGACTGGAAGGACTGCATTATGCAACCTGGGAAGACCCGATGGAACAGACGCTTCTTAAATACTGCGTAGAAGGCGACGGCGGAGACTGGGATAAGGTTGTATTAGACCCGGTTACGGTGGATGATGCAGTGGCAGGTCTGCAGTCTAATATTGATGCTGTCTGGATTTATTATGCATGGGATGGAATTCGTGCTGAACTGTCAGATCTGGATACGAATTTCTTCTTCCTAAGAGATTATTGTGAAGACATGGATGAATATACACCTGTTATTATTGGAAATGACACCTATATGCAGGAAAATCCGGAAATTACAAAGGCATTTGTGGCAGCAGTCAGAAAAGGTTATGAATATGCCATTGAGAACCCGGAAGATGCGGCTAAAATCTTATGCGAAGAAGTGCCGGAACTTGATGAAGAACTTGTAACGACTTCTCAAAAATGGCTTGCCGATCAATATACTGCTGATGCGCCATATTGGGGCTATATCGATGATGAGCGTTGGAATGGTGTATATGACTGGATGTATGAAAATAAACTTGTGGAAAATGAGATTGCGGACGGAACCGGTTATACAAACGATTATAATCCGCAGTAAAGGAATAGAGCATGACAGATACGGTATTAAGTGCGAAAAAGATTACGCACTGTTATGAAAAAGATGTGATTATAGAGGATGTCTCTGTAGAACTTCATAAAGAAGAAATCGTAAGTTTGCTGGGTGTAAGTGGTGTCGGAAAGACGACGCTCTTTCAGATCTTGTCAGGTCTTGTTAAGCCGACTTCGGGGACGGTATATCTCGAAGGAGAAGAAATTACCGGTAAGGCCGGTCACATCAGCTATATGCTTCAAAAGGATCTTTTGATGCCGTATCATACCATGGAAGACAATGTGGCCATGCCCTTGCTGATACAGGGAATGAAAAAGGCTGAGGCGAGAAAGAAAGCATCTTCTTATTTTGCTGAATTTGGCATCGAGGGAACACAAAGAAATTACCCTTCTCAATTGTCCGGAGGTATGCGCCAGAGAGCGGCTCTCCTTCGGACGTACCTGTTTGGAAAAGAGGTAGCACTCTTAGATGAACCATTTTCGGCATTGGACGCGATCACCAAAAGCGAGATGCACAGGTGGTATCTTGAGGTGATGCATCGCATTCGGCTTTCTACAATTTTTGTGACGCATGATATTGATGAAGCCATCTTTTTGTCAGATCGTATCCTGGTTATGGCAGGGCATCCGGGACACATTGTAAAAGAACTTACACTTCCAAAAGAAAAAGACAATGATTTTTTGTTGAGCAGCAAGAGCCTTGAGATGAAACGAGAAATCTTAAGTGTGTTACAATAGATAAAAAACGGAAGTGACAATGATTATGAATGGAAAACTATATGCTACGATGTCCGGAATCGCGCAGGTGTTAATCTTCGTGATTTTGAACTCGGTTATTTATCAAATACTGGCACTGATGTTTAAGGATACATCAGTGCCTTATAATTTATTAGCAATCTTGGCGAATCTAATCTGCGTGCCGCTTCTTTTAAGATGGAGAAAGAAAATACGGCGAAATGGAATTGTGGCGCCGGGGAAACGGGGAACCGCATTGTGGATGTTACTGGCACTGATTATCGGACCGCTTCTTAACAATCTGATTTATCTAAGCGGCATTATGGATTATTCTTCGGGTTATCAAAGCGCGAAGGAGGGATTTTCAAGCGGAGCCGCTATCTGGCTTTTTTTAAATACGGTTTTGCTGACTCCATTTGTAGAAGAAGTGTTGTATCGTGGTATTTTATATGAAAAGATACGAGAAAAGTATCGAACGGTCGGAGGAATATTGATTAGCGCGCTTGTATTTGGAATTGTGCATGCGAATGTTCCGCAGTTTTTGTATGCGACGGTGCTTGGAATTGTGCTTGCGATCGTATACCGCGAGGGATTGCTTGTATGGAGCTATGTAACACATGCGCTTGTGAATCTGATTGCGTTTGCAAGATATTTTGAGCCATTTGCGTCATGGGAAAGCGAGCGTACTCATGTCTTGTATGAAGTTGGCCCTTTGCTCGCCGGATTTGTGGTAGTCCTTGTGCTGCTAATGAATCGAAGGAGGAAGTCTAAGCGAACATTTGCAAAAGTCAAGTATTGAAATAACATATTTCTTTGCTACAATAGATTTTGAAATTATAGAAAAAGAGGTATCGTTTGATTATGAATAAAAAAGAAGTGCTTGAAATCAGAAAGCAGTTTACACCGGCGAATTGTGCGATTGACAGAATCTGTGGCTGCTATGTAGACTATGAGAAGAATAAGGTGCTGACATCGAAGGATGCATTCCTTAGTCTGCCGGAAGAAGAAGAGCATAAGTATTTTGACATATTCAAAAAAACACTGGGCGGTACCGTGGGCAAGAACCTTACGACGATGGAGTTTCCGTTAGAACAAGAACAGCCGGATGGCAGTCAGGAATTCCTGCTCAGACTTCGAAACAGCAAGTTGGAAGATGATGAGCTGTTAGAAGCTTTTTATAACAAGATTATTGATGAATATTTTTATGAGGAGAATTATTATATTGTTCTGATTCACGGTAATTATGATGTGCCAGGGAAGGGCAGTGACGGAATTGAGATGGATGATGCATCTGATACTGTATATGAATTCCTGCTTTGCTCAATCTGTCCGGTTACGATGTCCAAGGCCGGTCTTTCTTATGATTCTTTGACCAATTCTATGGCAGAACGCGTTAGAGACTGGGTGGTACAGCCTCCGATTAATGGCATGCTGTTCCCGGCTTTTGAAGATCGTGCAGCTGATATTCATAAGGTGTTATATTTTGCAAAGAATCCGGAGATTATGCAGGAGAACTTTATTTCACAGATTTTAGGAAGTGTTCCAAGTCTGACTCCGGGGGGACAAAAGGACTCTTTTCATGAAGTTTTGTCAATGACGCTTGAACAAAACGGAGATTTTGATACAATAAAGATGATTCACGAGAATATCTCAGAACTTGTTGAAGAAAACAAGGATGAGGAAGAACTTGTGATGATGGGAAAAGAACAAGTTTCACAGCTACTGTCAAACAGTGGTGTGGGCCATGAAGATATTGAGTTTTTTGAAGAATTATATGATGAGAAGGTTGGGGAACGCGAAGAGCTGGTACTCAATAATATTGCAGAGACTAAGAAATTTCAGATTGAGACGCCGGACGTTGTGATTAAGGTGGATCCGGAGCGAGCTATGATGATTGAAACCATGGATATTGATGGCCGACATTGTATCGTGATTCCTGCTGAGGGAAACGTCGAAGTGAATGGGGTTAGTGTTAGTCTGCGGAAGGATAAAGGAGATATAGAATAAGTATGAGTCATCTTACCTTGTCGCACAATATGATGGGCTGTCGTTTTGACAACTGGATTAAATTATTAAAAGAGAACAATGTAAGTAAGGAAAAGAAGGGGCAGGCACTGTTTATTACGGTGGTATCTGCAATGCTGGCAATCCCGGCCGGTTTAGAACGCTTGTTGTTCGATGGAAGAATTCGAAAAACCAAGATTACAAAAGACCCTTTGTATGTCGTTGGACACTGGAGAACCGGAACGACATTTTTACAGAATCTGCTTAGTAAGGATAAGCAGTTTGGCTGGTTTGATCCGATGAAAACGGTTTCTTTTAATAACTGTATTTTGTTAAAGGATATCCTGCCTAAGGTTGAGAAGGTTTTGTTAAAAGATGCAAGACCGATGGATAATCTTGATTATACAATTGACCTGCCGATGGAAGAAGTGTTTGCTCAGGCAACCATATCCACACAGGCAATTTCACATATGCTTGTATTCCCGGATAAGGGAAAAGGCGTGAAATACATAGAGACAGCATTTATTGATGAACAGGATGAGAAAAAGCAGCGAGAATGGTCAAAGGCTTATGATTACATCCTTAAGAAGGCAACGTATTTAGAGCATGGTAAGCAGTTAATGCTAAAGAGTCCGGAGAATACCTGCCGCATTAGAAAGCTTAAGAGATGTTATCCGGGAGCCAAGTTTATCAATATCTATCGGAATCCGTATGTGGTCGCAAGATCTACGAAGAATATGTTCTTAAAAGAGATGAACCTGCTGAGCCTTTCAGAGCCGCCATCGGAAGAATTTATTGAGGATACGATAGTTGACCTTATGGCACGAATCTATAAAAAGGCATTTCGGGATTTGGCCATGATGAATGAATCGGATTATATTGAAATTAAATACGAGGACTTTGTAAAGAATCCGATGCCATATATGCATCAAATCTACGATCATCTTGGACTTGCCGGATTTGATGAGGCAAAGGATGGTTTCCAGGAATACTTAGATGCCATGAATGATTATAAGACGAATCAGTATGAATTCACACCGGAATTAATTCGAAAAGTGAATGCAAAGTTAGGATTTTACTTTGAAAGATATGGATATCAGATGTTAGATCCAAACAAAGTTCAAAGTGCATAAGAAGATACAATGAGGTACTGTGTGAAAAACACGGTACCTTTTTGCTATTTCGTATATTTTGCGTAGACAAATGAAAGTCTATGCACTAATATAAATAAGTAACTTAAATGGTTTTATTAACAGGAGGAAAAAGGAAATGAAAAAGTTGATCAGTGCATTACTGGTTGCCGGCTTATCGGTAGCTATGCTTGCAGGCTGTGGAAGCAACGGTGGAGATTCAGCATCTACTTCAACTGCTGAAGGAACAACCGCAGCTGTATCTGCATCCGACATCAAAATCGGAGTAATTTACATTGGCGATGAGAACGAGGGGTATACAGAATCCCACATGAAGGGTATCGATCAGATGATGGAGACTCTTGGAATTTCGGAAGAACAGGTTATCGAAAAGACTACAATTCCGGAAAGTGAAGAATGCTACGATGCAGCCGTAGACCTTGCAGAGCAGGGATGTAACATTATCTTTGGTACAAGTTTTGGACATGAGGATTACTTAAAGCAGGCAGCTGAAGAATTCCCGGATGTACAGTTCTGTCATGCAACAGGTTATCAGGCAGCATCTTCAGGTCTTTCTAACATGCACAACTACTTTGATAACATCTATGAAGCTCGTTATGTAAGTGGTGTGGTAGCAGGACTTAAGTTAAATGAAATGATTAAAGACGGTACTGTAAAAGAAGACGCATGCAAGATCGGTTATGTTGGAGCATATCCATATGCCGAAGTAGTATCCGGATATACATCTTTCTATCTTGGAGTTAAGAGTGTATGCGAATCTGCAACGATGGAAGTTCAGTATACAAACAGCTGGGCTGATATCTCAAAAGAAAAAGAAACTGCTGATGCTTTAATCGCGGATGGATGCGTATTGATTTCACAGCATGCTGATACAACAGGAGCACCTTCTGCTTGTGAAGAAAAGGGAGTTCCTTGTGTAGGATACAATGTTGATATGACATCTGTAGCACCTACAACAGCACTGACATCTTCTACCAATAACTGGGCAGTATATTATGAATATGCTGTTAACTGTGTATTAAACGGAGAGGCAATTGCAACAGACTGGTCTGAAGGATTTTCTTCTGATTCTGTAGCACTTACAACTCTTGGTGATGCTTGCGCAGAAGGTACACAGGACAAAGTGGACGAAGTAATTGCTGCAATTAAAGACGGAAGCTTAAATGTATTCGATACTACTACATTTACCGTTGGTGGTAAGTCAATCGAAGATTTGATCGCAGAAGGCGGAGACTATGCTAATTATGAGCAGTATGTTTCTGATGGAGTATTCCATGAGTCAACTGTAATCTCAGCACCGGCATTTGATCTTAGAATTGATGGAATTACTGAGCTGACGACAGAATAAAGAATAGTCAAAACACAAACATAGATTGCAAGGGCGGGGCTTTGTTATGCAAAGCTCCCGCTTTTTGCAGTTTTGTTTTGTTTCAGAGTTTTGTGCTTTCAGCAAAGAGTTGTGAAACAAAACAAAGCATTTAAGGAGGAACAAAGTGGAAGTTAAAAACGCCATCGAACTAAAAAACATAACCAAACGTTTTGGCGAAGTGGTTGCGAATGACAATGTTAATCTGTCCGTAAAAGAAGGAGAGATTCTTGCAATTTTGGGTGAAAACGGTAGTGGTAAGACGACGCTTATGAACATGCTGTCCGGTATTTATTTTCCGGATGAAGGAAGCATCTGTGTAGGCGGAAAAGAAGTCACGATTCGTTCGCCAAAAGATTCTTTTGAGCTTGGAATTGGAATGATTCATCAGCATTTTAAACTGGTTGAGGTGCTGACGGCTGCTGAGAATATTATTCTTGGTCAGGAAAAAAAGGGACGCCTTAAGAAGGACGAAATCTATAAAGAGGTGAATGAGCTTACAAGCCGATATGGATTTGAACTTGATCCGGCGCAAAAGATTTACGATATGTCGGTTTCCCAAAAACAGACAGTAGAGATTGTAAAAGTGCTGTATCGCGGCGCGAATGTTCTGATTCTCGATGAGCCTACGGCTGTATTGACACCGCAGGAAACCAATAAACTCTTCCAGGTTCTTCGGAATATGAAAAAGAATGGTAAGTCTATTATTATTATCACACATAAACTGAACGAGGTGCTTGAAATCTCAGACCGCGTATCGATTCTTCGAAAGGGTCAGTATATTGATACCATCGAAACAAAAGATGCCGATGTATCAACGCTGACGGAAATGATGGTAGGAGAGAAGGTGTCTCTCGATATTGATCGTAAGGAACCTGTGAATCCGCAAAAACGTATTGTGGTTGAGGATCTTGTCTGTAAGAATTTAGAAGGCAGAAATATCTTAGACCATGTCTCCTTTACGGCAAACAGCGGAGAGATTCTTGGAATTGCCGGAATTTCCGGTAATGGACAAAAGGAACTTCTCGAATCCATCGTTGGTCTTCATAATATCTCAAATGGTAAGATTATGTATTATCCACCGACCGGAGAAGAGATTCAAATCTCCGGTATGAAGACAACAAAGATTAGAGAACTTGGTATCAATATGGCATTTGTTCCGGAAGACCGTCTCGGTATGGGACTTGTTGCAGGTATGGATATGGTGGATAATATGATGATTCGTGGCTATAAGGACGGCGGATTTTTCTTCGCTGACCGTAAGTCACCGCGTAAACTTGCTGAGCGCGTTGTCGACAGGTTAAATGTGGTAACGCCGGGTGTGGATTATCCGGTCGGAAGACTTTCCGGTGGTAATGTACAAAAGGTATTGGTTGGTCGTGAGATTGCGTCCGATCCGATTGTAATGATGGTGGCATATCCGGTTCGAGGATTGGATATCAATTCTTCCTATACCATCTATAATCTTTTATGTGAAGAAAAGGAAAAGGGTACGGCGGTTATGTGCGTCGGAGAAGATCTTGACGTGTTGCTTGATTTATGTGACCGTATCATGGTACTTTGTGGCGGCAAAGTCAGCGGTATTGTAGATGCAAGAACCGCAACAAAAGAAGAAATTGGTCTGCTTATGACAGGCGGAAAGGAGGCAAGTGCATAATGAATCCATCAAATGCTTCAAATACTGGATTTGTATTTCGCTTATCAAAGCGTGATGATATGCCTAGAAAGAAAGCCTGGACAATCCGGGTACTGGCAGTTATATTTGCACTGATTGTATGTGCACTTGTAATCGTGGCAATTACAAAACAGAATCCTCTTCAGGTCTATGCGGGACTTGTGGATGGTGCCGTTGGAAATGTACGCCGAACCTGGCAGACGATTCGAGAAACGATGATTTTGCTGATTGTGGCAGTCGGTCTTACTCCGGCATTTAAGATGCGCTTTTGGAATATCGGAGCAGAAGGTCAGATTCTGATGGGCGGATGCGCCTGTGCAGCTGTTATGATTTATTGCGGAGACAAGATGGCAGGATGGCTGCTGATTATTGTCATGGTAGTGGTAAGCTGCGTTGCAGGAATGATCTGGGGACTGATTCCGGCATTTTTCAAAGCAAGACTGAATACGAATGAGACGCTCTTTACGCTGATGCTCAATTATATTGCGATTCAGTTTGTTACATTTTGCATTGTATATTGGGAAAATCCGGTTGGATCGAATACTGTTGGAATCATTAATTCGGCAACGAAAAAAGGATGGCTTCCACAGATTGGCGGAAGTCAGGCTTATGTGTTAATCGTGATTATTGTACTTGCCGTAACGGCATTTATGTCTGTATATATGTCAAAAAGTAAGCAAGGATATGAGATTGCGGTTGTCGGTGCAAGTCAAAATACCGCTCGCTATGCCGGTATCTCTGTTCGAAGAGTCATTCTTCGTACGATGGCAATCTCCGGAGCTATCTGCGGACTTGCAGGATTTTTGATGGTCAGCGGTTCGTCTCATACAATTTCGACAGAGACAGCAGGCGGACGAGGATTTACCGCGATCATTATTGCATGGATGGCGCACTTTAATGCAGTTTCCATGATTATCGTATCGCTCTTGATTGCATTTTTGCAGCAGGGAGCCATTCAGATTGCATCCCAGTTCGGATTAAATGATAATGCATCGGATGTTATTACCGGTATTTTGTTGTTTTTCTTAATCGGAAGTGAGTTCTTTATTCAATATAAAGTGGACTTCCATGGTTCGAAAAAGGAGGTGAAATAGCATGGGCGTTTTAGTAGTATTTATTCAAAAGGCTATCGGACAGGGAATCCCAATGCTATTTGGAGCCACCGGTGAGATTATGACCGAGAAAAGCGGCAACTTAAATCTTGGAATTCCCGGCATCATGTACATGGGCGGCGTAGCCGGTCTGATGGGTGCCTTTAAGTATGAAAATGCAGTATCTGATCCGAATGGATTAATCGGTGTTATCATTGCGATGCTGTGTGGATTTGGATGCGCAGCGCTTGGCGCACTAATCTACAGTTTCCTTACGATTACACTTCGTGCCAATCAAAATGTAGTAGGTCTTGCGCTGACGACATTTGGTGTTGGATTTGGTAACTTCTTTGGTGGTTCTATGTCGAAACTTGCCGGCGGTGTCGGACAGATTTCTGTGGCAACAACGGCAAAGGCATTTCAGCATAGCATTCCGAAGTTGTCAGAGATTCCCGTGATTGGACCAATTATCTTCTCCTATGGATTCTTGACGTATGTGGGGGTTGTGCTGGCAATCTGCCTGACCCTTCTTTTGAAAAAGACAAGAGTCGGACTGAATCTTAGAGCCGTGGGAGAAAATCCTGCGACAGCAGATGCAGCCGGTATCAGTGTGACAAAGTATAAGTATGTAACGACTATCTTAGGCGGTGGTATTGCCGGACTTGGAGGACTGTATTTTGTCATGGAATATCTTGGCGGGACCTGGACAAACAATGGATTCGGAGACCGTGGATGGCTTGCGGTAGCGCTTGTAATCTTCGCGCTATGGAATCCGGCACATGCAATCTGGGGTTCATTCCTGTTTGGAGCGTTGTACATCTTATATCTGTACATTCCGGGGCTTGACCGTGCCTCACAGGAAATCTTTAAGATGCTTCCTTATGTGGTGACGGTTGCGGTACTCATTATTACGAGTATTCGAAACAAACGAGAGAATCAGCCACCGGAAAGTCTTGGACTTCCGTATTTTAGAGAAGAACGATAAAAATGATAAGAAACGTCGACTTGGTAGCAAGTTGACGTTTTTTCTTGCAAAATTTCAGAATGGTACGAAAGTATTAGACAAAATGGCATAATGAGTGGTATACTCGCATTAAATGGGGAGGAATTTAGTACTGTGATAGAAGGTTTTTAAAGGTTAAGGAGGAATTTGGTTTGCAAATAACGATTGGACAATCACAAAAGAAATCAGCAAAAGATGCTGTATTAGAAGCAACCGCAAAGATTTCATCGCCGGTGGGGATTTACTTTCAGTCTTCGTATGCATTATTAGAAGAGATTTCTGCCCGGTTGGCAGAAAAGTATCCCAATATTCCAATGATTGGAACTAGCGCAACTTCTTATGTGGGTAAAACTGTATCCGATCAAATACTCGTTGTAGTTGCATTTGGACAAGGTGCGGAAATAAAAAGCGGAGTACTAAGACATCTGTCGACGACTCCATTGTATGATATTGAAGGCCTTGAACAGGCAATTACGCAGCTGAATGCATCGGCTGATAATTCGGTGTGCCTTGAGTATTGCACCAATGATGAAGAATGTCTTGTTACATCTATGAATGTGGCTCTTGAGAAGAAGAATATTACGTTAGCAGGCGGAACTGTATTTGGTGTTCCAAATGGTAAGACGGCATATGTCTGCGTGGACGGTGCTTTGTATGAGGATGCGTGTGCGTGGATGGTTGTGAAGAATAAAAATGGTCGTATCAGAACCTATTCAGAGAATATCTATGCAGTCCCTCAAGATGCAAAGCGACATGTTGCAACTGAGGTTAATACTGCTAAGCGTGAACTGATAGCATTAGATCATCAGTCAGCAAGTTCTGTGTATGCGCAAGAAACCGGGGTATCCGGCCAGGCCATTGTGGATAATGCGCTGCAAAATCCTTTGGGTCGTATTGTGGGTGATGATACTTATATCATTTCTCCGTATGAACTAGGTTCTGGCGGAAGCTTAATATCCTATAAACGTGTAAATGAAAATGACACCATTGCGATCTTAGAGCTTCTTGATTATGACCAGATTAATGAACAGACCAGAGAGAAAATTAAAGAAGAAGGAAAGCCGAGCTTTATATTCTCCATTAATTGTATCTATCGACATATCTTGTTTAATAACGAACACTATATGGATCGTTTCCTTTCTAACATGGAAGACGTCGCACCACACGTAGGTGTTGTCGGCGGCGGAGAACAGTATAAACTTCAGCATGTTAATCAGACCATGGTTGCAGTGGTATTTGAATAAGAAAGGAGAACGGTAGTATGGGACTTTTTAATCGTAATAAAGAAACAGTTAAGGCCGCTCCTTCAGCAAATCCTCAGGTTATAAAGGTAACGGTCAAGAAAAAACCGGAGCGTACAAAGGAGCAGCAATTAGAACCACTTAAGGCAATCGGTAATTTTGCGCTCTTACAAAAGAAGAAATTACAGGCAGAAGAATATGTGACCATTAGTGGTATTGATACGATTCAGGATTCCTTTGGACTTGTACAGGAGCGCTATGCCAATATTATTGAAAGCGTGGACAATTTTCAGGCAGAGTTTCAGTCAATCAATACGGTGACAGAGCATTTTGAAAATATTATCGATGAGCTTATGAATGCGGCAGATGGTTCAAGCGAAGGAATGCAAAAGGTTGATGCCAGTTCGGATTCTGTGCTTGAGACAATTGAAGAGATGCAGAAAGTATTTGATGAATTCCAAAAGAGTTTTGATGATATTAAGCAAAAGGTTGAGCAGATTAACGGCTTTGCCACACAGACAAATCTGCTTGCGCTGAACGCTTCTATTGAGGCGGCAAGAGCCGGAGAAGCCGGTAAAGGATTTGCCGTTGTTGCTACGGAAGTCAATAAATTGTCGCAGGAAATCAAAGATGTTGTTATTGAAATTGATAACAGTATGGATGAGCTTGGAGAAAGCAACAATCGTCTGTTTGATTCGCTTGAAGATACGAAGAAGGCAATTGACGTATCGCATGAGAGTATTAACGAGACAGAAGAGGTGATTAATTCCATTCGAACTGTGGCAGATAAGGTGCGAGATGAAAGTGAGCAGATGTCCGGTGTGATTCAAAATTGTGACAATGAAATTGAATCTGTTGCGCAGGATATTGAAGGCTCACAAGAATACTTTAATGATGTGGCAGAAAATGTTAACGATTTGAAAAATAAGATTACCAAAAAAGGTTATATGTTCGAGGACATGACTAATGTACTTGAGCAGATCGAACCGCTTGTGGAAAGAATTAAGGAAACCAAATAAAGAATGAAAAAGCCGGGAGTGTCTTGAAGACATTCCCGGTTTTATTATGTATAAAACAAAGCTGAGCTACATGTTGCCATGTAGCTCAGGGGGGATGAGATTATGAAAAAATTAACTGCTCAGAACAAACTTTTAGGGGCGTTTGTCTGAGAGTGTCAAATGAGTTTCCTCATCTGATGAATTTAGTATATAATTGGATTGTGATTGCTTCATGTGAGTAATGTGAAGGTTATGTGAAGAAAGTATGAAAGGAGTAAGAAATGCGATATCCGAAGTTTTTAAGTGATAGTGGTACGATAGGATTTGTGGCTCCGGCATTTGGCTGCAACATAGAGCCATATAAAAGCGGATTTGAAAATTCATTAAATAAATGGAAAGAATTAGGACATAATATCTGGATTGGTCCTAATGTCTATGAGGGAAGCGGAATTGGAATCAGTAATACACCAAAAGCCTGTGCAGAGGAATTAAACAGGGCGTATTGCGATCGGGAAAGTGAGGTCCTTATTTCCTGCGGAGGCGGAGAGCTGATGTGTGAGGTCGTTCCTTATCTTGACTTTGACAGGATTCGTGAAGCTGAGCCAAAGTGGTATATGGGGTATTCGGATAACACGAATTTTACTTTTTTGCTGACAACGCTTTGTAATACGGCATCTGTCTACGGGCCTTGCGCGGCGACATTTGGTATGGAACCGTGGCATACGGCTTTGCATGACGCCTATGGAGTGCTTCGTGGAACGAATTTGACCATATCGGGATATGATATGTGGGAGCTGGAATCACTGAAATCAGAAGAAAAACCGTTAGAGCCCTATAATCTGACGGAGGAGAAGCACCTTGTGTATGGGGCAGGTGAGCAGGAAGCACATATGAGTGGCCGCCTGATTGGAGGATGCCTTGACTGTTTGTCGAACCTGGTAGGAACGAGGTTTGATCAGGTGAAACCATTTAACTCATTATACGCAGAAGACGGAATTATCTGGTTTTTGGAGTGCTGTGACTTAAATGTAATGTCGATTAGACGTGCGCTGTGGCAGCTTGACCAGGCCGGATGGTTTAACTATGTAAAGGGATTTATCGTTGGTCGGCCGATGCTTTATGATCAGCCGATGTTTGGACTTGATCAGTATGAAGCGGTGATGGGAATTCTTGGGAAATACGATGTTCCGGTTGTAATGGACTGCGACTTTGGACATCTGCCACCGGCAATGCCTTTGATTTGCGGAAGCTATGCGCAGATTGATGCAGTTGGAGATAAGATTACCATTGATATGAAATTAAAGTAGAAAGGGATTTTAGATGACTAGAAGAGAACTGGAGATTACGGACCTGGGAGAAATTAAAAAGATATTAGAAACTTGTAAGGTGCTTCATCTTGGGCTGGTGGATGACGGGAATCCTTATATTGTGCCAATGAATTTTGGGTACACCTTTGAAGAAGGAAAACTTGTATTGTTTCTTCATAGCGGTGTGAAGGGATATAAACTTGAGGTAATGAAAAAAAATCCGACTTGCTGTTTTGAGATGGAATGCGATGTGACACCATTTGCAGGTAAGGTGTCTTGTCAGTATGGCATGGCGTATTCGTCTATTATCGGAAGAGGAGAGGTTGAAATCATTACAGACCCTAAGGAAAAGATTGGGATGATGACAACGTTTATGAAGTCACAGACGGGTAAAGATTTTGAATTCAATGAAAGACTTGTTTCGATTGTGACAATGATGAAGATTGAGGTATCGGAATATACGGCAAAGCACAGACCGATTCCGGAAGCGATGCGATAAAAAAGAAAAAGCAATGAGGATGAAATGGTTCATCTTCATTGCTTTATTAAGCTGCCAACGGGAATCGAACCCGTGACCTCCGCACTACCAATGCGACGCTCTACCGACTGAGCCATGGCAGCTAGTCAAATTGCTGACTAATCAAATATACTATAACTTACAGGCAGTGTCAATTGCTTTTTTTGCGGATTTGCAGCGTGGGAATTGTACTTTAAAAAAGGCAAAAAGTTTACTTGAAATCAAGGATGTTTGATGTTATGCTAGAAAAGACTTAATTTGTATTAAGTTATTTTCCACCCTTTTTGGGAAACAGTAGTTTTCCATAAAATTTTCCCTATATTAAGCAAGGACTCCGAGTATCGGGGTCCTTGCTTAGTTTACGAATAATTTTATCTTGCATTTCTAACTAAGGATGGGCTATAATAGGCAAGTGATTTAACTCAGTCGGGGTACAAGCTCCGACTGAGTTAAACGCTCCGCGAGGATGCGCACGGATTCGGACAGGAATTTGTCTGCTGAAGCAGACCCGAATCCGGCGCGCAAGACTCGCGAGCGAGTCTTGACATATAGAAAAGACAAGAAGCTGCATTCAACGGAGAAGCACATTCTCTGGTTAAGTGCGGCCTTTTTTATATTCGAAAAGCTCTAAGGGGAAATGTAGTATTAGTATTAAGGAGAGAAAGAAGATGAAGAAAACACCATTTGTAAGTCTTGAGAAGTTGCAAGAAATCACAAAGCAGTATCCGACACCGTTTCATCTGTATGATGCTAAGGGGATTCGGGACAATGCACTCGCAGTTAAGGAAGCATTTGCCTGGAATAAAGGATTTAAAGAATACTTTGCCGTAAAGGCAACACCGAACCCGTTTATTGTGAAGATGCTGCATGAAGTAGGATGTGGATGCGATTGTTCTTCACTTACGGAACTTATGATGTCGGATGCAGTTGGTGTGCGTGGACATGAAATCATGTTCTCGTCTAATGACACACCGGCGGAAGAGTTTGTATTGGCAGATAAATTGGGTGCAATCATCAATCTTGATGATTTTACGCATATTGGCTTTCTGGAACAGACACTCGGGAAGATTCCGGAAACCATCAGCTGTCGCTTTAATCCGGGCGGAATCTTTAAGAGTGCTAACGGTATCATGGATAACCCGGGAGATTCTAAGTATGGATTTACCAAGGAGCAGCTGTTTGAAGGTTATAAGATCTTGAAGGAGAAGGGGGCGAAGCATTTTGGAATTCATTCGTTCCTTGCAAGTAATACAGTATCCAACGATTATTATCCGACACTTGCGAAGATTTTATTTGAGCTTGTTGTGGAATTAAAAGAAGCAACCGGCTGCAGCATTGAGTTTATTAATCTGTCCGGTGGCGTGGGAATTCCATATGAGCCGGATCAGACGCCGAATGATATCTATGAAATCGGAAAGGGCGTTAAAGAAGTTTATGAAGAAGTGCTGGTTCCTGCAGGCCTTGGTGATGTGGCAATCTATACCGAGATGGGAAGATTTATGACAGGCCCTTATGGCTGCCTTGTGACAACTGCGCTTCACGAAAAGCATACCTATAAGGAATATATTGGTGTGGATGCCTGTGCGGTTAACCTGATGCGCCCTGCCATGTATGGTGCCTACCATCATATCACGGTTATGGGAAAGGAAGACGAGCCATGTGACCATATGTATGATGTGACAGGTTCTTTGTGTGAGAATAATGATAAGTTTGCGATTGATCGTAAGCTGCCAAAGATTGACAAGGGAGATCTTCTTGTGATTCATGATACCGGTGCGCATGGATTTGCCATGGGGTATAACTACAATGGTAAATTAAAGTCTGCGGAGATTATGTTAAACGAAGACGGTTCGTTTGATTTGATTCGCCGCGCGGAGACGCCGAAAGATTACTTTGCAACATTTGACTGTTTTGACATATTAAAAGAAATGAAATAATGATAAAAAATATCCCTCGCTTTTATGCAAATGATTGATATCTGCAAAAAGCGGGGGATATTTCTATAGTTTGTTTTTGGTACAAATCGTGACCAAATCGCCAAGCTCGATGCGAGTGTCGCCATTGGGAATGATGGATTTACCTCGTCTTAGAATCGAGACGATTACGCTTTGGTCATCTAAGTGGACATCACGGACAAACTGGTGATTCCACAGATGGTTCTCGGTGATGGTATTTTCATATACCGTAATGCCGATGTCGTCTTTAAACTCGATGGCCCCAAGTACTACGCGGTCACCGACTTTGATGACGGTATTGCCGTTTGGAATGATGATGTCACCACTTCGAATGACGGTTGCTATCATAAGCTCACTTGGAAGTGCAAGGTCGTGAATCGGTCTCTCGGCCCACGGATGCATATCTTCAATGGTCAGGTGGATAAAGCGAAGGTCGGAATCGCCCGATGCGGTTGACAGCGTCTTCATGCGGGTGTACTGTTCCACAAAACCGGCAGAAATAATACCGGTTGGGATGGCGACGAGCCCGACGCCCAAAAAACTGATGACAATGGCAATAATCTTTCCTGCCAGTGTGATGGGGACGATATCTCCGTAACCGACGGTGAAGATGGTTGATACAGTCCACCAGATTCCGGAGAAAGCATCCTTAAAGACGTCCGGCTGTGCGGTGTGTTCAAGTGAATACATACACAGCGACGATGCGAGCATCATCATTAAAATCAGACAAACCGATGAAAATAGCTGGTTCTTCTTTTCATATAATACGGCAAATAATACATTGAAGGCGTCGTACTGCGTATTTAAGCGAAACAGTCGAAAGACTCTAAGAACTCTTAGTACGCGAAAAGCGATAAAGCCCGCAGGAAACAGAATCGGTAAAAAGTAAGGCAGAATCGAAAGCAAATCAATCAGTCCGTTAAAGGAGAAGATAAACTTGCCTCTGCAGACAGCCTTGCTTTTTGCCTCGTATAAAAAGTCAGCCGTAATAATGCGGCAGATGTATTCTACAATAAATATTGCCAGAGTGATGTATTCAATAACGTCAAGTGCAAAACAGTCAGACAACCCGGTATCAAAGGTGTCAAGAACCAGCAGCACGATATTGACAATGATGGCAATGATGATAATGTAATCACACAGGCGGCTGTAAAAATCGCTGCGACTACCAATCTGGATCAGCTCAAATAAACGTTTTCTTTTGGATTCAGTCATAGCAGGTCTCCCTTTTGATAAACTATAGAAAAATTATAGCTTATCTCATGAAAAAATGAAATATTATGTTGACTTATGAAGGTGCTATGGATATAATATTTTTGTTGCGCCGGTGTGTCGGAATTGGCAGACGAGGCAGACTCAAAATCTGTTGAGAGCAATCTCGTGCGGGTTCAAGTCCCGCCACCGGCATTTGGACAGAGGAATAGCTCCTCTGTCCATTTTTTTTATAGGCAGAGGGTCTGTCACTTGATCCGGTTTTGCGCTATAATACATTTAACTGAGAAATTAGTATCATGGAGGAAAACTATGAGTAAAGTAAAAGATATGTCACTGGCTCCATCAGGAGCACATAAGATTGACTGGGTAAGAAAGAACTGTCCGCTTCTTAGAAGCTTAGAGGCAGACTTTTCAAAAGATAAACCATTTGCAGGAATTCGCGTGGCGCTTTCCATTCATCTGGAAGCAAAGACGGCATACCTGTGCAAGGTGCTCGCGGCAGGCGGCGCTGAGATGTTTATCACAGGAAGCAATCCGCTTTCTACACAAGATGATGTTGCGGCAGCGCTTGCAGCAGACGGTCTGAATGTATTTGCATGGTACGACTGTACGGAAGAGGAGTATTTTTCATGCATCGAGGATGTGCTTTCTAACAACTGTAATATCATCATTGATGACGGTGGCGATCTGGTGCATATGCTTCATACGAAGATGAAAGACAAGATTCAGTATGTGATCGGCGGATGCGAAGAGACGACAACCGGAATTATTCGTCTGATTGCCATGGCAAAAAATGATGAGCTGTCCTTCCCGATGGTGCTGGTTAACAATGCAGATTGCAAGCATTTATTTGATAACCGTTACGGAACCGGTCAGTCGGTGTTTGACGGAATCAATCGTACCACGAACCTGATCGTTGCAGGTAAATACGTTGTTGTTGCAGGATATGGCTGGTGTGGTAAAGGTGTTGCCATGCGAGCAAAAGGTCTTGGTGCGAAAGTCATCGTAACTGAGATTGACCCGATTAAGGCAATTGAGGCTGTTATGGATGGATTCGACGTTATGCCGATGAAAGAAGCTGCGAAGATTGGTGACTTCTTTGTTACCGTAACAGGCTGTGCGGGCGTTATCGATGAAGAAGACTTTAAGCTGATGAAGAACGGAGCAATCCTTTGTAACGCAGGTCACTTTGATGTGGAAATTGATATGAAGAGACTGCGCGAGATTGCCCTTGATACGATTGACCAGAGAAAGAATATTGTCGGCTATCAGATTAGCAAAGACAACTGGATCTACGTACTTGCAGAAGGACGCCTGGTAAACCTGGCGGCAGGAGACGGACATCCGGCAGAAATTATGGATATGAGCTTTGCCATTCAGGCATTGTCAGCAAAATACCTGGTAGAAAACAAAGGTAAGTTAACTGAGAAACTTATTAATGTGCCTCGTGAAGTGGATCTTGAGGTAGCAAATCGTAAGCTGAAATTCCTCGGAATGGAGATTGATACATTAACTCCGGAGCAGGAAAAATATCTGAATTCATCAAGCATTGATCTGGCTTAAAAAGAATAATATGAGATTGCGATCCCGAAAGAATACTTTCGGGGTCGTTTTTTTAGATAAGATACAAAACGAAACGAAAAGTACTAAATCTTCGTATTTTAATTGCCGATACATACTATAAGTTGTAAAATAGTACATAAGTATAGGTTGAACGTGAAGGTCATGCATAAAAAGGTCTGTAAGAGGGATTAAATTATGAAAGTTGTAATCTTGGCGGGAGGACTTGGAACCCGTATCAGTGAAGAAAGTCATTTAAAGCCAAAGCCGATGATCGAAATCGGAGGCGCTCCTATCTTGTGGCACATCATGAAGTATTATTCGTCATTTGGATTTGATGAATTTATCATCTGCGCCGGGTATAAACAGTATGTAATCAAGGAGTATTTTGCGGATTACTATCTGCATCGTTCGGATGTGACTTTTGATTTTTCCAATGATAATAAGATGATTATTCATAACAATGTAGCGGAGCCGTGGAAGGTTACGATTGTGGATACCGGATATAATACCATGACCGGTGGTCGTTTGAAGCGCGTGGCAAAGTACATCGGCGACGAAACTTTTATGATGACTTATGGAGACGGTGTGTCTGATGTTGATCTTGATGCACTTCTTAAGTTTCATAGAGAACATAAAAAACTGGCAACCATTACAGCCGTACAGCCGGGCGGAAGATTCGGTGTGCTGGATTTTGGAGAACATGATTTGGTAAATGATTTTTCGGAGAAAGGTAAAGAAGACGGTGGCTGGATCAATGCCGGATTCATGGTCCTTGAACCGAAGGTGATTGACTATATTAAGGGAGACGCAACGTTCTTTGAAAGAGAGCCGATGAATAATCTTGCGGCGGACGGAGAACTTGCGGCATATAAGCATGAGGGATTCTGGCAGTGCATGGATACGCTAAGAGATAAGGAACTACTTGATATGTTTTTGGCAAATGGCAAGGCTCCTTGGAAAATCTGGGAGGAAGACTAATGCAAGATAGGAAACTGGGAATCTTTTGTGCCGGTAACCTGGGACGGGAAATCTATGATATAGCGATTCGAATCAATGAAATCGAGCATAGGTGGCAGGAGATTGTATTTGTCGATAACGATGAGACAAAATCGGAATATTATGGGCAGAAGGTCTATCGACTGGCAGACTTTAAAGGCAGACAAGACGAGATGGAACTTGTAGTCGCCAACGGAGAACCGCAGACAAAAAAAGAAATCTATCTGCAGATCAAACAGGCAGGTTTTCATCTGACTAATCTGATGGATCCGACCGCAATTATCTCACCGACGGCAACGATTGGAGAAGGCGTCATCGTAACGCCTTATTCCACGATTAATTCCAATGTCACAATCGGGGACAATGTACTGGTGCAGTCTTATGTCAGAGTTGGACACGATATTAAGGCAGAAAGTCACTGCGTAATATCTGCCAACACGGCAATAGGAGGAGCAACAATAGTAGGGGAAGGCGCCTTTATAGGAATGGGAGCCGCCATCAAAGAAGAGTTACACATCGGAGAATATGCCATTGTAGGTATGGGAGCCGTTGTATATAAAGACGTGGCCGCACATGCGGTCGTCATTGGGAATCCGGCAAGAGAGACAAAAGGAAACAGAGCCGGTAAAGTATTTCAATAACGAAGGAGATTTTTTATGACAAATTTAGAAAAGTATAACGAGGCATTTATTACCAGCTTTGAGGTCGATGAGGCGCAGCTTAAAGACCTTAAGTATCAGGGCGTTGAAGAGTGGGACAGCATTGGACATATGTCTTTAATTGCGGAGATTGAAGAAGCGTTTGACATCTCTCTTGAAACGGATGATGTTATTGACTTTTCCAGCTATGAAAAAGGAATTGAGATTCTAAAAAAATACGATGTAGAAATCTAGGAGAACGATATGCTGTTACAAGGGAAGAATGTATTGCTAACAGGCTGCAACCGTGGAATCGGACTTGCGATATTGCAGGAGGCGGCAAAAGAAGGCGCCAATGTCTGGGCAGTTGTTCGGCATGAAAATGAGCAATTTACAAAACAGTGCGAAGAACTTGAAGAAAAATATAATATCCGGATTAAGATTCGCTATTGCGACTTTATGGATGAAGAGCAGATTAATAGCTGCATGAAGGAGATTAGAAGCGAGAAGCTTCCAATCGATGTGCTGATAAATAATGCGGGGATTACATATAATGCGCTGTATCAGATGACCTCAATTGAGAAATTAAAAGAAGTGATGCAGGTCAATTACATTGCGCCGTATATGATTACGCAGTATGTATTAAAATCCATGACCAGAGCGCACAAGGGAAGCATTGTGAATATTGCATCCTCAACCGGAATTGACGCGGATGCCGGGCGAAGCGCATATGGAGCAAGTAAGGCAGCTGTGATTAGCAGTACGAAGATACTCGCAGCAGAAGTAGGAAAAGCCGGGATTCGGGTCAATGCCATCGCACCGGGTATGACAAAAACACAGATGGTGCTTGGGAATACACCGGAGCAGGCGATTGAACAGACAAAAGAAAAGACGATGTTAAAGCGTCTTGCTGAGCCGGAGGAAATTGCACATATGGCAGTCTTTCTGGCATCGGATCAGGCATCATTTGTAACAGGACAAGTGATTCGCGTAGATGGAGGACTTGGACAGTAGATGAACGATTTGACACAAGTTGCAAAAAGAATGCGACTGAATATTTTGAAAATGGCTTATGAGTGCAAAACAAGTGCACATCTTGGAGGAGCCCTTTCCATAGCTGATATCTTAGCGGCGCTTTATGGAAAACAGCTTAAGAACCTGGGCGGTCAGTTTTCTTATGATGAGCAGGATAAGTTTATCTTAAGCAAGGGGCACGCAGTGCTCGCGTTATATGCGGCGCTAAAGGAAGCCGGCATTATGACGCAGGAGGACTTGGATTCCTTTCAGGCAGACGGAAGTGCGCTGGTGGCACATCCGGTTATGAATCTTTCGCTTGGGATTGAATCGTCAAATGGAAGCCTTGGACAAGGCATTTCTATGGCGGTCGGACTTGCACTTGCCGCAAAGAAAAAGAAAAAGCCGTATCATACCTATGTATTGATTGGAAATGGAGAAAGCAATGAAGGCATTGTCTGGGAGGCACTGACAAGCGCGGTGCATTTTGGACTCGACAATCTCACGGTTATCCTCGACGATAACAAGATTCAAAGCGACGGACCAAGCAGTGAGATTATGGCAATCCCAAATTATAGTGAGAGGCTAAAGGCATTTGGCTTTCAAGTCATTGAAATTGACGGTAACAATGTTGAGGAAGTTGTAGTTGCGCTAGATACGCCGATGCAGGCAAACAAACCAAAATGCATTGTGGCCAATACGATAAAGGGAAAAGGCGTATCGTTTATGGAACAGGATAATACCTGGCACCATAACAGGTTGACGCAAAAGCAGTATGAAGCTGCAATCGAAGAGATTCAAGGATAAGCATATGGAAATAAAAAAATCAGAAATTAAAGCCTGGGGAAGACTGGGAACAAGAGCAACCTTTGGACTGGCAATTTTAAAACTCGCTGAAGAAAATCAGGATTT
The DNA here is from genome assembly GCA_024690665.1 of Eubacterium sp. Lineage (GTDB taxonomy): Bacteria > Bacillota > Clostridia > Lachnospirales > Lachnospiraceae > Eubacterium_C. The sequence continues at coordinate 54,659 of JAILOU010000051.1, forward strand.
TTACGTAGTCAGCGCTGATCTTGCGAAGTCTTCGGGACTTGACAGATTCACAAATAAATATCCGGATATGATGATTAATGCAGGCATTGCGGAGCAAAATATGATCGGTATGGCAGCAGGACTTGCCAAGGATGGGACACCGGTATTTGCAACTTCATTTGCCCCTTTTATTTCCATGCGTGCAAGTGAGCAGATTCGTATGAATATGGGATATATGGGACTTAATATTAAGGCAGTCGGATTGGGAAGCGGTCTTGCGATGACAACGCTTGGGGCTTCTCACTATGGGCTTGAAGATGTCAGCGTAATGCGAACAATTCCGGGAATGACCATTTTGTCACCGGCAGATACATTAGAAACGGCAAAATGCGTGGAAGCTGCGAAGAATCATAAAGGACCGGTTTATATCAGATTAACCGGGAGTCCGGAAAATAAACCGGTTTATACAGAAGATTATGAGTATGAAATAGGAAAATCCATTGTTCTAAGGCAGGGAGATGATATCGTCATTGTTGCCGCAGGAACCATGGTTTTCTTTGCGTTACAGACAGCCGGGCTTTTGGCTGAAAAAGGCATTGAAGCTAAGGTGGTTGATATGCACACCATAAAACCGCTTGATGAGAAGATGCTTGATGATATCGCTGATGCAAAATTGCTGGTTACCATGGAAGAACATACTACAGTTGGCGGTATGGGAAGCGCGGTAGCAGAGTATTATGCGGGTAAAGAGGTAAGACCAAAACACCTGTTATTAGGAATTCCGGATGTATATCCGCATGCCGGAACCTATCGGTATCTGCTTGAGCAGTGTGGGCTTATGCCGGAGCAGATGGCGGAAAAAATCATAGAGAATATGGGATGAATTACGATATGAGTAAACGAATCTATCTATCACAACCACAGCAGACAGGCGAGGAAATGGAATATGTGAAAAAAGCATTTTCTACCAATAACCTGACGCTGTTTGGCGAGAATATCACCGAATTTGAACATAGGATGGCACAGTATTATAAGGTGCCAAAAACACTGGCAGTGGCAAGCGGAACGGCAGCGCTTCATATGGGACTTAGAGCGCTTGGCGTAGGTAAGGGCGACTATGTATTCGCACAGTCCTTTACCTTTATCGCAAGTACGAATCCGATCTTGTATCAGGGGGCAACGCCAATCTTTATTGACAGCGATAAGGAGAACTGGAATATGTCGCCGGAGGCGCTAAAAAAAGCGTTTGAATGGGCTAAGAAAGAACATAAGATGCCAAAAGCGGTTGTAATTGTGGATCTCTATGGTTTTCCGGCTGCGTATGATGAGCTCATACCGATCTGCAAGGAATATAACGTGCCAATTCTTGAGGATGCAGCGGAGGCGCTTGGCTCTGTATATGACGGAGTAAAATGCGGACTTTTTGGAGACTGCGCCGGAATTTCATTTAACAGTAATAAGATTATTACGACCGGAGGCGGAGGTCTGGCTTTGGCCAAGGAAGAAGCAATGCTCGATAAGATGCGATACTGGTCACAGCAGGCAAGAGAACCGCTTCCGTATTATGAACATTATGAATCGGGTTATCAATACCGGATGTCCAATATACTCGCCGGAATCGGCTGCGCGCAGGTGCCTCAGATTGATGCTTATGCTAGGCGCAGAAAAGAAATCTTTGAATATTACAAGGCGAAGCTGTCAGATCTTCCAATTTCTTTTATGCCATCAAGTGAAAAGGCACAGCCGAATTATTGGCTTAGCGTGGTGCAATTAGAAGATAAGGAAGATGTGCTGCCTTTGATTGCGTATCTCGAAGAAGATCTGATTGAGACGAGAATGGCATGGAAACCGATGCATCTGCAGCCAATCTTTCGGGACGCTGTATATATTACGGCGCAGGATGGTAAGGATATATCTAAGGAATTATTTTTACACGGCCTTTGTCTTCCGTCGGCATCTGTTATGACAAGGGAAGAACAAGACCGCGTGATTAAAAGGATTAGGGAATATTATGAAAACAAATAAGCCGCTTGTCAGTATCTGTATTCCAAATTACAACTACGAATCCACGATAGCGGCAAGTATTGAGTCTGCATTGAATCAGACCTATGAAAATGTCGAAATTATAGTACTTGATAATTGTTCTACAGATCGTTCTTTTGAAATTGCAAAAAAATACCGGAAAAAGGGAGTGCGGGTAGTAAGGAACAGAAAAAATCTTGGGGCACCGTCTCATAATAAATTGATACTTATGGCGCGTGGAACCTATATTCAGATTCTCCATTCAGATGATATCTTAGAACCGACTTATATCGAAGAATGCGTCAAAGTGATGGAAGAACATGAGAATGTTGCCGTGGTCTGTACGGAGAGGCAGGAGATTGACGCGCAGGGAAATGAGATTAAGATGCCGCCACCATTTTACAACTGTAGCTGTATCATTCCAAAGGAAAGGCAGCAGGCTGTAATGATTATGGCTTCGTACTTTGTACCCTCGCAGACATTTATCCGCATGAGCACATTGGAACAAACCGGGTTATATGAGATTGACGTTACTTACTTTATGGACTGGTGGCTCCTGTATAAATGTTGCAGAGTCGGAGATCTGGCGGTGATTAATAAGCCGCTTATGAGATACCGTATCTGGTCGTCAAGCGATTCGTCTTATATGACGCTTCATATGATTATGCCGATGGCCGGATTCTTGAACCGGATGTGCATATTAAAACAGGGAATAGAAGATCAGAATACTTTTTTAACGGAACGAAAAGATTTATTTTTGAATAAGCATGCAGACCTGACCGTGAAATGGGGAATTACCGTAATTCGTGGGGGACATCTGGATGTTGGAAGAAAATACCTGTATCTGGCACAGGCATTTGATGAAGAGATTGTTAACAGCCCTTTATATCAGGCTGTGGACGAGTTCTTAAATCAAGAGCATCCTGTCGGAGAGAAAATAGATGATTTCTTAAAAGAGAGAGATCTTGTAGGAGTTAGAAACCGTTCCTATGATCCACCGGAAGGGTCAATCGTATTAAACATATAGGAGAGATAAGATTATGTTTACAAGAGAGACGTATGCAGCAGAGTACGTAGAAGAATATGTCAGAGCACATAAAGAACTATTTACAAAGCATGAAAAACTATATATTTATACTGTTTGTGAGCAGGCAGTGAATCTGTATGAAATCTTGCAGACAATGCAGGTGAGGGTAACAGCATTTATCGATCAGGGGAAAAACTTTCTTGGGAAACAAATCTATGGCACACCGGTTGTAACAACAGATGAGGTTAAGGGAGATTATTACATCATCATTTCCTCTGCAACGCAGGCGCTTCATGATCAAAGAGTGCTTGAGACAAAAGGAATTGATAAGGACAGGACGTATACGCTGTTTGAAAAAGTGACGCGCTATTACAGTCTTAAGAATTTAGAAATTGATAAAAAACGCTATGAGGGCATTACAAAAGAGCAAAACGATGCCTTGTCGAAACAGGAATTGGAGCATAAAGAGATTGAGACACATGCAATTCCGACACAGATGATTATGGACCTGACACCAAGATGTAATCTGAACTGTCGCCACTGTGAGGCACATCACAACAAAGAAATCTCTAAGATTCGTAATCTCGAAGAAGATTATACGCCGGTAGAGCGCTACCAGTACCTTCTGGATTATGCTGATTTTATCTATCTGAATATCAGCGGGGAACCTCTGATGAGCCCGCGTTTTTGGGATGTGCTGGATTATGTGGATGCTTCTGCTAACAAGCCGGAACTGTTTACCGTTACGAATGGAATCTTATTGGATGAAAAGGCAGCCGATCGTATTGTTCGTTCAAAGTTCGAGAAAATCTATATCTCGATGGATGGAACGAGTGATTTGACTTATAAGAGACTTCGCGGCGGAGATTTTAGCATCTGGAAGAAGAATGTGAAGTATCTTGCGGACAAGAGAACAGCTGAAGGAAAGAAACTAGAGATTCATCTTCATCATACGGTGAGCCGGGAATCGCTGGAAGAGACGATGCTTGCAGTAGAGCTTGCTGAAGAACTTGGCGTGGATAGAATTGTGGTTCGCCCGCTCTACGAAGAGATCGCCGGGATGGAAACCTGGCGCGTCCCGATGGATGAAGACAGGGAGTATTTCTATCCGCAGCAGATGACGACTTATTATCCGCATCTGACCAAACGAATTATGGATGAGGTGCGTGAGTTTGGCAAGACAAGTCGCGTAGCCGTAGAGGTATCGGACCGGTTTGATGCGAATCTGGATATGAGCGTTGCAGATATCCCTTATCCGATATCGGTAGAGGAATTTAATGAGTACCGAAGTAAATGGCCAAAGCCTAAAAATGTCATTCAGGAGGTACCGCAGCGTGCGAAGGATTATGCGTTGTGTAAGTACCCTTGGAATCTTATGATGTTTTTTGTGAATGGTACCATCATGCACTGCAATCGTATGGTGCAGATGGAAGGAAATATCAATTTCTCTCCGCTATATGAACTAAATAATACACCGGTGGCACAAAATATCCGAAGAGGTTTAAGAGACGATCATCTCGATTGGAGCTGTTATCACTGCTCCGGTTGTGTGCGTTCGGATTATGAAAAGCATTTGCCAAGAACGCCGTATTATCTAAAACGCGGAGAGGCAATTGTATTTGACTTAGATGATACAAGAGTGCTGCGAGAACTTGAATACAGCGGAATCAGCCGTATTCAAAGAGACGGAGCCTGGAACAATCTTCGAACTTCTAAGATATCGTTTTATCTTAGCGACAAAGAGGATTATGAAATGATGCTCGAAGCAGAAGCATTTGTTATACCGGGAATTATTGGCGAGCAAAATGTACAGGTGAAAGTAAATGGACATGAAGCTAGTATGCTTCACTATGATTCAGACAAGGTGACGCAGCATTCATTTACCATTAAAAAAGAGTGGCTCGGTCAAGATGATCTGGTAACGACTGAACTAGAGTATCCGGATGCGGTGTCTCCTTTAAAACTTGGTTTTGGAAGAGATGACAGAGAACGCGCGATATTTATAAAAAAGATGGAGATTAGATAAGTGAAAGAACATAGCTTGTATAAGAAAGCAAAAGAATTATATAAAGCAAAAAAGTATGATAAGGCGCTTTTGATGGTTAATCAGCTAATTGAGGAGACATCACCGGAACTTGCCTATCAGGTTTTAAAGGGACAGTGCGAGTTGGAACTTGGAACGATGAAAACAAGTCCGATTCTATGGTCGTCCATGGATTATAAGAATCCGACACAGACGGACTTTGAAGCGTTGGAACTTACAAGACAATATCTGCTTTCTTGTGGGGTGACAGATCAGGCAAAACGTTTCGCCAATATTGCACGATATGCCCGAGGAGAAAACGAAGATGATGAGGAGGAATTAACTTGGATTGCGGAGTTTGATCCGGACAAAATCGAGCATTATGGAGAAATATCAAAAAAATACTTTTGGCAAAACGATGTTGTGCTTGCCACAGGATATGAATTGATTGGGTTGATTCGGCAAGGACGTAAGCCTAATAGCAATGCAATACTGCGTAATACGGACAATATGTATCAGTTTATGACAATGTATGATACTTTTGCTGTTGTGCTGGATGAGAAGGAGCACTATGACCGATACATGGCATTTGCCATGACACTGGCTGTATTTGGGAAAAGGGTAATTTTTGTGACACTTCCGGTGGAAGTGGAGATAACTGAGCGTCCAAAAGACTTAGAGAATTATATACAGTTAAGTCTTGAGAATATGGAAATTATAGACGGGGTAGAAGTCTATGTACCACTTCATCTGATATTAGAAGGCGAATTTTATGAATCTACAACACTGGCATTGGTGGACTATTTATCAAAGCAAACGTCCAAGACATCACTACCATTATTTGCTGATCTAAAAGCATTATCAAGAATGCGCTCAAACTATGTTTCAAGAAAAATTCTTCACTATGTGTGCAGAAATACGGCAATTAAGAATGCACAAAGTGATACCTGTTTTGCTTACGTCAATGGATATGGAATCTATGAATCTATCTTGTTTGGAACGGATTTTGATAAAGCGTTGTATCGGGAGGCAAAGCATGCACTCAGCATTGTGCTACCTGTCAGAAATAATGCCGAGACCATTGGCGCTACGCTAAAAACATGCTTAGAACAAGATTATACGGATTACGAAATTCTGATTTCCGACAATTCGGATAATGACCGCTATGAAATCTATGACTTAGTAAAGCAGATGGATTCTGAGAAGATTCGTTATATTAGAACACCAAGAGTGCTTCCAATCACGAAGAGTTTTGAGTATGCCTATCTAAATGCACTTGGAGATTTTATTATGCCGATTGGTGCGGATGATGGGGTTAATATCAATGCACTCAGCCGGTTTATGCAGATCAAAGCGCTGATAGAAAGAGAAACAAAAAAGAAAACGAATATCTTATCCTGGGACCGGATTCACTATTGCTGGCCGAATATGACTTCTTCCGGTCAACAAGATCAGCTGATTATTCCAAAGCCATATCGTCTTGATGGAAAATGGTATGAAGAAAAGACGCAAAGAGATATGCTGGATTTGATTCTTTGTTATCCAAAGACCATCTATTCTCTTCCGGTTAGTTATATTAATTCCGGTATGAGCCGGCGGTATATGCAGGAAATTTATGAAAAGACAGATGCACTTATTGATGGACATTCTCAGGATTTATATACCGGTGTGTTAAATGTAGCATTAAATGAATCTTACTATCATATCAATCTGCCGATTACGATTGCGGCATTAAGCGGACATAGTTCCGGAGCAGCATCTATTGCAGGAGCCGTGAAACGGGAAATTGCTTTGGCACAGGGAAGAGAAGAACAACTGACGAATATTTCATTTCCGACGCAGCGAGATATTGAAGATATTTTGTATCCATCCGATGGTGATGTTGCCAATATGGTATGTCAGGTGCTAAGACTGATTGACATGGAAGTGTTGCCGGTATCCACGCTAAAGAGAATTCCATGGGAGATTATAGGAAAGGCCATTCTAGGGCAGGTGCAATATAAGGATGTAAATAAAACCAAGGTGCTCCATCAGCTGATTGACAGTATTAGGGTATTTTCATCTGAGGCAGCCGATATACTTCAAAAGGAAGTCACAACGAATACGAGAAGTGTTGCACATTATGAGGTCGTAGACGGCAAATTCTATTATCAGGGCTTTCAAAAGAATGGTGGAATTGCGATGGATGCGTCCGAGTTTGCGGTAAAGGATGTCTATGATGCGGCAAAACTGGTGCAGCGTCTTACGCATCTGTTTTAGGATAGGAATTATGATGAATTTCTGGGCGGAAGAGATACTTATATTTGAATGGTAATTTATATGAAACGTGAAATTGGAATTGTAACTTGTGTATTCAATATAGAAGATGCACAAAAAATGATGAAAGCAATAAAAGAAAGCGAGCCTCCTAAGGGAACGGAAATGGTAATCGTTTATCCACAAAATAATAAATCGTTGGGAAGATGGCTTCGCGCACAAGATATAAAAGGGTGCAAAGTGCGGGTTATGGAAAGAAAGTTGAATGTTCGCTCTAAATATGTATTATTTATTCGACGGATGAAAGGGCAGAGGTTTCTGCGTCTGTTTGACTTAAGCATTGCGCAAGGTGGCATAAAGAGAAAAGAAATCTATTTAAGTTATGCTTCCAAAAAATGTCGTGCAAAGTGGATATTATATCTGTATCCCGATATGTATATAAAAAAAGAATTTTGGATACTTATCAATCAGTACAAGGAACAACTTAATAAAAACGGAGTTATTATCATTGATTATTCGAAAAAGAATGAAATGAAAGCATGCTGGAATAAGAAAGGGCATCAATTAGAGCAAATGGTCATGGCAATGAATGGAATGCAATATGCTGTATTGTGGAGGAAAAAAAAGTATCGTGAAACAAAACGTTGTTTAAAGTTTTCATCCACAAATGCTTCCTACAATATGGAGTTTGCAATCTATACGAGAGCTTTGGAGGATAACTACGGAATTCTATCCGGACCCATAATTGGATATGATCAAAAGACATTTGATGGGGATATTTCGAATATGTTTAAACCGATTGAAAGAATTGCTTTTTTGAAGGGGATTTTTCGCTTTTATCATACAGTAAATAATAAAACAAAGGTTGATTATTCCCCGTTTATATCTATGGGGCATAAACCGGAAGAGTTATTCATGCAGGAATTAAACATAATTGCAGATAATTTTGAAAATGCCGGAGATGACTATACCGCAAAAAGATATCGAAATTTAATACAATCTATTTAAAGGAGTTGTTACGTGGATTTACACAATAGACGAGTGATTGAAAAAATGCGTTCATATAATGCATATATAACAAAGGAAGGCGGAACCGGAATAAAACCACGAGGTTTAATTATCAATTACAGCAATGCCTGTAATTTTAACTGTCAGCAGTGTTTTACCGAGTCACCGACCAAGCCGCTTAAGGGAAGTCTGACACTCGTAGAGATGAAAAAACTAGCAGATGAAGCAGATGCACTTGGTATGTATGAAATTCTGATAGAAGGAGGCGAGCCGCTTGTTAGCAAGGAAATCTATGATTTGATTCAGACTTTTGGTAGTGACAGATTTTATCTGGAAATGACGACAAACGGATATCTGCTCACACCGCAGGTGGCGAAGAAACTAAAAGAAGCAGGACTATCCAGGGTTTCGATTAGTATCGATAGTATGGATCCTAAGGTACACGACGAATATCGCGGGACGCCGGGGGCTTATGAGCATGCCATAAAAGCAATGGAATATGCGAAAGAAGTCGGCATGCAGGTGTCTGTCAATTTTCTGGTGGGACATTATAATATTCATTCCGGAGAGATTGAACAGGTCTGTGAGTTTTGTCAAAGCAGGGGATACCATATCGGACTTCAGACTGCTACGCCGACCGGCAACTGGCAGGGAAAGTTTGAGATTATGACAACGCCTGAAGATGCTGCGTATCTGGAAGAAATACGCCATAAGTATAAGCATGTATGGAGAGATATCTGGCCACCGCTTCCGAATAAAAAAGTTGCTATAAGTGGTTGCGTTGCGGTCAATCGTCCGTATATTAATCCGTATGGAGATGTGCTTCCTTGTTCTTACATGCATATGAAGCTTGGTAATATCAAGGAGCAGAGTTTAAAAGAGATTCTAGAGATAGGATTTTCCTATGAGTGCTTTCGAAATTCTCATAAGAAATGTTATGCCGCAGAAGATTCTGAGTTTATGAAAAAGTATTGTATGCACAAGATGTCGATATTAGAACCAATAGACATTAAAAAAGTGATGTAGGGAGGAACAGTTATGGAAAATGTAGAATTATTTTATCAGCCAATGGATGATGGTTCGTTAACGAAAGACGAATTGCAATCTGAGATGAGTCGTTATGACAGGGCTTTCTTATCAGGTATGTTAAAACTGAAAAAACCAAAGAAAATATTGGAAATTGGAATATCCGGAGGTGCAACAACTTCTCTGATACTTTATTGTCTGGATGTGTTAGGAATTCATCCGCAAGTGTATTCGGTAGATATTACCAAACAATGGTATGTAGATCCGTCTAAAGTAAGTGGACATATTGCAAAAGAGCGTAGCGAAGCATATGGGGATGCTCATCAGTTTATGTTGGGGCATAGCATTGCATATTTTATTGATGAAATTGGAGATGAAATTGATTTTGTCATCATCGATACCATGCATTCGCTTCCGGGTGAATTATTAGATTATATTTCTGTCAAAAAACATCTGGCAAAGGATGCGACGATTGTTTTTCATGATGTTTCGCAGAATTTACTGGGGATTAATTTAACATATGGCGTTCCGTTTGAATATGCTTCATTAGTGACGCTTTGTGCAATTTCCGGAAAGAAATATATCGGAGATGATGATTCGAATATTGAAAATCTTGCCAATATCGGTGCTGTTGTTGTAGACGGTGATTTTGATGGGGATGTTGACAATCTGTTCCAGACATTATTTGTGAATTGGAATTATATTCCGGATGAACTGTCGCTGGAGGAATATCGGGTAAGAATAGAAAAGGATTATGGACAGGAGTACCTTGCCCTATTTGAGAAAGCTTTGGCAGGAAATCGCTTTGCGCTGTATAGAAGAAGGGGCGCCGGATGTACTAGGGCTTCTATGATAAAGCAGCTTGAAGAGAAGGTTGCAAAGGCGAAGGAAGTATATATCTACGGAAATGAGAAACTTGCTAATCAGGTAGAACGATATCTAAATAAATGCTATCGGATACAGCCTAAAAGAGTAGTCACGAAAGAAGAGGAAACAATTCCTTCCGTTCATATATTAAAAGGGAAAAAAGAGGATGTTTTAATTGTATTGGGAATAGGAACGCAGCATCACTATCAGGTGCTTACATTACTCCATCAGCTTGGACTTGAAAAAAATGTTTTTCCATATAATGGAACAGGATTTTATGAATTTCTAGAAATCATGGATGAAGAACTGCTGGAAGGTAATGATTTTATTAACGGTAATTCTTATGAGCAATCAATACATACCGCAAGATTTTTGTAAGGAGAATCAAAATGGAAGAATATAATACACTGTATGACCTTAATGCAATTGACATACAGACTTATCAAAAAAACCGCTATCCTATGCTTTTTATTGATTATGTAACAGAAGCAAAGCCGGGAGAGTATGCAAGAGGTTTTAAGAATTTTTCATATAATGAATGGTATTTTCCTGTTCACTTTGATGATGAACCGAATGTGCCTGCATTTGTACAGATAGAGGGACTTACGCAAATGTTTCTTATGACATTTCTTACCATTCCGGAATATAAAGGAATGAAGACCGGATTCGTATCCATTGATGGAGCGAAGTTTAAAAGAAAGATTGAACCCGGCGAACGACTTGATATTGAAGCAACGCTGGATTCCTTTAAAAGAGGTGTTGCAAAAGGACACGTGGAAAGTTATGTGAATGGAGAAGTTGCCTGCACGATTAAGCTGACAATTACGATACCGGATGTATTAAAAAAGTACAGGCCGGCATAAGTAAGCTACCGGAAAGGGGAAGAAACATGATAAGTGTAATTATTCCTGTATATAATGTTGAAAATTACATAGATCATTGTCTGGAGTCTGTGACAAATCAAACGTATCAGGATATTGAAATTATTGTGATCAATGATGGCTCCACAGATGCTTCCCTTCAAAAATGTCAGGAGTGGGCAAAAAAAGATGTAAGAATCAAGCTTTATTCAAAAGAAAATGAAGGATTAGGTCCGACTAGAAATCTTGGTATTCAAGTGGCGCAAGGAGAGTATCTGTTTTTTGTGGATTCTGATGACTGGATTGCCCATAATACTCTGGAACTGATGCACACAAAAGCAAAAAACACAGATGCAGATATTGTGCTTTGCAATCGCTTTTTGGTGGAGCAGGATGCAAAAGGAGAGTATATCTGCAAGCCATATCGCCTTCCAATTCAGATTGAGGGGGTAACAAATGCGAAACAGCAGCCGGAAATTGTCTACCATGCAGATACGGCAACCTGGGATAAACTGTATCGCCGGGAACTCATTATTAGTAGTGGGTTAAAGCAGCCGGCGCATCCTTATGAAGATACGCCGAATGTGCCTTTGTTTATGATTCTTGCGCGAAAAGTTGCACAGGTAGAAGAATGCTGTTATTACTATTTTAATAAACGACCGGGAAATATTACGGGAAAGGCAGATAATGTACATTATATATTAGACAGCCTCCGGGAATTAAAAGAAAATGCAATAAGATTAGGACTTTTTGAAGAGTATGAAAAGTCCCTGATGCGATACAGCGTCTTCATGGTTCGAAGTACTTTTTACCATCTAAAACAATGTGTATCCGGAAGTTTATATGACGAATATGTCAAAAAGATTTTACATCCCATGTATCAGTTTATGGATGAAAATTATACGGGATGGAGAGTTTACTTAAACCGCAATTATCTGGTATGGGGAAGTTATAATTTAAGAAGTATTGTAGCTAAGATGGTGATTGATATTGCGCAGATCAAACAGCATTATAGCTTCTCGAGTATTATGTGTGGACATAATACGCTAAAGCTGTCTTTATCGCATCCAAACGGTTATCGTCTGGCGATGATTCAAAAAGATATAAGCGGAGAGTTTTTCCATCTGTCTAAGGAAAACTTAGAAGATATTGATTATGTGTTTGTAGATTTTTTAGAGGAAAGATTCCCTGTATTTCAATATGACAAGCAGTATGTGACAGCTTCAGACGCGCTTATCGAGATACAAGATGAGTTGCCGCAAGGCGGCCGGTTGCTGGAAAGAGAGCAGCTTGATGATACGTTGTGGAAAACATATTGCCTGGAGTTTGTTGAGACATTAAAAAACTATGTCAGACCGGAGCAGATTGTACTGGTTCGAACCAGGTTGTGCGAAGAACATGGCCTGGGGAATAAGAACGTTCCTTTTGCAGATGAAAAAAAGATTCAACAGATGAATCAAAGAATTGAGGCATACGAAGAGTTTTTTATCAGCCGGCTCCCCGGAATTCGAATATTTGATTTTCAAAACTTCCAAGATTACCTGTATACGGATGAGTATTTTGTTCATGGATGCGAAAGTTGTCATATGAACGAACTGTTATATTGTAAAATCAGTGATGAAATTATGCGTGAGCTGACGCAGTATGTTATATTGGGCTGCGGAAATGATGGGCAAAGAATTGCAAGAGAACTTGGAAGCGGGCAGGTTAAATGCTTTGCCGATAATGATTTTAAGCAGGCGGGAAAGGTTATAGAGGGGCATAAAGTCAGGCACCTTCCATCAGCAATTGAGGAACTAAAAAACTACCCGTTTATTGTAGCATCCCGCAGGTATGAGTCGCAGATGAGAAAACAGCTGCAAGAGTATGGAGTTTTAAAGATTTTGACGCCGTATGAACTAAGAATTCAACGTAAATTTGAGGGGAAACAAAAGGAGCGCCGCTACATACTGCTCAATAATCCGGAACATCAAAACATCGGAGATCATCTGATTACATTGGCTGAAGAACAGTTTTTAAAAGACTTTATCGAAGAAGACCGGCTGATTGAAGTGACAGACAGGGAATTGTGCTATGGAAGACATATGCTGAAAAGTCTGATTCGAAAGGAGGATGTCTTACTGATTAGCGGAGGTGGATACCTTGGCAATCTGTGGATGGAGTATGGAGAAACACTCGTGCGTCAGGTAATAGAAGATTATCCGGAAAACAAAGTTATTGTCTTTCCGCAGACCATTTATTATACCGAGGATGAGGCGGGAAGAGACGAACTTGAAAAGAGTAAAAAAATCTATGGAAGACATAAGAATCTAACCATCTGTGTCAGAGAGCATACCTCATATGAGCTGCTTAAAGAACAATTTGCAGATTCCATACATCTGCTATATTGTCCGGATATGGCATTGTATGGAATTCATCTTCCAAAGAGAACCCAATATGCGAAGGACAAGATTGCAATCTGCTTAAGGAAAGACAGTGAAAAACTGGTAAGCAGGCAGAAGGTAGAAGCTGTTCTCACGCAACTTGAAGTAGAAAAAAGCGAATTAGAAATGTTTGATACTCTGGCGGGATATGATATTAATGATGCCATGAGAGAAGCAGAAGTTCTTGCAAGACTAAAACAACTTGGAGAAATTGATCTTATGATTACGGATCGGCTTCATTGCATGCTTATGTGTGTGTTAACGGGAACTCCGTGCATTGCATTTGATAATCGAAGTCATAAAATCTCGGGTGTATACGAAGCGATTCATGATATTCCCTGGGTTCGCATGGCGGATGAAAAAAAACAGATTGCATATCCCATGAAGTGTGAAATCTATGCCGAATACGAACAGAATCATTTTGGGCTGGAAGAATACTTTGAGCGTCTGCAGCAATTAATTCGTGAGTAAATGAAAGGCTTGGTATATGAAAGAGATTGTAATATTCGGAATTGGTTATTACATGATGCACAATGTGCCAAAAATCAATCTGAATCAGTATAAAATTCGATATTTGTGTGATAACGATCCGGATAAATGGGGCAAAACCTATCATGTGGTGGAGGATATCATATGCATTTCTCCTGAGGAACTGAAAAGCCGCGCCGGGAATATACCGGTTTGTATTGCTGTGGAAAGTCAAAAGACCTATCATGCAATTGCAGAGCAGCTTGATAAGATGAATGTTAAGCATCTGTATATCAAAGAACTTCTAGAAGAACATAAAGACGCCTATGAAAAAAGTCAGATTGCAGCGTATAAAAAGAAATATGAGCGTTGTGTCATGCCAAAAGAACCGCTTACCATGCATCATTTTATTGATTGCTTTTTGCCGCTTGACTTTTGCAATCTGTCCTGTGATTATTGCTATGTCGGACAAAGCGAGAAGTATCAAAGACAGGCAATGTTTGTGCATTCTCCGGAATTTATCGCACATGCACTGGGAATTCATAGGTTAGGTGGAACAAGCTTTATCAATCTGTGTAGTGATGGAGAAACCATGTTATATCCGGGGATCGTGGAGATTGCAGAGCAGTTAATCAAGCAGGGGCACTTTGTACAGATTGTGACAAATGGGACGGTTTCAAAAGAGCTAAAGAAGCTGGGAAAACTAAAAAAAGAGATTTTAGATCAGCTGATGATGAAGTTCTCTCTTCACTATCTGGAATTAAAAAAGCGGAATCTGTTAGAGGTTTTTGCGGAAAATGTTATGTGGTTATATGATCAGGGAGCTTCCATTACCATAGAACTGGTGCCGTATGACGACCTGGAACCATATATTGATGAAATAGTGGTCTATTGCGAGGAGCAATTCGGCGCAAAGCCGCATCTTACCGTAACCAGAGATGAGAGCACAAGTGAGTATAAGATCTTCACATCGCATACAAAAGAGGAGTTCTATCAGATATGGAGGGGCTTTGATTGTGCGATGTTTGAAATAAAAATGGATAAAGTATATAAGCGTTATTCAACTTGTAGAGCCGGAGAACTTTCTTATGTATTTAACATGGGAACAGGTCAGCTTTATCAATGTAACGGGAATGAATTGCTTATGAATCTTTATGATAATCTGACAATGGAATTAGAAGTAAAGCCGGTAATGGATCAGTGCAAAAATCCATATTGTTATAATTGTCATTCATTTTTATCAATCGGAGTGATTGACGAAGTTATGGATGCACCAACATACTTCGAAGTCAGAAATCGCAAGATGAAAGGGGGGCGAAATTGGGTTCATAAAAAGGCAGCTGAATATTTTTCTTTAAAACTAAAAAGAAACTAGTGGAGGAATAAGATGATTCGTATTTGTGATGGGGAGCTATTTCGGTTGGACTGCAAAGAGGCAACACGAAGCGAGTTATTTTCTGCAATAGTACAAAACAAATTTCAAAATGTCTGCATTAGCGTGTATGATGATGATGAGCATGTGGGTGAATTGGTTTATAAGTCTTTATTTGGAACAAATAATTCGGACTTAAGGGACTGCGTTTTGAAAGATCAGATTTATTTAGATAAAGATGTATTTCAAAGAGCCCGCGAATTTTTTGACAAGAATAGGGAATATGAATTTATTCCGGTATACGATCAAAATAATCAGGTTGTTTCCATGGCGATTAATGATGTTAATGCAGAAGAAGAATTTTTTAGAGAGTTTCAGATTAAGTTGGAGCTGTTGATGAAATCTGATCATGCAGTACATTTTTGTGATCTTTATCCGCAGATACAAAGAGTGTGTCTGTGGGGAGTCAGCGAACTTACCGATCTGTGGTATCGCTATTTTGAACCAAGAGATATTGAGATTGAACTGATTGGTGAAGAATGGGATTATCTGGAACATCGAAACAATCGATATGAGATGCAAGAATGTGCAAGTTATAAGAAAATAAATTTATTTTCGGAAAGGATAGATAAAATACCAAAGGAGATTACCAGTTATGATTTCTTTCGTTCGGGATCGTACGATTTAGAAAAAAGTATCCTGAAAGAATTAATTGAAAATAATCGACAAAAGGCTGATACTTCGTCTGCTAATGAGGTAATTGTAGATAGCTTATTCATTGAGCAGATAGAGTTGTTAAAACAAAAAAAACTGATTTGCTGTGGGCAGTATAGCGAGTATGGTAAGGCATATCAGCTGCATAGAGAAATTAAGGAAGTGACCATCGCCTGCTTTTGTGAAACTTCAGATATTAGTTATCAGTCGGAAAAAGAATTCGGACTTATGGATTATGAATCAATTCCGATAGTAAGTGTGAATGAAATTAACGCAAGATACAAGGAAGATGACTATCTAATTGTCATTCTTGATCAAGAGGCAGAACGCATAAGGGATGAAGTGTTAAAAAAATGCCCGGACATTACACAGATGATTACCTGGTTTGGCCTGTATTATGGCGTTATGCTTAACCAAAATAAACTTTCAATGTCGGAGACATTTTCTGATAAATTGCAGCTGATTATCAAAAGTTGTCAGCAAACCATGGGAGTTGAAACGCAAGGTGAACGTGCAAGAAATATGTTAGAGGACGAAGTCCTTTTAATCTATCAGCCGGGTAAGGTTGGCTCAACAACTGTTTCGACAAGCCTTGAATTATTTGGAGTGCCAAGCATTCATAGTCATTTTATTGTTGATTATCAGAAGAAGCATTGGGGATATAATTTATCGACGAAAGAAATCTACCAGTATTTTAGAGAACATATACAGGAGAAAAAGGTTCGAATTATTACGATGATTCGCGACCCGCTTAGTGTTATGATTTCATCAACATTTGACCGGTTTGGCGATGAAAACGCTATTAAATGGAATTTGAATGGGGACGTTCTAAGCCATATTCATAAGCAGATCAAACAGGAAATGAAAACATTAAGATATGGGAATACAGCACAGTGGTTTAAAGATGAGTTAAAAGCTTTAACAGGGATTGATGTACTTGACGAACCTTTTGATCGGGATGCCGGTTATGCGTTGTGGAAGAACGGGAATATCAGTGTCTTGATGCTAACCTGTGAGCAACTGGATAATAACGCAAAATGTATTGGTGATTTTGTAAATCTGCCTAATTTCCTACTTGTTAGAGATAATGATGGGGCAAAAAAGAATTACCGATTCTATTACAATGAAATCAAAAATAGAATTCGTTTTAGCAAAGAAGAACTAGATTACTATTACCAAAATGATTTTTACAGACATTTTTATACGGAGGAGCAGCTAAAAAAATTCCGGAAAAAGTGGGAGAAAGAATGATGAATTATGAATAACACAGCCTTTATTGACGATCAAAACAATACCATAACTTATGAAGAACTGGATGAACTAAAGTTACAGCTTGCAGCAAAGATAAATGGAAGTCGCAATCTGGTCTTTTCGTTTTGTAAAAATTCCATTGGATCTGTTGCAGGGTATCTGGCGTTTTTAGAAAGCAGGAACGTACCGCTTTTGTTAAAGGCAGATATTGATGCCGAGCTTAGAGAGAATCTGATTCAAATCTACAGACCGCAGTATCTGTATCTGCCGGTCGAGATGAAAGCATTATATGCGGATTATGAGGAAGTGTGGAGCCGGTATGATTATGTGCTGCTTCAGACGCCGTATGAAAAAGAGCTGATGGCAGAGAATCTGGCGCTTCTTCTTACTACGTCGGGAAGCACGGGAAGTCCGAAGCTTGTTAGGCAAAGTTATCAAAATATCAAGTCGAATGCCAAAGCGATTGCGCAGTATCTAAAATTAGATGAGACGGAGCGGCCGATTACGACGCTTCCGATGAATTATACGTATGGCCTATCCATTATCAACAGTCATCTGCTATGTCATGCGACAATCCTGCTGACGGACTATACATTGATGCAGCGAGAGTTTTGGAACTTTTTAAAGGAACAAAAGGCTACAAGTTTTGGCGGCGTTCCGTATACCTATGAGATGCTTAAGCGTCTTCGCTTTTTTAAGATGGATTTGCCGTCTCTTCGCTATATGACGCAGGCCGGAGGAAAGCTTCGGGCGGAGCTTCATAAAGAATTTGCGGAATATGCGAAGGAACAGAAAAAAGAATTTATTGTCATGTATGGTCAGACTGAAGCGACTGCAAGAATGGCATATCTGCCGGGTGAAAAAGCACTTGAAAAGTATGGAAGCATGGGAATTGCAATTCCGGGCGGTAAGCTGTGGCTAAAAGATGTGGACGGACTAGAAATTACAAAGCCGGATGTTGTCGGGGAACTGGTTTATGAAGGAGATAACGTAACGCTAGGCTATGCTGAGCAAAGAGAAGATCTTGCGCGCGGCGATGAAAGGGGCGGTATCTTAGAGACCGGAGATATGGCGCGAATGGATGAAGATGGTTATTTTTATATCGTTGGACGAAAGAAACGCTTTTTGAAGATCTTTGGCAATCGGGTGAACTTAGATGAGACAGAGAGGCTGTTAAACGGAGCATTTGAAGATCTTGAAATTGCCTGCGCAGGAAGTGACGATAAGATGGCAATCTACTATGTTGGAGAAGCCGATGAAGCAAGCATCAGACATTATATCAGTCAAAAGAGCGGACTTCATCCAAGTGCATTTAAAGCGGTGCAGGTAGAGAAAATTCCGAAAAATGATGCCGGGAAGATTCTATATAACAAATTGGAGCAGTGATATGGATTATGAGAAGATATTAAGCTATCCTGTCTATGCATTATCGCAAGCGGAAAAAGAGAAGATTTTAATTACATATATGACAGAACTTACAGCGTACCACAGGCAGCATTGCGATGAGTATCGGCGCTTTCTGGAAGTTCAGGGAATCAGCAAAAAGCCATTTGATGAAGAAAAGCAGATTCCTTATCTACCGGTTCGAATCTTTAAAGACATGGAGCTAAAAAGCGTAGGCAAGGAGGATGTCTTTAAGGTGATGACATCGTCAGGGACGACCGGGCAGCAGGTTTCACGCATTTACTTAGATAAAGAGACGGCTGCTTATCAGCAAAAGACGCTTGCCAAGATTATGCAGGAGTTTCTTGGGAAAAAGAGAATTCCGATGCTGATTATTGATACACCGTCCGTGATTAAAAACCGGCAGATGTTCTCGGCCAGAGGCGCGGGTATATTGGGCTTTTCCATGTTTGGTTCGAAGAAGATGTATGCGCTTGATGACGATATGAAGCTGGATGTGGAAGGCGTTCGCGCATTTGTGAAGGAGCATGAAGGTGAACCGATCTTTATCTTTGGATTTACCTTTATGATCTGGCAGTATTTTTATAAACCATTAAAAGAAGCCGGGATTCATCTGAATCTGGATCGAGGAATTATGGTACACGGCGGTGGCTGGAAGAAACTTGCAAGTGAAGCCGTAGAACCGCTTGAGTTTCATAGATGCATGAAAGAAGTGGCCGGCATTCAAAGCGTACATGATTATTATGGCATGGTGGAGCAGACCGGATGTGTGTACATGGAATGTGAAGAAGGCCATCTGCATGCGAGTGTATTTTCAGATGTAATCATGCGAAGACCGGGCGATTTTACCGAGTGTGAGATAGGAGAAGAAGGAATTGTACAGGTGCTTTCCATGATTCCAAAGTCTTATCCGGGGCATTCCATCTTAACGGAAGATAAGGGAATTGTCTTAGGAGTAGATGATTGTCCGTGTAAAAGAAAAGGAAAGTATTTTAAGATAACGGGAAGAATCAAGCAGGCAGAAGTAAGAGGATGTTCGGATACATTTGAGAAAAAATAAGATGGATGATATTAAGTTTTTAGTAGGAAATCAAGACAATTTCATACAGATGTGTGAAGAAGACGCCGGTATATTATATGAACCATATGATGAGCAGGTCATAAACTTTTTGCATGCGTTATCCAGAAAAATTATGAAAGATAATGAGGCAAAGCAGTATCCGGATGTGGTTTCGCTTGGCTTTTATCTTCGAAGTGCGAATCTGAATCGGTTAAAAGAAGAAGCTAAGATGAACGAGATACGGATGGGTCGAGGCATGATCTTTCACGTGGCACCGTCAAATGTACCGGTAAATGCCTTCTTTTCTCTGACTTTTGGGCTGCTTGCAGGTAATGTAAATGTACTTCGTGTACCAACCAAAGAATTTGGCCAGATAACCTGTGTGTGCCGTTTGATGCGGGAATTACTGGAACGCGAGTATTCTTTCCTTGCGTATAATGTGGCAGTTGTCTCGTATGAGCGAAATTCTTCCTGGAGCGCGTATCTGTCCGAGCATTGTTGCGGCAGAGTCATCTGGGGCGGGGATGAGACAATCGCATCCTTTGCGCCACTTAAGATGCACCCAAGAGCTGTGGAAATCCATTTTGCAGATCGTTATTCCTTTGCCGTACTTAGTGCAAAGGCAGTACTTGGTGCAGATGACAAGCAGACGCAATCGCTTGCGGAAGGATTCTATAACGATACCTATCTGATGGATCAAAATGCGTGTTCTTCCCCACATCTAATCTGCTGGAAATCTGATTGTGATGCTATGGAAGACGCAAAAGACAAGTTTTGGAATGCGGTATATGAGACTGCAAAAAAGTATGACCTGGCAGATATTAAATGCACCGGGAAATATACCACTCATACGGAAAATGTAATGCGTTATCCGCAGATTACATCTGTGAAAAGATATGACAATCTGCTTTATGTATCACAGCTTAGTAAAGTTCCGGATTCGCTTGAACAGCTAAGGGGAAAGTTTGGAGATTTTTATGAAATCGAGATAGAAGACTTAGGAGAACTTGGCGAAGCTTTGACGCAAAGAACGCAGAGCTGTCTGTACTTTGGCCTGGAACCGCGTCAAATCTATCAGGAGCTTACTAGCCGGAAGAGGAAAGGGGTAGACCGTATTGTACCAATCGGAAAAGCCCTCGATATCACGGTTTATTGGGATGGATACGATATTATCAGGGAACTATCAAGAATTATCACATTGGAGTAAAGATATGGATACAGCATTTTGGAAAGACAAGACGGTCCTTGTGACCGGTCATACAGGATTTAAAGGTTCGTGGCTTAGTATCTGGCTGATATCGATGGGAGCGAAGGTGATTGGTTATGCGCTCGATCCGCATACGCCGGATGACAACTTCGTGCTCGCGCATCTGGAAGAAAAGATGGTAGATATTCGCGGAGATATTAGGGATACGAAGAAGCTTAGGGAAACATTTGAAACCTACCGGCCTGAGGTGGTATTTCACCTGGCTGCGCAGCCACTTGTTTTAACTTCGTATGAAAATCCGGTGGAGACATATGAGGTAAATGTCATGGGAACGCTTCATGTGCTCGAGTGTATTCGCTTTACTGATTCGGTGAAGCAGGCCGTTATGATTACGACGGATAAATGCTATGACAATAAGGAAACATTAAAAGGGTATGTGGAGACCGATCCATTTGGTGGATATGACCCTTATAGTTCCTCAAAAGCCTGTGATGAGATCTTAATCGCATCTTACCGCAATTCTTATTTTCCGATTGATGCATATGAAAAACATCACAAGGCAATTGCAAGTGTACGAGCCGGTAATGTCATCGGCGGAGGTGACTGGGCCGCTTACAGAATCTTGCCGGATTGCATTAGGGCTATTGAAAGTGGTCAGCCGATTGAGATACGAAACAAAAATGCGGTGCGACCGTTTCAGCATGTTCTTGAGCCATTAAGTGGTTATCTGATGCTTGCTCAAAAGCTCGCACAAGATCCAAAGAAATATTCGGGTGGATGGAATTTTGGTCCTAAGGAAGAGGATATCTGGACTGTATGGGATATTGCAGGAGAAGTCATAAGGTGCTACGGAAAGGGAGAGCGCCTGGACTGCTCAAAGGCAGATGCACCTCATGAAGCCGGGAAGCTGACCTTAAATACGCAAAAAGCGATGACGCAGCTTGGCTGGTGTCCAAAATTAGATGTGAAGCAGGCCGTTCAATATACTACTGACTGGTATCGGCAAAGAAAAGAAAAGGATGTATATGAAATCTGCTTATCACAGATAGCGTCTTATTAAAAAATTCTAAAATATACCCCGGTTTGGTACTTACGACTTGTTAGTCATTGCTAAACTGGGGTATAATTAGTAGATACCATTTAGGATAACTAGTCGATGAGTTTGGAGAGGATAAGATTATGACAAAGATATTTGTAAGAAAACCGTTTTTGGTATTGGTAACGGTCGTCATTGTTTTGGTAATAGGAGCAGTATCTTTGAGGAAGTTGCAAACAGACCTTCTTCCGCAGATGGAACTGCCTTATATTATGGTCATTGTAACAGAGCCCGGAGCTTCGCCGGATGAAGTGGAAGCAGACGTGGTGGAGCCGCTGGAAAGTTCGCTTGGAACGGTCAGCGGCGTTGAGAATGTATTAAGTACGTCGTCGAATAATTACGGTCTTGTGACGTTGGAATTCGGCAGTGATACCGATATGAACTCGGCTTTAGTCAGAGTATCACAGGCTGTTGATACGATTGAATTCCCGGAGGAATGTGGCACACCAAACCTCATGGAAATCGGTATGGATATGATGGCTTCTATGTATGCCAATGTGAACTATGAAGGCATGGAACTTAGTGAGCTTACGAACTTTACCAATGAGATCGTGAAACCATATCTGGAAAAGCAAGAAGGCGTGGCATCGATTGCGACAGCCGGTGGTATAGAGACAACGGTTGAGGTGCGTTTAGATGAGGACAAGATTAAGGATGTCAATAAGAGAATTCTTGCGCATACCAATGAGGAACTTTCTGACGCACAAGAAGAGATTGATGACGGAAAGTCAAAGCTTTCCGATGCCAAGTCTGAACTTAAGAAGAAACAAGAGGAGTTGTCCGATTCAGAGTCGGATACTTATGAAAAGATTGCAGACGGACAGGTGGCGCTATCAAGTGCACAGGCAACGAAGGCTGCTTATCAGGCGAATCTGACTGCGTTAAAAGCCAACCAAAGCGCTCTAAAAGGAGAAAAGCAGGCATACGAGGACGCGAAGATTGAAGAGACCTATGAGAGCCTTGATGCGATGTTTGAGACATTTGAAACGCAGCTTGGCGCAGTAGCGGATGCAGCAGGAATTGAGATTCCGTCTTCTGTGGAAGATGCAGTCAATGATACCGAGAAATTTACCAAGTTTAAGACCTGGCTGACAAGCATCGGTTATGGCGATCAGGTCAAGGACATTACGGTCAGCTCGCTGAAGCAGGTTTATAACGTGGTAAAGGTTCGTATTCCGCAGATTGATACGGAGCTTGCGAATCTAAAAATCGAGATACAGGCCGCAAAGGCCATGATTAAGGCTTTAAATAAGCAGATTAAGAATCTTGATGAGACGCAGTCGGAGACGATTGCCGGTGGATACTCAGCAGCATCCGGATTTGGCTCTGGCTCTGCGCAGCTGGCCAATGCCTTGTCAGATTTAGAAAGCTCTGAGCAGAGCCTTGAGGATGCACAAGATCAGCTCGATGACTCCATGGAAGCGGCGATTGAAAATTCTAACTTAGATGCGCTTCTCGATCTTGAGACTTTGTCGAATCTGATTACGGCGCAGAACTTCTCTATGCCGGCAGGCTATATATCCGATGAGGACGATACGCAGTGGCTGGTGCAGGTCGGCGATGAATATGAGACGCCGGAGGATCTGCAAGAGATGGTGCTGACGAAGATTAAAGGTGTCGGCACGATTAAGATGTCAGATGTGGCGGCGGTCACCGTGGTGGAGACCGGCGATGAAAGTTATACCAAGGTCAATGGAGAAGATGCCCTGATGCTGATGGCATACAAGACCAGCACGGCATCGACAACCACCGTGACCAACCAGCTCTTGGACAGCTTTGATAAACTTGAGCAGGACTATGACGGATTGTCCTTTACCGTTATGATGAATCAGGGGGATTATATTAACACGATTGTAAAGAGCGTGCTTAGCAGTATCTTGCTTGGTGCAATCCTGGCGGTTGTGGTACTGGTGTTATTCTTAAAAGACGTAAGACCAACGCTTGTGGTTGCATTCTCCATTCCGTTTAGTGTGCTTTTTGCGCTGATTGTTATGTACTTTACGAATCTGACACTGAACGTTATGACGCTGGCGGGACTGTGTATCGGTATCGGTATGCTGGTCGATAACTCCGTTGTGGTTATGGAAAATGTCTATCGTCTAAGGGGGCAGGGTTACCCATCTCCGAAGGCGGCTGTCTATGGAACGAAGCAGGTAGCAGGTTCGATTATCGCGTCGACCATTACGACGATCTGCGTGTTCTTGCCGATGGTATTTACAACGGGATATATATCAGACCTTTTGATGCCATTTGCATTTACGATTTCTTATGCACTGATTGCGTCGCTTCTTGTATCGGTAACGATTGTACCGGCTATGGGAACGGTTCTTCTTAGAAAGCCAAGGGATATTAAGCATCCGCTGCTGGATCGAATTCAGGACGCCTATGGAAAGGCACTTTCATTTTGTCTTCGTAAGAAGGTGGTACCGCTTGCTATCGCGATTGTACTGTTTGTACTTTGTGGTTCGAGGGTAGCAAGTACCGGCCTTTCTATGCTGGATGATATGGAGAGCAACCAGATTACGGGAAGTATGACGATGAAAGAAGATACTTCGGATGAAGATGCCATAGCGCTGGCAGATCAGGCGAGTGAATTAATCTTGCAGGTCGATGGCGTCGATAAGGTCAGTGTCTTAGATGGCAGTGCCCAGTCTGATTCCATGGTTGCAGGAGCAGCTGCAGAGGCGGATTATTCATCCTTTGTATTTTATGTGATTACCGATGAAGGAATCACGAAGACAAAAGAATACCGAAAGATTCTTAAGGATATTCGAACTAAGGTAGCAGATCTTGACTGCGAAGAATTTACTGTGGAATCCTCTGCCATGGGAAGTGCCTCTTCTTTGATGTCAAGTGGCGTAGAGGTGAAAATCTATGGAGATGAGCAAGAGCAGCTGATTGCTATCAGTGAAGATGTCATGAAGATAATGGCGGATGTTAACGGACTTGAAGAAATCGATAATGGAGTTGCAGAAGATGACAAAGAGATTCATCTGACGATTAATAAAGATAAAGCGGCCAAGAAGGGATTGACGGTTGCAACCATCTACCAGCAGATTGCAGAAGCAATCACGACCGAACAGGATTCGATTACCATGGATATCGATGATACGGATGTAGATGTGAAAATCATTGATGAGAGCGATGAGCTCACATATGAGAATCTGCTTGACTGTGAGATTACGGCGACGGTAACGAATACCGACGGAACAACAGAAGAAAAGACCTATAAGTTGTCGGATTTTGCAACGACTAAAGAAGGGTATGCAATGTCTTCGATTAACCGCGATAATCAGGAAAAATATCTGTCGGTTACGGCCTCCGTTTCGGATGATTATAATGCGACAAGGCTTTCGGAAAAAGTGGAGAGTCTGCTTGCTTCCTATGATACACCGGATGGATATAAGATTGAGATGGCAGGTGAGATGGAAGAGGTAATGGACATGGTAAGACAGCTTGTCTATGCGATTGCACTTGGATTCTTACTGATCTATCTTGTTATGGTTGCGCAGTTCCAGAGCCTGATGTCACCGTTTATTGTAATCTTCACGGTGCCGCTTGCATTTACCGGTGGTATGATTGGGCTGATTATCTTTGGCATGAATATTACGGCGATGTCTCTGATGGGATTTATGATCTTGATGGGAACCGTCGTTAACAATGGTATTGTATTCGTGGATTACGCGAACAGGCTTCGTGGTAACGGAGTTGAGAAAAGGCAGGCGCTTGTCATTACCGGTAAGGTGCGTATGCGTCCGATTATCATGACAGCGCTTACGACCATTCTCTCCCTTAGCGTAATGGTATTTTCACAAGATGCCGGTAATGCGATGCAAAAGGGTATGGCCATCGTGGTATGCTTTGGTCTGTTATATGGAACGCTGATGACATTATTTATTGTGCCGGTATTGTATGATATCTTCTATCGCAGACCACCTCGTTATGTGGATGTGAAGATGGACCTTAATGAAATCGAGGATGAGACGGCGCAGGTTGTAGCAGAATACGGTATTGATGCGACACGTGGGGAGACGGGTAATCAATAAGGAGCTAATCATGGATAACCGAAAAAATATTGTAATAAAAGCAAGTGTATTTAACATATTGGCAACTGCCATCATGGCTTCGGCGAAAGTGGTGGCAGGAGTTTTGTCATCTTCTTCTGCGATGATAATGGATGCCGTCAGTTATTATTCGGACGTTCTTGTTGCGCTTGTGGTTTTGGTCGGCGTTGTGCTGGCTCATAAGGAAGCTGATCAAAAGCATCCGTTTGGATATGGAAGAATTGAATACATCTCGACGATGTTAATTGCCTTGTTTTTGTTATACACAGGAGTGCAGTCTCTTGTCGGAGCAATGCAGGGACTGATAGCCTGGATGAAAGCGCCACTTGATTATGACCCAAGTTATTCGGCGGCTTCTATCTTTATATTGGTGTTAACGCTGGTAATTAAATATGCAATCGGTTTGTATCTAAAGAAAAAAGGAACCCAGATAAAGTCGGATGGTCTTATGGCTGCTGCAGGAAGCGCGATTAAGAAGGCGCAATTTTCATTTGCAACACTGGCCATTGCACTGTTATTTATTCTGACCGGTTTTAGCGCAGATAAGATTTTGTCGGTAGTGATTGCCATCTTTGTATTAAAGGCGGGAATTATGTTGCTTCTTAAGACCGTTGGTAATATTCTGGGCAAGAGAATTGCACCGGAACTTTCCTCACAGGTAAAGCAGGCCATTGCATCGATGGAGGGGGTCAATGGAGCGTACGATTTGATTCTACATAATTATGGCCCGGATAATTACCAGGGTTCTGTTCACATCGAGGTGGACGATTCGATGACGTTGCCACAGCTTGACACTTTGCAGCGTAAGATAGTGCATAAGATTTATACGGAATACGGTATTATTCTGACCGGAATCGGAATCTATGCTTCAAATTCAAGTCAGCAGGAGGTTTTGGATGAACTTGCGAAGATTAGAACTTTGGCAGGTGAGTACGAGGCCATGGCGGTGCATGGATTTTATATGAATTCACAGGATAAAGAGATGTCATTTGACGTCGTATATAGTTTTGAACATCGAGAAAGAAAGAAGCGATTCGAAGAACTGAAAATAGAAATTAAAAGCCGTTATCCGGAGTATGAAATTACGATGGGGATGGACTTAAATTATTCAGATTAACAATAGAATACGGCAAAATTTCGATATAATTTCGTCGATATTCCCATTAGATTTTTTCCTTTAAAATTTTGTAAAATAGTAGAAGTTGCTTGAAAACAGATATGAGAATTTGGAGGATAAAAATTATGGGAGACGCTAGATTACCGCGTTCCGGAAAGGAAGGCTTCGCATACGGAAGCATTATATGTGCGCTTACCGTATTGGTGATGCTGGTTTTGAATCTCGGAATGACATTTGGATCATTAGATGCAAGTACATGGGCAAGTATCGGGAAGGCTTACATTCCGGTATGGATTGTGGCAATGCTTTTGGAGACTTTTGTAGTTGGCAGGTTTGCGAACTTTATGGTTGGTAAGTTTTCTGAGCCGTCTGATGGATTTAACGCTAAGATTTTATTTAATATTTTATTTGTAGTACTTGGAATGTCTGGAATTATGACATTTTTAGGACCGGTTTTATTTATGAATCCGGTTAAGGGTGCGATTATGGAGTGGCCACTTCACTGGCCTAGAAACTTCTGCGTTGCAATGTGGTGTGAGCTGCTGTTTGCACAGCCGAT
This sequence comes from Eubacterium sp., assembly GCA_024690665.1. Taxonomy (GTDB): domain Bacteria; phylum Bacillota; class Clostridia; order Lachnospirales; family Lachnospiraceae; genus Eubacterium_C. The sequence continues at coordinate 82,462 of JAILOU010000051.1, forward strand.
TGCACGACAGGTGATGAAACGATGGCATAACTATCAGGATAGTAAGCTTACGGCGCAGGAGGATTAAACGATGAAAAAAGATAATCTTGTCATTAATATTGGAAGACAAAAGGGTAGCGGTGGTCATTATGTTGCTGAGATGCTTGCTGAGAAGCTTGGGATTCCTTGCTACGATGAGGCGGCGCTGATTAAAGAAACAGCGAAACGTTCAGGGGAGGATGAGACAGCAGTTACAAAGCAGGATGAAAAAAGGCCGATGCATCCATTTTACTTTGCGGGACAGTCAGTTCCTGCTGAGATTTTTAACCGGCAGTCGAAACTGATTCGTGAACTTGCGGCGCAAAGCGACTGTGTAATTGTCGGTCACTGTTCAGACTATGTAGTGAAGGATTTTGATAATATCATCAATGTATTTATTACGGCGCCGCTTGGAGATCGTATCGCCAGAGTGGCACGTAGGGAGGATATCTCGATTTCAAAAGCAGAAAAACTGATCAAAGATGTCGATCACGAAAGAGCCGGTTACTATCAGTTTTACACGCAGCAGCGCTGGGCTGATTGCCAGAACTTTCATCTGTGCGTTGACACTTCACAGCTTGGGCTAAAAGACAGTGCAGAGCTGATTTATCATTTTGTGAAAAACAGAAAAAAAGATGTAGAAATATAAAGGTAAAGGTCATTGACATCACAGAATATGTCAGTGGCCTTCTTTTTTTGCAGTTACTAAAATGAAATCTCTTGATGAATTGTCTTTCAAGCATTAAAATAGACGCGTAGGAAAATTTTATTTTGAGAAAACTATGCAAAACAAAAAAGGAGACAAAGTATAATGGCAGATTACAAGACAGATATCGAAATCGCCCAGGAATGCGAAAAGCAGAAGATTACGGAGATTGCGAAGGTCGCAGGAGTTGATGATCAGTACTTAGAATTATATGGTAACTACAAGGCTAAGATTGATTATCAGATGCTCAAAGACAAGGCAAATGAGCCGGATGGTAAACTGATTTTGGTGACCGCGATTACACCGACACCTGCAGGTGAAGGTAAGACAACGACTTCCGTTGGTCTTGCAGATGGAATGAGAAAAATCGGCAAGAAGACAGTCGTTGCGTTAAGAGAACCATCTCTTGGACCGGTCTTTGGAATCAAAGGTGGGGCTGCCGGCGGTGGATATGCACAGGTTGTTCCGATGGAAGATATTAACCTTCACTTTACCGGTGATTTCCACGCAATCGGAGCTGCGAATAACCTGCTTGCCGCAATGCTTGATAATCATATTCAGCAGGGCAATGCGCTTGGTATCGATCCTAAGCAGATTACCTGGAAGAGAGCTGTAGATATGAACGATCGTCAGCTTCGTCATGTCATTGACGGTATCGGTGGTAAGATGCAGGGGGTTCCTCGTGAAGATGGATTTGAAATCACGGTTGCTTCTGAAATTATGGCAATCTTATGCCTGTCTTCCGATATTATGGATTTAAAAGAACGTCTGTCTCGAATTGTTGTTGGATATACCTATTCCGGAGATCCTGTTACAGCTAAGGATCTGAAGGCACAGGGTGCAATGGCTGCACTGTTAAAGGATGCTCTTAAGCCTAATCTGGTGCAGACCTTAGAGGGTACACCGGCTTTGATTCATGGTGGACCATTTGCCAATATTGCACATGGATGTAACTCTATTACAGCGACGAAGATGGCATTAAAGCTTTCTGATTATACAATTACAGAGGCTGGTTTTGCTGCCGATCTTGGTGCTGAGAAGTTCCTAGACATCAAGTGTAGAGCTGCCGGACTTACGCCGTCTGCAGTTGTTGTAGTGGCTACGGTTCGTGCTCTTAAGTATCACGGCGGAGTTGCCAAGAATGATTTAAATAATGAGAACTTAGAAGCTCTTAAGGCAGGTCTTCCGAATCTGCTTCAGCATGTTGGCAATATCAAGGATGTATTTGGTCTTCCTTGTGTGGTTGCAATCAATGCATTCCCAACGGATACGAAGGCTGAACTTGACATGGTAGAAGCTGAGTGTAAGAAGCTTGGTGTTAATGTTGCCTTGTCTGAAGTATGGGCGAAAGGCGGCGAAGGCGGTAAGGCATTGGCTGAGGAAGTGGTTCGTCTGTGTGAAGAACCGAACAACTTCAAGCAGTCTTATGAGCTTGACCTTAGTATTGAAGAAAAACTTGAAGCTATCTGTAAGAAGATCTATCATGCAGATGGCGTAGAGTTAACCGCAGGTGCGAAAAAGCAGCTTGCGAAATTAGAAGAACTTGGATATGGAAATCTTCCAATCTGTATGGCTAAGACGCAGTATTCGTTCTCGGATAATCCGAAGCTTCTTGGAGCACCGAAAGGATTTACTGTTACGGTTCGTAATCTTAAGGTATCAGCAGGAGCCGGATTTATTGTGGCACTTACCGGTGATATCATGACTATGCCGGGACTTCCGAAAGTACCTGCTGCTGAGAAAATTGATATTGATGAGAATGGAGTTATTACAGGACTCTTCTAAAGAAAATAGAACAAAAAAGACGGACTTTTGGCGAGCAGTCAAAGGTCTGTTTTTTTGAGTGTGTTGAGAATTGGAAAGGAATGGTAGAGAATGATTAATTTATTAGAAGCGTTAATGATCTTTTGCTGGGGATTATCCTGGCCGGTTTCGATTCGAAAGTCGTGGGTTTCAAGGACGGCAAAGGGAAAAAGTGTTGTATTTGAAGTGTTTATCTGGTTTGGCTATGTATGTGGGATTGTGCGTAAGTTTTTGCAGATTTCACAAGGTGGAGAATTTGACTGGCTCTTTTATCTTGGATTTATCTTTTATTTCTTAAACATTATAGAAGTGAGCATTGATATGTGTTTGTGGTTTCGAAATCGTAGATTGGATCGAGAAATGGACAAAAATCAAGAAAAATGTCGGTTTTCTTAGAAAATTTGCGAAAAGACTTGATTTTTTTTTTTTTTTTTTCAAATAATATATTCATAGCTTGGTTAATAAATGTCGAGCAAAAAAAATCAAGGAGGCATAATTATGAGGGAGAAAAAATCTAAAATTAGTGCATTGGTAATCGCCTTTGCCGTGTTGTTAACGGCTGTTGCTTTACCAACAATGACGTATGCTAAAACAACACCGAAATTGAGCAGTGTAAAGAATTATTATCAAAGTGATGAGGGGTGGTCATTAAGTAACAAGGTTTCGTATGTGTATACGCAGTCAGGAGCTATAAAAAAAGTGAATACAGCTTCTTATTGTGATGGAGCTAAAAATTATTCGTCAAATATGAAGTATACATATAAGAAAAAAGCAAAGACGGTTACCGCCACGGGAAAGATGTATGTAGGAAAAAGCTATCAAGGAAAAGAGGTGGTCAAAAGCACCTATTACGACAAGTCCTTGAAACATGTAAAAAAAACGGTAAGAAAAGTTTATGATAGTAGTAATAATCTGATAACTAAGTACATTTATACATATACTAAAAAAGGTGTTGAAAAGAGTTATGCATACTACGTGGAAGGTGAGTTGTTGACGAAAGAGTCATATAATTTCAACAAAAAAGGAAAGAGAACGGACGGAACAGTTACAGAATATGACGCAAATGGAACAGCTACAGAATATCAGTTAAAATATTCTTATAAAAAGGGCTATACATATGAAACAATAATGAATAGTGACGGTACTGTTCATAGTAAGTCAAAATATAAGACTGATGCAGCAGGAGTTGATGTATATTTATATAAGACTGATTATAGTTACTCTAGCGATGAAAGTGGTAATGTTACTTATTCTGAAGTAAAATATACTTATAAGAATACCTATTACAAAAAAGGTGTCTCTAAGGGGTGCTTGAAGACAACTATTGCATATGTTAATGGTGAAAAAAAAATAAAGACAACTTACAAATACAAATAATATAAAATGATTTTAGGCTATCGCTTTAGATAATGTGGTTATTAAAAGCGATAGCTTTTTGTTTGAAAAATATAAAAACATGTCACTTTCTTAGAAAAGTGTGAGAAAACATTTCTTCTTTTTTCTTTTTTGATAGAATATTTTTAGGTTGCTTTATGAAATGAGGGGATTAACAAGTTAGAGAGGAGAGAGGGAAAATGAAAGCAAAATTTAAAATGCCGATTATCATAATTGGGTGTCTTATTGTATTTGGATTTGGATCCATTGCAACAAGTAATGGAATCAATAATCTATTTATAGTTACAGCGGAGGCTGCAAGCACTAAGACAGTAAGTGGAACAATAAAATCAGCATCATGCACCTATCATTACGGTATAGGGTTCGGAACCTGTAATACAATAGCAAAAAATTATACTTATAAGTTAAAGGTGCCGTTGACAAGTAAAGGAAATGTGTATCAGTCAAAAGTTACTAAAACGTATGTTGATAATAATACAACATTAAAACGTATAAAGTTGTCGGTAGCACTTCTCTGCGGATACGCATCATCACCATTCGTTCAATCTGTTTCTACTACATCAAGTAGTGTTAGAGTTGTTTACCAAGTTCCAGTGTTTGGAAACTTTAATCCAACTGATACATATAACTGTGTAGGAACAGGTGTAGTGCAAGTAAAAGTCGTTTATAAAATTTAAACTATAACAGATTTATAATTAAAGCATTCTTGAATTTGAATAAAGCAGCTAAGAGGTTAGAAGCAAGTGAAAAGATTCATTTGTTTTTAACCTCTTTTTTTACCTTCTAAGAAAATGACACATTTAGCACAGAAAAGGTCGTTTTATTAGGTGGAAACCTGTGCCATAATACAAACATAAAGAAACTATAAAAAATTTCTAAAGAACCTTATAAGAAGGTATGTTAGAAAAGGAGGTATTTTTATTATGGCAAGTAATGCTAACAGAGGAAAGTTCCTCGCAAATGCGATACTATTATGTATCTTAGGTGTCATTTTCATGTTCTTGTATTCAGGACTGCAAAATGACCAGATCAACATTATTTGGTCTTTTATCACTGAAGCAAATGGGGGCTGGAGTCAAAATGCAACAATTTTACCAATGACAGTTGGTAACTTTGTATGTATTCCATTAACATTTCTTTATGGTACTTTATTTGTAAAGTTTGGCGTTAAGAAACCACTTATGGTAGTGTTGATTATTACAGCTATTGGCGTGTTTGGAATTGTTGGGGCTAACGGTCTTGACTGCAATGGTGGTGCGGCATCAGGAAACTATGCGTTGTTCTTTGTATCATTATTTGTAGTAAGATGCGGATGTATGATTCTTCAGATGGCAGGCTTCATGCTTGTTGCAAACTGGTTTATCAAATTCCGTGGACAGATTATGGGTATCGTAACAATCGGTTCTCCGCTGTTCTCGGTAGTTGGTACTGGTTTGATGTCTTCTGTCATTCAAGATAAATTTGATGGAGATTACAGATATTTTTATGTAGGAATCGCAGTTGTTATTATTGTAATCATCGTTGTTGTGGCGCTCTTTGTTAGAGATACACCGGAAGATGTGGGATGTTATCCGGATGGATTTGATCATGCGCCGGTTTCTGAGAAAATTGATGAAGTTAAACTTACGGTACGTCAGGTATTAAGCCAGAAAAAGGGATGGCAACTTATTATTGCGTTCGGTGCATTTCAGTTTATCATTAATGCTTGTATGGGATCTATGGCAGCTCGTTATATTGCGTTAGGTGGTGGAGATCCAACCGTAGCATGGGTAGGCGTTGCAACAAAATGGTTAGCTGTTGGTGCTGTGCTTGGTATTCCAATGTCTTATGTGTTTGGATTCCTCGATGATAAGTTTGGTTCTATAAAGGCTTCCATCGTTTTGGGACTTTGTGAATTTATTCCGGTTCTTTGCTTAATGCTTCAGCCACAAGGCGGTTCGGTGCCTCTTATGATTGGTTGGGGAATTGGCGTAGCTTGTATGACAGGTGGTGTTCCAACACTTCATCCATGTATTACATCTTATGCATATGGCCGTAGAGAATATCAGTCAGCAAACAGAATTATTATGGCAATCCAGCTCATCCCTTCAGCTTTTGCAGCTCAGATGATGGTTATCTTGATTAATCAGGGAAAAGCAACTTTGGGATATTCTATTCTTCTTGTTGTAATCGTAATAGGTTTGATTGCTACAATTTCAATGTTGAAGTTAAAAGATGCGAATGCTGCAGACCGTATGTATGCAAATGCACAGCAGGATATGGCAGATAACGTTAATTAGTTATACTCTCTCAAAAATGACTTAAGATACTAAAGATGGCTTCTGCTATAATGCAGAAGTCATTTTTAGAAAACAGATATTCATAGTTAATAGATAGGGTTATAGAATGCTTGTCGGGAAAACGGCAAAATAATATAATGGACAAGAAGGTAAAGAGATAGAAGGAGGTCTTTTATTATGGCAGCAAATGTATGTAATGTACTTCATGTAGGAATCAGCGTTATGGATATGGAACGTTCTCTTGCATGGTATGAAGAAAATATAGGATTTAAGAAAGTAAAGGATGAATATGCTCCACCACTTGGAGCAAGAATCTGTTTTATTGCAGATCCAAATGGATTTGAAATTGAATTGTTCCAGTATGATGAACCAAAGCCGATTCCGGAAGAACGCAAGATGCCGAATTCTGATCTTCAGACAGTAGGAACAAAGCATATGGCCATCAGAACAGATGATATGCCGGCTCTGAAAGAAAGATTTGTGAAAAATGGTGTGGATATCGCACATGAAGTAACAATGGGGACAGAAGCCGTGATGTTCGTTAGAGATCCGGATGGTGTTTTGATTGAATTTATTCAAAAGTAAGATTGATGGGGGCCTGACAGATATAAAGGTATCTGTTCAGGTCTTTTTCCACTACATTTTATGAGAAATTGGCTAAAGGGAATCTATGAAGAAAGAGTATTTAAAGACAGGTTATAGCATTGTATTTATATTGGCATTTGCCTTGCTTTTACTTGTGGTTTTTATATTTGGAAATCATAAAGTGAATGACACATCTGAAGAAGAGGAAGTAACGGAGCTTACAATTGTCTACGCATATCAAAATTCCATGTGGAGTAGTTTCATTGAAAAGGCGGCTACGGAGTTTGAAGCAGAGCATCCGGAGATTGATATTACATTCCAAACGGCTTATGGAGATACCGTCTATGAGACAATCTTAAATAAAATGATTGCGCGTGATGAGCTTGGAGATATTGTTCAGGTAAAAGCGCCGGAAGCCTACGTGCAATGCGGAATCTTTGGTGAGATTCCGGATTCGGTTACGCAACTTGTAAGTGAAGAAAACCGTTATACTTATAAGGATAAGACATATGCCGTTGGGATTGTAAATACAACGACCGGAATTATGTATAACAAAGCTCTTTTTGAAAAGTATCATCTTCAAGAGCCAACAACTTATGATGAGTTTTTAGAGTGCTGCGCTGTGTTAAAAAAGCATCATATCACGCCGCTTGGTATTGGTGGTAGTGATCTGTGGCACATGGAGTTTTGGGTGAACCATTTTCTAAGGACGAATGTACTGTCTGAGAACGAAGACTGGTTTTGTGATTGCAGTAAGGGAACGGTCTCCTGGACAGATGAAGAGATTACACAGTCTCTAACGCAGCTAAAAGATTTGTTTGATGCCGGATATGTGAACAGCGACTGGCTTAGCACGACGGATGGTTCTCTGCCTTATCTGTTGTCGGAAGGAGACACTGCCATGGTCATGACCGGCCCATGGGTGGAAGCAGAAGTTACAGAACTTAATGATCAGGCGCAGTGGGGATGGTTTTATCTGCCGGATGAAGACGGGCAGGTCGTGGTAGGAGAAAACCGTGATACGTATTTTGCGGTATCAGCAGATTGTCAGGCAGATGAGAAAAAGTATCAGGCGGCAGAAGCATTTTTGAATTATTTTTATTCTTCTGATAATTATTCTAATCTTCTTCAGTCCATTACCTCATTTTCAACGACTAAGGAAAGCGTAGAATATGAAAAAAATGATTTTCAGGAAGAGGTAACGGAAGCATTTACCGATTATGAAACGCATATTACGGGATATGTTGGAGATTCGGATACTCCGGAAGGATTTGAAACTGAGATGCTGCAGCTTATACAGCAGATGTTGCAAGACAAAATCAGCATAGAAAAAACGCAAAAGAAGCTGCAAAAATGCTGGGAGAAATATGAAGAGTCGGAGGTAGATGCAAGTGAAGAAAATTAAAATGCGTTCTACCTTTCAGAAGCTGACACTTGGATTTTTGCTATGCGGAATGTTGCCGCTTTTGGTGTGTGGAATCTTCTTTTTTGTACGTGAGTATAAGACGGTGCAAAAGTTGATGGTTAGTAACTATAGTCAGATTACAAATTATTTTACCAGAAATGTAGAAGATATCATCGACTCTGCAGATACTGTGATGGACGAGATGTATATCTATGATGACGGTGAATCCTCTTTGCTTGATGTGCTAAAAGATGAGGATATGGAGCAAAGCGAGAAGTCACTTTATATTCAAAAGATGTTTCGGACACTTCTGTCGCAGAGCGAATACATCTCTTCAGAGCGATTTGCCGATAATGCAGGCAATACCTATTCGTATTATTTTGATCCGAATAAGACACTGCGTAATGGGGCTGAGTTTTATACTGCCTACGCAGGAAACAAGGAAGAAGATATTGCGTCGGATACAACGCTCAAGATCTATGCAGCAACGCAGGAAAATCAGTTTTGTATTAATTCCGATGATTTTGTATTTGTCATCAGCCGAAACATCATGGATATCTCCGGGGTGAAGCAGATTACGAATAAGCCTCTTGGAACAATGTACGTGGATATCAATGTAGACAATATCGGAGCTGTCGTAGATAAGATGGAACTGGATAACGCTAAGGTCTATCTGTATCTCAAGGATGAACATCGCTATTTATACAGTGAATCCAAGGAAGATTATATCAACGGAGCCGATCCGTTAAATGATTATGCGGATCGGATAACAGACTCGTCCGGTCATTTTGTGACATCAGGCAGCACCATCGTTATATATGATCAGATTGAAGATACCGGTATCTATTCAGTGATTGTAGCAGATGAAGATCTGGCGTACTCAAATATGATACAAAACAGAGCCATGGTAATAATGGTGATTTGCTTTGTGATTTTTACTTTGCTGGTAATGTATATGAATTTTTCAAGATGGATTACATCACCGGTTGTAGAACTAAAAAAAGCGATGGAGAAGGTGCAGACAGGTGATCTTTCGGTAAGGGCAAAAAGCGAATCAAAAGATGAGATGGCTTACATCATCGATGGATTTAATAAGATGGTGGAAGATTTAGATGCTTACATCAAAGAAGTCTATATGGCGCAGATTTGTCGCCAGGATGCAGAACTTAACGCGCTCAAGATGCAGATTCAACCGCACTATCTGTATAATACACTCGATGTGATACGTATGACAGCGCTTGACCAGGGGGACCGGGAGACGGCAAAGCTTCTTGAGAGTCTCGCCAAGCAGCTTCGTTATGTGCTTGGAGCGCAGGCAGAGCGTGTGCCGATTGTAGATGAAATTAATATGCTAAAAGAATATGCGCTGATAATGCAGGTTCGATTTGAAAATGCGTTTGATTTTTTTGTGAGCCTAAAAGACGAGGATAGGCAACTTATGACACTTAAGATGCTGTTTCAGCCGGTGGTGGAAAATGCAATCAAGCATGGAATATGTCCAAAACATTCTAAGGGCCGTGTAGTACTTGAGGTGACAAGGCAGGACCGGTATATGGTGGTAACAATCATGGATGACGGAGTCGGTATGAGCGAGGAAATTGTGGCGCATATTATGGATGTACTGCAAAATAAGCCGATTGGTTATCAAGATCCGGATGGAATCTTAAGTGTAGGCATGAAAAATGTATATGACAGAATTCAACTAAGCTGTGGAAAGGAATATGGATACGTAGTAGAAAGTATTGAAGGAATGGGAACAATTGTTACTTTCCGATTACCGATATGGGAGGCATTAGATGAAGAAAGTAATCATGGCCGATGATGAGGCCGTTATATTAAAGGGGTTAAAAAACATGATTCCGTGGGAAAAACTGGATCTTACCTTAGTAGATGAGGCAAGTGACGGTACGGAATTATTTGAAAAGATTATAAAGGAACGTCCGCATATTGTAATATCCGACATCAAGATGCCGGGACTTACCGGACTTGAGGTGGTAAAGCGGGCGAAGGATTATGGTATTAATGAAATTAAGTTTATCTTCATCAGTGGATTTCAGGAATTTACTTACGCGCAGGAAGCATTGGCGCAGGGCGCGGTAGATTACCTGTTAAAACCGGTTGGAGAACAAGAACTCGAAGATTCTTTGCATAAGGCAATTGCGCTGTCGGAAGAACATTCGGTGAGTGAACTGTTTAAAGAGCATGAAGATGAGATTGAAATCTTGTTTCGGCGTATCAATGAAGGAAATGAAATTGACAGCCGTGAACTGAAAAAAAGTTTTGAGGCATCTCAAATCGATTTAGATCATAAGGTGTTTATCGGTATCAGCTTTGGAATTCTTCCGCCGGATATCAAAAGGCTTCGTACACAGTCGCTTACGAAATATCATCTGACACAGTTTTCTATCTTCAACAGGCTGATTGAAAGTTTTAAAGATCAAAAACTGGGATTTACCGTGAAGAAGGAAGAAGATGTGATTCATATGATTGCGGTTCTTCCGGAAGAAGAACACGCCGGATTTTTCGAGCGTTATATTCAGCCAATCAGAAGCGAATTAGAAGCCGAATTTGGCGTTGATCTTCATATTGGAATCGGCATGCGAACGGATAATATCTCGCAGCTTAAGAATGTGTATAAGTCGTCTAGATTCGCATTTGCCAATTATTTCTTTGAGGAACGCGCCGTGCTGGATTTTGAAAATATGCATAAGGACTATACGGTTTCTTTTGATGATTATACCAGGCAGATTGAGGAAGTCTTCCAGTCTATCTTGTTAAAGGATGGACGCGTATTAGAACATGTGGATAATGCACTCAAGATGATCTATGAGATTCACTACGGCAATCCGTATGCGGCGAAAACCAGAGTGGTGCATATGGTTGAGGAACTAAAACAGAAGATGAATCAGTATTCACTTCTTCAAAATACGCCGCAGATGGAAAGTGAGGATTTGCAGCAGAAGATTGAAGGTGCTCTTAGTTTTGCGCAGCTTCATAAAACAGTTATGAAGTACTATGAGCAGCTTGTGGCTCAGATCTATCAAAGTGAACGTGTTTGCGAAGCAAGTTCTATTGAACAGGTGAAAAAATACATTCGCGATCACTATATGGAAGATCTGTCTGTAAAAAAGGTTGCAAAAGTTGCCTGTGTCAGCCAAAATTACTTTAGTGCAATGTTCAAAAAGGAGACCGGTGAGAACTTTAAGGCTTATCTGACCGGTATTCGAATGGCAGAAGCGATGAAACTTTTGCTGGATACGGACATGAAAACCTACCAAATAGGAGAGGCAGTAGGGTATAATAATGTCAGACGTTTTGTAGATGCCTTCCGGGCAAAATACAAGATGAGTCCGATGGATTATAAAAAGTCATTAAAGTAAAGATGGGAGAACACATATTATGATTCAACAGATTTCGATTTACACAGAAAATACAAAGGGCGCGATGCGAAGGCTGCTTTCGGTCATATCTGACGCAGGGATTAATGTGCTTGGATTTTGGAACGGAGACAGCGGAGAATTTGGCGTGGTGCGTCTGATTGTTTCGGAACAGGAAAAAGCCTTAGAAGTACTTGCAAGGCAAGGCTATATCTGTAAGGAATCATCTGTGCTTGGAATCGAAATCGATGACTGCCCGGGCTCGCTGGTTACGTTGTTACAGGTGATTGAGCAGATGAATATTAATATTGATTATATGTATGTGGGATATCGCCGTGAGGATGCACGTCCGCTTATTATGATTCACTGCGAGGATATGGATATTATCAGTACGCAGCTAAAACATAAGGGATATGCTGTTGACTAAAATGATGCCGTCATAATCGAAGGATTGTGGCGGCTGTCTTTATTGTGTTGTATAATTGGAGTATGAATAATGCGTGGTATATGGCCTGTCGCACATTGGGAGTGCGCACAGATGCCGGAGAAGAGGAAATTAAAAAAGCATATAAACGTCTTGTGAAAATCTATCATCCGGATGCCGGCAAGACGGGAGACGCTGAGCATTATGATGCAATCGTGAAGGCCTATGATTTTTTGTGTACGCATCAAAGGCCAAAGGCGAAGCCGATGGGGAAGATTTTAGGTTCTGATACGGGGTATTATAAGGATGCGTCTTACTCGACTTTTGATCGGCGCTATCAGCGGCAAAAGCAAAAGCGAAAGGAAGATCTTGCGCGCAGAACGAAGGAAGTGCATGACAAAAATGAACGGGAGAAGAGACAGGCACAGCAGTATAAAAATGCCATGGATGCTATACGGGCAATCCGTACAGCGGAATTAATTAAAACACTACTGACAAAAGCGGAAGAAGAACATGAAGAGTGATAAGAGTAATACTAAGTTGTTAAAGGTTGAAAATACATGAAAAAGATATGGATTACAATACTTGTTGGTGTTATATGTATATTGGTTTTTAGTATGATGTTTGTCTGGGTGAAGGCAAGAGCTGTAGATAGAGCTTATACAAAGGCTCAGCTTTATGCACAGATTAATGCAGGCAGCTATGTAGACAGTTTAGAAAAGCAAAGAACGGCAGTGGCAGTTTTAGAAGAGGTCTTAGTTAGCGGAGATGGTGAGCTGAATCATTTTAGCGATGTGGCTGAGCGACTTATGAATGACACTGTTAAGAATATTACGCTGGCACCGGATGGTGTGGTGACGCAGGTTTATCCGGAATCTGAGAGTAAAGACAGTAGCACGAATCTTTTTGAGGATGAAAAGAGTAATTCTTTATCTCAGTATTGTCTGCAGCATATGAATAATGTTGGAATCAGTGGGCCGTTTGCAGAGGATGACAGTGATGGTGAGACGATTGTGATTGTACAAAAGGCGGTCGAACTTAATGATGAATTCTGGGGATTCGTAGTGGTTGTACAAGATGTTGAATCTATTATTGCAACCACGGGAGACAATCTTGCGGAAAGTGGCTATGAATACTGCCTGACTAAGACTGTTGAGCCGGGATCTGATGAAGAAGTTGTGGTGACTTCAAGTCAGGATAAAGACTACTTTGACGATGCACAATCATGCAGCTTTTCACTTGGCGGATGCGAATGGAATCTGATGCTTGTTCCGACTGATGGATGGCTTGCTTCGTCTAATATCAATCTGCTTTTAGTAGTCGGCATTTTTATCATTGTATTAATTACCTTATTGGTTTTTGCCGCCATAAGTTTGTTTGAATACGGGAAAAAACAGGTTTTTTTGACAAGAACAGATGCGTTAACCGGACTTAATAACCGGTTAGGACTTCAGTACGAAATTGATCGATGCATGCAGGATAAAACGAAGCATTGCTATACTCTAATAGCACTTGATATTGATGATTTTAAGCTGATTAATGATATCTATGGACATTTGATTGGAGATGAGATCTTAAAGCAACTGGCTCAGAATCTTCGAAATTCATTTCCGAAGGATTCGATTATTGGAAGAAATGGCGGAGATGAGTTTATTATATTACTTAAGAATATCGCCGGAGAACAGGCAAAACATATGCTGGATAACTTTTATACCAGTGAGCAGGTATGGAAAGATGCGTCGCATAAGGTGACATTTTCCGTATCGATGGGATATGCCGAATATCCACTTCAGGCGGATAGTATTACGCAGTTGCTTCAACTTTCGGATGCTGCGCTTTACGAAGTGAAGATGAGAGGCAAACACGGATTTGAAAAGTATCATGAGGAAATCAATAGTTTGAATCGTTCACAGCTTGGATTTACTTTACAGGATATTGTATCAAATATTCCGGGAGCTATCTTTGTACATGAAGCAAGCGGACAAAGACGGATATTGTTTGCGAACCAAAATCTGTTCGAATTATTTGAATGCGAGAATTGGGATGAGTTTCAAGAGTATAACAAAAATGACTTTAAGAATATTATGCATCCGGATGACTGGGAAGGAATTGAGGCGCAGATTAAAAAAGTAGAGGATGGAGAGCCAATACAAGAAGGTGATCAGATTAGATTTCGGGTTATTACTAAAAATAATCATAGTATATGGGTAAATGTCCGGGGAAAGAAGGTTCAAAATAAGTATTATGGTCAATTGCACTATGTTCTGATGACAAAAATAGATAACATGCAATAAGTAGGAGGAGATGTAACATGGGTTTTTTTGATGATGAAGTGGAAAACAGTTTAGATGAAATGTTTGATTTTAATCACGATGATCTGATTGATCCTGGGGAGCGTGCTATGCAATTGGATTTTATTTTTCGTGATGATACCAAAAGCGATGAGGACTATGATGACGATGATGAGGAGGAATATTCATTTCATTCGCCTGTTGATGATTTCTTATTGCAAACCGGTGTCACTCGTGAAGAGTGGAGTCTTATGGATGAGGTACAACAAAAAGAAGTGTTGGAAGAAGCAGGGATAGATCCGGACGAGTTAGATGATTTTGATGATTTTTAACTCAGTCGGGGTACAAGCTCCGACTGAGTTAAACGCTCCGCGAGGATGCACACGGATTCGGACAGGAATTTGTCTGCTGAAGCAGACCCGAATCCGGCGCGCAAGACTCGCGAGCGAGTCTTGACATAAAAAAACTTTGGCAAAATAAATACATTTGCCAAAGTTTTTTATTTTTCATATCTATAACTTTTGGTTATACATAAGATGAAATCTTGGTATTTGTTTACCATATGTTATAAGAATATAATTTTAATTGTAAGTAAAGCACGTGCATGAAAAAGTTTTATATCAATTAAGAGGAGGATCACAATGAAATATCGTTTACTCAAGCTCCTGGTGATTGGGGTTTTAACAGGCTCTATGAGTATTGTGGCCGTAGGGTGCGGTCAGGGAACGCAGTCAGAATCAAGTACTGACGTTTCTGATGAGGGGGCACAGGAAGAAGCAGTTGAATCTGTTGCTGAAATTGATTATGCCAATATTAATTTTGACTATGCAGATGAAATTGCCAAAATGAAAAAGGAAGTTCAGGTTGTACCAAGCGCAGCAGATATTAAGCTGAGCGTTACGGATGCGAATCAGACAACAGGATTGGAACTTGTTTCTTCATTGGATGATAAGAATACGACAGATTATTATCTAAATGCATCGCTTGCAGAGGATGAACTGGTATTTGAAGGGGATATTAAGAGTGCCAAAAGTAGTACGGCCGGAGAACTCGAGGTAAAAGACGGCTCGGTAAGCTATGATCCTGAGAATTTGAATATTTCAAAATTAAAAGACGAAGTAATTACCTTTACCATGGAGTCTGGTGAAGAATATGACGTACATACTCTTCCGGAGGAATTCCCGGAACTTAGTGCAACAGGAGATGGCGTATCTGAGGCAGATCAGGGAGTGTATACATTTGCCGTGGATAAGTTTTTAATCAGATTAAATACGGAGGGCGAGATTGTATACTACAGAAATGTCAACTGTGCCGGAGAACATCAGATTGAAAATTTTGCACCGCAGACCGTTGGGGACAAGCAGTATTATTCGGTATTCGTAGAACTGAATCCGGATTATCGTAACTGTCAGGGTGGTTTTTCGTCAGGTTATTATCTTGTAATGGATGAAAATTACAATGATGTAGAAGAAATTACATTATCTGCCAATGAGGATGAGAATCATACTCATGGCGAAGGTTATCTTGATCAGCATGAATTTGTAATGCTTGGAGAAGACCATTATCTGAAGCTTAGTTATACCAAGCTTTTGGTAGATAATCTTCCGGATGGCGTAGAAGGACTTGATGGTGGTAATACCGCATATGTCTGGGCAGGAATTATGCAGGAAGTAAAGGATGGTAAAGTGATTCAGGAGATTAACACGGCTGATTATCCACTTCTTTATGAGTCTGCAGTTGAAAAAATCGATTACGCAAACAGTACAGATGAGGGAGTAAACTGTACCGTTGGTGAAAATGAAGTGTTCTCGCTTGCCGATGGTATCATGGATTATGTTCATGTAAATAGTATGGATTATACATTATCTGACGATGGAACTGTTGATAAGCTTCTTGTTTCAATGAGAGATCAGTCGGCTGTCTATCAGTTTGATATGGCAAGTGGCGCCATGGAATGGATTTTAGGTGGTAAAGCCAGCACCTTATCCGGCTATGATGACTATACCAGAACGAGAACAGATGATAATGGTACAGAGTTTGAAGCGCTTACATTTGGTCAGCATTTTGCAAAATATGTCAATAAGTCTGAAGACGGAACGATTGATGGCAATGCGGTCGTCAGCGTCTTTGATAATGAGACCGGTTCAGCTCCATTTATTACGGCAGCGGAAGTTCCAACGCTTACAAGAGTCTTTAAGGCAACGATTGATACAGGGGCCAAGACAGCTGAAATCTCAGATGTGATTGATGGAACTGCATTAAATGAGCAGTCTGATAAGTATCATATTGCAAGTCACTGTGGTAGTGTGCAGTACACAAGCAATACTTCTGTTATGATCGGATGGGGATTACATGGTGTGATTGATAATATTGGAGCTATGGCTCCGGAAGGAACAATCTCAGATAAGGGATATGATGATTTGAGAATTGGTAGCCGTCCAATCTTTACGGACTACAATCTTGAAGATGGAAGTATTTCTTATGAAGTAAGTGGTATAAGAAATGCCAACGAGGAAAACTCAGAAGCATTTTTCTCATACCGTTCCTATAAGTCTGAACAGTAATTTATGAGTTTTGATTTAGAAGCATGCAGGGGAGTTTCCTTTGCATGCTTTTTCATGCATGGAAACTCAAAATATAGTAAAATACAAAGAAACGAGATAAAGAGGGGGATTCTATGAAACTTAGTCAGATTAAATATTTTTTACAAATTGCAGAGAGTAAGACGATTACAAAAGCAGCCAGTGAATTATTTATTTCGCAGCCGGCGCTTAGTAAACAGATGACGCTCTTAGAAAAAGAAATCGGTGCGGTGTTATTCATTCGAGCTACAAATGGAATCGTATTAACCGAGGCTGGCAGCGAGTTCGCAAAGGATTGTAAGAAAATTTTAAATCTGATTGAGGATTCAGTTGAAAAAGCAAAAAGGATTCATGAAAAGGAACCAAACGAAATACGAATCGGTCTTTTTGACGGAATGGTAATCGATGATTTTATGCCGGATTTATATGGATTCTGGGATAAGAACACATCCGGGAAAGAGATTATAATCAGCCGAAATTCGATGCAGGATAATTTTGAAAAGCTTGAAAATGATAAGCTTGATATGGTTGTTTGTATTTCTGAAAAAAATAAGGTGAAGCTTAATCTAAAGGAAGGATACGAGAAATTATTTTTGACATCACGAAAAGGGGCGTTTATATATTCGGCAAAACTTCCATGTGTTAAGAAATCAGGTTTTACTATTACAGATCTTAAAAATGAAAAATTATTATCTGTGAAAAGAAAGGATCTGGCCGGAATCTTTGGAGGGAAAATTGAACATGTCGGAGTTAATGTGGCAACGAAAATGTTTGGTGAAAAACCGGAGATAGAAGAAGTTGAGAATATATTGTCCCTGATGACGAATATTAAATACGGAAAAGGTTATACGATTCTATCTAAGCTTGTAGCAGATACTGATCCGAGCCTTCTATCTTATGAATTGCCGGAAGAATTTGATGCTGAAATCTATGCGATATGGAAGAAAAGTAATCTGTTTGTAAATAGAGTGATGAAATTATGGAACTAATCAGGTAAGGAATATGATACAAAAGTAACAAAGTGAAACGGAAGTGTTGACGAAATAACTTTGGTTATGCTAATCTTACCGAAGGGAAATGGCTAGGTTGATGGAAAAAATAACGATTAGAACGCGAGGGAGTTATGTCAGCAGAATCAGAGGTATTACAACTAAGGGTTTTATTATGGTTTTTGAATACACCGCCGGAAGATTGCAATGTGACAGCTTTATCAAAAGCATTAAACAAAGAAAAATATCAGATCTCAAGACAACTTCAGCAACTTGAAAAGGATGGACTTATTAATCGGGAAGATACTCGGCATCCGTGTCTGACACAATATGGTATGGAAAGAGGTATGTATTATAAAGAACGGCTGGATCTTACGATTTCGCATCTGGTATATGAGGGCGTGGATTTAGAACACGCCAGGAATGACGCATATTATTGGGCTTTATATAACTCGGACAAAACTATGGAAGTGATTAAAGCTATGGATGAGAAGTGTCAGATTAAGAATTATTTTCGTGGGAAGGATAAATTTACCGGAAGAGAACTTGCAGAGACGATACGAGATGGTGTCTATCAGCTTCAATTTATCATTAATCGCGAACACAGCAAGGTTGGAAAGACGGTTTCGATGAGTAACAGTGCATTTGACCATCCGTGTGTACTTGCAGTGAAAGAAGGAACAGGGACAGTGCAGCTTCATTCTGTGCCGATTAAAGCGTTTTCACCATTTGCCAGAACATTGATTGAGGGAAAGGCGAAGAGCGTCAAGTACTTTCAAGATGGAATGTATCACCAGGCGGAGTTTGGAGCAGATGTAGTGGTGATTCCGTTAGAGGCATTTCAGTTTTATTCAAATGGAACCGGAACCGACCAGATAATATACGGAAGTTTGATGATGAAGTTACAAGCGTCTGTGGGGAATGTTCATATGCCGGAGTCAAAAGCGATATTAACCTTGATTTTATAAACGAAAGTAGAGCACTAATTTGTACATGAATAGTATGAATTAGTGCTTTTTGTTTTGATTAAGACAAAAGTTGTAGCGGGCTTGCAACAAGTGTTAATATGCGTGAAATGGGCATTGTTAAGTGGCGGTTTTGTATGAAAGTACCAGATGTCACTTACAATTGTAGCAGATGTGCAACAACCTTATCCTATTTCTTTTCAAGGAATTATGTTAATCTAACTGAGGTAGGGATAACTATCTGATATTCGGACTAGAAAACAAACATCATAAAGGAGAGATGGGATATGAAACGTTTGAAATTCATGGCGTTGATGGCGCTTTTATCAATTACAGTAGTAGGAACGAGTGGACAGGCAGTAACGGCAATAGCATCGGATGCAACATCGATTATGACGACAAATACGGCAGAAGATACCTATGGAACAGGTGCTGTATCAATCAGTGAGGGGAATTATACGGTTCCGGTTACGATGTTGAAAGAAGATTGTTCTGACACCTCTATGGCCAATATGGCAATTGCGGGAGATGCGACTATGGTAATCGCTGCGGATCAGACGGCGACAATTACTGTTCCGATTCGACCGATTACGATGGGAACGGTTAGTGCATATGCCACGAAGTGGAAGATTTATAGTGGTGATACCACAACGGAAGCAACGGATTGCGCATATACGACGGATACGGATGGAAATGTAGATTCAATTACATTTACAGTGCCGGACAATACAGCAGATGGGGTGTATTGCAATATGACAATATCCGTTATGGGGCAATCTGCAAATGCGTTTTTAAAAATTGATTATGCAAATGCTAAAGTAGTTGAAAAAAATGTAGAAATTAATGTTGATACCTCTTCGTTAAGTTCAGAAATCACAAAAGCATCTGCTATCGTAGCGTCTAATTATACGGTGGCGAGCTATAACCGGTTAACAAGTGCAATTAAGACGGCAAAAAGTGCTTTAAGCTCGGCCTCTAGTGATACAGAAGTGTCATCAGCGGTCAGTGCTCTTAAAAAAGCAGAAAATGCGCTTGTGAAAGCGGGAGATACAACAAGTATTAATACTACAATTAAAACAGCAAAGGCACTTTCTTCTAAGACATTTACCTCTTCTAGCTGGAATAAGATGACAAAAGCGCTTACAGCGGCACAGACGAAGGTAAGTGAAAGAGCAACATCGTCTGAACTTAAGAGTGCACAAAACGAGTTGAACAGTTCGCTAAAAAATCTTAAGACGAAAAAAGTAAGTGTTGTATCCGCTAAAAATTCCAAGAAAAAAACAGCAACTGTTAAGTGGAAAAAACTATCAGGAGCAACCGGATATTATGTATACCGTTCAACAAAAAAAGCAAGTGGATATAAAAAGATTGCGACGGTAAAAAAGACTTCGACTGTAAAGTATGTGAATAAGAAACTTAAAAAGGGTAAGACCTATTATTATAAAATTGTGGCTTATAAGACGGTAAATGGAAAGAAGGTTACCGGAAACAAGTCATCTGCACTGAAAGTGAAAATCAGAAAATAGTTTAATACTATACTATAACTAACTTTTAACACCGGGGAAATAAAGAGAGTTCTTTTGCAATAAAAAGAATTCTCTTTCCCTGTATTTTGGGAAATGATGAATTATGAAATATTATATAAAGATTGCGGCATATCAAAAGGATCTTAATGCAAAGGGAAGATATGCAAGATGCATTAAAGTAAAAGTAAAAAAATAATTAGGCGGCATGAGTATGAAAAAAAGTATAAGAAAGAAAATCAAAAGAATACAGGCATTACTTTCGATTGCCTGCCTTATGGCAGGCATGGTGCTTGGAATTAATCTGGTAACGGTAGGGCTGTGCGCTCAGACAGATTCTACATCTACTTATTATTCAATTGAAGGCGTTATGTACCGGGCCGGTGCAGATGATACATCAATGGGAAATGAAGCAATTGAACAGATGTATCTCGAAAAAAAGGCAGATGGAACCATGCAGCTTAGGCTGACGTTAAAACCGATAGAAACAATGGGCATGAATGGATATCTTGGCTGGGTTCGTTACTATGATGAATATGATTCTGAGATTAAACCGACGAATCAAACAGCAGTCAAAGCACAGGTGTTATCCACATATACGGATGTCTATGACTCTTATAATAATGCTTCTTCCGGGACCGATGATGAAATGAAAGGAAATTTATATCCAAGGGTGGTTACGATTCCTGTGGAACAGTCACAATCGACTTACTGGATTCAAATCTATGTACCGCTTATGGAAAGTATAAGTTCCGGATCCGGTACGCAGCTTGCAAGACTAGGGATTGATTATGATTCTATGAAGCAGGTGGAGAAAAAAATCGTGGAGCAAAAAGAAGCATATACCACTCAAACAACATCATCAACGGATCAAGAGACAAAAGAATCGGTTGATACAAATCAGACATCGGATGAAGAAGATGATTCGGATACAAAGACGAATTCAAACAGCAATTCGAAACTGAACATTAAGAAGTTAGAAGATGGTACATATTATCTTGCCAGTACGATGCTTAAGACAGACAAAAAGACGACATCAATGGCTTCGGCGGCACTTGATTCGGTTGTAACACTAAAAGTGAAGAATGGAAATTATAAAGTGCTGATTTCATTTTCGGGAATGAGCGTTGGAACAAGCAAGGGATACCTGGGAAACGTTCGTTATTACACGAATACCTTTAAGGCTTCATCTGACAAAATATCCGGTAAAACGAAAGCAGCCAAAGTAGTGTCTTATCAGACAGATAAAGACGGCAATAAGATGAAAGACAATTATGGTTCGAATTATCCGAAGCAGGTTTCGCTGCCTCTGATTAAAAAAGCAATCAATAATAAAGGCTATGTTCCGCTTCAGGTGTATGTACCGGTAATGGAAGCAATTTCACCCGGCTCAGGTTCTCAAAATGTATATTTAAAACTAGATTATACATCTCTGACAAAGAAAAAGTCTAAGGTGGATGCTGAGCAAAGTAATGCCAATGCTACAGATACTGAAGATTCGAAAGAAGAGACTAATACGACTTCATCCGGCCAGGGAACAAGTCTGTCTGAAGCAAGTTCACTTGCAAAGCTAGAAGAAGAGGAGACCGAAAGTGAGTCTGAGATTTCTTCTGTGGCGAAGTTTTGTGAGACCGAAGATACGGAGAATGCAAAATACGAATCTGCAACAGGTCACACACAAGATGAGGAAGAGGTAAAAGAACCTCCACTTCGCAAATACGCTCTTCCGGGAGGTGTTATCATTCTTGTGATGGTAG
Source organism: Eubacterium sp. (assembly GCA_024690665.1). Lineage (GTDB taxonomy): Bacteria > Bacillota > Clostridia > Lachnospirales > Lachnospiraceae > Eubacterium_C. Next base: position 104,561 of record JAILOU010000051.1, read on the forward strand.
GTTTGGGAATCGCTAATTTTGTAAAAAGAAGAAAATATGATTGGTAAGGAAAAACACGCTAAGATGAAACAAGTAATCAAAAAGCAGAATCAGAAAATTGCACTTTTCTTGGGGATTATATTCGTTATGAGCTTCACAATATTGTGGCATGGTGATCATGTGCAAGCCGCAAGCGGGGCGGTATATACGGCGCATATTGTAAGAAGCTATGAGCATCCCGTAACCGGTGAGATTGAAGATGCAGGTGGAGAAACAGCTAAAACAACTGGACAGGGAATGGTAGAAGGCGCTGTGCACGATACCGGAATCTTAGAGAAGACGAAGAGCGGAAATTATTACCTGACGATTGAACTTAGCCTGATTGACTATACATCCAATCAAACATTTCAAGTGCAAAAAAGAGGAGATACAACGTGGAGTAACCCAAAACTTGGGATTACCGGAACCGGCTCAGATTCCAACGGAACCACCGATTATGTCTGCGTTAAACTTCCGTCTAAGGACGCAATCGTAAGATGCAGCATGTATGTTACGGAGATGGGAAGAGATGTTGTATTTTATTATTATGCATCTGATTTAAAAAAAGGGAATTCAACTTCGTTGCCGGAGGCAGTCGTCACGTCAGAGTCTAATGAGAAGCAGACGAGCGAGCAAGATATAGAGCAGGAGTCGACTGAAGATACTGAGCAGGAAGGGCTTACTTTGTCTACAGAAAGTGAAACTACTGATGAAAAGACGGATGAATCGATATCTTCAATGGAAAGGCCATTTAAGGAGCAACTTCTTTTAAATGTCTTATCCGGTGTTATCATCGGCATTATTATGCTTGCGGCGACTTCCGGTGTTGTTTATATCTTTTTGAAAAATAAGAAAAGGTGGTTTTCAGATCCGTTTGACGATCCGGATTGGGAGGATGAGGATGAGGAAAACTAGGACAAAGTTAGTGGCAGTTGTTGCATGCGTTATTTTAAGCATGAGCGTGGCCGGATGTGGGGCGATTACAGATGCCACTTCACAGACAGAAAGTGAAAAATCAGATCCGGTAGAACTGGCAAGACAAAAGGTAGAAGAAAAAAACGGACAAGTCAATATCATATCGACATCGCCATCAGTAACAACAATCTGTGAAAAGTTAAATCTAAAGTTAGTAGGCGTTGCGGAATCTTCACTGTATGAAATTCCGAATATGTACAGCGACGTCACAACAGTTGGATCAGCTATGAGTCCTGATATGGAAATCATTGGCTCGCTAAGTCCGGATTGGATATTAAGCCCTGTTTCTTTAAAAAGTGATCTTGAGCCAAAGTATGAACAATTAGATACGCAGTGGGCATTTTTAAACCTGGAAAGTGTGGATGGAATGTATCAGTCAATTTCACAGCTTGGGTATATCTTTGATCATGAGCAGGAGGCTGATGCTTTGGTTTCGGAATATGAAGAATTTTACACAGCATATCAAAAGGAACTAAAAGGAAAGGAACACCCAAGTGTTTTGATTCTTATGGGGCTACCGGGCTCTTATGTGATTGCAACAGAAAATTCTTATGTTGGAAGCCTTGTACAGATGGCCGGTGGTGAAAATGTCTACGCCGGGACAACGGAAGAGTTTTTAAATGTCAATACGGAAGATATGAAAACGAAAGAACCTGATGTAATACTTCGGGCAGCACATGCGCTTCCAGATCAGGTTACCTCAATGTTCGAAGATGAATTTGAAAAAAATGATATCTGGCAGCATTTTGATGCTGTGAAAGAAGGCAGGGTCTATGACCTTAGCTACGATTATTTTGGGATGAGTGCGAACTTTTCCTATACGAAAGCGCTTGATGAATTACAGACTTATTTGTATGATGAGGCGCAGTAACAATAGAAAGGGAAGAATCAATGGAACATCCGATATCTAAGGATCGACTTTTAAAAAAGAAAAAAGCAATGAAAAGCTGTCTGGCATTTTGTATATTGGCACTTATGCTGGTTGGTCTAATCTTTCTTGCGGCAAATACCGGAAGTTTAAAGGTAGGTTTTGCCAGACTGTTTCAAGGGCTGTTTATCCAATATGATGCAGATGTCTATACCATCTTTGATCTTAGATTTCCGAGAATTGTTGTATCGCTTCTTGCAGGAGCGGCATTTGCGGTAGCCGGCGTACTATTTCAGGCAGTACTTAAAAATCCACTTGCAGATCCGGGCATTATCGGTATTTCCGGAGGGGCGAGCTGCTTTTCAATTATGATTGTCTGCTTTGCACCGGGTTTGTATGTGTTTTCGCCGCTATTTGCCTGCCTGGGTGGAATGGTTGCATTTGCACTTGTATATACTTTGTCTTGGAAGGAAGGACTGAGCCCGCTTCGCATTATTCTGGTTGGTATTGCGATTAATGCAGTGTTTACCGGGCTGGTGAATTCGATTAATTCTGTCAGTGGTTCATCATCTACAGTGGCATCTATTGTAGAGGGCAACATTACACAGATGACCTGGGAAGATGTAAGAACACTTACACCGTATGTTATTGTGGGACTGATTTTGGCAGCAATGGTTGCGAGCAGGTGCAATCTGCTTGCACTTGAAGATAAGACGGCAAGAGGACTTGGCATTAATGTGAATCGCCAAAGGCTTTTGATATCTTTTATTGCGGTATTGCTTGCCAGTATCTCAACGGCGGTTGTCGGTTCTATCAGTTTTTTGGGACTGGTGGTTCCGCATCTTGGAAGATTGCTCGTTGGCTGCGAGCATGGAAAACTGATTCCATTTTCCATGATGCTAGGTGCGTTTGTATTTCTTGGAGCCGATACCATCGGGCGTTCGATTGCGTATCCGTATGAGATTAGTGCTTCGGTTATTATGTGCATCGTGGGCGGACCGTTCTTTGTATTTATGCTTCGGAGGTCTAAAAAATATGGAAAATAATAAAAGAATAAGACCTGCAATGGAAGTAAGGGGACTGTGTTTTGCTTATGGAGATACCAAGGTTCTAAAAGGTGTGGACCTTAAGATTGAACAAGGAAAAATTACTACGATTTTGGGCGCAAATGGTTGTGGTAAGTCAACACTTTTTAATCTTATGACGAAAAACCTGATACCAAATCGCGGTCAGATATTTTTGAAAGGAAAAAATATCAGCAATTTATCGCAAAAAGAATTTGCCCAAAAGGTTGCAATCGTACACCAGTACAATACAGCACCGGCTGATATGACGGTAGAAGAACTTGTAAGACTTGGAAGAACGCCGCATAAACAGAAGCTATCATGCCATATGCTAGATAAAGAATATGTCGAGTGGGCCATGCAGGTAACAGGTATTATGAAGCTTAAGGATCGAGAAATTGCCCGTTTGTCCGGTGGACAAAGGCAAAGGGTCTGGATTGCAATGGCACTTGCGCAAGATACCAATATCTTATTTTTGGATGAGCCGACAACTTATCTGGATATCCGTTATCAAATTGAGATTTTGGAACTGATAAGAAAATTAAATCGAGAATATAATATTACAATAATTATGGTGCTTCATGACATTAACCAGGCAATTTCATTTTCTGATGTCATCATTGGACTAAAGGGCGGAAAAGTGAAAGCGCAGGGTGAACCAAATGAAGTTATTACACCGGATACGATTCAAAGCCTGTATGGAATTGAACTTAAGGTGACAGAAGAAGGGGGAGAAAAAGTGGTAGTAGCATCAAAACGGGATGGAGAGATAAAGACTGAACAAAGCATGCCGGCGAGGCCGAAGATTGTAAAAGAATCTCAGGGTACCAAGAAAAAATCAAGAAGTAGATTAGTAAGAGGTTTATGGGCTGTGTTTGGTTGTATCTGCCTGGCGCTTGGAACACTTGGCGTTGTTCTTCCGATATTGCCGACGGTACCATTTTATCTTGTTACCATCTTTTGCTTTGCAAAAAGCTCGGATCGTCTTTATAACTGGTTTACAAGCACGAAATTATATCACAAACACTTAGAAAGTTTTGTAAAGCAGCGTGCGATGACCGTGAAGACGAAGGCGACTATTATGATTACAGTGACGATTGTGATGGGACTTGGTTTTTTTATGATGAGCAGTGTGCCGGTTGCAAGAATGATTTTGGCCGGTGTCTGGGTTATGCATATTATTATTTTTGTCTTTGTGATTAAAACAATTTCACCGGAGGAAGATGAATTATGATTAAGACAAGATTGATTAAATTATTATCCCACGCAAAAAAATATATTGTCTATCAGGTGCTGTGGCAGTGGCTTGCACTGATTTGTCAAATCGTGATTTTAAGTGGAATTGCACGCGTTATCGGACGATTATATAAGGGAACATTAACGACGGATATGCTTTTATATGTAGTCTGTCAGATAGTAATTGCAATTGTTTTAAGATTCGTATTTGATTTTTTGGCTACAAAAGCATCTTATGCAGCGAGCGTTGATGTGAAGAAAATATTGCGCGTAAAGATTTATGAAAAGTTGTTGTCGCTTGGAGCTTCTTATCGGGAGAAAGTCTCGTCGGCAGAGATTGTGCAGATGTCGGTCGAAGGCGTAGAACAGCTTGAAATCTATTTTGGAAAATATTTATCGCAGCTGTTTTATTCGCTACTTGCACCAATAACGTTATTTGTGATTTTGGTACGGGTAAATGCACCGGCGGCTATTGTTTTGTTGATTTGCGTACCACTGATACCGGTTTCGATTGTGGCAGTACAAAAGATTGCAAAGCGTCTGCTTAGTAAATACTGGGGGATCTATACCGGACTCGGGGATAGTTTTCTTGAGAATTTGCAAGGGCTCGTTACGCTTAAAATCTTTGGAGCGGATGATCGTAAGGCAGTTCAGATGGATGAGCAGTCAGAACATTTTCGTAAAATTACCATGAAAGTATTAACCATGCAGTTAAATTCAACGAGTGTGATGGATATAGTTGCATACGCGGGAGCGGCTGTTGGTATGGTAGTTGTTATATTTCAGTTTCTTGCTGGTAATGTTGATGCGGAAGGTGCCGTTCGTATTATTCTTCTTGCATCAGAATTTTTTATTCCGCTTAGATTACTGGGGTCTTTCTTTCATATTGCCATGAATGGTATGGCAGCGTCTGATAAGATCTTTGCATTTTTGGATTTGGAAGAACCAATAAGTGGCAGTGAGCAGGCATTTGCTGATGGCTATGACATTTCCTTTCAAAATGTTATCTACAGTTATGACGGTGAGAGAAATGTCTTAAAGGGCATTGATCTTGAGATTGCTAAAGGATCACTTGTGTCTGTTGTGGGAGCTTCCGGCTGTGGTAAGAGTACAATTGCCGGTGTTTTAATGGGCAAAAACAAAGGATATGCAGGAAGCATTAAACTTGGTGGAACGGAGCTTAGGGAAGCGTCAGAAGAAAGTTTAATGCTTCAAATTACGCTGGTTACCCATGAAAGTTACCTGTTCGGTGGAAGTGTAAGAGAGAATCTGTTGCTTGGTAAACCGGAAGCAAGTGAACAAGAGATGGAAGATGCTCTTAAAAAGGTGAATTTATATGGATTTTTGCAGGAAAATGAGGGCCTTGATACGATGCTAAGCGAACAGGCAGCGAACCTTTCGGGGGGACAGCGTCAAAGACTTGCACTTGCAAGGGCGCTTCTTCATGATTCGCCGGTGTATATCTTTGATGAAGCTACTTCGAATATCGATGTGGAAAGTGAAGAACTGATTATGAAGGTCGTTCATGAACTTGCAAGGGTAAAATCAGTCATTTTAATTTCGCATCGTCTGGCCAATGTAACTACCTCGGACAAAATCTATATGTTAAATGGAGGCGGTGTTAAGCAGGCCGGGACCCATGAGCAGCTTATGAAAGCTGACGGTCCCTATGCGACCCTCTATCGAAAGCAGCAAGAACTTGAAGTTTACCGTAATACGGTAAAAGGAGGAGCAGATGAATAACGACAAGACAAGACGAAGTGGTCTTAAGATTATGCTTAGACTGATTGGACTGGTGAAACCGCTTCTTCCGATTATGTTACTGGCAATTTTATTAGGCGTGATAGGATATCTGTGCGCTATATTTTTAACGATACTTGCAGCCGGTGAGATTGTGAAAATTATGGAAGAATTAGCAGTTATAAGTGCAGGAAGCGTAACCGGTATTTTAACCGATATGACAATAAAAAGTGGCTGTGTCTTTTTAGTTGTGATGGGAGTTGCACGTGGATTTTTACATTACGGAGAGCAGTATTGCAATCATTTTATTGCGTTTAAGTTGCTTGCGATACTGAGACATAAAGTTTTTGCGGCGCTTCGAAGATTGTGTCCGGCAAAATTAGAGGGCAGTGAAAAAGGTAATCTGATTTCGCTCATTACATCAGATGTGGAACTTTTGGAAGTGTTTTATGCGCACACAATATCGCCAATTGCAATTGCGATTATTATCAGTGTATTTATGACAATATTTATCGGTAGTTTTCATTGGATGGCAGGTGTTTTAGCGGCTGTAGCATATCTTGTAGTAGGAGCATTACTTCCTCTTACACTCGGGAAAAAAGGTGCTGACGCGGGAATGCGTTACCGTGAGAAATTCGGAGCGTTAAACAGTTATGTGCTTGACTCTTTGCATGGTATTGATGAAACCATACAGTACCATAATTCGCAGGATAGAAAGGAACAGATTATTCATCGCTCTGAGCAGCTTGGACAAGATCAAAAACAGCTTAATCTTCTTGAGAGTATGCAGCGTTCTGCGACGAATCTTTTGGTGCTGGTCTTTTCGCTGATAATGCTGATTATGATGATTGGTCGTTATCAACTTGGAGAGGCTGATTTTTCACAAGTTTTTTTGGCAACGGTATCTATGATGGGGTCATTTGGACCGGTGATTGCACTTTCTAATTTATCTAATAATTTGAATCAGACGCTGGCTTGTGGTGAGCGTGTATTGCATTTGCTGGAAGAAGAACCACAGGTTGAAGAAGTGCCGGGGGATGATGTTCTTCGGTTTGATGAAGCGAGTGCCGGGGAGGTTACATTTGCTTATGAAAAAGAGACGATCTTAAAGGATTTTTCATTTCGGATGAAACAGGGACAAATCATTGGAATTCATGGTCCGAGCGGATGCGGAAAGTCTACGCTGTTAAAACTTTTAATGCGGTTTTGGGATGTACAAAAGGGAGAAATCGTGATATCGGGTAAGAATATAAAGACGCTTCCGACAGGAGCACTACGAAGACTTCAAACCTATGTAACGCAAGAGACCTATCTGTTTCATGATACGATTGCGAATAATATCAGTCTTGGCAATCCTAATGTGACAAGACAGCAGATTATAAATGCTGCGAAGAAAGCTTCTATTCATGAGACGATTCTATCATTTCCTGATGGCTATGATACGATGGTAGGGGAACTTGGTACAACCCTATCTGGCGGGGAACGTCAAAGAATCGGAATTGCAAGGGCTTTTTTAAGTGATAGCGAATTTTGGTTGTTGGACGAGCCAACTTCTAATCTGGACGCACTTAATGAAGGCATCATATTAAAGAGCTTAAAAGAACATGCCAAAAAGCGTTCAATTCTGCTGGTTTCTCACAGACGTTCGACGCTTAACATTGCAGATGAGATTTTTGAGATGAGTCAGGGGCGGATTTCTTAAGACAGCGCAACATCTAACGTCATCATAATAGAAAAACCGAGTGCGAATAATAATACACCGACGTTGGAGTGGCGTTTTCCGCCGGCTGTTTCCGGGATCAGTTCTTCAACGACAACATAAAGCATTGCACCGGCTGCAAAGCATAGAAGATATGGAAGAGCCGGAACTAAAATGCCGGACAGTCCAATGGTTGCCAGTGCGGCAAGGGGTTCTACAACGCCGGATATAATGCCAAGAATAAACGATTTTTTCTTGGTAGTTCCTTCCGAGCAAAGAGGCATACTGATAATGGCGCCTTCCGGAAAGTTTTGAATGGCAATTCCAAGAGAGAGCGATAAGGCTGCTGCCAGGGTAATACTGCTATGTCCGTGAATCCAGCCGGAGTAAACGACTCCTACGGCGATTCCTTCTGGAATATTGTGGATTGTGACTGCAAGTACAAGCATGGCACGGCGACTTAAGCGGGAGGAAAGACCTTCCGCTTTTTGACTTCCAAGATGTAGATGCGGTGTTATGGTATCTAAGAGCAGTAAGAATAAGATGCCCAGCCAAAAACCAATCACGGCAGGAAGAAAAGCCATTCTTCCATAAGACGCACATTGCTCAATAGCCGGTATAATCAAACTCCATACAGATGCAGCCACCATGACTCCGGCAGCGAACCCAATCAGTCCTTTTTGTACATTTTCTTTTAGTTGTCGTTTCATGGCAAAGACACATCCCGCTCCAAGGGTGGTTCCGAGAAACGGGATGAGAATGCCTTCTATTACCTGAATATTCATTTTTACTCCCTGTTGTTAAGATAATAATTGTATTATAACATTTACGGGTAGTTATAACAAACTATAATTTGACATGCGAACCCGCGGTGGTATACTTAAATAAAAAGATAAAGAAAAAGGGGATTTATGATGGCACTAGCTAATGAGACTTATAAAGAATTATCAATTAAAGAATTTACAAAAGCTGCAGAAAAGTATGAGACAGATAAAGGCGGCGTTTATAAATTATGCAAGAAGGATTATCCGGATATCTTAAAAGAAATCGAAAAAGAAGATTTTCAGGATTTGTTAGATGCCGGATGTGGGCCGGCTCCGATGTTGTTTCTTTTGACAAAACAGTTTCCGCAAAAGCATTATGTAGGAATTGATCTTACTGAGAAGATGATTGAGGTTGCCAGGAAAAAACAACTACCTAATACAGAATTATTTGTGGGGGACTGTGAGAATCTTCCATTTGAAAGTGAGAGCTTTGATGTAGTAATATGCTCGATGTCTGCCCATCACTATCCGGAGATTGATCATTTTTACGAGTCTGCTTATCGGGTTCTTAGGCCGAATGGAAGACTTATCTTACGCGATATGACAGTTAAAAACAAGCTGGTCAGAGGATTTGTACGACATATTGAGATGCCGCTGATTCGAAAGACAGGACATGGAGATGTAGATATGCTTCGGTGTGAAGATGTAAAAGCCGGCATGGAAAAAGCCGGCTTTAGGGTACTTACTTGTGAAGCACGTGAACATATGAGATTACATGCCGTTGCCAGAAAAGCAATTTAAGATGTTTTTGGCAATCTGCGTCCAGGAAATCCGGCTGACATCGCATGGAGTGGTAGTGGATGTAATTGATTCTTGTAGCGCAGCAGCAAGTCGCTGCTCAAAGGCAGGCAGTTCATCGGCAACCGGTTCGTCGGTGTTTTGAATGGTTGGCAGGGTGACATAAGAGATAGTGGCATTGTCGGTTGATGCACTTAGCCAGTCTTGTACGCCCGGAAGATCCGTTATGACAACGCGAAGTCCGCAGGCGAGTGCTTCTACAGCAGTTAACGGAATTCCTTCATAAAAAGAAGGAAGAACAAAGATATCACATTTGTTATAATATGGAATTAATTCTTCGTGGGATAATCGTCCGGTGAAGATTGCTTTATAAGGAAGTGTATTGGCCAATTTTTCGATGGCTAGTGCTTCCTTTTTGTTTCCGCTGCTTCCGACAAAGTAAAATTCTAACTTGTCTTTTGGCTTGTCTAATAAAGCAATTGCCCTAAGCAGGCTAAACAGACCTTTTTTCCCGGCAATCTTGCCGACATAGATAATACGCGTAACGCCGTCATGAGGTCTTTGGTTTCGATTATAAAAAAGCTGGTTATTGTAACCCATGCCGAGCATAGTGATATGATCTGCCGGATACTGATACATAGTTATGACTTCGTTATATTGTGCTTTTTGCGGAACAAAGATATGGTCGAGGGCATGAATCTGCTTACGAATATATTCTCGCATCAAGTCTGTTTTTTTCATTTGACGAAGATCGGTATTATGACAAAAACCGAAGATTGGAAGGTCGGGAAATGCTTCTCGTACGGTAGCCGTCAGAAGATACAGATGGTGACAAAGAATGAGATCCGGTTTAAATTCTTTTATCAGTGGTTTTATCACATTCATAAACGCATTTTGAAACTGCTCGACCATATCTGATGTCATATCGCAGTAACGCGTACTTGTATAGGGCATTTCATCGGACATACCGACAACCGGAAATGGTAGTTCATCCGATTCAAAGTAAACCGGATGAAAAGAGGTGTTTTGAGGAAGGGTAAAGTTGTCTTCCATGGTAATTCCAGCGACGATAGCCTGGTTATGGCCAAGTTTGGCAAACTGCTTTGTCAGTTCATATAGATATACGCCGCTTCCGGTATTGCCGGGTTTTTGCGCAATAATACTTAAGATATTCATAAAGTAGCTCCTTTGGTGAAATGATGCACTCATTATAGTATAAATAACCAGGGCGGACAAATGTATTCTATACGAATGAATACCGGTTATGATAGAATGGAAACATCGAAAACAATATAAGGAAGAAGGGTGAATGATGGGATATAAGAATTATTCTTTGACAGGATTTACTGAGGACGTGGCATCTGCTAAACCGGCTCCGGGCGGCGGTGGTGTCAGTGCTTTTGTCGGCGCACTTGCAATCTCGCTTGGCAATATGGTTGGAGAGCTGACGGTTGGAAAGAAAAAGTATCAGGATGTAGAAGAACAGATACAAGAAATGATGCAAAAAGCGAAGTCGCTTCAGAAGGAACTGTTAGAATTAATTGATGCAGATGAAGAATGCTTTCTGCCACTTGCCAAGGCATATGGTCTTCCAAAAGATCATCCATCAAGACAGATTATTATGGAAGAAGCATTACAGACGGCTTGTACAGCGCCGATGGATATCATGCGAGCCTGTGCAAAGAGTATTGATTTAATAGAAGGATTTGCCAAGAAAGGATCGAAGATGGCAATATCGGATGCAGGATGTGCGGCGGTTCTCGCCAAGGCGGCATTACAGGCCGCTGTTATGAACGTATATATCAATGCAAAATCTATGAAGGATCGAAAGTATGCGACCGGTCTTATCAATGATGCAGACCATCTGCTTATGGAATACTGCGAGAAAGCAGATACAATCTATCAGAAAGTAACAGAGGAAATCAGATAACATGGCAATATTATTAAAAGGAGCGCCGGTTGTACAAGCGCTCAATAAGAAAATGGAAAAAGAAGTGGCTAAGCTTGCCACGAGAGGAATCACACCAACGCTTGCTATTTTGCGTGTGGGTGAGCGGGAGGATGATCTTGCATATGAACGAGGCGCTGTAAAACGCTGTGAAAAAGTTGGTGTGGCTGTCAAGAAGGTAATTTTGCCACATGATGTGCCGGCTGATGAGTTTTATCTAACCTTAGAGGAACTCAATCAGGACGAGGGGGTGCATGGTATTTTGATGTTTCGCCCGCTTCCGGAACAGATTGACAATGAAAAGGCGAGACAGATGCTTGAGCCTTCAAAAGATGTAGATGGTTGTACGGATGGATCGTTATCCGGTGTCTTTACAAATGCGCAGATTGGGTATGCGCCATGTACAGCACAGGCAGCACTTGAAATCCTAGACTATTATGGAGTACATCTGGAAGGAAAGAAAGTTGCAGTTTTAGGCCGCTCTCTAGTAGTTGGTAGACCGGTATCAATGATGCTTCTTCACAAGAATGCAACGGTTGCAATTGCGCATTCAAAAAGTGTGGATGTTCCTGCAACAACAAAAAATGCAGATATTGTCATTGTGGGAATTGGTAAGATGGAAAGTATTGGACCTGAGTATTTTACAAAGGGACAGATTGTAATTGATGTCGGAATCGGATGGAATGATAAGAAAGAAAAGCTGTGTGGTGATGTCATGTTTGATGAGGTTAATTCACTGGTGTCTGCGATTACTCCGGTACCCGGTGGTGTTGGTGCGGTTACGACGGCTGTGCTGGTTTCTCATGTGGTTGAAGCAGCTATGAAAAAATAAAAAAAACATAAAATTTTCACATCTTCATACAATCTTCACATAAGGCTGATACGATATGTCTACGTTAACATGATAATGGATGGTTTGCCTGAGATTCTCAGGTCATTGTAGAAAGGGAATTCACATGGATGTTTCAAGCGTAAGCAGTAGTTATTATACGTATTCCAATTATTCTTCTTCAAGTAGTTATGCAACGGATGCAGCCGGAGCAACAATTGAGGAAGCAACTACAACTCAGACGAATGGAGCAGCAGTTGGCTCTGATAACATTACTTCAGCACAGTCGCTTCTTAATGTTTCAGATTCAGCACTGGCCAGTATTCAGGATTATCTGCAGTCAATCAGAGAACTTGCCGTACAGGCGTCAAATGCAACGCTTTCGGATTCGGATAAAGCGGCGATTCAGTCTCAGATTGAAGAATATCTTCAGGGAATTGCAGATGTGACAAGCAATACCACGTACAATACGCACAATCTTTTAGATGGAACGGATTCCGAGTATGAGATTGCAACAGACTCAGATGGCGGTTCTACAACTGTTACAACCGGGAATGCAACGTTAGATGCACTTGGTCTTACCGGCCTTGATGTTACTTCAGAGGATTTTGATATCTCTGTTATTGATGATGCTATTTCAACGGTTTCTTCTCTTCGTTCACAAGGTGGTGCGCAGTATAATGCACTGACTTATGCATATAATATTAATCAGGACAAGCTTCTTCAGGAGGCTAAGGATGCAGATGAAGAGCTGGAACAGATGATTGAGACTTATCAAAGTCGTAAGAAACAAAATCAGTTAGAACAGTATCGAATTCAGATGCAGAAAAAACAGCAGGAAGCTCAGGAACAGACGGTAACGAATCTGTTTGTATAAAGGAATATAATAAGATGGCACAAGGTCTAAGACGTTGCGCCATCTTTTTTTGTGTTGGAAGGAAGTGGAATCTGAGCTAAGATGACTGCTAAAAATACGAGTCCACATCCGATTAATTCTTTTGTTGATAGTACTTCATGCAGAATCAGCCATCCAAATAAGGCGGCGAATACAGATTCCAAACTCATAAGAAGAGTAGCAATTGCAGGGGAAGTTCTTTTTTGCCCCAGAATCTGCAAGGTATAGGCTACTCCGCTAGAAAGTGCGCCGGCATATAATATCGTGATTTTGGCATCCCAGATATCAGACCAGGTTGGAGTTTCCGTAAGAAACATAAAAATCATGGATATGATGCCGGCAATTAAAAACTGGATACAAGACATGAGAACGCCGGATGTTTTGTATCTTGTAAAGTAGTCAATTACAATAATATGAAGGGAAAAACAAAATGCGCTGATTAAACACAAAAAATCACCTGTTGAGATGGAAAAACCTTCCTTAATACATAGAAGATAAAAACCAAGCAGCGCTATTAAAACACATAGCCAGATGATTTTAGGCAGTTTTTTCTTAAAAACAAGCACACTTAATATCGGTACGATAATGATGTAGAGCGCTGTGATAAAACCGGCTTTACCGGCTGTTGTCATACTGATTCCTACCTGTTGGAAGTTACTTGCTACTGCAAGTACGATTCCGCAGCAGATGCCACCGATGACAGAGTATTTGTTGCTTTTTAGGAGTTCATTTAGATTAGAAGGTTCAGTTTGACCATTTATCCGCTTGAAAATGATAATCACAGGAATCAGCACAACAAATCCGATGTAATTTCTGCTCATATTGTAAGTAAAAGGGCCAACATATTCCATACCTGCACTCTGCGCCACAAAGGCGGATCCCCAGATGAGAGAGGTAATCAAAAGCATGATGTTGCCCTGGGTTTTTCGACTCATAGTATTTCTCCTTGTCTTTGAGTATTATCTATTTTATAATAAATCAAAGCAAAAGAAAACCTAATTTTTTATAAATGTGATATTAAGTGTAACTTAAAGAAAGGAGGCTGCATGGACACAGCCAGATATCGTGCATTTTTAACGGCGGCAGAGACCGGAAGTATTCGAAATGCCGCAGAAGTACTGGGATATACATCATCGGGAGTGTCTCAGCTGATTAAGTCATTGGAAGAAGATCTGCATCTGACCTTGTTCTTAAGAGGGAAAAAAGGCGTAACACTTACCTCGTCCGGCCAGATGATATTTCCGGCGATTCAAAAGCTGGTATCGCAGGAGAATCATTTGTTACAGCTTGCGGCAGATCTTAACGGAACGGTGCTTGGAACTGTGAATGTTGATACCTATCACTCGCTTGCATCTGCCTGGATGCCGGATATAATCAGCGCTTTTCAGCAGATTTATCCGGAGGTGCGAATTAATTTATTTGAAGGAACACAACAGGATATTGTAGACCGGCTTCTTTCGGGACGAACGGATGTTGCAATATTTAATGATTCGGCAATGACCGGTAAGTATGACTGGATTCCGTTAAAAGACGATCCAATGCTTGCAGTTGTTCCGATTACGCATCCAATGGCACAAGAGAAGGTGTTCCCGGTAGAGAAGTTTGAGGGAGAACGCTTTATTATGCCGGAACACGGTTATGACTATGATGTAATGCGAATTCTTGCTCCATACAAGATTAAACCGGATATCTATCTGTCGACATTTGACAGTTATATTGTACTGGAGATGGTAGAAAAAGAACTTGGGATCAGTATGGTAAACGGAGCTTGCATGAAAGATAAGGAAAAGGAAGGAAAGCTTAGAGCGCTTCCGCTTGATCCGCCGGATTCTTTGGAGATGGGGATTGCAGTTATGTCTCTAAAGGACGCGGCACCTGCGGTGCTAAAATTTATTGAATATACGCAGGAGATTATTGAGAAGATGTAGTATAATGCATAAAGAGATAATTTTACAGATATGAGAGGAGCATTATGAAAAAGAAATGGATAATGCTGGCAGCCGGAATTGTGGTCATTGGAATGCTTACCGGTTGCGCAGATGAAAAGGAAAGTCAGGATACTTCACAAACAGAAACGGTATCGGAAGAAAAAACGGTTATTAAAAGCTATAAATTAAAAGAAGCAGATCTGAAAGGCGGCTGGTATGCTGTTGATACAGACAATAGCGAAGTGACGTACCTGATTTTTGAAAAAGATGGTGTAGTTAAGCAGACGACAGCTTCTATTGAGGAGACGGATAGCGGTCTTGTTACCTGTCAGGTGGCAGAAGGAGAGCAAACAAAAGGAACCTATTCTCTTTCTAAAAATGTCATTACCTGCAAGGTGAATAAGGAAAAAACAAAGTATGTATACGACTGTGAAACGGATGAATTTATGATTAAGGATCAAGAGGATGTGAAGTTCGCAAGAGACTGGCAGGCACTTGATCTTGAGGATGAAAAACAGGTTCAGGAATCTAAAGATTATACGATAGCGGGAACCTGGAATCTGACATATGAAGTGGAAATCGAAGGCGAGGATGTTACCTCTTATGAACTTGAGCCACAGACCCTGACATTTAAAGAGGACGGAACAGTGACGGATGATGAAAGCGGTGAGAGCGGACGATATGTTTCTCGTGTAAATGGATTCTACTATGCGATAGTTGGTGATGATGTGTATATGGGACATGTAGCAGATTCAGACAGTACACAGATTCAGGAACTTGACCTTGATGAGAGTAGCGATTCTTCTCTAAGACTGATGTTGATGAATCAGTATTGTGATGATGAAGAAACCTTATATCTACTAATCAGACAATAATAGATATGCATAAATTAAGCTGAGCCCTGTTTTTGATAGGACTCAGCTTTATTAGTTTTATTAGTCAAGACTCGCTCGCGAGTCTTGCGCGCCGGATTCGGGTCTGCTTCAGCAGACAAATTCCTGTCCGAATCCGTGCGCATCCTCGCGGAGCGTTTAACTCAGTCGGAGCTTGCGACGGAATGCGTAGCATTCCTAGTC
>JAILOU010000052.1 GCA_024690665.1 Eubacterium sp.
CGCCGCCAGCGTTCATCCTGAGCCAGGATCAAACTCTCATGTTTAATCTTTTGATAATTGCTTCAGAATTACTTCTTGGCTAATTTATCCTTGTGCATCTTATAAGTCAGATGCTTTACTGTTTTTAAGGTGTTAATCTAACGATTAACTGTTCTTAATTAAGAACGTTTCTCTTAGAATTTTTCAAGGTTATTTCACTGTTCAGTTATCAAGGTTCGTGTCGGTGTTTCTTTTTTGCCGACAACTATTTAATACTATCATGTATCGACTTTCTTGTCAACAACTTTTTTCATTTTTTTGAAATTCTTTGATAGTATCTCACGCGCCGTTTTTCTTCTGTTTTCAGATGTTCACGGGTTGTGCGAAAAATATACTACCATTTAAAACAGTCCATTGTCAACTATATTTTTTACATTTTTACAATTAATTTTGAAAGGGATATATATTGTGGTTTTTCATCTTTTTTTCCACAATATATATCCCTCTTATTTTTACCGTTCGTCATAATTAATAGGTTCTATTTAACGGCGCTTTGTCAGCACTTAAATTCTATTAAAAAACATTCTGCATAATCGTTACAAGAATATTATTTTCATACAGGAGATTTAAGAACGCATTATCCTGTATCATCGTTACAATGGTTCCATTTTCATTTACAATTTCTGTAAGCGAAACCAGATAAAATACTATCCAGACTACAATTAGTCCTTTTACGACACCCAGAATTGCCCCCATCACCTTATTAATGGTCCTAAGACCCGGAAGTTCCATCAGCCTTTGCAGGAAATGTTGAATAATTCCTATAATGATGGCGCCTATAATCAAACAGATGATAAATGAAATCACCATCACGATCACATTTGCCAGACTCTGTGCTGCTGTAGAATAGACCCCGCTCTCCTCAAGCACACTGCTCGCAGCGTCTGTTCCGGAAGTTTGCAGCGTCGTCTGTTCATCCTGTGACAAAGTAATTCCTGTGTTTTCCAAAAGTCCGGTAACACTTTCTGTTTGTTCTTCAATCTTTTCTTCTGATTTTTCTTTTATTTTTTCCTCACACTTTTCTGCCACTGCATCATAGATAGAGGTATGTTCGGTCAAAAAGGTATTTACATGAGGCGCGGCAAATATTGCAAAGGCCAGCACGATAATCAGTCCGATCATGCCAAACAGCACCCTTACGCCTCCTCTTCGCACACCTCTTATAAGATGAAATAACAAAAAAAGCACTACTATTATAAATATCCAGTTCATATAAACCTTCTTTCCTTTCTTAGCGCAGATATACCTTTTGCGTTTTTCCGCTTATTAAAAAGATATAACTACGTGTTGTTTTTCCGGAATAGATTTTATACAATTCCGTATCGAAGGTATCCTCGTACTTTTTCTTCCCTTTTAATGTATAGATTGCGCAGCTTTTATCTCCCATCATACAGATTTCATCATTTTCAAGAAATTCAATATCTGTGTAGGAGTAATCAAAACCACTTTTTGTTATCTGCTTTCCGTTTAATCCGTATATCACCATCTGGTATGCCGGTGTGTCCTCATCGGTCTCTTCGTCTTCCTCCGGCACATAATTTTGCACGATTCCAAAATATGTGGAATTATAAAAGATACTCTTTACTTCCTCCTCCACCTTAATGGTCATCTCTTCGTCCGGCTTTTGACTTCCCTTGAAAATGATTATCTGATTATCTCCAAATGCAATCATTTCATCACTTGTTGGAAATTCTATGCGCGGAATCATCGTTCCCGAATATGAAAATGTTCCCACAATATGGTCTGTTTCATTTTCCCCTACATCCGAGAAGTTATAAAACATAATCGTGCTTTTTACCGATCCCTCATTAATATCTAACATAGATACCGCAACTTTTTGTGCATCCTGTGATATTGCGATATCGACCGGATAGCCACCTTCCTCGATGTGAACCTCTCCCTTAGCCAGCTGCGTTCCTTCCTTATCGTACAGCTGAATCTGACTGGTGGTATCTTCCGTCGTTAATACGGCAATGGTTCCCTGCTCCGCTATATATGCGGCCACAATCGGCTGCTCGCTCTGCAGGTGTCCTTGTAAGCCCTCTGTATTTAATATGTAGATGTCGCTTCCGCTTTTGTCGTATATCACAACGTACGATTCGCAGATATCCGCCTGTGGATTCTGCAGTTCATAGGTCTGATTCCAAATCAGATTGTTTTCCAGATCCGTATAACTGACACCATCATGCGAATATTTTAAAATATTGCCGTTCATTTTCTCAAAGACCGTTCCGGAAGAATCTTCTCGTTCTACTTCCTTTGCGACCCGGTAATTATGATAGGTTCGCAGATGAACAACCAGTTCAAATGTCACCAGTGCAGCCACACATATGGCTACAATGATTACGATACGAAGCAGAATCTTCTTTCGATGCTCCGCAATCATGGCATTCATTTCTTCTATGTCGGTATGTACCGTTTTGAACTGTCGGCGATTTTCAAGGTCTGACATCGGTGCTCCCCCTATGTTGATATTTACAAAAGGCGTCAAATGCAGCGCACCTGACACCTTTTATTTTAACTTATTTTATGCAAGAAAATTCTTAATTTTCTCATAAATTCCTTCAGCGTCTAATCCATACTTGTGAATCAGCTCAACTGCCGGACCCGATTCGCCAAATACATCATTGACTCCAATCTTCTTCATCTTCGTTGGCTGTTTCTCACTAAGCACATCTGCTACAGCACTTCCAAGGCCTCCGATGATAGAATGTTCCTCAACTGTTACGACCTTGCCGGTCTTCTTAGCTGCATTTACAATGATATCTTCATCAATCGGCTTAATGGTATGAATGTTAATTACCTGCGCATCAATTCCATCTGCTGCAAGCATCTTAGCTGCTTCAAGTGATTCCCCAACGCAAAGACCCGTTGCGATAATTGTAAGATCTTTACCGGATTTCATCTCAATTCCTTTGCCAAGTTCGAATTTATAATTGGCCTCATCATTAATTACCGGAATTGCAAGACGACCAAATCTCATATAAACGGGACCTTCATGTTCATACGCTGCCTTAACAGCTGCTCTAGCTTCAATATCATCTGCCGGATTAATTACGGTCATTCCCGGAATCTCTCTCATAAGCGCGATATCTTCCAGACACTGATGTGTTGCTCCGTCTTCTCCAACAGAGATTCCGGCATGCGTTGCACCGATTTTCACATTCAGATGCGGGTAACCGATAGAGTTACGTACCTGCTCATAAGCTCTTCCTGCTGCAAACATTGCAAAGGAGCTCATAAATGGTACCTTACCGCATGTGGAAAGTCCTGCTGCAATACCTGCCATGTTACACTCTGCGATTCCACAGTCAAAGAAACGTTCCGGTACTGCTTTTTTAAATGTTGCTGTCTTAGTTGCTCCTGCAAGGTCCGCATCTAAAACGATAATATCTTCATGTTCTTTTCCAAGTTCGGCAA
The DNA here is from genome assembly GCA_024690665.1 of Eubacterium sp. Classification (GTDB taxonomy): domain Bacteria; phylum Bacillota; class Clostridia; order Lachnospirales; family Lachnospiraceae; genus Eubacterium_C. The sequence goes on from JAILOU010000052.1 coordinate 3,460, forward strand.
GTGCATTACCATAACTTTCTCTTGTTGCTATCTTTTTTACTTCTGACATAATGCTGCTGCCTCCTTTTCAAGATCATCCATTGCAATCTTATATTCTTCATCATTTGGTGCTTTACCGTGCCATCCGGCCTGGTTTTCCATAAAGGATACTCCCTTTCCCTTTACCGTATGTGCAATAATTGCGGTTGGGCAGCCCTTTGTCTTCTTAGCTTCTTCAAACGCAGCGCGAATTTCGTCAAAATCATGTCCATTGATATTGATTACATGGAAATTAAACGCTTCAAACTTCTTATCGATTGGATATGGTGAGCATACGTCATCAATGCTTCCATCAATCTGAAGGTTATTGTTATCTACGATACATACGAGATTGTCCATCTTATGGAATCCTGCAAACATGGCAGCTTCCCAAATCTGACCTTCCTGAATCTCTCCGTCTCCAAGCAGTGCATAAACTCTGTAGTCTGCTTTATCAACCTGACCTGCAAGTGCCATTCCTACTGCAGTAGAAAATCCCTGACCAAGAGAACCTGATGACATATCCACACCCGGAATATGTTTCATGTCAGGGTGTCCCTGAAGATAAGAACCTACATGACGAAGAGTTGTCAAGTCTTCTACCGGGAAAAAACCTTTATGTGCAAGTGTAGAGTAAAGACCCGGTGCTACATGACCTTTTGATAATACAAATCTGTCTCTGTCTGCTTTCTTTGGGTTCTTAGGGTCTACATTTAATTCCTCATAATACAGATATGTGAAAATATCTGCTGCTGAAAGCGATCCACCCGGATGTCCGGATTTTGCGCTATGAACAGCCGTTACAATTCCTTTACGAATTGCATTTGCCTGCTTTTGTAATTCTAGATTATTCATTGTATCCTCCATTCTGCCAACTCTGGCATATCATATTAGCTAAAGCTCTGTTCTACCTTCTAAAGCTCTTAGTAGTGTAACTTCATCAATATATTCCAAATCGCCACCAACCGGTACGCCACTGGCAATTCGCGACACTTTAATTCCTGTCGGCTTGATTAACTTACTGATATACATTGCCGTTGTTTCTCCTTCCAAGGAAGAATTCGTTGCAATGATAACTTCCTCAACATCTCCCTGGAGACGCTGCATCAGTTCTTTTAAATGAATATCACCCGGTCCTACTCCCAGCATCGGGGATATTGCTCCATGAAGCACATGATAGACACCGTTATACTTACCGGTTTTTTCATATGCTGCCAAATCACGCGGATTTTCTACCACCATGATTTGTTTATGGTTTCGTTTACTGCTGCTGCAGATTGGACACAGTTCTTCATCCGTCAGTGTCAGACAGCTCTTACAGTACTTTACATTTCTCCTGGCCTGTGAAATCGCCTCTGTCAGCTCATCCACCTGTTCCAAAGGCATATTCAGTACATGAAACGCCAGTCTTTGTGCAGACTTTGCTCCAATCCCCGGCAAGGAAGAAAACGCTTCTATTAATTTTGATATGTGCCCACTATAATAATCCATGTTATCCTACTTATTCTTTAGAACGGAAATCCACCAAGTCCTCCGGTAATCTGTGCCATCGACTTGCTTGAGATTTCATCAATTTCTCTAAGTGCCTGATTGGTTGCAGCCATAATTAAATCTTCAAGCATTTCTACATCATCAGGATCTACAACTTCCTGTGCAATCTTTACTTTTTTAATTTCTTTTTTTCCGGATACGGTTACTTCAACTGCTCCGCCTCCGGCTGCTGCTGTAACTTCTTTTTCTTCGAGCTCTTTTGTCGCAGTCTCCATCTGACGCTGCATCTTCTGTGCCTGCTTCATAAGATTACCCATATTTCCCGGCATTCCGCCGCTGTAACCACCTTTTTTAGCCATGGTATTCCTCCTGTTTGTTCTATTATAAATAATCCTCTTTATGTATCCTCTTCCTCAACCGGCATTCCACCAAACATATCCTGCAGATTCATGCCGTGATTGAGACTCGCCTGTGTCCTATTATCCATTCTTTCTACAAAAACTTCAACATCTTTTTTCAAAACACTACGAATCGCCTGCTCCAGCTCTTCTTTCGAGCCATCCAGCCCATCTATAAGTCCATCTGCTGTACATATCCTAAGACCATTATTTCCTGCTACACTAAGATGAACATTTTTTAACAGCGATCTTTTTAATCCCGATACATGCTTATCATTGACAATTTCGTTCCATCTGCGTACTGCTTGTTCTACATCTTCGGGTACTGCTTTTGGAACCTCAATGTCTTCTGGAATTTCCTCTACTGCCGGCGATGACGCCTGCGGCGCCGATGCCACAACAAAATCACCTTGTTCGAACTTCTTCTCCAGATTCGCAATACGATCCATTAGAGCATCATAACTTTGCTCCATCTGTGGCCGGCATAATTTGATGATGGCAACTTCTATCAAGATTCTCTTTTGTGCAGAAAATCGTATTTCATTAAGTAATGTTGAAAATACACGGATATAGCGTATTAACGTCTCACCTTCTACTTGCTGCGCCATCTCCTTCATCTGCATGAGATTTTCGGTTGACACATCCAATGCATCTTCCATCTGATCAGTGCTTTGCAGCAGCAACAGATTTCTCAGATACCAGGTAAAGTCTGCGACAAACACCGGAAGTTCCTTACCCCGGTAAACCATATCTTCCAACAATTTAATCGATTCTAAGGTCTGTCCGTTTTGAATATGTGTAAGTAATCTGGCAAATACTTCCGTATCAACTGCACCTAGAACCTCTAATACCTTGTCATAGGTCAGCTCCTCACCTAAGTGAAATGCAATACACTGGTCGAGCAGGCTTAATGCATCACGCATCGAACCGTCCGCTGCCTTTGCAACATATCGAATTGCCTTATCTTCTACCTGCACCTGTTCTTCTTCCATCAGTTCTTTTAGGCGGTCACTAATGGTTTCTATTGTAATTCTGCGAAAATCATATCTTTGACATCGCGATAATATGGTAATCGGAAGTTTGTTCGCTTCCGTTGTTGCCAGTATAAATATAACGTATGAAGGTGGTTCTTCTAAGGTCTTTAACAGAGCGTTAAACGCAGCTGTTGAAAGCATATGAACCTCATCAATAATGTAAACCTTATACTTTCCTTCCGGTGGCGAATAACTAACTTCTTCTCGAATCTGACGAACAGAATCTACACCATTATTTGACGCAGCATCTATCTCTATCACATTCATAGAAGCCCCGGCCGCAATTGCTTCGCAGGTCGGACAATGACCACAAGGACTTCCATCTACAGGGTTCTCGCAATTCACGGCTTTGGCAAATATCTTCGCAATCGTCGTCTTTCCGGTTCCTCTTGTCCCGCAAAACAGATAAGCATGTCCGATTCGTTCTGCCTGAATCTGATTCTTTAATGTAGACACTATATGATCTTGTCCCTTTACATCTTGAAATTCCTGTGGTCGGAATTTTCGATAAAGCGCTGTGTATGACATGCGATTCCCCTTCTTCCCATTTATAGACACTCTTAAACAGTATAGCATAATTTTTTTCACGGCGCTTTCTATAATTTGACCAAATATTCGTGCCATTCCTTCCTATCTTATGTTACAATCGATAAGCATACGGGGAGTTGTCCGAGTGGCTTAAGGTGCGGCTCTCGAAAAGCCGTGTACTTTCTAAAGAAGTACCGTGGGTTCAAATCCCATGCTCCCCGCTATTATTACAACGCCAAAAACTCCCGGATGATTATCCGGGAGTTTCTGGTTCATTAGGTAAATTGATTTTTAAGAGATTGTTGTATCGTTTATGCTAAGCGATACATTTTGATGAAAGGATTCATCAGTGGTTTTTTATGAGCAGGCCTGATCTAAAATTTCTTTTAGAGCAGTGCCACTGCTGGTGTGACTTCTTACGATATTCGCATTGCATTTTTGCGCCTCATTTACAGCACAATGTACCATCTTATGCGATACCGTGTTGGTAAATAGGATTACCATATCCGGCGAACCAATCTGTTCGCTAAGTCTTGCAGGCATCTGGGTAAAGACCTTTGCCTTGCATTTGTGTTTTTTGCATATTTCTTTATATTTACCGACCATGCGATCATGGCCGCCTATAATAACAACGCTCACGTTAACCCCTCCTAACTCGTGTTATTCGTGACCAACTATCTAACTATGCTTAGTATAGTCTAATTACCTTTAGATGTCAACAACTTTTTTTCGGAGAATATTGAAATTAGAATTTCAGTATGGTAAAATGAATTCGTTATATAGGAGCTATATAATATTTACTATAATTAACACAATTACGGGGGTATTCCTAATGGTACACAAGAATGAATCCGCAGAAAATTATTTAGAGACAATTCTTTTTTTAAGTAGATCACTTCCTGTTGTTCGTTCTGTTGATATTGCGAATAAGCTTGGTTTTAAGAAATCATCAGTTTCTGTTGCCATGAAAAATCTTAGAGAGCAAAATCATATTACAGTAACAGATGCAGGATTTATTTATCTTACAGAATCAGGACTTGCTATCGCAGAATCTATGGGTGAAAGACACGAGTTCTTTTCAAAATGGCTTGAAGATTTGGGTGTTAACAGCGAAATTGCTGAAGATGATGCATGTCAGATTGAGCACGTAATTACGGAAGAAACATTTCGTGCTATTAAAAACTATGTAGAGAAAAAGTAATAAATTTTAAAGGGTTCTTGCTATGGCTTATTACATTAATGATAAGAAGAAAAAAGAACAGGCAAAACGGGCTGCTGCTTCTCAGACATCTCCGTTAAACAGTTCCGGTCCTTTTAAGGAATTGTTTCAGGACAAGAAGCAGATGTCAAAACTTTTAGGATGTGTCATTGTCCTGATTATCGTTTTGATTGTTTATCTGGTTAAAGAAGTTTAATATTGAAATAAAAAAAGATTGCTGATTCAGCAATCTTTTTTAATGGGCTTAAGTGGACTCGAACCACCGACCTCACGCTTATCAGGCGTGCGCTCTAACCAGCTGAGCTATAAGCCCTTGCTTTATCTATTTTAAAACCGAGCGTCCCGCTTTGAACCCGTAACCACAGACGTTACCTCTACAGTTAACTCAGCCCAGGCACCCTCAAGGCACCCGGAAGGTTCTACTTAGGGCTGCTTTGTTCCCAACCTGACCCAGTTCGCAGATTTCCGTCGCTTAAGACCCAAGCTTCAACGCCACTTATAAAGGGCGGCTCTGCAATTCCAAAGCCCGAGGCGGGGCATCACCCCAACTATAGCGGATTGATGGTACAGAGTACCGCTAACACTCCGGCTGCTCGGAGTTTTAATTATAATCTAGTCACCCTATTGTTGTCAATTGCTTTGCTCTAATTTTTTCTTTTTCCTAAGTTCTTTAAAAAAATCACTTAGCATTGTGGAACATTCTTCTTGTAGCATTCCTTTTTCTATGTCCACCTGGTGATTAAACTGTTGCATTTGAAGTAAGTTAATTACGGATCCTGCACATCCCGCTTTTGGATTTGTCGTCGCAATATATACCTTCTTCATTCTGCACTGCACGATTGCTCCCGCACACATCTGGCAAGGTTCTAACGTAATATACATCTCACAATCTTCAAGTCTCCAGTCTCCTGTCTTTTTACATGCTTTTTTTATAGCGGATATCTCTGCATGCGACAATGCATTTTTATCTGTGTTCCGTCTATTGTATCCTCGCGCTATGATTTTGTCATTTTGTACAATTACACATCCGATTGGAACCTCGTCAAGTGCTGCTGCCTTTTGTGCCTGCCGAATTGCCTCGCGCATGTATTTTTCATTTCCCATCGTAATGCTCCTTTCGCTTTGTCCATTGTATCATCGTCTCTTTTTTATCACAATAATCTTTGTTATAATATAGGCATATAATCCTATTAAAGTAAGGAAATGATACTATGAACTTTTACTATGAAACCGATCGACTAATTATAAAAGTACTCGACGAATCTTACGCGACACAGGTGCTTCGTTTTCTTCACAACAATCGTGATATCTTTGAACCTTACGAACCACTAAGACCTCAGAATTTTTATACGATTAATTATCAAAAAACTATGCTTCGCACAGAATTTAACCTTGCTACGAAGCAGGCGTTTGTCAGATTTTGGATTTTCGCAAAATCAAATCCCAATCAAATTATTGGGACCGCTTCTTTTCATAATATTCGTAAAAGTTCTTTTATGAGTTTTGAGATTGGTTATAAATTTGATAAGTTTTATCAAAAGCAAGGGTACGCTACGGAAGCTATTACCTTCTTATGCGACATGGCTTTTTATGATATGAAATTTCACAGAATTGAGGCATATGTTCTTCCGGAAAATACAGATTCTCGCAACCTTTTAGATCGCGTTGGTTTTACCAACGAAGGATTGTGCTTTTCTTGTGCCAAGATAGGTGGAGAATGGCGTGATAATATTCGCTATAGTCTTATCTCTCCTTTGAATTAGTAATCATTATTAAAAGTTTTAGTTGACTAATGCGATATTTACCGTTTATACTGTCAATATCAGTAATGATTATCAATTTTAAGCGAGGTATGTTTTTTGCATTACAGTAAACAAAGAGAAGCTGTAAAACATTATCTGCAATCGCATACAACACATCCGACTGCAGAGATGGTTTATCAGGATTTAAAAAAGACCATGCCCAATATATCGTTGGGAACCGTTTACCGAAATCTGAATCTTCTAGTTGAACACGGTGATGCTCTAAAACTGAATATTGGAGACGGAACGGATCACTTTGATGGTGTCACCGATCCGCATTATCATTTTATCTGCAAAAAGTGCAATCGTCTGTTTGATCTTAAGATGAAACGTCTTGAACACATTGATTCTTTAGCTTCTATCGAATTTGATGGTGAGATTGACGGACATATCGTTTACTTCCACGGTATTTGCTCTGATTGCAAAGAAAATTAAGAAGTATATGCATCAGCATTTACTTAGATAAATCAAAAACCTAATTTTTTTATTCATAAGGAGGAATTTTATTATGGCAAAATTTGTATGTAGTGTTTGTGGTTATGTTCATGAAGGTGATTCTGCTCCGGAGAAATGTCCGGTTTGTGGAGTTGGTCCAGAAAAATTCAATAAGCAGGAAGGCGAGATGACATGGGCTGCTGAGCACGTTGTTGGTGTTGCTCAGGGCGTTAGCGAAGACATTCTTGCAGATCTTCGTGCTAACTTTGAAGGCGAATGTTCAGAAGTTGGTATGTATCTTGCAATGGCACGTGTTGCTCATCGTGAAGGATATCCTGAAGTCGGTCTTTACTATGAGAAGGCTGCTTATGAAGAAGCTGAGCATGCTGCAAAGTTTGCCGAATTACTTGGTGAAGTTGTAACAGATTCTACAAAGAAAAATCTTCAGATGCGTGTAGATGCTGAAAATGGTGCTACAGCCGGTAAGACTGATCTTGCTAAGAGAGCTAAGGCTGCCAATCTTGATGCAATTCATGATACCGTTCATGAAATGGCCAGAGACGAAGCAAGACATGGTAAAGCATTTGCAGGTCTTTTACAGAGATATTTTGGATAACTTCCATTACAAAAGGAGCTTCCTACTTTTATAGGAAGCTCTTTTTATTGTCTTTATTTTGAATTAATGTCTGTTTTTGATAGCGCGTCATCTTTTTTATGGCGGCTTCTCGCTTCATAGCCTCTTGCTTTGTTGCAAAGGTTTCATAATAAACGAGCTTTACCGGCCGTCTCGGCTTTGTGTATTTGGCGCCTTTTCCACTATTGTGTGCTTCTAAACGCTTTTTTAAATCATTAGTCCATCCTGTGTAAAGCGTCCCGTCGCTGCATTTTAATATATAAGTATAGTTTATTTTATCATCCATCTTCTCATTTATAACATGTGATCACAATGACCGATTCCATATCCATTTCGGGATTCTTTTTTCACGTGATATAAAATCTTATCCGCGCTGTAAAGGTAATCCCAGATTTTTTGCTTATCATCCGGTATATCATGACAGATTCCCTGCGATACCGTTACGATATCTGACGTAAGAGAATATTCATGTTTAAAATTCTGTGCTTCTATCTTTTTCTTTAATTCTTTTGCAAATGTTTCCATCTGGTCTTTGGTGTATCCATCGTAAATAATGACAAATTCATCTCCACCATATCTTGCAGTAAAAATATGTCCATACCGTTCAAGACTTTTGATTTCTCTTGCCACCATCTTAATACATTCGTCTCCGGCCTGATGTCCATAGTTATCATTGTATTGTTTAAAAAAGTCGATATCAAGAATCTCCATTCCCAACATTACACGATTCACATAGCAGTGCTGGAATATTTTCTCCGCATAACTGTTAAGATAAAAACGATTCGACATTCCGGTAAGAGAATCCGTCTCTGACTGTTTTTGCAGTTTTTTATTTTCAATTTCCATTTGCTTGGATTGCTTTTTATTTTGCTCAAGATCAGTACGCATCTTAATCATTGAGCGCATCGTCATTGCATCTTCCTGCTCTAATCTTGAAATCAGGCGGTAATGACTCTTAGCAGCCTTTTGAAACTTTTCTTCTTCTTTCACCTTGTCGTAATAGTCCATCTGAAGGCGCATAAACTGCATCTGCTGGCGGATGAGTTTTGACTGCACAATTGGCTCTTCAAGTTTATGCATTACAATTTCAAACTCTTTGAACTGTTCTATCTTAAGCAGATATTTTGCAAAGTTATAAAAGTCATCATAAAGGTCCATGTTAATCTTAATTTTCGGAAATATCTGCATCAATTCCTGAATTAACACGTCTCTTTCATTATATCTTTGTTCCTTGTCATAAACCTGTACTTGAAAAGTCTTTACATAGATTTTGATCTGTTTGTCAATCTGTTCATAACATTCATCTAATACTTTTTTCAGATAATAATTTACTTCCTTTAGATTTTCCCTGTGAAGTTCACAGTTTGCAAGAGAAATATATAATACCGTGATATCGTTGTAATAACGCTCTTTATTTTTATCCTGTAAGATAAGCTTTAGGCTTCGATCTAGATAACTGTGTGCCGAATCATAGGCTCCAAAGCGCATGTAAAGAGCACCTATATTCATATTTAAGATATAGGCGTCTGTTAACAGATGATGTTCCTCGCATAAATTCAATCCACTTAAATAATAGTCGATTGCAAATAATGCGTTTCCTTGATTTACGGATGTGATTCCCAGCAAATTGTAAGATAAGACAATATACTCCCACTGTTGTGCCTGTTCCTGATATTCCATGCCTTCAAGACAATACCGAAACAAATCCCCCATCTGATTCGTCAAATATGCATTTTGCCCCCGGTAGAACGCAATAAAGCCTTTTAGCTTAAAGTCTTCCATCTTATCGGCTATCTCTTCAAGCTTTTGGCATTCTTGTTCCATTTTTTCCGGATTTGTTCCGCAATTTTTGTGCACTGCATCGAGACGCTTGCGGATTTCACTTCCATACTCAATAAATTCCATGCGCGGTTCCTTTCCTGCTAGTTGTCCTTTGCCCCATGCCATCTAGTTTCGTTCATTAACCCTCATGTTAACCCGATCGCTTAGTTTCGCAAATTCTTCTATACTAAGTTTTTCTCCGCGTATATTATCTGTAAAGCCGCTTTCTGTAATAACCTCAATGATTTCTTCTTTTGAAAGCGGAATTGTTGGTGCGTTGTTTAAGCCATTTGCCAATGTTTTTCGGCGCTGATTAAAGCTTGCACGTATAATTTTAAAAAACAATCTTTCATTGTCCGGCTGTACCGGTTTTTCTTCATAACATTCTAAATGAATGACAGCAGAACCGACCTTTGGTCTTGGCATAAAGCAGTTTGGCGGGACATTTGCTACAATCTCAGCACTCGCATAATACTGAACAGCCAAGGAAAGTGCTCCGTAATCTTTTTTCCCCGGTTTTGCCTGCATTCTGTCTGCAACTTCTTTTTGTACCATCACCGTAATGCTTTTCAGCGGTACATTTTTTTCAAATAGTTGCATAATAATCGGTGTCGTAATATAGTATGGCAGATTCGCCACCACTTTAATTGGACGACCATTATTTTTTTCTTCTGCCAGCTTTTCAATATCCACCTTTAGGATGTCCTGATTTATGATTTCCACATTATCATAACCGGACAGTGTATCTTTTAAAATCGGTATCAATGCACGGTCAATTTCTACTGCTGCAACCGACCCCGCTACCTCGCATAGCCTCTGTGTCATCGTTCCGATTCCCGGTCCAATCTCAAGAACAAAATCATCTTTTGTGATATCTGCTGCATCTATGATTCGGTCTAAGACAGTTGGATCAATCAGAAAGTTCTGGCCAAATTTTTTTTGAAATTCAAATTTGTATTTATTTAATACCGCAATCGTCTCTTGCGGATTTCCTAAATTTGCCATATACACCTCTCTTAATTAATCCTATATAACTTCTTCGCATTATCAGTTGTGATGGAAATCACTTCCTCGCGAGTTAGATTTTTTATTTCTGCAATTTTATCAGCCACATAGATTAGATTTAAAGAGCTGTTGCGCTTGCCTCTATTTGGTTCCGGCGCAAGATATGGACAGTCTGTTTCCAAAAGTAGTCTTTCCATAGGTGCCTTTTTTACTGTCTCGACCAGCTTTTTTGCATTTTTAAATGTTATCACTCCACCGATTCCCAGATAATATCCCATATCCAAAAATGTCTTCGACAGCTCCGGAGAATACGAATAGCAATGAATAATACCCGGTACTTCCTGTGCATTTGCCTCTTTCATTACTTTAACCGTATCTTCTGCAGCCTCTCTTGAATGAACAATAATTGGCAGATTTTTTTCTTTTGCAAGTTCTATCTGCTTTGTGAACCAGTATTTTTGACGATCTCGAACCTCCGGGTCTTTCTCCCAGTAATAATCAAGTCCAATTTCGCCTATTGCAACGACTTTGTCCGCCTGCGTTTGATTAGAAAGCCAGGCAAATGTTTCGTCGTTTAAATCTTCAATATCACTTGGATGCACACCCACAGCAGCATAAATAAAATCATACTGCTGTGATAAGTCCAACGCCATCTTCGTCGAAGCAATGCTTGCACCGACATCCACTACATAGCCTATCCCTTCTTTTGGAAGACGGCCAAGTAATTCGTCACGATCCTTATTGAACTTATCATCATCGTAATGCGCATGTGTTTCAAATATCATATCAGACATTTACGCAATCTCCGATCCCGGTGGTACATCTCTCTCCGGCGTCACTGCAACATATTTTCCCTGTGCATCTTCGGCAAATAATATCATGCCCTCTGAAAGTACACCTGCAAGTTTGGCAGGTTTTAAATTCACAAGAACCATCACTTTCTTACCGATCATTTCGTCCGGTGTGTAGTATTTTTTGATTCCTGATACAATCTGCTTTACTTCGTTGCCGATTTGAACCTGTGAGCAAAGTAATTTCTTAGAACCCTTTACTTCCTCACATTTTATAATCTTTCCAACCTGGAACTGTAATTTTTCAAAGTCTTCAAATGTAATTTCCGGCTTTTTCTCCATATCCACGCCCTGTTCCATCGGCTCTTCTTCCGCCGGATGAAGCGCTTCAACCTGTTCCATCACTTCTTCTAATTTCAATCTTGCAAATAAAATTTCCGGTGCATCCGTCACCTTAGTTTTTGATGGATATAATCCAAATTCTCCTAAGGTATCAAAATCACGCGGCTGTGCATTCAGCTGTGTAAGAATTGCATCTGCCGTATGCGGCATGAAACTTCTAAGAAGCTCTGCGCCAATGGAAATGCCTTCCACAAGGTTATATAAAACGGTTGCAAGTCTTGGCTTTGTCGCGTCTTCTTTTGCAAGAATCCAAGGCGTTGTCTCATCGATATATTTGTTACAACGCTTAAATACAGTGAAAATCTCTGTAATTGCATCTGCCACGCGAAGTTCATCCATCTTGGCATTCACCTTATCAGCTGCCTGCGTTACGACAGCTTTAAGGTCTGCGTCAACCTCTTCTTCCACTCCAGTATTTTCAACGATTCCATCAAAATACTTGTTACTCATGGAAATCGTTCTGTTTACAAGATTCCCAAGCGTATTTGCAAGCTCGGAATTAATTCTTTCCACCAGCAAATCCCAGGAAATCACGCCATCATTTTCAAATGGCATCTCATGCAACACGAAAAATCTTACGGCATCTACTCCAAACAAATCCACAAGTTCATCGGCATAAAGCACATTTCCCTTTGATTTACTCATCTTGCCATCGCCCTGCAGAAGCCATGGGTGGCCAAATACCTGCTTTGGAAGCGGAAGATCAAGTGCCATCAAAAAGATTGGCCAATAGATTGTATGGAATCGAATGATATCCTTTCCAATCAGATGCAGATCTGCTGGCCAGAATTTTTCAAACATCTCTGATGATCCATCCGGATCATATCCAATCTTGGTAATATAGTTTGTCAGAGCATCCAGCCATACATATACCACATGTTTATCATCAAAATCTACAGGAATTCCCCATGAAAATGATGTTCTTGAGACACATAAATCCTGAAGTCCCGGAAGCAGGAAGTTATTCATCATTTCATTCTTTCTTGAAACCGGCTGAATGAATTCAGGATGTGTGTTAATATGCTCGATTAAGCGATCTGCATACTTACTCATCTTAAAGAAGTAAGCTTCTTCCTTCGCCGGTTTTACCGGTCTTCCACAGTCCGGACAATTGCCGTCTACAAGCTGAGACTGTGTCCAGAAGGATTCACAAGGCGTACAATACATGCCTTCGTAATGACCCTTGTAGATGTCTCCTTTGTCATATAACTTTTTAAAAATCTTCTGTACACACTTTTCATGGTCTTCATCCGTTGTCCGTACAAATTTATCATATGAAGAATCCATAAGATCCCAAATTCTCTTTACTTCTCCGGATACATGATCAACGAATTCTTTCGGTGTAATTCCCTGTTCTTGTGCTTTTAACTCTATTTTTTGTCCATGCTCATCGGTTCCTGTTTGAAAATAGACGTCATACCCGGTTTGTCTTTTAAATCGGGCAATACTATCAGCCAATACAATCTCATAAGTATTTCCGATATGTGGCTTTCCTGATGTATAAGCGATAGCCGTGGAAATATAATATCTTCCTTTGCTCTGCATTTTCGTGTGTGTCCTCCTTATATTGCCAAGCTGCTTCGAACAGCCAAATAATTTATTTTAGATTTAATTTTACAATCTACATATCTCATAACTATTCTATTTTATTATAAGACATATATAGTATGTATTTCAAATATTATCTATGCTCTGATACAAATATAAACTACGTAGATTCCATAGATGATTACCATAGTCAATCCCTCTATGCGATTTACCTGCTTTTTGGTAATGCAAAAGATCCATACCAATACGCTAAGTACAAGTAATATTACGCAGTCAATCAGGTTGTTTTGTACAACTCCTACGCCGCTGATGGATGCCGCCAGTCCCAGTACAAATAAAATGTTAAAGATATTTGATCCAATTACATTTCCAAGAGCCATATCTACTTCGCCTTTTCTTGCAGCCGCTATACCGGTTACAAGTTCCGGCAATGAAGTTCCAAATGCCACTATAGTCAGCCCAATTAAGGTATCGGATAATCCGAAAAACTTTGCAATTGCTTCCGCAGAATCGACTACAAGATTACCACCGATTGCTACTGCCGCAGCTCCTCCAACAATGAAAACGAGGACTTTCCAGATTGGTAATGGTTTTTTATCCTTCATTTCTTCGTGTTTATCGGATTCAATTTGTATAACATTTGCCGCTCGTCGCTCACTCATAGCGGATTTTACCATCATAATTAAGAAAATTACAAAGATTACGACTAAAATCAGCCCATCTACGTGACCAACGGACATTCCAAAGTATCCAAATACTAACAGCAGTACCGTTATAAAGATGGAAAATGGAAATTCTCGTTTCAATGTCTTTGTATGTATTGTCAATGGCGTAAATATAGCCGCAGCTCCGCATACTACAAGCAGATTAAACATATTTGATCCAACTACATTGCTGTAAGCCATTTCATTACTTCCGGCTAACGCTGCTGATACACTGACCGCCAATTCCGGCAGTGATGTTCCCATTGCTACAATTGTCATTCCGATTATAATTGACGGAATACGAAATCGACGTGCTACATCACTACTGCCTTCTACAAAGAAATCGGCTCCTTTAACCAAAAGAAAAAAACCGACAACTAACAGTACACAATTTAAAATCATACTATCATCACCTACGCTTCAATCTTACAAAACTTCTTCTTTCCACGCTTTAATACACATTCTTCTTTTTGAATGAATTCTTTATCAAAAGAGGTGTGAATATCTGTTACTTTCTCACCCATAAATGTTGCTCCGCCTTGTTCAACGGTTCTTCTCGCATCAGATCTTGATGTACAAAGTCCAGAATCTACCAGCATCGTTAAGATATCAACCTTGCCATCTTTGAAACTGTCATCTGATAAGGTTACTGTTGGCATGTTAGCAGCATTACCGGCTGAGAATAATGCCTTTGCGCTTTCTTCTGCCTTCTTGGCTTCTTCTTCACCATGCACCAGACTGGTAAGTTCAAATGCGAGAATTTCTTTTGCCTTATTAAGCTGTGCGCCTTCCCATTTATCCATTTCATCAATCTGCTCTAATGGAAGGAATGTCAGCATTCTAAGGCATTTTAAGACATCTGCGTCGCCAACATTTCTCCAATATTGATAAAAATCAAATGGGGATGTCTTATTTGGATCAAGCCATACTGCACCTGACTGGGTCTTCCCCATTTTCTTTCCTTCTGAATTAAGAAGCAACGTAATTGTCATTGCATATGCATCTTTTCCTAATTTACGTCTGATCAGTTCTGTTCCGCCAAGCATATTACTCCACTGATCATCTCCACCAAACTGCATATTACAGCCATATTTTTGATATAACATGTAAAAGTCATAACTTTGCATAATCATGTAGTTAAACTCAAGGAAACTTAATCCTTTTTCCATTCTTTGCTTATAACATTCGGCTGCCAGCATTCTATTTACGGAAAAATGTGCTCCTACTTCTCTTAAAACTTCCACATAATTAAGTTCTAACAGCCAGTCTGCATTATTTACCATAAGTGCCTTATCATCTGAAAAATCAATGAATCTAGACATCTGCTTTTTAAAGCAATCACAGTTATGCTGAATGGTTTCTTTTGTCATCATCTGTCGCATATCTGTTCTACCGGATGGATCACCAATCATTCCGGTTCCTCCACCAATTAACGCAATTGGCTTATTACCGGCCATCTGAAGTCTCTTCATAAGACAAAGTGCCATAAAATGTCCTACATGCAGGCTGTCTGCTGTCGGATCAAATCCAATATAAAATGTGGCTTTTCCATTGTTAATAAGGTCCTTAATTTCTTCTTCGTCTGTTACCTGCGCAATTAATCCTCTTGCTACTAATTCATCATAAACTGTCATGACTTTATCCTTTCTTTTCATCAAATAAAAATAACCCCCATCCTATAAAAGGACGAGGGGGATGTCTCGTGTTACCACCTTTTTTCACTGAATATTCTCATATCCAGCCTCAGTAAGTATATAGATACTTCACGATATAACGGTCGTACCCGTCGCAGCCTACTAAACCTGTTCGGTGCGCAGCTCACAGATGTATTCATTATATATTCAGATATGCGCCTCTCACCAACCGGCAACTCTCTGTCCTCTTCTTATATAATTACTTGTTCTGGTCATTGCTTTTTCATATGCTTTTGCCATTATATTAAACGGTTTTCGTTTTGTCAAACGAAATATCACTTATCCACAATTCGCACAATTGTTAATAACAAAAAAACATTGAATTTATGCGATTTTTTAAGGATTTTCAGGGCTTTTCCACCATTTTATCCCCAATTTAAATTAAATTGTGAATAAGTAGCGCTTTTTTTAGAAATCCTTTATTTTCTCGCATTTATAATTGTGGAAAAAAAAGACACCGAAATTTCTTCTGGTGTCTTTGATAAAAGGCGACAACCGGATTTGAACCGGTGATAGAGGTGTTGCAGACCTTTGCCTTACCACTTGGCTATGTCGCCTTATTATTTTTTAAATGACTCCTACGGGAATCGAACCCGTGTTACCGCCGTGAAAGGGCGATGTCTTAACCGCTTGACCAAGGAGCCTAATTTTAAGTTCCTTATCGAATTCACGACAAGTCAACAAAAACTCCCCGAGTAGGGCTCGAACCTACAACATCACGGTTAACAGCCGTGCGCTCTACCATTGAGCTATCGAGGATTATTAAGGTGTGTACCTTCAAAATTTCATACAGAATGATCTTTGATAAGCGATTCTCGAATGATTTACTCTTTTGATTACAAAACCAATCACCTCGAAGCAAAGCTTCTCGGTGCCGTTTGCAGGCAAACGGTCCTAATTCTCGATGCACGATTTATTGCAAACAAGTTTGCTAAAACCTGCCTCTTCGAATTAATTGGTTTTTCTCCTTATTCGATCAAGCCATCGACCGATTAGTGACAGTCAGCTCCATACATTACTGCACTTCCACCTCTGCCCTATCTACCTTGTAGTCTTCAAGGGGTCTTACTTTCTTAAAGAAAGGGATATCTCATCTTGGAGGGGGCTTCACGCTTAGATGCCTTCAGCGTTTATCCCTTCCGGACTTGGCTACTCTGCAATGCCCTTGGCAGAACAGCAGATACACCAGTGGTCCGTCCAGCCCGGTCCTCTCGTACTAAGGCCAGCTCTCCTCAGATATCCTACGCCCGCGCCGGATAGGGACCGAACTGTCTCACGACGTTCTGAACCCAGCTCGCGTACCGCTTTAATGGGCGAACAGCCCAACCCTTGGGACCTGCTACAGCCCCAGGATGCGATGAGCC
>JAILOU010000056.1 GCA_024690665.1 Eubacterium sp.
GTCAAAAACTAAATGATAATTCATATTCGCTTTTATGACTATCTTTAATTATATTATATATGTAAGATATAAATCAAATTGATACATAAAAAAGGTTTACTTGACATTGAACGATTAGAAGATTAAATTTATACGTGTAGATTTTTTGAACGACATATTTAATTACTGAAAATAAACAAAAAAGTGCGGTATTTTATGACTTTTTACATACAATTATCTTTTACCGCTATTACTACAAAAAAAAGAAATGTAAGGATATCTAACAGCCTTATGAAAGTAGATTATTCCCAAAGACTGAATATCCTGAAAGGAGACCTATGTATTATTTAGATTCGAAAGTTGAAAATCTGTATCGTATTTTTGATCAGAATGAAAGAAAGGACTATCTTAGACTTGATCTTAACGAGAACCCTGGTGGGTTACCAGCTGAGTTTATCTCTTCTGTTCTTGACGGTATTACTCCACAGTTTGTTGCTCAGTACCCTGAAACACTTCACTTTACTGAAGTATTAGCTGACTACTTAGGAACAGACATTAGCCATGTCTGTCTTGTAAATGGTTCAGCTGAAGGAATTCGCTATATCATTCAGGCATTTACAGCGCCGGGCGGACGTATCGTTGGTTGTGTACCATCCTACTTTATGTTCCAAGTTTATTCTGAAATGTATGGAAGAAACTTTATTCCTGTTCCATATGAAGAAGATTTAACTATGGATGTTAACAAAATTTTAGACGAGATTACCGAAGATACCCAGTTACTAATCCTGTTAAATCCAAACAACCCAATGGGAAATGTTTATACAGAAGAAGAATTCGAAAGAATTCTCAAAAAAGCAAATGAGAAAGAAGTAAATATCCTTGTTGACGAAGCATATCATTACTTCTATCCAAAAACATTTATTCGTTATGCATTAGAGGGAGAACACGTTTTTGTAACACGTACTTTCTCAAAACTCTTTTCCCTGGCAGGATGTCGTCTTGGTTATGTTGTCGGCTGGCCGGAAGGTGTTAAGATGGTTCAGAAAATGTGTACACCTCATAACACTAATGCTTTCGCAATGAGATTTGCGGAAAAGATTTTGACTACACCAGGAATGGTTGACACACTTATCAAAAACTATAATCAAGGTCGAAGTTTCTTAATCTCTTGGCTTGATGAACACGGCTACAAGCACAAAGGCGAAGCCGGAAACTTTATGTTTATTAAGCCAAATACAGATGCCCAATCATTAGTTGACCGAATGAAATCTGAAAAGAAGATTCTTATTAAGACATACCCGAATGTAGGCGAATTGGGTAACTGTCTAAGAGTTTCTATTGGTGAGCAAAAATATATGGAGCAGTTTGTAACTGCATTAGAAGAGTTAGATAAATAAGGCATTTCTTCAAAACTAGAACTTTAAACCGCGAAAATGCTATTTACCACAGAGAGGAATAATATATGGTTAAAGTAATAACATATGGCACTTATGATTTACTTCATTACGGACATACTAGACTTTTGGAGCGTGCGAAAGCTTTAGGCGATTATCTGGTTGTTGGCGTAACTGCTGATGACTTCGATAAAACCAGAGGAAAAATCAATGTTCAGCAGACATTGGAAGAAAGAATTGCAGCAGTCCGAGCAACCGGATTAGCCGACGAAATTATCGTAGAACAATACGAAGGTCAAAAGATTGACGATATCAGACGGTTAGATATTGATATTTTCGCAATTGGATCTGATTGGGAAGGATATTTTGATTATCTTAATGAATATTGCAATGTTCACTATCTCCCACGAACGGAAGGTGTTAGCAGTTCACAAATCAGAAGTGAAACTAATGCTTTGCGCTTAGGACTTGTAGGTTATTCACCGTTTGTGAATAAATTCTTTGACGAATCAAAATTCGTTAATGCTGTTGATGTTGTTGGAGTATGCACCCCTGAAGATGGTGATTTGGAATCTCTTAGCGACAAGGTTGATGTGTTTACAAGAGACTTTGATGAGCTTCTTACCGCCGTTGATGCTATTTACATTCATTCTCATCCGAAGGATCATTATAAGCAATGTAAAAAAGCTTTAGAAGCCGGAAAGCATGTTCTTTGTGAAAGTCCAACCGGAATGACCAAAGAAGAATGTCAGAATTTAATTAAATATGCAAAAGACTCCGGTTTAGTCTTCATGGAAGCAATCAGAACTGCCTATATTACTGCATATTTAAGAATGCTACTTCTGATTAAATCTTCTAAGATTGGTAAAGTAATTTCTGTTGATGCAACCTGTACCAGCCTGACCTCTACAAAAAGTGTTGGAAATAATCCCCGTTGGAGTTCCCTAGAAGCATGGGGTCCAACAGCTTTGCTTCCGGTCTTCCAGATTTTAGGAACCGATTACAGTTCAAAAGATATATTTGTTAAAAATACAGAAGACGGATATAACGAATTCACTAAGATTAATTTCACTTATCCAGAAGCCACCGCAACTATTAAAGTTGGAACTGGTGTAAAATCAGAAAGTGATTTGATTATCTCCGGCACAAAGGGATATATCTATGTCCCTGCACCATGGTGGAAAACAGATTACTTTGAAATTAGATACGAGAATCCAGCTAATAATAAAAGATACTTCTACCAAGTAGATGGAGAAGGCATCAGATATGAATTAGTTGCTTTAGCCGATGCCGTCAGAGGTGGCTGTGAAGATTATTATATCAGCAGAAATGTCTCTGAAGAGATTGCATCTATTATGAATTAAAATGTCACTGCATAAAGGGCTATCGCTTTTGATTAAACATCTAAGCGTAGCCCTTTTTCTTATCCTTTAATTATAATTTTGACTTTTGTTTTTTTATTCTATCCATAACAAAGAATCTCCTGTATAATCTCTATGGGGAGAGAATTGTTATGAAACGTAATGTTAAACTTGATAATCTAAAAGCTTTTTTAATTTTTATAGTGGTATTAGGACACGTATTCGAATTCATGTATGGCCCATCAGAACTGTATGGTTTTATTCGGTCTATCATTTATTCCTTTCATATGCCAGCCTTTATTTTTTTATCCGGATACTTTTCAAAAAACTCAAAAACTCATCTTTCTAAAATTACAGTATCCTATCTTTCAACTTACTTAATTTTTAATATAGTCTTTTCACTTACGCCATGGAGCATTGCACCTACACTTGATCTTTTGCGTCCGCAAATTATATCCTGGTATCTGCTTTGCCTGTTATTCTGGCGTGTAAGCGTTACTGCGCTTTCTAAAATCAAATTTATTGTTCCGCTGTCTATACTTTTTACATTATATATTGGTTGTATCGAGCCAGCAGATCGGTTTTTATCTATATCACGAGCGATATGTTTTTTACCTTTCTTTTTAGCTGGTTATTTCTGCTCAATGAAAAAAATCAATAATATCAATCTAGGACTTTCCTGGTTATTATTGGCAGCCTGTTTGTTTTTAACCGGAGCTGCAAACTACTTTAAATTGCTACCTGTTAAAATGTACGAATACATACAATGCTATCACTCAACTGATGTTGGTAATTTAAACGGAATACAAATGCGTTTGTTTATGATTATTATTTCATTTGTTATTATAATATGTCTAATTAGACTTTCTCCAACACGCCGTTATTGGTTCACCGTGTTCGGTGAAAACAGTCTAATGATTTATTTGATACACATCTTCCCAATTGAAATCTTAAACAGTTATGGTATTTTAAACTTTGACAATGATTGTCTAAATATCGCTATTAGTGTTATATTGTCCATTGCGCTCTGCCTAGTTCTATCTAGACCTATCATTACTACCGCATACAATTATTTCAACCGATTTCTTGTAAGAATTTTTACTGTATCATAGTCCAAAAATTTCAAGATATTTACTACCGCAATTCCTGCTCCGCCTTCTCGAGCGCTGCAGCAATAACAGCATCCATATCATAATACTTGTACTCACCAAGCCGGCCACCGAAGATAACCTTATCTTCTCTGCCGGCGAGTTTTTTATACTGCGCATATAAAGCGCCGTTCTTCTCGTCATTGACCGGGTAATACGGTTCATCCCCCGGCTTCCACTCAGAGCTGTACTCACGGCTGATGATGGTTTTCGGAAGATCATTACCCTTCTCATCCTTGCCAAACTCAAACCACTTATGCTCAATAATTCTCGTCCAAGGCGTCTCACGATCCGTGTAGTTCACAGCCGCATTCCCCTGGAAGTTCGGGATGTCGAGAACTTCATTTTCAAAACGCACAGAGCGATACTCCAAGTTGCCAAGCGAATAATCAAAGTACGCATCAATTGCACCCGTATAGACCACCTTGTCAGCCATCTGATCATACTCTGCCTTCTTCTCGAGATAATCCTCATTCACGCGCACTTCAATCCCAGACAGAAGATTCTCCACCATCTTCGTGTAACCGCCAACCGGAATTCCCTGATAGAGCGCATTAAAATAATTGTTGTCAAAGGTAAGACGAACCGGAAGACGCTTGATGATAAATGCCGGAAGTTCCTTACAGTCGCGCCCCCACTGCTTCTCCGTATAGCCCTTAATCAGCTTCTCGTAGATATCACGACCAACC
>JAILOU010000032.1 GCA_024690665.1 Eubacterium sp.
AGGACTAGGAATGCTACGCATTCCGTCGCAAGCTCCGACTGAGTTAAACGCTCCGCGAGGATGCGCACGGATTCGGACAGGAATTTGTCTGCTGAAGCAGACCCGAATCCGGCGCGCAAGACTCGCGAGCGAGTCTTGACAACAGGAGGAAAACGGATGAGAGGACTATTCGTAGCAGTCTGTTTAGCAGGTGCGGTATCGCTTAACATGGCACCGATAACAGGACTTGCCAAGGCAGAGGAGAAACTGGATGACTTGGAAATCATCCAGCGCGTCCCGGTTGATTCTACGCAAGATGGCGAAAAAATTAACTATCAGTGGGTGGACGAAGATGGCAATGAGTTGCAGCTTGAGTCTGCGCCGGAGAAAGTGACCGCAAATGCAAAACGAAAGACAGCAAGTCTTCCAGGTAGTTACAGTTCTCTTGATAAGGAGTATGTGACAGAAGTAAAAAATCAAGGATATGTCGGTACTTGCTGGGCCTTTTCTTCGATAAAACTGATGGAGAGCAGTGCAATCATAAAGGGTTTAGCGACTGTTGAGAACGTGGATTATGCAGAGTCTCATCTGGCATGGTTTAGTTATAATCACGATACGTTGACGGGGGATAAGGCAAATTCCGGCAGCTCTTTCAATGCTTTTTCAGTTGGGGGGAGTGTCTTTACGGCAATGTATACTTATGCGAGCTGGATGGGTGCAACTGACGAAAACTCGGATTCACGTTTGGAATATATTGGGGATGATGTACAGGCAACGACTATGAGTAGCAACTTAGAAGCATATGAACAGGCTGATGCCGGTCATATTACGGACGATGCGGTGCATCTTACGAACGCGTATGATTTTAATACGTCTTATTCTTACTATTCCGATGGAAAATACGTAGACGGTGCTATGGATACGATGAAGCAGGCAATCGTGGATTATGGGAGTTTGTCTACGGGAATATATATCGGAGAGGATGCAGTGTTTACAGCTCATTATAATGATGAGAATAATGCCTATTATCAAAAGACATATTCTAACGATGATGCAGATCACCAGGTTACCATTATCGGCTGGAATGATGACTTTTCGGCAGATAAGTTTAACAGTGCCTGTCAGCCTGATAAGGATGGAGCCTGGCTTGTGATGAACAGCTGGGGAACTGACTGGGGAGAGAATGGCTGTTTTTGGCTGTCGTACTATGATACATCTATTGCAGAGATGATGGCGTTTGAGGTAGAAGATGCTACGGAGCACGATGTGAATTTTCAATATGATTCCATAGGGTATGCAGGCGGGATAAATGCGAATGAGGATATTACACTTTCAAATGTATTTACGAATGATACGGGAGCGGATGTTACAATCGATACGGCAGGATTGTATACGCTAACAGATGGCCAGGAAGTTACCGTAAGGCTTTATAAAGATCTTGCAAGTCAAAGCGCTCTGCCGGACAGTGGAACGAAACAGGCAAGTGTGAATAAGACGATTAACTATTCCGGTTATCATACGGTAGATTTAGGCTCGTCTGTTCTGATAGATGCAGGAGAGACCTTTGCCGTTGTTGTAACATACGAATATAATGGGGCAACGGTATATGTGCCGGTAGAAGGGGACAGTACTAATGGTTTTACGTTTACAAGTGAGGCAAATCAAAGTTATATCTTAGGGGATAATACGTGGAGCGACCTGTCACAGAGTGGATATCATAACGCGCTGATTAAAGCCATTGGTAATAAGCAGGCATGTGCGGTGAGCCTTTCGAAAACAAAATATGCTTATAATGGCAAGGTGAAGACACCGGAGGTAAAGGTGTATCGCGCTGATGGAAGTAAACTGACAAAGGGAACCGATTATACCGTAACGTATCCGTCCGGGCGAAAGAAGGTCGGAAGTTATACCGTGACGGTAAAGGGAAAGGGCGATTATGAGTTTACAAGGAAACTGACCTTTCAGATTGTGCCGGCCAAGGCGAAGATAACCTCGCTCAAAGCAGGCAAGAAGAACTTAACGGTAACGCTTGCGAAGAAACCGGCGAAGCTTGGCGCGGCAAAGTATCAGGTGCAATACAAAAAGAAAGGCGCATCTAAGTGGAAGAGCGTAAAGATAACGACAAAGACAAAAGTCTTAAAGAAATTAAAGGCCGGTAAGAAATATAAGGTCAGAGTCAGGGCTTTTAAAAAGGTTGGTTCAAAGACTTATTACGGTGCGTGGAGCAAGGTAAAGACAAGTAAGAAGATTAAGAAAAAGGCATAGGAAAGGGAGAACGATTTCATGCGACACAGGTCAGAGGAATATGACATTCAGATTATAAAAAGTGCGAGAAAAAGTATGTCAATTGAAATCAAACCGGATCTTAGCATAATTGTGCGGACACCGCGCCATATGTCAAAGGCGCGGGCGCTTCGTTTCGTAGAAGAAAAGCAGGACTGGATTAATCGGCATATAGATACGATCAAAAGAGAGCATGAGAAGATAGAAACGCTTCCGCTGCTCACCGAGCTAGAACATAAGCAGCTAAAAGATAAAGCACGTGATTACCTGCCGGGCAGAGCCGGGTATTATGCAAAAAAGCTTGGCGTTAGTTACGGGCGCATCACAATACGATGTCAAAAGACGAGATGGGGAAGCTGTTCGGCGAAGGGCAATTTGAATTTTAATTATCTACTGATGCTGACGCCGCCTGAGGTGATTGATTATGTAGTGGTGCACGAGCTGTGTCACCGACTGGAAATGAATCATTCCCGGCGGTTTTGGGAATTGGTGGAAAGCGTGATGGAGGATTATAAAGAACCTAGAGCATATCTAAAAAAATACGGCGCTGTGCTGATGCACCGCGCCGGTTATTAGTCTTCCTTATCAGAGTCTGCTTCATTTATGTGTTTCATCAATGCGCTAAAAGCTCCCGTGCCGGAGAAAAAGCTGCCGCGTGATTCGATGGCATCTGTTACAACGCGCCTTGAATAAAACGCCCCCTGAATTGTTAGGATTCTGGTGGGCTCTACATGGTCGATAAAGTTGAGAGGATCCTTCTCAATCTCTAAGACTTTAAAATGAATATTATCTTCGTCGGTTATTTCGCATCCGGGTGTGATGTCAGCTGCGTCGCCACGAATTGTGACGGCAGTATTCGAACCAACCGGACGGGTATCTAAAACTTTGTATCTCATAGATTCAGATTAGCAAAGCGACGAAAAAAATGCAAGAAGATAAGACGGGAATTCGTGCGAAATTCCTGTCTTTTCTTTCTTTACTATCGTTTATGGGTGTTTTATAATTGAGAAAGAAGTACTAATTGCGAAAAAAGGGAGTGCGTATGGGAGCATATACAACCGTAGCAAAGAACCATTTTAAACTGAATAAAGCAGCAAAAGGAGCGAATCTTAACGCACATAAGATTCAGTCATTTAGCGAAGAGATGGACTTTCTATTCGGGGAAGGAGCGAACATTACATTCGGGCGAAATATCGTTTCGGATGGCAGAGGCTCAATCTATGTGGATAAGGGAGCGACGCTTGAAATTGGCGACGGCGTATACTTAAATGATGGATTTAAACTGAGCTGTAAGGAGTCTGTGAAGATTGGAGCAGGCTGTCTGTTTGGACCGGATGTGAAGATTTACGACAACAATCATAAGTTTACGAAAGAAGAAGGCGTCTCCTTTGAACATACGACCCGGCCGATTGAAATCGGAGAAAAATGCTGGATTGCATCGAATGTAGTGATACTGGCCGGTACGAAGATTGGCAATCGCTGCTTGATCGGTGCGGGCTGTATTGTGCATGGTGAGATTCCGGAAGGGTCTAAGGTAACGCAGCAGGACAATCTGGTCATTGAGGAATTAAAGTGAGAAAGAAAGTATTGGTCATGATGCCGTCGATGTTTATCGGGGGCGCAGAAAAGAGTCTGCTTGGACTGTTAGAACAATTTGATAGAGAACGATTTGAAGTCATGCTGTTTTTGTTTCGCCATGAGGGCGAGCTGATGGAATATATTCCAAAGGACGTGCCGGTACTCGGACAGATATTAGAGTATACGACCTTTGATCGGCCGATTAAGGATCTTTTGAAGTCTTCTATGTTTAAGTACGGCATGGCAAGGCTGAAGTCCAAAAAGGCGCTCGCAAAGTATTGCAAGGAGACCGGAGAATACGCAGAAGTGTGGAAATCCATGCAGTATACGGCAAAGTATTTAAGCCCGCTTCTGCCACCGATTCCGGGGCAGTATGACCTGGCGATATCATTTCTCGGCATTCCATACTACATGGACCGGGTGGATGCGAAGGTTAAGATGGCGTGGATTCACACGGATTATCATTCGCTTAAGCCGAATCCGAAGATGGACTTAGAAGCCTATGAGAAGGTGGATTATATCGTAAATGTATCGGAAAAATGCGAAGCGTCATTTTTAGAGTTTTATCCGCAGCTAAAGGACAAGTCACTGACGATTGAAAATGTCCTTCCAAAGGCGCTGATTGAGATGCAGCAGCAAGAACGCATCGAGCCACTTGCCGGACAGGTAAAACTCTTATCGATCGGCCGCTACAGCGAGGCGAAAAATTTCGACAACATCCCGGATATACTAAGTCACATTCGAGATCAAGGAATTGATGCTACCTGGTATATCATCGGCTACGGCGCAGATGAGCAGCTGATTAAGGATAAGATTCAAGAAGCGAAGATGCAAGAGCATGTCATTATGCTTGGGAAAAAGTCCAATCCGTATCCATACATCAAGGCCTGTGATTTATATGTACAGCCGTCGAGATGGGAAGGCAAGTGCGTCTCTGTTATCGAAGCGCAGCTTCTTCATAAACCGGTTGTGATTACGAATTATGAAACGGCGCCAAGCCAGTTGTTGAACGGAGAAGATGGCATTGTGGTACCGATGGACAATGAAGGATGTGCGAAGGGAATCGCAGATGTACTAAACAATCAAGAGCTGATGGAAGATCTGATTGCGAATACCTATCTGCATGATTATACGAATGCGGTGCAGCTTGAGAAGATTTACAAAGTGATGGAGTGAGAGTATGATACCGAAGATTGTTCATTATTGCTGGTTTGGCGGGAATGAGATGCCGGAAAAAGTTAAAAAATGTATCGCCACCTGGCATGAAAAACTGCCGGATTATGAACTTATGGAGTGGAACGAGGAGAATTTTGACGTGCATTCTTCTGACTACGTAAGGGAAGCATATGAGAATAAGAAGTATGCATTTGTCTCCGATGTGGCAAGAGCGCAGGCGCTTAAAGAATACGGCGGCATCTACTTAGATACCGATGTGGTGGTCTTTCGCAGTTTTGATGAGATCTTGGACAATCGATGCGTATTTGGATTTGAATACGGCAACTGGATTGCTACGAGCTTTATGGCCTGTGAGCCGAATCATCCGGCACTTGAAATCTTTGTATCCTCCTATGAGGGAGCCCACTTTGTGAACGAAGACGGTTCCTTTAATATGACGACAAATGTGCAGCGTCTGACACAGATCTTAGAAGAGCGTGGATTAAAAAGAGAGAATGAAAAGCAGGAATTAGAAGATGGAATTGTCATCTATCCAATCGAGTATTTTTCTCCATATGATTATGTGAACTGCATTATGGAACAGACGGACAAGTCTATCTGTGCACATCTGTTTTTTGTGACCTGGATGTCGAAAAAAGAACAGAGGAAAAAGGCGCTTAAAGGCATGATTTCAAGAACCTTTGGAAAAGATACATTGGAGAAGCTCAGAGATAAGAGGGGAAGGTGAGAGCGTATGAAAGTAAAGACCATAACCTGTCACGATGTCTATAACGTGGGAGCATCGCTACAGGCATATGCGCTGGCTACGTATCTGAAAAAACTTGGCAATGATGTAGAAATCATCAACTATAAACCGGATTATCTAAGCAGACATTATTCCTTGTTTGGAACGGTCAATGAAGTGTATGACAAACCATTTTTAAAACAGGCCTATCACCTGGCCAAATTGCCGGGGCGCATGAAGGCGCGAAAAACCAGAAGAAAAGAGCAGTATGATCTGTTTACGCAAAACTACCTTCCGGTGACGAAAGTCAGATACGAATCCAACGAACAGCTTAAGAGCAGTCCGCCGCCGGCAGATGTCTATCTGGCAGGCAGCGACCAGATCTGGAATCCGGTCTTTCAAAATGGAAAGGATCCGGCTTTTTATCTGAATTTTGCACCGGCCGGCTCTGTGCGAGCTTCTTATGCAGCAAGCTTCGCAACAGACTCTGTGCCGGAGGAATATAAAGAGCGCATTACGAACTGGCTGCGCGACCTTGATGCAATTGCAGTAAGAGAGGCATCCGGGGTGACGCTGGTGGAAAGTCTTGGCGTAGAGGGTGCCATCCAGGTATTAGACCCTGTGTTTTTACTGGATGGAGCAGACTGGAAGGAACTTGAACAGCCATTGCAGTGGGATGATAAGTTTATGCTGGTCTATGATTTTGATGGGAATGACGAAGTAAAATCGCATGCACTTCGTCTGGCAAAGCAAAATGACTGGAAGATCTATAGCATCTTTGCAAATGATTACGCGGACAGGGTGTTTGATCAGGAAGGACCGCAGACATTCTTAAGTCTGGTTGATAAGGCGCAGTATATCATATCGAATTCATTTCACGCGACTGCATTTTCTGCAATATTTGAAAAGCAGTTTTGTGTTTATAATCGGAAGGAAAACATCAATACCAGAATGCGAGATCTTGTTCAGATGATGGGGATTGGTAATTATTTGATTGATCGGGATACACCGCTTGCACCAATTGATTATGAGAAGGTGCGAGAGAATCTGGGGGCAAGTATTAAGCGTTCAAAAGAGTATTTGGACCGCGTGCTTGCCATGCATGAAGAAAAGGAGAACAATGCATGATAGATTGTGTACAGCCTTCGGAGTGTGTGTTGTGTGCAGGATGTCGCAATGTCTGTCCGACCGGGGCAATTTCATTTGAAAATCAATATCTGGATTATGCTTATCCACTGATAGATTCTGAAAAATGTATTCAGTGTAATAAATGCGAGATGGTCTGTCCGATTGTGCAAAAAACGAATCTTAAAGAGGGCGATTATCTGCATGGATATGCTGCGAAGGTGGAAGATGACATTGTTCGTAAAAACAGCACTTCCGGAGGTGTATTTTACGCAATTGCCATGCACACGATTCAAGAAGGCGGCTATGTGTGCGGCGCCGTGTATGAGGAAGACTATCGTGTGGCGCACATCGTGTCGAATCAGAAAGAAGACATCATAAGGATGATGGGCTCTAAGTATGCAGTCAGTGAGATGGGCGATACCTTGCAGAAGGTAAAGGACTTGTTAAAGCAGCAAAAAAAGGTTTTATTTACCGGATGTCCATGTCAGATTGCTTCTGTATGCACATATCTTGGCGAGAAGCCGGAAGGACTATTCCTTCTCGAAATCTTCTGTCACGGGAACTGCAGCGGTGAAATTCTTCAAAGTTATCTAAAGATGCATGAGACAAGACGCGGCTCTAAAATCAAGGATCTGGCTTTTCGGGAGAAGTCGACAGGCTGGCATACGAGCAGAGTGCGTATAGAA
The DNA here is from genome assembly GCA_024690665.1 of Eubacterium sp. GTDB lineage: Bacteria > Bacillota > Clostridia > Lachnospirales > Lachnospiraceae > Eubacterium_C. The sequence goes on from JAILOU010000032.1 coordinate 7,555, forward strand.
TTTGAGGATGCGACACAGTACAAGGAACTGATTACGATAGATCCTTATATGCGGGCATTTTTAAGCGGAACAACCATGAGAGAAAGTTGTTATGACTGCAGGTTTCGAAGTGGAAAGTCCGGGTGCGATCTGATGATTGGAGATTTCTGGGGCGCAGAGGTAGAAGTAAAAGAGATGGACGACAACAAGGGGCTTTCCGCAGTTGTGGTTGTGACACCACAAGGAGAGAAGGTGCTTGGCAGGCTTCAGCTTGCGCTTAGGGAGGTAGACGTTGCATCTATCATCAAGTACAATCGCAATGTGGAGAAATCAACGAAGAAAGACGAACGCAGAGAGGCTTTTTATGACTATGCAAAATCGCATGGTTATGCGAATGCTTTAGAAGAATTCTTTAAAGAATCTGCAAAAGAACGAATGAGTAGAAAAGGGCGCAATTTCCTGCGCAACTGTAAGCGCAAGTTAAAGGGAGAAGAAAAAGCGCTGTATTAGTAAGAGATAAGAGGTAACGAAGTGGCTGAGGGCAGACTGAATAATTCCATGAAAAATTTATTAAGCGGATATGCTTCGAGAGGGTTTTCCATAATCCTCGGACTTGTGGTACGAAGTATCTTTATCCGTACACTTGGAAATGATTACCTGAGTATTAATGGGCTGTATTCTAATATTTTGGGTATGCTCTCTCTGGCCGAGATGGGATTCGGCGTTGCAATGGTTTACAGTATGTATAAACCGCTGCAAGAGAACGATACTATGAAGCTGGCTTCCCTTACCGACCTGTATAAGCGGGTCTATCGGGTCATTGGATTTGTGGTGCTGGGAATTGGCCTGGCGGTCATTCCGTTTATGGACTATATCATCAAAGATCCACCGGCAATCAATCATCTTACCGTTTACTACCTGATGTTTTTGCTTGATATCGTATTGTCGTATTGGTTTTTTGCCTATCGAAGATCGATATTTTCAGCAGACCAAAAAGAATATCTAAATACCAATACAACCAATATCTTTAACTTTATCAAGTCCGGAGCACAGATTGTACTGCTGATAGCCTTTCACAACTTTTTTATTTATCTTGCGACGCAGCTTTTGTGCACTGTGCTTGCCAATATCGTGATTGCGCATCGGGCGAACAAGCTATATCCGGCATTGTCAATTAAGCATCCAAAGCGGCTGGCTAAAGAAGAACTACGCGTGATTAAAGACAATGTAAAGGCGTTGATGCTTTCGCGTATTTCATTTGTTATTTTAAATAGTACCGATAATATTATCATATCTGCATTTGTTGGTGTCAGCTGGGTTGGTCTGTTGTCGAACTTTACCATGATTGTGGAAAATGTAGTCAGCGTAATCAGCCAGTTTACAAGTGCCATTACAGCAAGTCTTGGAAATTATTTTCTGTCGGAAAGCAAGGAAGACGGTTACCGGTTGTTTAAGAGAGTGGAGTTTATCGGTATGTGGGCATACGGCATTTGTGCTGTTGCACTATGGACACTGCTGAATCCATTTGTCACGATATGGCTTGGATCGGATTATAATCTTGCGGATAAGATTATCTTTGCACTGGCACTGAATTTCTTTGTACAGGGATTTATGAGCACATTGTGGACATTTCGTTCTACGCTTGGGCTGTTTAAGCAAGGGTGGTTTCGGCCACTTGTGGTGGCAGGACTGAATGTGTTTTTCTCGATTTTGCTGGGAATTCACTGGGGAACATTTGGCGTATTAATCGCTACATTCTTCGCAAGAGCTCTAGTGAATCTGTGGTATGACCCTTGGGTGATTCATAAGCATGGATTTGATAAGAGCGTAAAAGGATACTATCTAAGAAGTCTTCTTAGGGCGCTGGAACTTGTAAGTATTGGAGTTGTGATGACGCTGATTCGATATGGAATTATGAATCACGGAGTTACGATTCTTAATTTCATCTTGTTATTTGTCATTACCGGATGTGTGTGCCTGGCTATGTTCTGGCTGTATACGCATAAGATGGATGAGTATCATTACTTTATGACACTGATTAAGGAGCGAATTCCGGGGCTGGTCAAAGCCAGATTTAAGAAGTAAAGAAAGTGGGGCAATGTATGAATTTTCTTACAAGGAAGAATATAGAACGAGCACATAAAAAGAAGAGACGTCAGCTTAGATGGCTGTTTGAACATCTAAAGCATGTCGGAAGAAATGTGGAGATTGGACCGGATTGGAATATCTCTGCTCCGCAGAAGGTTGAGATTGGAGATCATGTGTGGATTGGAGAACATTTTTATGCCAAAGGTGAAGGCGGAATCGTGATAGGTTCCGGAACCATTATCTCAAGAAAAGTGGAAATCTGGACACAAAATCACAACTATGACAGTGATGATTTGATGACAATTCCGTATGACAAACGAATGATCCAAAAGCCGGTTACAATCGGCGAAAATGTGTGGTGTGGAACGCACGTGCTGATTATGCCGGGAGCTGTAGTTGGTGAGGGCGTCGTCATCGGAGCCGGCTCAGTAGTGACCGGTACGGTTCCGGATTATGCTGTAATCGGAGGAAATCCGGCCAAGGTGATTAAGTACCGGAATAAGGAGCGGTATCTGCAGTTAAAACAAGAAGGAAAAATATATCTCGATGAGGAATATGACTATGATAAGTCCTCTCTTCGAAGATCGGAGTGGTAGATGGACAGTTGAAATTTTCTGTTCATCATTCACAAAAATCAAAAATAATAACTAAAAAATTCTCCTGATTTACCAAAATTTACAAAAAATTAAGATTTTGTGTTGACATACAAATTTGAGTGGCATAACATGAAATCAGCAAAATTACAAAAACGACACAAAGCACAACGGCGTGTTATCTATCGGCTAGCAGATAGGTAACGCGCCTTTTCTTTTTCGTTTTTTTTCGTTTTTGGAAAGATAAGCTAAGGAGGATTTTGATATGACTCAGGAAATAATGGATTTTGTGAGTGGAAGCGTAAGTGAGACCACTTTCGGAGTTTGGTTTTTAATAGGAGCAGCATTAGTATTTTGGATGCAGGCAGGATTTGCCATGGTAGAATCCGGTTTTACCAGAGCAAAGAACGCCGGTAACATCATTATGAAGAACCTGATGGACTTTTGTATTGGTACAGTAATGTTTATCGTCATCGGTTCGGCTTTCTTACTTGGAGAAGATTATTTTGGATTCATCGGAAAACCGGGATTTGATATGTTCTCAAATTATGGAAGCTTTGATTATTCAGCATTTGTATTTAACTTGGTATTCTGCGCAACAACTGCAACGATTGTATCGGGAGCAGTTGCAGAACGAACAAAATTTTCTTCGTACTGTATTTATTCAGCATGTCTGTCCGGTATCTTATATCCAATCGAAGCGCATTGGACATGGGGCGGTGGCTGGTTGGCAAACATGGGATTCCATGATTTTGCAGGTTCGAACTGTATTCATATGGTTGGTGGCCTGTGCGCACTGGTTGGTGCAGCAATGCTTGGACCTCGTATTGGAAAGTTTAAAAAAGATTCTGACGGAAAAGTCATTAAGGTTAATGCAATTCCGGGACATAACCTGCCAATCGGCGCACTTGGTGTGTTCATCTTATGGCTTGGCTGGTATGGATTTAACGGAGCAGCAGCAACATCGGTTGAACAGCTGGGATCTATTTTCTTAACAACAACAATCGCACCTGCAGTTGCAACTGTAACCTGTATGATATTTACCTGGGCAAAATACGGTAAGCCTGATGTGTCAATGTGTTTGAATGCATCGCTGGCCGGCCTGGTTGCCATCACAGCACCTTGTGATGTTACGGACGTGACCGGATCACTGATTATCGGTATTGTAGCAGGACTATTGGTAGTGTTTGGGGTATGGCTATTGGATTACAAACTTCATATCGATGATCCGGTAGGTGCCGTAGCAGTTCACTTTATTAATGGTATCTGGGGAACAATTGCAGTTGGGTTATTTGCAACACCGGCAGCACCTGGATATTCACTGGCTGACAGCAGTGGAAATACCCTGGTTGGTTTGTTCTATGGAGGCGGATTTAAGCTTCTTGGAATTCAGTTTGTTGGATTATTTGCCACAATGGCATGGGCTCTTGTCGTCATTCTAATTGTATTTGGAATTATTAAAAAGACAGCTGGCCTTCGCGTATCTGCAGAAGAGGAAATCATGGGTCTTGATGCTACCGAGCATGACCTTGCAAGTGCATATGCGGACTTTGCACTGACTTCTTCTATTAATAACTTCTCTTCACATGAAGAAATTCCGCTTCCGGAAGATGCAGTTCCAATGGATGAGGCAGTTCCGGTACAGCTTCGTACACCGGAACATAATGTTGCAACAGGAAGTGATGTGGCACTGACCAAGATTACTATTTTTGCAAAGCAGAGCAAGTATGATGCACTTGCAGATGCGATGAACAAGATCGGAATCAATGGTATGACCGTAACCAATGTACTTGGATGTGGCACGCAGCGTGGCAGAACAAGTTCTTACCGTGGTGTTCCGCTTGAGATGAATCTGCTTCCTAAAATTCAGGTTGATATCGTGGTAAGTAAGATTTCACCACAGACAGTTATTGATACTGCCAAGAAGGTGCTTTATACCGGTCATCCGGGAGATGGTAAGATCTTTGTCTACAATGTAGATAATGCAATCCGAATCAGCTCCGGAGCAGAAGGTTATGCAGCACTTCAAGATTAAGACTCTTACATAATATTATTGAACTACTTCCGTTTAGGCGGCTATGTCGTGAGGCATAGCCGTCTTTTTTTTAAAATATGCGATTGTTCCCCTATATCGGACACAGGTCAGTTATAATAGAAGAAAAGAGGGGGCTGCGTATGCGTAAACTGAAAGAAATGTCAAAAAGGGAACGAATCAGATTATTTATATCTTCTCTGGCGTTGGTAGTCGTTTTGATTGTTGGGGAATTTCTTTTTGGGCAAAAAGAAAACAATTGCATTCATCCGGGGTGTGAAGAGCCACTGGTGGAGGGAACGAAGTACTGCAAGGAACACTTAGCAGAAAAAGAGGAAGAAAAGAGTACATATTCAAAGTATTCCACGAAGAATTTTTCTTCTTCCTCAAACTCTTCAAGCTCCTCAAGTTCTTCAAGCTCTTCAAGTTCTTCGGGCTCTTCAGGCTCATCAAGTTCCGGAAGTTCTAAGAACAAATCATCGTCCGGAACTGAGCAGGATAATTTAATCAACGATCCGGAAGACTACGATGATCCGGGAGATTATGCGGATGATGCAGGAGATACTGATTTTGATTCCTGGGACGATGCCTATGATTATTGGGAAGATTATTGATATTTCCCCATGAAAATTGGTAAGATAGATAGGAAATCATAATTTAGGAGAGTTTAGAAATTGGATCAGAAGAAAGAAAACAATCTTAGCTGGGAAGAAGTGCGCTGTGAGCACATCTGGCAGGATGGATATATTGACTTTCGAAAGCTGGCTTATAAAATGCCGGACGGAAGTATTAATGAGCCTTATTACAGTTACAGCAGAAGGGACTATGCGGTAATTGTGGCGTTAGATGAACAAGGTAATTGTATCTGCGTGCAGCAGTATCGTCACGGAATCAAACAGGTTACAACGGAATTTTGCGCCGGAGGAATTGAACGAACAGACGGTAAAGAATATGGTGGCAGTAAAACAGCAAGTGAGGATGCCCTTGCAGCGGCTCAGCGCGAACTGCTAGAAGAGACCGGATATGAATCGAATGAGTGGCAGCATCTTATGACGATTCCTTCTAATGCAACAATTGCAGATAATTATGCGCATCTGTTTTTGGCAAAGAACTGTAAGAAAGTAGCCGGTCAGTCATTAGATGACAATGAATTTTTAGACGTTATTACAATATCCAAAGAGCAGTTGTCTAATCTGATTAAGAACGGGGAGTTTCAGCAGGCCATGCATGTTCTTGCGTGGATGCTTGCAGGGGAGAGATTATGAAAAAGAAACTGTTTTGTATCGGGATGATAGCGGCCTTACTGTTTAGTATGACAGGTTGTGGCAACTCCGAAGAAGAAGAAGTTGTGACAGATGAGGTTAAGACCATTTCTTTTGTGGATGCTCAGGGAGAATATCACGAACTGACTGTGGATGCAGATGTTGAGGAAAATGCCTATACGGCAGAGAATTTTGTTTTAGATGGACAGTACATGACTTATGAGGACGACAATTATACGTCGAGTGTCGGAGTAGATGTCTCGAAATTTCAAGGTGATATTAATTGGAAGAAGGTCGCAGCTGCCGGGATTGAGTATGCATTTATCCGCGTGGGATATCGGGGATACAGTGAGGGCAAACTGAATCTGGATAAGAAGTTTAAGAAGAACATAAAAGGTGCATTAAAGGCCGGTCTCGATGTAGGTGTGTATTTCTTTTCACAGGCAATCAGTGAAGAAGAAGCCATAGAAGAGGCGGAGTTTGTGATGGATGCAGTAGAAGGCTATGACCTTCAGCTTCCGATTGTCTATGACCCCGAGAGTATCTTAAACGAGGAAGCCAGAACCGACGATGTGAGCGCAGAGCAGTTTACCAAGAATACGGTGGCTTTTTGCAAGACGATAAAAGAGGGCGGTTATGATGCGATGGTGTATGCCAATTTAATGTGGCAGGCCTATAAGTTAGATCTTGGAGAACTTACAGGTATTCCGATGTGGTATGCGGATTATGAGGCTAAGCCGCAGACACCATATCACTTTGAGTACTGGCAATACACCGATACCGGAAGTGTTGACGGAATCTCGGGAGATGTGGATTTGGACATTCGATTAATAAAAAAGTAAGACTATATGAGCTCAGAGCATATTTTCTGAATGCGTTCAGAGAATATGCTTTCTTTTTGCCATAAAAAGGCGAAGTCGTGCTTCATGGAAAAGTCGCGAAGCTTGATTTCTCTTATGGTACCTTCTTCAAGTTCTCGTTTAACGGCAGCTTTATATAAGAAGGTGATGCCACAGTCGAGCAAAAGAAGCTGGATAATGGAGTGCATATTTTCAATCTGCAGATAGTGCGTAAAATGACTGACGTCATAGCCGTGAATCGCGAGATTGCGCTCTAGGATGTTACGGGTTCCAGAGCCCGGTTCTCGAATCAGAATCCGCTCGTTAAATAAATCTTTTAAGTAACGCGGTTCCTTTGAAAATGTATGCTGCGCGCTGCAGACGGCAATAAAGTCAACAGACTGCCAGACCATGGAATCATACTGTTCTTTGGGAAAATAGCCTTCCACCAGGGCGAAGTCAATCACACCTTGTTCTAAAGAAGATAGAAGGTCTGAAGTGTTGGCAAAGTGAATCTTCACATCTGTTTTGGGATGAGCGGCAAGATACCGGCTGATGGGATCTGCGATGGCATACTCACCGATGGTCATGGTCACGCCAAACGAAATGGTCTGTGGCATATTGGCTGGTTCACCGAGCGACTCAACCAGTTTTAACTCGTCATTTTTTAACAGATTCATTTTTTCATATAAGAGCCGGCCGGCGTCTGTAAGAAGCAGCTTTTTGCCATCTTGGGTAAAGAGTTTGGCTCCATAGTATTTTTCGAGATATTTGATATGCTGTGATACTGCAGGCTGTGTAATATGCAATTCGTCTGCGGCGCGCGTGAAGTTCATCGTCTCACAGGCAGTGAGAAAGGTATGAATGCGAAAGTCTAACATAAATGCCTCCTGTAATCATTATATATATTTATGGTTTGATTATAATATATAATTTTATCTTTTGGAAATGCTTTTCTATAATGGACTACAGACAAGAAAAAGTTTTGGAGGCGAGAGATATGAAGTTTATCAAAAATAAAGGAATTGGAATCCTCGTATGTTTTGCAATCGCGATTCCATCCTGGCTGCTTGGCAAGATGATACCAATCGTGGGAGGTGCGGTGATCGCGATTATTATCGGAATGGTGATTGCACTGTTTTGGAATGAGAAAGGCAGGGCTGCGGATGGTATTAAGTTTACTTCTAAGTTTATATTGCAGGCTGCAATCGTACTGCTTGGATTTGGAATGGATCTGGGGGTAGTACTTGCGACCGGAAAGCAGTCCCTGCCGATTATTGTGTGTACGATTGCCACATCGCTGATTATTTCTTGGATTTTGCATCGAAGCATGAAGGTGACAGGTAATACGGCAGTGCTCGTCGGTGTCGGCTCTTCCATCTGCGGCGGAAGTGCTATTGCAGCAACGGCCCCGGTGGTGGATGCTGATGATGATGAAGTGGCGCAGTCAATTTCGGTTATTTTCTTTTTTAACGTACTTGCGGCGCTCATTTTCCCGACACTTGGTAAATTAATCGGATTTGATACATCGTCCGGAGAGGCATTTGGCGTATTTGCGGGAACAGCGGTTAACGACACTTCTTCCGTAACCGCAACCGCCGCTACCTGGGACAGCATGTGGAGCCTGGGAAGTCAGACGCTTGATAAAGCGGTTACGGTAAAACTTACAAGAACACTGGCGATTATACCGATTACACTGGTGCTTTCCATGATGGGAGCCAAGGCTGCAAGTGAACAGGGAGCAGGCGGTCAAAAGTTCAGCTTAAAGAGAGCATTTCCGATGTTCATCTTATACTTCGTGATTGCATCAGTGATTACAACGATTGCACTTGCGCTTGGGGTGCCTTCTGATGTGTTTGCGCCGTTAAAAGAACTGAGCAAATTCTGTATCGTGATGGCGATGGCTGCAATCGGATTAAACAGTAATGTAATCAAACTGATTAAATCCGGCAGTAAACCGCTTATTATTGGGGCGTGTTGCTGGGCCGGAATTACGGTTGTATCTTTGGTCATGCAGCATGTCATGGGCATTATGTAGAAGATCAGGGCATCTGTTTCCATATGGGAGACGGATGCTTTTTTTCGTTTTTGAAAAGCAGCCTTGAAATCAGCCCGGATAACTGTGTAAAATAAGAAAAACAGACATGATTGCAAGCAAAGGAGAGAGAGTATTGGGATTATTTGATCGAATGAAACAAGGTGATATCAATCAGCAGCTTGAGACATATAAAAAGACGCCGGGAGCAGTTCTTTTAGATGTCAGAGAGACGCATGAATTCAGTCAGGGGCATATACCGGGAGCTGTGAATCTTCCGGGGACAACGATTCAAAATGCGCCGTCGGTTGTGAAGAAAAAGGAGACGCCGATTTTTGCCTATTGTCTTAGCGGAGCAAGAAGTTCACGCGCCGTACAGGCACTTAAATCTATGGGCTACACCAATGTGACGAATATTGGCGGCGTTAACAGATACAAAGGCAATTTGGAAAGGGGTTAAGAAGATGTACAGAAGACAAGAAGACATCCGCGTTCGAAACGTGGAACATCTTAAGGATGGAGATGGCACATTGACATTTTATGACTGGCTCTTGCCGGAGGATGCACCGGGACATGGAAAGGTGTTTTCAAAACTTGTGATTCCTAAGGGATGTTCGATTGGCTATCATGAGCATGACGGGGAATTTGAGACGTATTATGTGTTAAGTGGAGAAGCGCTGGTGAATGATAATGGCAAGGAACTGATCCTTCATCCGGGAGATATGCATATGTGTCCAAGTGGGTCGGGACATGGTGTACGCAACGAGCAGGAAGAGGATCTTGTCATGATGATTATGATTATGCATGACCTATCTGTCTAGCAGATAGTATACGGTTCGAAACGAAGTTAGAGTTTGTTACTATTTGTTTTGGTTGTCTTTCAAAACAAGACCATTTATAATAAAAGAGTACTAATGATAGAGGAAAATAGACATGAAGATAGTGAATTTGATAGAAAACACAACAGGTGAAGCAGGATGTGCCTGTGAGCATGGTCTGTGTTTTTATATTGAAACGAAGCAGCATAAGATTTTAATGGATACCGGACAGACCGATTTGGTTTTGGAAAATGCACAAAGACTTGGGATAGATCTTACACAGGTTGACAGCGTATTTTTAAGTCACGGTCACTATGATCACAGCGGAGGGATTCTTCCCTTTGCCAAGGTAAATGATACGGCGAAGATCTATGTGACGAAAGAGTCCTTTGGGGATTACTACTCCACAAGTGGAGGAAGTGCACCGCGTGCAATCGGTATCGATCCGGCGATAAGAGAACTTAAGAATCTGAATCTCGTGGAAGGAACATTAAAACTTGATGAAGAACTGGAACTGTTTTCAGGTGTCGGACATGAGATTGCATCACCGCTTACCAATAACTGCTTGTGGAAGAAGGTGGATGGCAATCTGGTACCGGATGATTTTTCTCATGAGCAATGTCTTGTGATTCGACAAGAAGGCCGGACGTATCTGTTTTCCGGCTGTGCACATCATGGCATCTTAAATATTATGGCGAGATACAAGGAGCTATATGGCGGGGAACCGGACTATGTCTTTAGCGGTTTTCATATGATGCGTAAGGATGGATATTCGGATGAAGACATTGCATTTATAAAACATACGGCGAATGAACTTACCGATAGCCGGGCGAAGTTTTTTACCGGTCATTGCACAGGCACTGAGCCGTATGAGATTATGAAAGACATCTTAAAAGAACAGATTGAATACGTTCATTGTGGCGATTCAATGGAGATTTGAAAGGAGAAGATCGTATGAAGTGGCACAGATTTTTTGCATGGGCATCCGTATTTTGTTTTTTCATGGCAATGGTAACAGGATATAAGAGAAAATAAAATTCAGATAGTCAACACCTAATCTTCATATTAGGTTGTTATAGTTAGTCACATGTCAGGGCATCAAAGGTTTTGATGTCCTGATTCAATTAAACAGGCGAATGGTAGCTCGCGTTATAAAATACTCCATTAATTATAAATTGATGATAATGCCGATGCCGGGATAATGCTGTTTCGACATAGGCTTTGTCCTAATGCCTATACGCTGTAAAACTGCATACAGGTTTATTAGGGTTATCATAAATATCTATCAACTTATTTTCTTTTAATGGAGGTTTAGAATGAGAAAATTATTAGCGATGATTCTTGTGGGCGCGACTTGCTTTAGCCTGGCGGCTTGTGGAAGCAGTTCGACAACATCGGATTCTTCTACGGAATCGACAACATCCTCAAGTGAGGAATCGACAAGTTCGTCTACATCAACCGGAACTGTTGATAACAGTTATGCAGAGGATACGGATGCTCTGGTGGAAGCGTATGCTGACCAGTTTGAGCAGGTAGAGTATACCGATGAGGAGACAGGACTTTCTATTACGTATAACGTGTTTTTGCCGGAAGGATATGATGAATCAGAGTCTTATCCAACGGTATTCTTTATCGGAGATTCCAGCTGTACAGGAGATGATGCAACGACATCTCTGACACAGGGCAGAGGCGCTCTTGTGTGGGCAGCTGATGAATGGCAGGAAGCCAATCCTACCATCGTAATCGTTCCGTCTTATCCGGAGACAATTCTGGATGATCATGGTTCCTTTACTACAACTGAATATGTGGAAATGACCAAGAACTTTATCGAAGATATGGAAGAGACGTATGCCGTGGATACAGACAGAGTATACGGTACCGGTCAGTCTATGGGATGCATGACAACATTAATTCTTGCAACCGAGTATCCGGATCTTTATACCGCCTGCATGTTTGTAGATGGTCAGTGGGATACCGAGACGCTTTCGAATCTCGAGGATCTGACATTTGCTTACTTTGCAGCAGAAGATGATACGAATGCTTATAACGGAATTACGGAAGTTATGAGTATGTTTGATGAAGACGGCGCAAGTTATGAGTATGCACAGTGGGATGGTACCTGGTCAACAGACGAGTTATCAGAGGCAACTGAGGAACTCTTTAGCAGTGATTCAAACGCTTACTTTATCTCCTGGGAGTCCGGCACAATTGAGCCGAAATCTACCGGTATGAGCGGTGGTGGAAGTGCACCATCCGGAGAATCCTTTGGAGGACCGGGCTCAGATTCATCAGATGATTCCTCGTCCGATTCATCTTCTGAGAAAAAGGAGTTTGCAGCACCTTCTACAGAGTCAGATGCAAGCAGTGATTCTTCTGAGTCTTCTACATCCGTAGACAGCTCAGCATATCATATGGCTTCCTTTGATTACGCATATCGTTGTATTGCTGTAATGGAATGGTTATTCGAACAGACAAAATAATATCGAAATTAATACATACAAACCGCAGGATGATTCCTGCGGTTTTTTCGGATTGACAGTTTATTTTAAGTGGCATATTCTAAGAGTAAAATCAGGAAATAAGGTGACAGATGATGGAATTATATCAGGGTAGACCGGACATAACAGATGGAAGACTTGACAGAGAAATGCGCGTATATGATTGCCTTGATAGGCTTGGCATTACGTATCTTCGAACCGATCATGAGGCGGCGAATACCATGGAGGCTTGCAATGAGATTGATCGGGTATTAGAGGTTTTGATCTGCAAGAATTTGTTTTTATGCAATCGACAAAAGACAAAGTTTTATCTTCTAATGATGCCGGGAGATAAAAAGTTCAAGACGAAGGAATTATCAAAACAGATTCATTCGGCGAGACTTTCTTTTGCGGATTCGAATGATTTGTTAAAATACCTGGATATTGAACCCGGAGCAGTCAGCGTGATGGGACTTATGAATGATACTGAGCATGCGGTAACACTTTTGGTGGATGAAGATGTGAAAGCCGGCGAGTACATCGGATGTCATCCATGTGTAAGTACGTCGAGTTTGAAGCTTAGGACACAGGATTTGTTTGAAACATTTCTTCCGGCCGTAGGACATACACCGACAATGGTGCATTTGGTTGGGGAAGAGTAAGGAAGGTGAGAGTATGAGGACAAGACAGGAAGCGCTTTCGTACGGTTTGTCATTTCCAAATACCTATCAGGATGCGCCGTTTAAGGATTTAAACTGGCAGCTTGTCAGAGTGAAGGGAAGTAAAAAGGCATTTTTATGGACCTATGAACGAGACGGTTATATCAATCTGAATGTGAAGGTGGATCCGGAGTGGCGGGATTTTTGGAGAGAAACTTATGAGGCGGTGATTCCTGGCTGGCACCAGAATAAAGAGCATTGGAATACGATTATTTTAGATGGTTCGATTCCGCGGGCTGAGATTGAACGGATGATTGCGGAAAGTTATGATCTGATTACCGACAGTCCATCCAAAAGAATCTATGAAGCGGTCAAGCAGATTCCGAAGGGAAAGGTTGCAACGTATGGCAAGGTGGCGGAGATGGCCGGCGATAAGAAGATGGCCAGAGCTGTTGGAAATGCACTTCATAAAAATTCGGATCCGGATGCAATTCCCTGTTACCGGGTAGTGAATTCCAAGGGAGAACTTGCAGGAGAATTTGCTTTTGGAGGCGCTAGAGAGCAGGCGAAATTATTAGAGGCCGATGGAATCGAAGTGGTAGATGGAAGAGTTGATTTAAAGAAATACGGAATGGAATAAAAAAACAACTGTCGCATGCGACAGTTGTTTTTTTGTTAGGGTAAATTACAGTTTGAATACGGAAAGGTCGTTTTCCATATCCTCTGCAATATGAGCAACGTTTTCAGCTGATTCTGTGATGTTTTGCATCAGGTCATTTACCATAGTGGCAGAAGCAGAGGTCTCCTCTGTACTTGCTGCATTTTCTTCTGCAATGGCAGAAAGGCTTTCGACGATGTCGACAACATTTCTTCGAGAATCGTTCATGGCATTGGTACGTTTTGAAATCTCTTCCAGGCCGTTCAAGGTCTGTTCAATACCTTCGCGTACTTCAGAGAAGATCTCGCCGGTCTGCTGAACATATTCAGCCTGCTGGGCCATGACTTCTTTAACACTCTCCATAGTTGCTACAGATTTGTTAGAATCCGCAAGCAAGGTTGAGATAACCGTTTCAATCTGTTGTGCACTGGCAGAAGACTGTTCGGCAAGTTTTTGAATCTGAGTTGCAACGACTGCAAATCCCTTACCTTGTTCACCGGCTCTGGCTGCTTCGATGGAAGCATTTAAGGAAAGCAGGTTGGTTTCTTCTGCAATGGAAGTGATAATCTCGGTTGCATTTTGAATCTGTGTAGCAGAGTGGTTGGTTGTATTCGTCTGCTCATAGATTTCGTTGATTGCTTCCGTAGTCTTTTCGCCAATAGAAATCAGTTTCTCAATGACTTCTGTTACGTGCTGAGAAGACTGTTTCATAGCTTCAGAAGTTGACATAATGGTGTTGGTAACATCGGCAGCATCGTTAATTTGAGCACCGATTTCATTCACATTATCATTCGCTTTTTCTGTTTCACCGGCCTGGGAAGTTGCGCCTTCGGCAATCTCACGAACGGCTTCTTCAACCTGTCCGACTGACATCAAAGACTGGTTGGAGATGTTCGATAATTCTTCTGCAGTATCAAACAGCTGTTTACCTCTTTCCTGAAGAGCGGTAGCGGCTTTGTTAACGGCAGCAGTAAGATCGATTGTGGACTTGGAAACCTGTCCGACTTCATCGCCGCGCGATGCATATTTTTCAAGTTCTTCTGATGGCGCCATATCCATAGTGTTTGCAACATGTTCGATGATGCCGCTAACTTTGGATAAGTCTTTGACAAGTCTTGATACAACCAAAACGGTAATTACGGCAATTGCGACTGCCACGACGATACACATGATAATAACCATATGTGATAAGTGAGTGGTTGATTCGTAGATTTCGTCTGTACTGTCAAGTACACACAAAAGTAAACTGTATTCCGGAATCGAATCGTAGAACAGTTCATTGCTGCCGTTTGAATCCGAGCCGACAATTGCTTCTGTAGAAGAAGCTGCTGATTCGGAAAGCTTTAACAATCCGGAATCATCCACTTCGGTTCCGATTTTATCTTCGTCCGGACAATAAACAAAGCAGTTGGAACTGGTATCGATAATCATAAGCTGTGCATTGTCAAGGCCATGGAAGGTCAGGGTATTGACTGCTTCGATAAAGCCGGTTGCAGTGATACCGCAGCCGACGTAACCTAGTTCGTTCCCTTTGTCGTCAAGAACGGAACAATAAGATACGAGTACCTGCTGTCCGGTTGCCGGCGAAGTGCGAATACCATAGAAATACGGAACGCCCGTTTCCGGAGAAGTTCCAAGAATTTCTGCAAGATAATCATCAACGCCCTCTGTGACTTCATAGCCGTTTAGGGCATCCGGATTGTTATGAACAATCTGGCAGGTGTCCATCCGATTGACAAACAAGCCCTCCATGTAGTCATAGTCCTCGGCGATACGGTCTAGGTAGTCCTGAGCCGCCTTGTAAGTGTCATCATTGTAATCGGTTAAGACATCACGCACCTCATCTGAACGTGAGAAAACTAAAAGCCGGGCATTGATGTTTTCAATATAACTATCAATGACCGCAGCTCTTGATTCTGTCGCCTCGCGCATTCTCATCTCTGTTGCATCACTCATGGAATTAGAAGCCAGATTATTCGTGATGACAGCAAGAACTGCAAGACAGATGGCTAAAACGATTACAACAATTAAAGAAATTTTTGTTGCCAGTTTAGCATTTTTCATTTTTTTGCCCCCTTTATGTTGTGTAACAACATAATTTTAGTACTATATACCCTTTAAGACAAGCGATTTTGGTAAAAAAGTCATAAAATTTAAAAAAAAAAGTAAAGATTGCATAAAGAAGTCATAAATATAGTTGTTGAACAAAAAAAGTCATTGTGGTATATTATTACCCGTGACTAACTCACAATAGTGAAGACCAATAACGGTAAAGTCACACTTATTAAATAGAAAAATCTTATAGGAGTTTCTAAAAATGAAAAATAAATGGATAGCACATGGAACGAATCGAGAACAGGCTGAGGTAAATCTTATTTTGTTTACTTATGCGGGAGGAAGTCCTAGCATCTTTGCTCCGTGGAAACGATTGTTTGATGAGCAGATTAATCTGTGCCCTGTTTTATATCCGGGCAGAGAACTTCGAAGACAAGAGGCCATCCCGGACAAGGCTGAAGATCTGGCAAAACAATTTGTGGATGACAATCCTGAGTTGTTTGAAAAAGACTATGTGTTGTTTGGACATTGTACGGGAAATATTTTGTCCTACGAAGTGGCAAAATACGCGTATCGAAAGTTGAAAAAGATGCCAAAATTATTTATCGCTTCAGGCTCTAATTCTCCGAGACATTCTGTGTATGGAGAAATCTTAAAGGATGAAAATGGAGTAGATGTATCAGACCGGGTGCTGGCAGAGCGGATGGTAGATGTTGGAATTGTTACGGCGGATTTTATAGACAATCAAAATTTTATAGATTACTATATGCCGATTTACCGCAGCGACGTTAAGATGCTTGGCATCTTTGATAAGGATGATGTGATGAAACTCGATTGTGAGATTTATGTGTTGTATGGAAGAGAAGATGAGTATGTAGATGAGGATGGGCTTAAGGATTGGAGTGTATACACGACAAAAGGTGTGCAGGCTGAGACATTTGAAGGAGCTCATTTTTATATTACGACGCAAAAAGAAGCACTGATTGGAAAGATCGTTGGCAAGATAGAAAGGACGGAAAATGAACGATAAGTACAGAATTTATGGAATGCAAGAATACCTGATTCATCTTACGGAAGGGGAAGATACCTGCGTAGTGAATCCTGCCGGACTTAAGATTCATGGGGCATTGGATACAGCAAAGTTAGAGCAGGTTATGCAAAAGATGACAGAACAAAACGATGCGCTCAGATTCGTGTTTGAAAGAGATGATAAGACGCATAAACTCTATCAAAGGGTTTTAGAACAGTATCATTGTAAGCTGAAGATAAAAAAGCTGGACGGGGAAAGTAAAAAGGAGCAGACAAAAAATCTTATCGAGGATGTTCAAACTGCAATGAGAAAGGTAAGCTATCTGCCGGATGGACAGGTGAAGTGGGATGTCATCTTATACCAATATGAACAAGATGAATATGAACTGTGGGTGCTGGCTAATCACGTGATTTCAGACGGACTTAGCGTCATGAATATCCTAACCAAAATCGTAATGGGATATAACGATATGCCGATGGCGCAAAGTGGTCAGTATCTGGATTATATCAAGGAGCAGTATCTGATTGAAGAAGATGAACAATTAGAAAGAAAACGCAGTGCATATAAAGAAACAATCGCAGATTATAAAAATCCGATTAAGACAGACGGGATCGGTCACAGAGAAGATCCATACCGGGCAATTGCAATGATTGACACAACGAAACTGAAAACATTTACAAGAGAATATAAGATGAGTTTATTTCACGCCGCATTATTTTTGACACATGCAGCACTCAGTGCAACCTTTGACACAGCGGACAGTCTGATCGGTGTAGCGGTTGGAAACAGAAAACTCAACAATATGTTATCGATTGGAGACTTCCTGACAGGATATGCCGATCGATTAATTTTTGGAGAAAATGATTCGATGCGTCAGATGGCGGTGCAGTGCAAGAGACAGTATCTGGAAGAAAGTAAATCTGATTATGCGGCATATAACTGTTTTGGCAAGGGCTTATTGTTTATGATTGCTTACCAAAATTACGCAGGAGAAGAGCCGGAGATTACCTTTGGGGACGCAAAGGCTGAGCCGATTGAAGATTACAGCGCCTACATGGTTTCGTATCCCTGGAAAAGTTTGTGCATTGATATCTACGAAATGCCACAGGGGCTGGCGCTTATGGGGGGATATGACAGCAGCATCTTTACCGACGAGGTTATGCTGCGATTAAATACGGCATTTAACGTTGCGGCGAAGTGCCTGACTGATTGTGACGTAACCTATCGGGAATATTGTGCGCTGGTAGATGAGGCTATGACACAGACGGAGGTAAGTGCGTGACAGATCAAAACTACGAGAAAAGAGAAAAAAATTATTACGACAATCTGGAAGACGGCCCGCAAAAACTGACAATCGGACAGATGCCTAAGAGGTGGGCGACAGAATATGCAGACCGCATTGCGGTTGCAACACAAGAGGAAGAGTATACCTACCTTGAGATGGCCGGGCGCATTCAAAAGCTGGCCAATGGATTGTACCATCTTGGAATCAGAAAAGGAGATCATGTAATTGTACAGCTGCCTAATACGATGGCATTTATTGATGTGTTTTTTGCGCTGGAGAGAATCGGCGCATATCCGGTTTTGACACTTCCGGCGCATCGGAGGGCGGATTTGGAAGAAATCTTTCGCCTGGTTTCGCCAACGGCGTATATCGTGCCGGAGAGTTATCTTGGTTACCGGTATGAGGAGATGGCGCGGGATATGAGGCAGCGATTTCCCTCAATCCAGTATCTGATTTGTGATGGAGAGATGGAAGAGAGCATTTCATTGGATACGCTATACCGGCAGGAAGAGGAAAACTATGAAATGC
The DNA here is from genome assembly GCA_024690665.1 of Eubacterium sp. Classification (GTDB taxonomy): domain Bacteria; phylum Bacillota; class Clostridia; order Lachnospirales; family Lachnospiraceae; genus Eubacterium_C. The sequence continues at coordinate 25,893 of JAILOU010000032.1, forward strand.
CATCATATGATGACATGGCGCATCTGCTGCTGTCGGGAGGCTCAACGGGAACACCAAAGCTGATTCCAAGAGGCCACGGTGAGTATTTATACAACGCACAGATGGCGGCAAAAAGATGCCGTGTTACCAAAGAGGATGTCTTGCTGGTGACAGTTCCGATTTCACATAATTTTTCCTTGTCGGCATTTGGAATCTTAGGAGCGTTTATGAACGGAGCGAAGGTTGTATTGTGCCCGTATCCTTCCGCGGATGAGATGCTTCCACTAATCGAAGAACAGGAAGTGACCGCTCTTCAGCTGGTGCCGGCGCTTGTGGCATCTTTACTGGACATGCTGACCTGGGAGGATGCGTATGACATCAGCTCGCTTAGAGTCTTGCTGGTTGGCGGCGCAGTATTTGAAAAAGAACTGGCACTGCGCGTGGAAAAGGAACTTCCATGCAAACTGATTCAGGTGTTTGGAACCGCAGAAGGAATCATATGCATGACATCACTAGAAGATTCGTATGAAGTCTCCGCGTCCTGCCAGGGAACACCTATTTCCAAATACGATGAAATCAGAATTGTGGATGAGAATCTTGATGATGTCAAACAAGGTGAGTTTGGAGAATTTATAGAACGGGGACCTTATACCATTCACGAATACTATAAAGCATCGAAGGAAGTGAATGAGGCGGCATTTACACCATCTGGTTTCTACCGAACCGGAGACAAGGCGAAGATTGATGAACATGGCAATCTGCTGGTAGCCGGGAGAATCAAGGAACAGATCAATAAAGGCGGAGAGAAAATTATGCCCATTGAGGTAGAAGAGCATCTGTGTAGAGCACAGGTGATTAAATCCGCCTCGGTTGTAGGCGTGCCGGATGAAGTGATGGGACATCGCATCTGTGCATTTGTTGTTGCAGATGCCCCGGTTTCTCTTTCGATGGCAAGAGGACTGTTAAAAGAAAGTGGTCTTCCGGAATATAAGATGCCGGATGATGTCTTCATGTTAGAAGACTTTCCGTTAACAAAACTTGGAAAAATTGACAAAACAGCGTTACAGGAATTAGCAGAGCAAAAGGTTGGAGCACAGCATGGATTATAAGATAGAACAATTAATAGAAGATATTGAATATGTCAGCGGATTGCATATCGAAGATGTAACGAAAAGTCTGATTGAACAAGGACTGGGTTCTCTTCATATCATGAAGCTGGCCAATAAGTGGAGAAAAGAAGGTTCGGCGGTTACATTTGCCAAATTGATTTCTTCTCCCAAACTCGATAAATGGGTGGAACTTGTCAATGTAAGACGAGGTAAGAAAAAGAAGGAAACAAAGGAAACTTCGCAGGATCGATATGCGCCGTATGATCTGACAGATATCCAGTACGCGTACTATGTTGGTCGCCAGAAGCATCAGGTTCTAGGCAATGTAAGCTGCCATGCGTATATGGAAATTATCGGTAACGGGATTGATGCAAAGCGGTTAAATGAATCGTGGAAGAAACTGCTGTGTCATCATCCGATGCTGCATACGGCATTTGATGAAAATGGTAAGCAGTATGAGGTGAAGGATTTTAAACCGGAAGATATTGAGGTGCATGATTATCGCGCATATGACGAGACGAAAGCAGAACAGGCGCTCCTTAAGGTAAGGGAAACTCGTTCGCATCTGGTACGCGATATTGAGCATGGGAAAAATGCAGGACTTGCGCTCACGCTTCTGCCGGATGGAAGAAGTGTTATGCACTATGACATTGATTTGCTGGCTGCAGATGTGCAGAGTTTTCAGAAGGTCTTAGAGGATCTTGCAGCATTATATCAGGGCGAAACGTTGCCAGAGACATCAAAGGACTTTTGCTTTGCGCAGTATTTGAGACAGGCAAATCAAAAGGACCGGGAAGAATATGCCAGGGCACAGCAGTTCTGGGAAGAAAAATTAGAATCGATGCCGGACAGACCACAGCTTCCGCTTCGTGTAAGAGCGGAAGAGGTAAAGGATGTACGGTTTGCAACGCGTTCCTTTATCTTTCCAAAAAAAGAATGGGAATCCTTTAAAGAAATTGCACGCTGCTACGAGTTAACACCGGCGATGGGGCTTCTTACCTTATACGCACAGGTGTTAGAGCGATGGAGCGCCAATAAAAAATTCGTGGTTAATCTGCCAATCTTCAATCGCAATACCCAGTATCCGGGAAGTGAGGAAGCGGTTGCAGATTTTTCGAATGTATTACTTGTAGAAACCGATCAGTCGGAGCATCAAAGCTTTGTCGATGCGGCAAAGAAGATGCAAGAACAGTTTCATGAGAATATGACCTATGCGGGATATTCGGGAATTGAGGTTGTTCGTAAATTGTCTTTAAAACATGACAAGGAAAGTTGTCCGGCGCCGGTTGTATTCGCCTGCAACTTAGGAGAACCGCTTATTAGTAAGCGGGTTGGCGAATGCTTCGGACAGCTCAATTATATGTTGTCGCAGACGCCGCAGGTATGGATTGATTATCAGATGTACGACTATGGGGATGGCGAATTATTTATCAAATGGGATAGCGTTGATGAACTGTTTCCGGAAAAACTGGTAGATAAGATGTTCGGGGCTTATGTGGAAGCCTTTCATAGTCTGGCCGGTGGCGCGAAGATCTGGGAACAGGAACTTGTGATTGCTCTAGCAGATAAAGAAAATGAAGCAATGAGATATCGCCATAGGATGACGAAGGAGGTTGCACCGAGAAATCTGCTGGATGAGTTTTTAAAAATCGTGAAAAACACTCCTTCGAATCTAGCAATTGTACGTGCGGATACGGGAGAAGAGATGAGCTATGGACAGCTTTATGACAGCGCACTGAAGATTGCCACAAGGTTACTTGAAGGTGGGATGCAGCCGGGAGAGAATGTAGCAGTTACGCTGAAAAAGTCTCCGATGCAGATTGTGGCAGTCGTGGGAGCACTGCTTGCAGGAGGTTGTTATGTGCCAATTGGAGTGCGGCAGCCAGCGCAGCGCAGGGAGAAGATCTACCAGAGTGCGAAGGTGCGTTATGTCATAACAGATCGTGAGAGTCTTGGAGAAATGGATGCGAAGGACAGATACATAATCTGTGTGGAAGAAGCCATGAAGATCCAGGCACAGCCACAGGCAGTTCGGCTCGGAGCGCCGGATGAACAGGCCTATATCATCTTTACATCCGGCTCAACAGGACAGCCAAAAGGAGTTGTAATCACGCATCAGGCAGCGTGGAATACGATTGCAGATCTTAATGAACGGTACCGGGTTACAAGCAAAGATCGCATCCTGGCAGTTTCAGCGCTGGATTTTGATCTGTCCGTTTATGATATCTTCGGCATGTTAAGTAGTGGAGCGACCCTGGTGACAATCGAGGAAGAAGACGCAAGAGATGCGGAGAAATGGCTTTCTTATGTAAACCGCTACCGGATTACGATGTGGAACTCGGTTCCGGCAATCCTGGACATGCTTCTTGGCACGGCGCAAACTTTGAATTCTAAGATGGAAAGCTTGAGAAGAGTTTTCTTATCAGGGGACTGGATAGGGCTGGAACTTCCTAAGAAACTACAAGAGTATGCACCGAATGCATTTATGACGGCGATGGGCGGAGCAACGGAAGCTTCTATCTGGTCAAATTATTATGAAGTAACGCTGCCGCTTGATCCAAAATGGACCTCAATTCCGTATGGAAAACCATTAACCAATCAGTGTTTTAACGTAGTGGATGAAAAGGGAAATGGCTGCCCGCAGTGGGTCAGCGGCGAGTTGTACATCGGCGGAGCCGGTCTGGCAAAAGAGTATTGCAATGAACCTGAGCTGACGCAAAAGCAATTTACGATAGAACAAGATGGTCAGCGCTGGTATCACACCGGAGACCTTGGAAGATTTCGCGAAGACGGTCTGATTGAGTTCCTTGGAAGAAAGGACGATCAGGTCAAGGTAAGAGGACATCGAATTGAACTTGGCGAGATTGAAACTGCTTTAAAGGAAAGCAATCTGATTCACAATGGAGTTGTAGATACCATCACAGATGAGCACGGAACAAAGCATCTGATTGCATTTGTCATTATGCAAGATCAATCGCTGCCTTTAGAAGAAGCAAAAGAAGCAATGAAAGCGTATCTGGGTGAAAAGGTTCCTTACTATATGGTGCCTGAGCTGTATCATATCTGCAAAAAATTGCCACTTTCCGCCAATGGAAAGGTGGATCGAAAAGCACTAAGACAGATGGATGTCAAACTTGAGTTGCAGGAAGAAAAGACAGTAAAGGAGGCTAGGACGAAGACAGAAAAAACGCTGGTCACAATCTGGGAAAAGACATTACAGGTTCGGGCGGTAAGCCGGGATGACAGCTTTTTTGAACTTGGCGGAGACAGTCTTTTGGCAGTGAAATTAAATAACGAAATGAAAGAAATATTTCACGCAAATGTCAGTTTGAAGGACATCTTTAATCATCCTGTTTTATGTGAATTGGCAGCGATTCTGGATGAGAGAGAAAAAGGTGCTGAGCAAAAGGAAACGCCGTCTGTATTGTTGACACATGATGAGGAGCATAGATATGAACCATTTCCGGTTACAGCGGTGCAAAAGGCGTATTTCTTAGGAGAAAAAAGTGTATATGAATACGGGAATATCTCGACGCATTATTATTTTGAAATGATGCTAGAAAGTCTTGATACCGGGCGGCTTGAACAAGCTGTCAACAAGGTGATTGAGACGCAGGATATGTTGCATGCGGTAGTGTCTGAGGACGGAGAACGACAGCAGGTTTTGAAGTATTATCCAACATATCGGATTCAGGAATATGATGCGACAACCTATGAGCCTCAAAAAAAGCAGGACTTGATTATGTATGTGCGCGAGGAGATGGCGCATGAACATTTTAACAGTTCACATCTGCCATTATTTGATATCCGGGTTATTCAGGTTGATAACGGGGCGAGGGTTAATCTGTGCTTTAACAATATTGTTTTTGATGGATACAGTATCTTTTTGTTCTTTGAACTTGTGACAAAGTGTTATCAAGATGATGCGTTCAATCTTGCACAGCCGGGCGTTACCTTCCGGGATTATCTTCTTATGATGGAAAAAGACAAAGAGTCTAAGAAATATCAAGAAGACAAAGAATACTGGATGAATCGACTCGACACACTTGCGATGGCACCGGAACTTCCGACCGCAGGCGGAGATGAAGAACAGGTGAATCGTCTCAGTCATACGGAATATGTACTAGATCGCGCAAGGTGGACACAGCTTAAGAATAAGATTTCTGCAATCGGTGGTATTACACCAACGGGATTTTTGATTTCCCTGTATACGGAAGTGCTAAACAGATGGAGCAAGACGAAACGATTTACGATTAATCTGACACATTTTAATCGCCGGAAAGTGCATGAAGACATTGACCGGATTATTGGAGACTTTACATCGCTTACGATGCTGGAAACGGATTTTTCCAAACAGGATACCTTTGTAAATCGATGCAAGAATCTGCAGCAGCAGTTGTGGGAAGACTTAGATCATGCTTCATTTGACGGTGTGGAAGTAGAAAGGGAACTGATTCGCAAAAAGAAGTTAAAGACGCCGGTATTCCCGTATGTATTTACCAGTGCTTTAGGACTTCATGATGCAGACAATATGTTTACCAATCGTTTATACAGCTGCTCAGAGACGCCACAGGTATGGCTTGATCATCAGGTGTCAGAAGACCAGGGCAACCTGATGCTGGCGCTCGATTATCGAAAGGAGCAGTTCCCGGACGGTATGGTTGATGATTTGTGGGAGAACTACTGCAGAACGCTCGAAGCCATCATAAAGGATGAATCGCTTTGGACAAAACAGGTTCCCAATATCTGTGCGTATGAGTATCCAAAGAATCTATCTCGCGGTAATGATACAAAGAAGGAACTGCCAACACACCTTTTGCATACCAAAATTGTTGAGGCGTATGAGAAGAACCCGAAGAAGACGGCTGTAGTTGACCGCGAAAAAGCATATAGCTATGAAGACATCGTCTTGATGGCCTCGGCAGTGGCTGAGCAGATTCTGTCGTATACAAAAGGAGAAGCACAGTGCGTTGCGGTAATTATGCCAAAAAGTGTCTATCAGGTCTATTCCGTTGTAGGCGTTTTAGGTGCGGGCTGTGCGTATGCACCAATTGATGATGGCAATGATATTGAGCGTAAGAAGTATATTATTCAAAATGCAAAGATCAAGACGGTGCTTACACTTTCGTCGAACACGGAAGAGTATGAAGGCTGCAATGTGATTTGTGTTGATGCTTTGCAGAAGGCAAAAAGCTGCTCACTTCAATTAGAAGGGGATGAAGATGCGTGCGCGTACATCATTCATACTTCCGGTTCAACCGGGGTGCCAAAAGGAGTAGTCATCAGTCATGCGGGAGCGGTCAATACGATTGAGGATGTAAATGAAAGATTTCATGTTGGAAAAGAAGATACCGCAATTGGGCTGTCGCAGCTTTATTTTGACTTATCTGTCTATGACATCTTCGGCTTGTTATCGGTTGGAGGAACGCTTGTCTATCCGTCGAAGGAACGCTATATGGACCCTTCCTACTGGCACGAACTTGTGCAAAAGTACAAGGTAACAATCTGGAACAGCGTGCCGGCCTTTATGCAGATGTATGTAGATTATCTGTCGGCAAATCAGCTTGAATGGTCGGGCGTGAAAAGTGTCCTGCTTTCGGGTGACTGGATTGGGCTTGAACTGTTTCCGGCGATTAAGAAGATGAGCCCGGCTACTACTTGTATGAGCCTTGGCGGAGCAACAGAGGCCTCGATCTGGTCGATCTGGTATGAGTATCAGAAGATGAATGAAACATGGAACAGTATTCCATACGGAAAGGCAATGGCCAATCAGCAGTTTTATGTCCTCGATGAGGACTTAAATGAGCGCCCGATGATGGTGGAAGGAGAACTGTATATCGGCGGAGATGGTCTGGCAATCGGCTATCTAAATAACGAAGATGAAACCGCTAAGAGGTTCGTAATCAATCCACGCACCGGTCAAAGACTTTATAAGACCGGAGATTTAGGCCGCGTAATGGATGATGGTAACATCGAATTCTTAGGACGAGAAGATACGCAGGTTAAGATCTTAGGTTTTCGAATTGAACTTGGAGAGATTGACAGTGTGATTTCGAAGATGGATGGGGTCTTGACATCTGTCAGCCTGGCGCTTGAACTAGGTGGAAGCTCGAAGAAATTATATTCATATGTGCAAACCGGTCAGGATACGCATCTAAAAGAAGACGAGCTAAAGGAAAAACTTGTGAAAAAACTTCCAAAATACATGCTTCCAACAAAGATTGTATTTACAAAAGAACTTCCGCTTACGTCCAACGGCAAGATTAATCGAAAAGAGATTGGACAAATCATAAAAGAGCAAAGCGAACAGGAAATCGAAGAAGAACAGCCGGATTGTCAATGCGATCTGACACCGACCGAGCAGGTTGTCCTTGAAGTAATGAAAAAAGCATTGAAGGTACCGCATATATCTATGGAGGATGATTTTTATGATCTGGGCGCGGATTCTCTGATTATGGGAAATGCCGCGACAGAGCTTGTCAATGAGTTTGAAGAAAAGGTGCCGTTTTATGAGATCTTATCAACGCTTTTAAATGAGCCGGATATAAAGAGTGCGGCAGAATTAATTGATACATATCTGGAAGAAGATATGATGACACAAAAAGGAGAATAAACAGTATGGCTAAGCAGACAGTAATGCAATCAATCTGGAAGGAGGTCCTTGGGCTTGAACAAAGCCCGGGACTGGAAGATTCGTTTTTTGATTTGGGTGGTAATTCCTTTATCGCAGCCAAGGTGGCGCAGATGTATCTGGAGAAAACCGGTGACACACTTGAAATCGCAGACTTTTTCGAAAAGGAAACGATTGCTCAGCTTGTGGGCTAAGAAAAGAGTGGAACGAAAATGGTTTTAAACAATAGATATCGAAGAAATATAAAAAGCAATCTGTCATTTTACATCAGCATTGTTGTGCTTACGGCATCCATCATTGTCTTGTATGTCACAATGGCATGCGGATTTACGATTATGGAAAAGCATCTAAGCAGTTTTAAGCAGGAGTGCGCGATGGAGGATGCACAGTTTATTCTCTACCAGACGCCGGATGAGGATGCGATGAAAGAGTATGAAAAACAGTATTCCCTCACGATCGAAGAGCAGTCTTACATTGATGTAGATGAGGAATCGGATACGCTTCGTTTATTAAAAGAAACGCAGAAGATTAACCGCTATAAGGTAACACTCGGGGAAGATATTCAGGCAGATGATGAAATTCTGCTTTCGAAATCCTATATGGATAGCAATCAGCTTTCCATTGGCGATGCATTTGAACTTGGCGGTGAAAGTTATACGATTGTCGGTGCCTTTGACCGTCCGGATTATTTGTATGTTGTGGAAGATATCAAAGGCAGCTATGCGATTCCGGAAAGTTTTGGAATTGCGATGGTGTCTGCAGCACGTTATGAAAAAATCGCAGATGAAATGCAGGAAGATGAAGTGTCGTATTATAGCGTGCGCTACACCAAAAACAGTGATGAAGAAGCCTTTCGAAAAGCAATTCATGAAGATTACATGATGGCAAGTTATACCGACAAAGAAAACAACAACCGTATCAGCACGGCAGACTTTTCACTGGAGACAGCGCAGCTTCTTAAGGATGTTGTGGTGCCGGTTATCTTCGTGCTGATTGTCTTTATTATCTCCGTGGTGCTTGGAAGAAAGATTCGATCAGAACAAAAGATGATAGGTATTTTAAAAGCCCTTGGATATGGCAGATGGCAGCTTGCCTTCCACTATAGCTTCTTTGGCGTGTTTTCGGCGCTGATTGGAAGCGCACTTGGAGTAGCGCTTGCAATTCCGCTGGAATCGGTTTTGATTCCGTGGGCATTTGTGAAGCTCGAACCACAGGCCATCGACTATACGCTAACGGTTCAAAGCGTGGTGGTTTCCTTTGCGCTGCCGCTTGTGGCTTATACCATGACGGTGTTTGTAACAGCAATGGTTATTATGCGAAAGGATGCCATTGCAATGATTCATGGAACCGGTAAGAGAGGCGCAAGGTCGCTGTTTCGGATGCCTCATGCGCATATCAGTTATGTCACAAAGTACAGGATTCGTTCCATCTTTGGAAAGCCGGTCAGAACTATGATTGTTATCATAGGCATCTGTTGCGGAAGTCTGATATTTCTATTTACCTACGGCATGATTGATTCGCTCCACGTTTACGTGGACGAGTCCATTGCCAAGATGAAGGATTTAAATTATCAGTACTATCTTACGCAGCTTCATGAGGAGAAGCTGCAAGAAGGAACCGAGGCAACGAGTATTGCGTTTGAGTGCGGAGAGGATGCTTCGGCACTTAGCATGATCGGCGTAGATGATACGCAGCTGTTAAATACCGACTTAACAGGTGGCGGCGTGGCAGACTGGTCAGATGGAGGCTATTACATCACGCATATGGGTGCCACAATCTATGGCGTGGAAGAAGGCGATGAGCTTGTTCTTAAAAATTCAGCATCGTTAGAAGAAATCACCATCACAATTGACGGCGTTTTAGACAACGATTTTCAGAATCTGATCTTTACCTCCAAGGAGCAGGCCAATGATATTCTGGGCGTTTCAAAGGATTGTTACAATCTGGTCCTGGCAAAAGATCCGATTGACTTTGAAGAAAGCGAAATCAGTCAGACCATTACGAAAGAATCGATGGAACAACAGATTGTTCAGGTATATGAGCTGTGCAAATCGGAGGTGAAGATTCATATTCCATTTGGCCTTATCTTGTGCGTGTTTGTGATGTATATCATGGTCAATATGATTGTGTCGGAGAATAAGACTTCCATCTCCATTCTCAAGGTTTTGGGATATAAAAAGAAGCAGGTTCACAAGGTGGCCGTCAATGTCTATCACTTTATTATTCCGGTTGCAATTGCAGTTGGGCTGCTGGCCGGTATCTTATTTGACAAATGGTATTTTTGGTACAACACAGAGGCTTTTAACACCTATGTGACGGCGCATATGTCATGGGCATCCATTGTCAAATACGTTCTTTTGATTGTCGTCAGCTATATGATTTCACTCAAAATCGTAGAGCGAAAAGTAAAGAAAGTCGACATGACGGAGAGCCTTAAGGATAACAGAGAGTAGCAATATGGAGTATAGAATCAATCAAAAAACAAAGGATAAAATCAGCATCTTAGGGCTTGGCGCAAGTGTGTTAAGTGATAACGGGCACGACGAAGGAATTCGAATCTTAGAGACGGCATATGATAACGGAATCAATTACTTTGACCTTGCAGGCGGCAGCAGTGAGCTGTTTGATCTGCACAGGGAGGTCTTCTCTAACGGACGAAGAAAAGACATCTTCTATCAGCTGCACTTTGGTGCAATCTACAACCGCGGAAAGTATGGCTGGTCGCTGAACCCGAAGATGATTGAACAAAGTATCGAAACAGAACTAAAGCAGCTTAAGACGGATTATATTGACTTTGGATTTATTCATTGTATCGACCAGGCACAGATCTGGCAGATGCATCAAAAGAAAGGAATCCTGGATATGATTCGCCGCTATCAAGAGCAGGGCATTATCCGGCATCTGGGGCTGTCTTCACACACGCCGGTAATTGCCGAGCAGATCATGGATGAAGTGGATCTGGGAATGCTGATGTTTAGCATTAACCCGGCTTATGACTATCACCACGGTGATTTTGCAAATGGAACAGCCGTAGAGCGCATGCATCTGTATCAGCGTTGTGAAAAAGAAGGGGTTGGAATCTCGGTGATGAAGCCTTATGCAGGCGGTCAGCTGCTGGATGATAAGCAAAGCATATTTGGACAGGCACTAACAGAAGTGCAATGCCTTAAGTATGCACTGGATAAACCGGGCGTATTAACGGTGGTACCGGGAATTTCAAGTGAAGAGCATTTGCACAAGGTGTTGCATCTGCTTGATGCAACGAGCGAAGAATTAGATTACAGCATTATTTCCACGGCAACACCTAAGGATGTTGCCGGAAGATGCGTATACTGCAATCACTGCGCACCCTGTCCGCAGGGCATCAATGTGGGGCTGGTCAATAAATACTATGACCTCGCAAGAGTTGGCGATGAGATGGCAGCCATGCATTACAAAAATCTGGAAAAACATGCATCAGACTGCATAAGATGCAATCATTGCAATCAGAGTTGTCCGTTTAGGGTGGACCAGATGAGCGTTATGGAGGAAATCAAAACCTATATGGGATTTTGATGTTCCGGTCAAGACTCGCTCGCGAGTCTTGCGCGCCGGATTCGGGTCTGCTTCAGCAGACAAATTCCTGTCCGAATCCGTGCGCATCCTCGCGGAGCGTTTAACTCAGTCGGAGCTTGTACCCCGACTGAGTTAAAAACTTTGTAAGGAGGGCATCCTCGATGACAGCGATGTTGCTGGAATCCTTGCGGCAGACGCTGTAAACAGTGGAGCCTAAGATGCTGGTGTAAAACAAAAGGTTGTCTTGTGAGTGCCATTCGTTATAGTGCGGCGTAAAGGAGTTGGCGGCAAGGTCATAGATGATACCGGTGCCACGGTATTTGCCGTAGGCTTCTTTTAAGGTCCAGATCGCGGTAAAGTCGGTGTCAGCCTGCTTAGAATGTCTAAGAAGGTTTTGCTCAGAAGCGGAAAGCAGATTCAACATGTGACGGTAATCATATGAGGTGATGGTTTCAATGTCAGCACCTGTTTCTGTGGAAGAGAGGCTGACAATAATACCGTCCTTACAGTGTGCAAAGTTAAAATGAATCTTTGGATAGTCGGTTAGATACGGTTTTTTATGGGAGTCGCACGACAACCTGACTCCGAAAGGAATCTGATGGGAATCAGACAGCGCATAACACAATAAAAAATACGCTTTGCGGCATAAAAGCCGGTCTGACATATGGACATAGCGTAGCGCTTTTTGAAGTCTGGATTCCGGTAATAAGCAATCGAAAGAAGTTTCATCATCCCAGTTTAAATCACAAGGATGGGGTAACAGATAAATCATACTAAGACACAGTCCTTTACATAAATAATCATTGGAGTGGTTATAACACAGTTGATAAAAAAATGCAATATAACAGAAGGGAGTAGCAACATGGAGAAAAAATTGCGAGATAAGGTATTTCCATTTGAGCTTGATGAGATGTACAAAGAATGCCGTTTGTTTTGCTTTCATCATGCGGGCGGCAGCGTTGTAATCTTCAATAAATGGCGAAATGCCTCGCCGCATGTGGAGATTGTGCCGGTGGAGATACCGGGCAGAGGTCCACGAATTGATGAAGAGTGTATGACAGATTTTGGGGCGCTGACACAGCAGCTTGCCGATGCGATTGCCCAGGTTTATGATGGGCGTTCGTTCTTTATTTATGGACACAGCCTTGGCTCGGCAATTGCATTTGAAACAACATATCTGTTGGAGAGCAGGTATGACCTAAGGCCGGAGAAACTGTTTGTGGCCGGACGACATGCACCGCACAAAGAAGATCCGTCTACCTTTCAGTGTAGCCAGGGAATTGAGGCGCTAAAGGAAGACTTGTTGTTTCAGGGCATGTTAGATGAAGAGACGATTGAAGATGGTATGTTTCAGAAGGTGTTTTTGCCGATTATTTTCAACGATTACAAGTTGCACGAGCGTTATGAGTACTGCGGCAGCACGATTGAAACACCAATTGTGACGCTTAGCGGAACAGAAGATGTGAATGCGACAAAAGAAATTATGAAAAGCTGGGCCGAAGTAACAAACGGCTCATTTACACAGTATGAATATGCGGGAAATCATTTCTTTCCATATGAAGAAAGTGAGCAGCAGGTTGTTCATACATTACTACAGGAAATAAAAGAATCCATTATGACAGTAACCAATTAGCAGGAAGGAGAACAAAAAAGATGTTTATTGATTTGAAAAATGGAAGAAAAAGTTATGGAGAAGGAGCAGCGAAGGTAGAGGCGCTTGACGGCGCGGACCTGGAACTGGAAAATGGCAAGATTAATGTCATCTTAGGACCGTCCGGATCGGGTAAGAGTACGCTGCTGAATATGCTTGGAGGACTTGATACTCTTGACTCCGGAGCGCTTGAGATTAACGGTCACAATCTGACGGGGATGAGCGATAAACAGCTGACCAGATTCCGTAGAGAGGATGTGGGATTTGTCTTTCAGTTTTACAATCTGATTCCGGACCTTACCGTTCGGGAAAATGTGGAGGTTGTTGCAGATATCTCTAATCATCCGCTGGAGATTGATGATGTGTTATCTAAACTTGATATTCTTGAGTATAAGCATCGTTTCCCAAGAGAACTCTCCGGTGGACAGCAGCAAAGAGTTGCGATTGCAAGAGCGATGGTAAAGAATCCAAAGTTATTGCTTTGCGATGAGCTGACGGGAGCGCTTGATACGAAATCTTCCCGCACGGTACTTGAATTTACAGAGAAGATGAACCGCGAATATCAGACGACAATTGTGATTATTACCCATAATGAAGCGATTGCAGATATGGCAGATGTCATCATTCGGATTCATGACGGTAAGATTGTGAAGAATATTCAAAATACAGAAAAAAAGACAGCCGCTCAGCTGGAATTATAAGAGGGGACTAGAAGGGATTTAACATGACTTTAAATAAACGATATAAGAGAAATATAAAGCAAAACTTATCTTTTTATATATGTATTATTGTTCTTACAGCTTTGGTAGCGAGCATGTATCTGTCAATTACGGGAGGCGTTAAGAACGAGTCCGATTACATTATCGATCTGAACGAAAAGTGCAAGGTAGAACAGGCACAGTTTACGGTCTATAACGAAATGACAGATGATGATATAGAAGAATATGAACAAGAATATGATATGGAAATTGAACTGCAAAAACAGGCAGAACTTGAGACGGATGAGGAAGATACAATTCGTCTGCTTCATACCACTAAGGACATTAATCTATATGAAGTAACACAAGGAGAGGATATTTCTTCCGATCAGGATATTTTGTTAAGTACCTCTTATGCAACCACCAATGGATATGAGGTTGGTGATGAGATTCAGCTTGAGGATAAGACGTACACCGTATCCGGGTATTTTGTAAGACCGGATTATCTGATGGTCTTAGAAGAATTATCGGATAACCTGTCTGCACCGGAGTCTTTTGGAATCGGAATCATATCGGATGATGCATTTGATGAGATTGATGAAGAGGAAATTACTTCTTATTACTCGGTAATCTTCCATGAGGATAACGAAAGAGAATTTCGTAAGGAACTATATGATGATTTTATGACGGCAACCTATATCACCGATGATACGAACCTTCGTATCTCAACGGCTACCACGCAGATTGAACAGTATGATGCGTCTATGAATATGATTTTGCCGCTGATACTGGGATTCGTCATTATTATTGTGGCGGTTGTGCTTGGACGAAAGATTAAGTCGGAGCAAAAGTACATCGGTGTACTGACTGCGATGGGATATCAGAAAAAAGAGCTGGCAAGACATTACAGTGTCTTTGGAATTGTTCCGGGACTCATCGGCAGTGTGATTGGTATCTTGCTGTGGTTCCCGCTCACTCCGGTTATGGCAGCGGAGTTTTTTATGAAACTTGAGCCGCTTCCGATTGCGTATCAATTTGACGTGCCTAAGACGGTTATGATTCTGGTGCTTCCGGCAATCTGTTATTTTATCGCTGTATTTTTGGTTGCACTTCTTGTGATGCGGGCAAATGTCGTAGATATGGTAAGCGGCAATACAACAAAGGAAGGAAAGAGCCGCTTTCGTATGGAAAAGTCCAGAATGAAGTTTCGCGGGAAGTTTATCCTTCGTTCTACATTTGGCAAACCAACCAGAATCGTAATTCTTCTTTTGGGAATGTTAATTAGTGGAATCTTGCTGGTATATTGTTCGGTCATTGTGGACTCGCTTCGCGTTTATATCGATGAGTCGGTCGACCGTATCGGTGATTTTAAGTATGAATATTTCTTAAATACCATGGAATCTGAAGAACCGGCCAGCGGCGCTGAGATTCTGGCACTTTCCTATGAAGTAAAAGATTCGGATGATACTTTTACGATGATGGGGATGGATGACAATGCTTATATTCAGTTAGAAGACAATGAGACCGGAGAAATCATTGAGCAAAAGGATGACGAATATTACATTACGTCTATGGCGGCGATGATGTTTGATGTATCGGTGGGAGATACCATGACCATCTATGACATTGCCTCACTTGAGGAGCATGAAATTGAAATCAGCGGTATTGTCTATAACGATTCTCAGCCAATGATCTTTACATCACAAAAGACGGCAGCAGAACTGATGGATCTTCCGGATGATTCGTATTACAACGCTGTTGTTACAAATGAAGAACTTGATTATGAGGATTCTGAAATCTCCAAGACAGTGACAAAAGAGTCATTTAAGGAACAGATTGGAATGATGGAGGAGATGATGGGACAGGTGTCCATGATGCTGCTTCCATTTGCAATGCTGATTTGTATTATCACCATCTATCTGATGGTCAATGTTATTGTGACAGAGAACCGGCCATCGATCTCGATGCTGAAGGTGCTGGGCTATCGCAGGAAAGAAATCAATAAGATTATGACGCACGTCTATACGTTCTTTTTGCCGGTTGGTATTGTCCTTGGTATCTTAGGTGGATTTAGCGTGACCAAGAGTACCTTTGACTCCAATGTCGCAGCGTATAACACCTATATCAAGACCTGCATTGCGCCAACTTCTGTTGTAAGAGTGGTCGTGATTATTGTGATTAGTTATTTGATTTCCCTTGCAATCCTGAATCGCAAGGTAAACAAAGTAAATATGGTGGAAAGTTTAAAGGATAATCGAGAGTAGGAGACAAACATGAAATCTAATTGGGAATATGTAGTTGAGGCTTTGAAAAAAGAGCCGACTTATAGGAAGATGTTTCATCTGATGGAACGATATGGAAATGATACAGAAGCTGAGATTATGCGTGAAAATGGTGAGATCTTAAAAAGGTCTTACCAGGAGTTTACGCAGAAAGTCTATGTGGCGTGCGGTCATCTGCAGACGGAATATGCCGTAGAAAAAGGAGAGGTTCTTGCACTTGTGGCAGATACGTCCATGGCCTGGGGCGTATGGTTTTGGGGAATCTTAATGGCCGGTGCCACACCAATCTTAATCAGCCCGGGGATGGGAGCAGAAAATCGAAACAGTATTATGAAGGAAGCCGGAGCGAAGCGGTATGTGTCGGAAAAATGCCTGACAGATGAGAGTGCGAACTGGATTGAAGCCGGAAAATTACTTGAGCCGGGGGAAGCCGGACTTGAGGATTGGGGCGAGTATATCATGCTTTGTACTTCCGGAACGACAGGCAACAGCCGCGTGTTTGTCTATCAGGAAAAGACAACCTGCACACAGATGATTGCGTTAAATGATTTGCATAAAGCGAATCCGGAATTTCCTACTGTGGAAGGAAAGCCGTGTAAGATGCTGGCGTTTTTGCCATTTTTCCACGTGTTTGCACTGCTGGCGGTTTATATGTGGTATTCACTTTCTGGAAAAACTCTGGTGTATGTAAGAGATCGTAATGTCAAAACGGTGATTGGAGCCTGCAAAAAGCATGGAATTACACATCTATTTTGTGTGCCGATGTTTTTTAACGCGCTCGCAGCGAATATCAAGCGTCTGGCACCGGATGCAGCGAAGCTGACGCAAGAGCAAAAGCAGCAGATTCAGGCGAAACTGCTTGGATCGCAGATTCGTCTTATGGCAGCCGGCGGAGGACATACGCCGGAAGATACACTTTGTACGATTCACAGTATTGGCTATCAGATTCTGACAGGATTTGGGATGACAGAGTGTGGCATCATGTCTGCGGAAGGTTCGCTTGATCCAAAGCAGCAGATGAAAGGCGGAATCGGAAAACCATTTGACCTTATGGAATATAAGGTAGAGCCGGCCGGAAAGGGCGAGCTGTTGTTAAGAGGTGACATGCTCTATACCGGTACGATGGTTGATGGAAAACTGGTCAAACGAGATCTTAAAGAGTGGTTTCATACAGGAGACGAGGTCAGAGAAGAGCCGGAAGGTCTTTATATATCCGGCCGTATCAAGGAAGTAATCATCAACGCTTCCGGAGAGAATATCTATCCGGACCTGCTAGATGAAAAGTTTTCGTATCTTCCGGGGACAACAAAGCATTGTATTCTTGGTGTGTGCAAAGGAAACTATGAGGAAGTTACCTTAGTGGTTACCAAAGACGAGAAGACATTTGACCCGGAGAAACTGGCCAAAGTTGTATCGGGGGTGAATGCCACTCTTGCGGTAAATGAAAAGGTGAGACATCTACTTGTGTCAAACCGGCCGCTTCCACTTTCCGCAGCGATGAAGATTCAAAGAATGACACTAAAAAAAGCCATCGAAGGCGGACAGTGGGACTATGCGGAAATTGATATTCCGGATTATGTAAGCGATGAAAACTGTGCGAAGGAAGAAACGGCACAAGATTCTGCCGGACAGATTCGCGAGGTGGTTCGTGAAATTATCTCAGACAATCTGAATGTGGAACCGGAGCAGATTAAAGATACGACGCATTTTGTCAAGGAACTTGGCGGAGACAGTTTAACGATGTTTAGCGCATACGATTCTCTTGAGACGCATTACAATATGATCTTCTCGAATCAGGAGATTGCGGTCATGACAACCGTAGAGAAGGTTGCACAGATTATTGAAGCGAAGCTAAAGGGCGTCAGCCTCAAGGTGGCAGAGTCCGGTGAAAGTGAAAAAACAAAACGGATTACGGACTTTAAGGAAAGCAAGCAGTACAAAGAGCATGTGAAGCGTAATATTGAATTATTTGAAGGAATCGATAATCCATATTTCCTTCCCCATGACAGCTTGATTTCAGATACCAGTATCATAAGAGGAAAACGTGTCATCAACCTTGGCTCATACAACTATCTGGGACTTTCCGGACATCCGCTGACCAGCAAGGCTGCCATTGAAGCAGTGAAAAAATACGGGACCTCGGCAAGTGGTTCTAGAGTGCTGGCCGGTGAAAAAACCTTGTATCAAAAGCTGGAGCAGACAATTGCTGACTGGAAGCATACGGAAGATGCAATTGTGTGTACCGGTGGCTGGGCAACGAATCTGACATTTATCAGTAGTTTTATGGAAGATGGCGACTATATTATTTATGATGAGTTGTCGCATAATTCGATTGCACAGGGTGTGCAGTTGTCTGCGGCAGAAAGCAAGCCATTTCCGCATAATAACTTAAAGGCACTTGAACATTTACTTCAGAGAATCGAAGGAAAATACAATAAAGTATTAATCGTAATTGAAGGTGTCTATAGTATGGATGGCGATATAGCGCCGGTTCCGGAGTTCGTTCGTCTCAAGAAGAAGTACGGCTGCTTCTTGATGGTGGATGAGGCGCATTCCGGCGGTGTAATTGGAGCGCACGGCGGTGGCGTGGATGATTATTTCCACCTGGATCCGCATGACATTGATATTAAGTACGGAACGTTGTCAAAAGCACTTGGAACCTGTGGTGGATTTATTGCGGCAGATCATTCTATTGTGGAGTATCTTCGTTATTCAATGAATGGATTTGTCTTCTCAGCCGGTATTGCACCGCCTCTTGCAGCAGCGTGTATGAAAGCGATTGAAATTATTCAGCAGGATAACTCGATGGTGGAAAAGTTGCATCGTAATATTGAGTATTTTGTTCGTCGTTGTAAGGAAGAAGGCATGGATACCTGCCTTGCGGGTGAGAGTGCCATAGTGCCTGTTATGGTCGGACCGGATAGTGAAGCAACGGCTTTGTCCGGGGAGATGATGCGACGCGGCGTTTTTGTTCCACCAGCAGTATATCCAGCAGTACCAAAAGGAAAGAGTCGCCTTCGTTTTAATATTTCTTCTGCACATTCCACCGAACAGCTTGAAAAAGCAGTTACAATCTTGACGGAAGTGATGAAGGAGCATGGGTACCTAAAAAATGATACGAATAATGTAGCAGTATAAGGAGAAAGCAGATGAAGAAAGTAGCATTGGTTACGGGAGCCAGTTCCGGAATCGGATATGCAACATGCGTGCGTTTATTAAAATTAGGGTATGAGGTGTATGGAATTTCGCGGCGAAGTATTGTCCCTAAGGGGGCGATTAGTTTGTGCGCCGATGTAACAGATGAGCAGGCTGTTTATGAGGCTGTTAAGAAAATCATGGACAAGGAAGGCAGAATCGATATACTAATCAATAATGCCGGATTTGGAATCTCAGGGCCGATTGAATATACTAAGATTTCTGATGTGCGTGATCAGATGGATGTAAACTTTATGGGCGAATTAATCTGCGCACAAGCGGTACTGCCCATAATGCGCAGCCAGGGAAGCGGCGCGATTGTATTTGTAAGTTCAGTGGCAGGAGAACTTGCCATTCCCTATCAGGCATTTTATTCCACTTCCAAGGCTGCCGTTCATATGATGGCTCTTGCGCTTCGCAACGAAGTAAAGGATTTTGGAATTCAGGTTTCCTCCATCATGCCGGGAGATGCCAAGACCGGATTTACCGCGGAGCGTAGAAAGGACTCTTCGGGGGATCAGGTATATACCAAAAATGTGGCTGCAGTTGAGGCCATGGAGAAGGATGAGCAAAATGGCATGTCTGCCGATGATGTTGCGGCAGTTATTGTCAAGGCAGCAACGGCCAAAGCACCAAAACCATACTATGTTGTTGGCGGGAAGTATAAGTTCTTTCATGCATTATATAAGCTGACAACCGGTAAGTTTATCTATAATCTGGTGCATTCAATGTACTCTTAACATCAAGATACAGGTAATGGGATTCTCATTACCTGTATTTTTTTTTGAAAACAGGAGCGAATTTAATACATAATTCGAGCAATTGATTGAAAAAATGGGAATAATAGCCTATAATAAATCGTGGATGACTAAAATTTTTTGAAAAATTGAATAGCAATGAAATAGGGGATATAGATTATGGACAAAAGACGTACAAAACATAAAATTATTTTTATCATTGTACTGGGAATTGCATGTGCGCTTTTAATCGTGGTGCAGATCTTGCTGGGCTGGAAGTTTAATAATGAAGAACATGTAACAGAAGGACTGGCAGAAAATAAAGAAGTATACGCAGATGTGCACTATCGAGGAGACAGTACCTCCTCCTGGGAGAAGATTGACCTTGGCATCTGGGGAAATATCTATGATATGCAGATATATAACAATTCGAATGTGTTGTTAAAAGACTGGACGCTGACATTGGAAATTGTTGATGATTGTTACATCAATCAGTTTTGGAATGGTGAAGTGGAGATTCACCAATATGTGGGAACGGACAAAGAAACCGTGCAAAAACTGTGTCTTGCCAAGTATGAGCTCGATGATTTGGAACTGGATTATATTCTTGATGGCTCGGATCTTTTGATTCCGCTCCAAAAAGGTGACTATGTTACCTATTATCCGACGCAAAGTTTTAAAGAACAGCCGATTCAACCGGGTGACAGTACCGTTGTTGGAGGCATCTTTTATTTTAAGGATGAAATTGATTTAACGAATTATCATATCGATTTTCACTACTACCGGGATATCACAAAGGGTGCATTATTCTATGTGTTTGTAGTACTTACCTTATTCTGGCTCTTTGTTGTAGGTATGTTTTTCGTTGCCAGATATGTATATAGGAAGACACAAAAGGAAAATGAAATTCGTATGTCCGGTATTTCCTGTCTGTCGGAATTATACACGGTTGTTTACATCGTGGATCTACAATCAGATACGATTACGCCGGTTGGCATGAAACAGGAGATGGATGCAGACAGGCCAAAGGAGATGACGGCGCAAGAACAGTTCCAGCATCTGTTTCGTGTGGATCCAAAGGAGGAATACTTAGAGCTTACACAAGAATTTGCCGACTTAAACACCATGGCTGCCAGAATGGCTTCAAAGAATAGTATCGTATTCGAATACGAAAGCAAGAGGTATGGCTGGAATCGTATTCAGTTTATTGCGATGG
The DNA here is from genome assembly GCA_024690665.1 of Eubacterium sp. Classification (GTDB taxonomy): domain Bacteria; phylum Bacillota; class Clostridia; order Lachnospirales; family Lachnospiraceae; genus Eubacterium_C. The sequence goes on from JAILOU010000032.1 coordinate 46,946, forward strand.
AGAGAAATGATCGCGATATGGTTACGAAGGTGCTCTTTACTGTGCAGCAGATTAACGATGAAAAAGAAGAACTTGATAAGGTGCTCGGTGAAGTGGAAAAGGCGAATTCGGAGAACAATGCCAAGAGTGCATTTCTTGCGAATATGTCACATGAAATTCGGACACCGATTAATACCATACTTGGTCTTGATACGATGATTTTGCGTGAGAGTAGTGAGGATGCGGTGCGCTCCTATGCAAGAGATATTAAAGTTGCCGGTAATATGCTGCTTGCGCTGATTAACGGTATCTTGGATTATTCGAAACTTGAAGCCGGTAAGATGGAACTGGTAGAGGGAGAATACTCTCTTAAGAGGATGATTTACGAAGCTGAATGCGTAGTAAAAACCAGAATTCGTAGCAAGAATCTGGAATTTCGAATTGACGTCAGTGAGAAACTGCCGGATCGGCTGTTAGGGGATGACGTTCGATTAAAACAGGTTATCATTAACCTGCTTACAAATGCCTTAAAGTACACAGAGTCCGGTGGGATTAGAATGTCTGTATTTGGCAAGATGATAGAAGAAGACAAGGTGCATCTGCTGTTTTCCGTAAAGGATTCCGGCTCCGGAATCACACCTGAAAATCAAAAGAAATTATTTGAACGTTTCTCCAGATTTGATCAGCAAAAGAATCGCAAGGTGGAAGGAACCGGTATCGGAATGAATCTGGTGCAGGGACTTTTGGACTTGATGGGCTCACAGCTCAAGGTTGCAAGTGTTTATGGAAAGGGTAGCGATTTTTATTTTGAAATTGAACAAAAGGTATTAGACCCAGAGCCGGTTGGTAAGGTAAACTGGGAGACCGTGAACTCGGAAATGGTGGGAGAAGAAGAACGTTCGATCTTCACTGCTCCGAAAGCTCGCGTCCTTGTAGTAGATGATAATGATATGAACCTGATTGTGTTTGTGAATCTTTTGAAAGATACACAGATGAAGATTGATAAGGCCACCAGTGGAGCGGCGGCACTGAAACTCACACAGGAACATGAATACAATCTGATCTTTATGGATCATATGATGCCGGAGATGGATGGTATTGAAGCCTTCCATCGCATCAAAAAACAGGAAAATGGAAAGAACAAGCAGACTCCAATTGTAATCCTGACGGCCAATGCGATGCAGGGAGCAAAGGAACAATATCTGAAAGAAGGATTTACCAATTTCCTTGCCAAGCCGATTGACGAGAGCAAGTTAGAAGACATGATTATCGAAATCCTGCCGGATGAACTTGTGAACAAGAATCAGTCTTCGGTCGGTACGAAACCTGCGCTTGCAATGCCGGAAATCGAAGGCGTTGACATAACATACGCGCTAGAACACAGCGGAGGAGCGGATGGTGCGCTTCGGATTATGGAACGATTTGTTCAGCTTGCCACCTCAGATGCCAATGAACTTCGTGAATACTATCAGCAGTTAAAGGCTGATCCGGAGAATCCGGATGCCCTTACACACTACCGCATTAAGGTGCATGCAATGAAGACATCGGCAGCACTGTGCGGAGCCTTGCAGGTGCATGGCGCTGCGGCACAGCTTGAGTATGCGGCAAGAGATAAAAAGGTGCAGCAGATTCTTGAGACGACGGAATATTTCCTGGAATTTTGGATTAAGGTTTATCTGGAGTTTAAGGCTTATTTCGAATCAAATAGTGATGTGGATGCAAAGGAAGGGAACATCCACGAGGAAGCATTGCTCAGCTTGCTAAAACAACTGATTACCAGCATGAATGCTTATGATATTAAAGGCTCTGATGCGATTGTAAAGGAACTTGACAGCTATAGGAATGATGCAGCATTGCAAGAAGTATTGGAAGAACTTAAAGTTGCAGTTGCAAATCTGGATGCGGAAGGATGCGAACAGATCTGCAAAAAGATAATAGGAGAGTAGTTGTTATGGAACAAAATGAAGTTCAGGTATTGTTTGTTGTTCATCATAATATTTCTTTTGTTAATGGAGCTCTTAAAGTTTTTTTGGAGGAATATGAGATTACAACAGACCTTTTAGAAGTCAGCAAATGTATTTCCAATCATCCTAAGATTATGCCGCCACTGGTAATCGCGGAGGCAGAACTGTTGCTTGAATTTGTCCAGGAACGCGCGTTTTTATATGATTACTGCATTGAGCAGGGAAGTCATCTGTTACTGGTAGGGGAAGCTGACAACATTAATACGTTAATGGAGGTTACTTCTCCGACTCTGGTCGCAGAAAAGTTTGAGCGTCCTGTGAACGCCAAGGATGTTGCGGAAAAGGTTCTGGAGCTCCTTGAAAAAATTAAAAATCACGGGCTTCGAAAGCAGATTCTGGTTGTAGATGACTCGCCGGCATTTTTACGAACGGTTACAGAATGGCTGGAGGAAGAGTACAATGTCAGTGTGTGTCCGTCGGCATTTACGGCAATTAAGCTAATCAGTATGAAGGAACCGGATTTAATCCTCCTTGATTACGAAATGCCGGTTTGCAGTGGTGCGCAGTTTCTGGAAATGCTCAATAGCGAAAGCGAGAAGGAAAGACCGCCGGTCATCTTTTTGACTTCTAAAAATGATCAGGAGACAGTGCGCGAGCTTTTAGCATTAAAACCACAGGGTTATCTGCTGAAAACGCAGCCTAAGGAATCGATTCTGGTTAGCATACGCAACTTTTTTGAGAAGGAGAGTTAGAGATTATGATCAGCATATATTTTGGGATCTTATTGCTGATATCCCTTATCATCATCGTGCATATGGCGATGAAAAATTACGTAAATGTTGACATACATTACTGGACGATTGTAGTTCTTGTGCCAATCATTTTGCTTGGATACTGGCTAAAAACCATGGTTGTGACAACGGAAGGCGCGAAGATGGCATTTTCGTTTATCTACCTGGACAGTACGGTTTTACCGGCAGTTATTTTATTTGCAATTCTCTATATGATGGGAGTTACGGTAAAGCGGTGGATTAAGATTCTCATTTACTGCGTAACATTTATCCATATGTATCTGTTCTGGGGCTGTATTCACAACGAGTTGTATTACAAGTCGATGGAGCTGATTGATACCGGCTATGGAATCGCAACGAAGATGGAGAGTGGACCTCTTAAGTCACTTCACTGGGTCTTCCTGCTGATTTTTATGGTGCTAATCATCTCAACCCTTGCTGTTGCGTGGATTCGAAGAGGGACGTATTCTCGAAAAACGCTATCGCTGTACACGACGCTTTTGTCTGCCGGCATCTTGCTTTATGTTGTCGAGGCACTAATTGATATTGATTTTTCGTTACTTCCGACGCTGTATGTGGTTGCGGATTTCTTAATTGCGATTAACTATGACCGTGATCATAACCACGATATCTCCGGGCTGGTTTCCATCGAGATGGCCAAAAGTACTTCGCGAGGGTATGTGGCGCTTGATTTGGCGGGGAACTTTTTAAGTTGTAGTGAAAAAACCTATGATTTCCTTCCTGAGTTGGAGCTGCAGATTGTGGATACCAAATTAAAGGAGGGAACCTTATCTGCTGATGTATTCTATGGTCTTTTAGATGAATATAAGCAGGATCAGACGTTAACTCGTGATTTCCAGGTTGGCGATATGGCGTGTCTTTGTGAAATCTCTGAGTTTTCAATGCGAAAGAACGGCAGAACGCAAGGATATCTGTTTGACGTTCGAGACATTACGGAGGAACGCAGAGTCTTCCAGGTTATGCAGCACTATAACGAAACGCTGAATGCCGAAGTTTCTGAGAAGATGGAGAATATCAAAAATATTCAGGAAAAGGTCGTCATCGGTCTTGCCAATATGATTGATAACCGAGACAGCAATACCGGTGGTCATGTTAAACGTACCAGCGAGGTTGTGCGTATTCTTGTGGAAGAGATTCGCAAGCAGGAATTATACGATATGACAGAACAGATGGCGGATGATATTATTCGTGCCGCACCTATGCACGACCTTGGTAAGATTACGATTGACAACCATATCCTCCTGAAGCCGGGACGTTTAACTGACGAGGAATATGAAATTATGAAATCTCACTCGGTTAAGAGTGGTGAGTTTGTGCATTTGATTTTGGATGACGTAGAGGAGGAACATTTCGTGCAATGCGCTTATAATGTAGCGCGTTTCCATCATGAACGCTGGGATGGCGGTGGCTATCCGGAAGGCCTGGTCGGTGAAATGATTCCGCTTGAAGCTCGTATCATGGCAGTCGCAGATGTGTATGACGCCTTGATTAGTGATCGTTGTTATCGTAAGGCAATGAGTGTTCCGGAAGTTACCAGAATTATTACGGAAAATATGGGCACGCAGTTTGATCCGAATATGTTCCCGGTGTTCCTGGGGTGTAAGGAGCAGATGGAGGCGTATTATGCGCAGTAGGGGGGACGCTTCCTCATAGGTATACGATTTTCGCCTGCACCGACCCGCCGCTGTTCGCTTCTTTCCTGCGCATGTTTGTTTCGCTCGCCGTCGACCGTGCTTAGCTAGGATGGTTGTGGTGAATTATAAATACGAGTTGGATGTGCCGTTGGCACACCTTACGAAATAAAAGAATCGGAGGAATCGCAAGCAAGCTTGCACCTCCGATTCTTTTATTTCTAATCTGCTTCGCAGATAAGCCATTTCATTTACAATAACTGAGGCAGCCTCGGATCGCCTTCTTCTATCGTTAACGCTGTGGGGGCTACAACCTCGCGTTCGATGAGGAATACATTTCGACAAGCACATCGAGAGGAGCCAAAAATTTCCGAGCATCAAAAACTCGCCAAACCGAACCGAGGCTGCCTCGGATAAAAGAAAAGAAATGACCTGTCTGCGGAGCAGACAAGGGATAAGAAAAACCAGCGTGTCCGCAAGCTTGCTTGCAGGAACGCTGGTTTGATTAGACCGTGAGGTGTGCCGAAGGCACAGCAGGTCATTTCTTGTAATGTTATCGTCACCATCCTAGCAGAACACGGTCGGTGGCGAGTGACTCATAAGATGCGCAGGACAATTTTTGAAAAGCGACGGGTCGGTGCGGGGAGAAATCGTATTCTCATCGAGCACTAATACCTCCATCACTCGCAGGGTTAATTGCCGAAGTAATCATCGATACCATCCGCAATTCCCTTAGCCATCTTCTTTTGGAAAGAAGAATTCGCCATCTTGCGATCCTCTGTCGGATTCGACATATATCCAAGTTCAATTAACGTAACCGGAACTTTACTCCAGTTTGTACCGGTCAGGTCATCGCGGGTCTTAACGCCCTCGCTGCTGATACCGGTTTTTTTGGTATAAGCCTTTAGAACGGCCTTGGATAATTTGTAACTCTTTTTGTAGAGATAAGAGTTATAAGGATTGCTTGAAGTCATGCAGATGGTCTGTGCACCGGTAGTAGAAGAACTAGAGCTGCCATTAGCATGAATTCGAAGGAAGATATCAGCGCCTTTTTTGTTCGCTCTTTTGGCTCTCGTTGCATTGGAGATATTGACATTGTTAGAAGTACGAATCATATAAACTTCATAACCTCTGTTGGTGAGAACCTTCTGTAATTTCTTGGCAACCTGAAGATTCAGATTGTATTCCGTCAGTCCGGTAACAACGCCGGTTGTACCGCCGGTAACCTTGGCTTTTTTGGTAGAAGAACCAGGTCCGATTGGTTCCAGCGAAGAGTTGGCGTAGCGCTGGTGACCGGCATCGATGGCAATGAGATATTTGCAGGTCTTAACGGATTTAACAGCAGACCAGGCAGAGTAGTATTTGGCGCCATTTACTGTTTTGTAAGTGCGAATACGGATATAGTATTTCTTGCCACCCTTTAGACCGGTAATCTTTTTGGAAGTCTTAGAGGAAGAGATATTCTTTTTCTTGGAAGAAGAAAAACTCTTTTTGGTAGAATACTGAATCTGATAGCCGGTAATTATTTTGGTACTTACTTTTTTAAACTTAACGGTGAAGCCCTTTTTCTTGGATGTAACCGATTTGATTTTTGATTTTTTCGGAACAATCTTAAATGTTGTAGTCAGGGTGCCGTCATAATCGCCGCTTAACGTTACGGTAACGGTAGCTGTTCCGATGGATTTGTTAGAAGCATAGGAGACAGAGTAATTGTCGTCGCTTATGATGCTTCCATCAGTTGCTGTTACGGTGACCGCCGGTTTGATGGCAGAACCTGTATAAGTATAAGAAGATTTTGCAACTGTGACTTCTTTTGCTTCAGATACGGTCTGCGTAGTATCTGTGTCTTGAGTTTCCTCACTTGTAGAAATTGTCTGGCCACAGGCGCTGATGCAACTGCCAAGCATGCATACGCTGAGCGCAACAATGAGGAGGGTTTTAAACTTTTTCATTTATTGAACCACCTTACTTTTTTTATCGTTTGTTGCCTTTTTCCATTTGGCAAGAGAGGTGTAGGTTTTGCCGTGTAAAACAAAGTAGCTGCTTTTATTGCCATAGGTATTATGGCTAAATGTCAGATCCTTCGTGTACTTTTTGCTCATCTCATTGTAGAAGACGGCGGCAGAACCGGATTTGTTATAGAAGGTATTACCTTTAAACGTGATTTTCTTGCACTTTGACAACGCAACCATTATATCGTTTTTTCCGTTATTTTTACAGATGTTATTGCGAATTGTGACATTTTTAACCCATCCAAGATTCGTTTCATAGCCGCCGACTGCCATGGCAGTTTCGATGTTACCGGATAACTTGTTTTTGGCAACGACAATGTTGGAAGTGGAATACTTGGCTTTTGGAGGCTTTTGCTCGGCGCCAATTTCGATGCCGCCTGAGCAGCCTTTAACAGTATTGTTTTGAATCGTGATTTTTTGGCCGCCATCCACATAGATGCCGTAAGATGTTGCATACTGAGAAATGCAGCGGTAGACCTTATTGCCGACAATCTTACAGTTGCGCGGGAAGTCCTTAGAAGCTTTCTTACAGTAGCCATAGTTTCCGGACAAGTCGATCCCGATATTACCGATATCTTTAATCGTGTTTTTGCTGATGGTAATGTGCGTGACATTGCCGGTTGCAGACAGACACTCGGCCCAACCGGTCGTACAGTTGTAGAGTTTATTTGATTTGATGATTCCGTTATGAATGGAATTATTCGCGCCGTCTCCAAAAAGAAGGATTCCATTCGCGCAACGGTCCTCTGTTGTTGGGTCCTCAACCTTGATGTTATGTATCTTATTTTTGAGAATCCTGAAATGGTGTGTGCCGGCTGCTACGTAGATGCCACAGGCGTCCTGACCGGAAGCATCGGTAAAGGTAAGACCGCGCACGGTGATATAGGAAGTACCATTTAAAGAAAGAAGCGTAGGTCCATTATTATAAGAAGAATCCTGTTTGCCGCTGATGACCGGTGATGCACCGGGAGCATTGGCAATTGTGATTCGTGCATTTTTCTTGCCATGAATTTTTTTGGGAACCTTAAGGGTCTCATAGTAGGTGCCATCCTTAATCAGCAGAGTGTCGCCGGCAGACAATTGAGAAATCCCATATTGGATGGTTTTAAATGGTTCCTTTTTGGAGCCGTCATCGTGATTGCTTCCGGAAGTGCTGACATAATAGGTGGTAGCGGCATACGCAGTTGTGTCCGGCTTTAAAAAGACCAATAAAAAAAGCGCACAGGCCGCAGCTAAAATAAGGTAAAACAATAGTTTTCTTTGTCGTATCATATCGAATCTCTCCCCTTTCGTGATATGACTTTACTATAGCAAGAGCGTGGAAACTTGACAAGATGTTGGGGATGGTATAAGAATCTGATTGTACGCGGATGGAGAGAGATTCATAGAGAAATTCACAAAGAACTTGAACTTCGCGAGCATATCAAAACAGGAAAGGTTGAATGGGAAGAGTAAATCATAGATTAGGTTACCCCACCCTTATAAGTCGTCCATGTAGTAGTACATGGGCGGCTTTTTGCGTTACCCGTAATAGTTGCGAAGCAATAAATGAGAATGCTATAATTAAACAATAATATCAACTGCCGAAAAAAAGGATGTAATCGCTATGTTTCAACGAATTACAGATATTATGCTCTATGCAGGGCTCGACAAAGAAGCCTATCAACAGGTAAAGGAAGAGATAAATGCTGCAAACCGTAAGAATCTTCTTGCATTTTCAGTGATTGGATTGGTTGCGTTTGGAGGATTGGTTATTTATGCTGCAATTCATCAGCGGGAAATGCTTCGGACATTTCCGATTTATGTGATGGGACTGGCAATTATGGTAGCGATGTTTTTGATTACCCTCATCGCTGCAAAGCAATATCCGATATTGATCCATATCTGTGTTTACATCTATATGATAGTTGTTTTGACAATTGGACTTATACTTGCGCTGCTGCTTGGACCAACGGAGCGAACAGCTGCACTTCTTGGAATATTGATGGTGATTGCCGGACTGTTCTATGTTGTTCCTCTTGGCCTTTTATTTACCATAGTAGGTGCCGTGATTTGTTTTCTGGTGATAGGACACGCGGTTCAGGAGCCGGATTTATTTGCGGTAAATGCACTAAATGTCATTTTCTTTGGAGCTGTCAGCGGGATGGTTGGTATTTATATGATGCGTACGAGGGTTGCGCGATATTATAGTGAACAGGTTACAAGATATCTGATGGAAAGAGATCAGCTGACCGGAATCTTAAATCGCCGCAGTTATGAATACACTCTGGCGAAAATTGAAGAAAAAAATATCGATGTATATATAGTGGCATTTGATTTAAATGGATTAAAATGTGCCAATGATAATTATGGTCATACGGCAGGAGATGAGCTACTTAAGGCGACTGCTGTTAGTATTGAGCAGGCATTTGGCAGATATGGAAAATGTTTTCGTACAGGCGGAGATGAATTTATGGCGGTTTTAACAGATATGACGGTGGATATTGAAGATGCGAAGCGAGAGTTTCGGGATATTACCGAATCCTGGAAAGGAGAATATACGGAGCATTTATACGTATCGTATGGAGTCGCGTTTTCAAAAGATTTGCCGGAAGCAGGTGTGAAGGAACTGGCAAGAATTGCAGATCAGTATATGTATGATGCCAAGGCTAAGTTTTACCAAAAACATGATATCAACCGGCGAAGAAGATAAAGGGTGGGAGATGATAAGATGACGATTTCAGACGTAGTAGACAGCAAAAAACAACGAAATCAAACGATTGTAAGGACCAGCGTGATTGGGATTATGGCGAATATATTGCTGGCGCTGTTTAAGGCGATTGTGGGAATTATGACGCATTCGATTGCAATCACTATGGACGCGGTCAACAATATTTCGGATGCGGCAAGTTCCGTGATTACCATTGTCGGAACAAAACTGGCAGCCAAAAAGCCGGACAGAAAGCATCCGTTTGGACATGGACGGGCAGAGTATTTAAGCGCACTCGTAATTTCGGTTATTGTATTATATGCCGGAATCACATCCCTGATAGAATCGATAGGAAAAATCATTCATCCGGATGTGCCGGAATATACATCAATTTCTCTCGTAATCGTGGCGGTTGCGATTGTTGTAAAGATTGTGATGGGACGTTATGTAAAGAGCGTCGGAGAAAAGGTGAATTCAGATTCTTTGATTAATTCCGGAGCAGACGCATCTTTGGATGCCGTAATTTCAACAGCGACACTGGCTGCAGCAATTATTTATCTGGTAGCGAATATTTCGCTCGAGGCATATCTGGCGGCCATCATTTCTGTGATTATTATTAAGTCCGGTATTGACATGATTCGTGAAGCGCTCTCAAGAATTCTCGGAGAACGTGCGGACATGCAGCTTGCCAAGGATATTAAAGAAGCGGTGAACAGTTATCCGGACGTTAGTGGCTGTTATGATTTGGTTTTAAATAATTATGGTCCGAATGCGTATAACGGTTCGATTCATATCGAAGTGCCGGATACTTATTCGGCCAATGAACTCGATAAACTGATTCGTAAGATTACAGTGGATATCTATGAAAAGTTTGATGTGATTTTAACAGCAATCGGAGTATATTCCGTAAATACAACGGACCTGGAAGCGATGCAGATTCGAGATCACATCATGGAAATGGTCATGCAGCAAGAATACGTTCTGCAGATGCATGGGTTTTACCTGGATAAGGAAGAGATGAGCATCCGATTCGATATTGTAATCAGTTTTGATGCCAAAGACCGGGGCGCGGTCTATCAGGCAATCGCGGATATGATTGCAAAGGAATATCCGCAGTATCGGCTGGAGATGGCTATGGATACAGATTTTAGTGAAAGTGAAGATTAAAAAGCGTAAACTGCCGATGGGCGATTGCCTATCGACAGCTTTTTTTTGAATTTTTTAAAAAAAATAGAAATTTCCGACATAAAGTGTTAAGGTGTAAGTAGTACTATTGTCACACGAAAGGTGAGATGGGAGGTGGGTTTATGAATCAGCCTGTTTTGAAAAAAATCATATTGGACTGTTGATAATTGTGGCAGGAGCACTCTATTTCATCTTATCTGCTTCAATCTCATATGCGGCCTGCTGTCAGGTGCAGACAACGGAAGCTTTTCAACTTCGGATGAAAAGACAACGAATGAGACATATCTCGCCAGTACATTTGCAGATGGTAAGATTGAAATCATTATTATGATGGCAGTGATCATTGCCGCAGAATTTTACATTACCACGATTGTATTGAAACGAAGAAGATATAATACCGACTAAGGAGGAAATGGATTATGACAATCACAAAGACACAGGAAGGAAACAAATTAACGATTACGCTGGATGGAAGACTTGACACCACGACTTCTCCGGAACTTGAAACAGAGGTTCGCGAGAATCTTGGTGATGTGAAGGAACTTGTCTTTGATCTGGAAAAGCTTGAGTATATCTCATCTGCGGGTCTTAGGGTGTTATTGCTTGCGCAAAAGACCATGAATAAGCAGGGCGAGATGAAAGTGAAAAAGGCGAATGAGTCTGTGATGGAAATCTTTGATTTGACGGGATTTTCAGATATCTTAACGATTGAAGGTGCGTAAGAGCGCATCAATAACGGGGGAACACATGAAAGAAATCAGGTTAGAGGCAAAAACGGATAATTTAGACAAGGTTTTGAAATTTGTAGAACAACAGATGCAACAGGTAGATTGTCCGCCAAAGACTTTGGCGATGATTCACATTTCCGTCGAGGAGATTTTTGTAAATGTTGCCCATTATGCGTACGAGGGTGGGGACGGCGATGTGACCGTCTCAGTGGATTTTAAGAACAACCCGTCTATGGTGGAGATTGTTATTTCGGATGAAGGTGCCTTCTTTGACCCGCTTGCGAAACAAGATCCCGATATTCATCTTTCCGCACAGGAAAGGGATCCCGGAGGGCTTGGCATATTTATGGTAAAGCAAAGTATGGATGATGTGATGTATGAGTATAGGGATGGGAAAAACATACTGACCCTTCAAAAGCGGTTATAAGGGAGAGCTAGACAGGATGAGAAAGATTGGTAGATTTACGATAGGTGGTCTTCAAACGAAGATTTTAAACCTGTGCATTATTCTTGTGATTTCGACGATTGTGGTATTTGCCATTGTCGGTATTGTGCAGCTGCGCTCGGTATCGAAACTGGCGAAGACAACTGCTGAGGAGCAAAATGAAACCATCCAGGAGATTTCACAAGAGTCTATGATGGAGATTACAAAAGACAGTATGCTTCAGACGGCCAAACTTGCCACGCGAAATTCGAACAATGTGTTTTGGACGATGGAGCGTGATTTTAGTGTGCTCGGAGAGCAGGTGCAGGATGTCTTTGAGAATCCTGAAAACTACACGGAAACATCTGTTGAGGCTCCAAAGCAGGAGAATGATGGCAAATATGTCCTTCAGGTTATGTATGCCGAGGAGGAGGCCAAGACGGATGCCGATACGCAGTATATCATCAAGAGACTGGCGAATCTTGAGCCGATGATGCGGGAAATCGTGAAGGGAAACAGCGACTATGTGATGGATTGCTACATCGCACTTCCGAATGGTACAACGCTGGCAATGGATAATACTTCCGGCGGAAAACTTGATGATGAAGGAGAATTACAGGAATATGATCCTCGAACCCGTGACTGGTATACCGGAGCGGTCAAATCGAAGGAAATGTATTTTTCTTCGGCGATTCATAGTTTCTTTTACGATGTCAGCGAAGTTGTATTTGGCCTTCCTATCTATGAGGATGGAGAATTGGTTGCAGTCGTGGAAGGGTCGATGAAACTCGATTCTCTACAGGAACTTGTTTCACAGGTTACAATTGGACAGTATGGTTTTTCCGTGCTTCTTAGTGCTGATGGACAGCTTGTATACTCTCCGCGAACAGAGGGCGAGCTTGCCATGGATGAGCAGATTTCCACAGACATTCGCGGCACTGTCAATGAGAATCTGAACAGTGTCATCAAACAGGCAATGGCCGGCCGAACAAGCTTTGCCAAGACCTACCTGGATGACGAGGCTTATTATGTAGCATATGCGCCGATAGAAACAACTGGCTGGAGCCAGATTATGTTTGTTCCAAAAGAGCGACTTGAAAGTTCGACGACGGAGCTGATTGATGAGGTTAATCAGGTTTCGGATGACGCCGTTAAAGACTATGCCGGAGTTCTTGGAAAATCTTTGATTCTTACGGTAATTGTCCTTGTACTGCTGATTTTAAATGCAGTGATTGTTTCCATCCTATTTTCTTCTAAGTTACTTAAACCAATCAATGTCATGACGACAAAGGTAAAGGAAATTCGAGGTGGCAATCTGTTCTTTAAGAAAGAAAAAATCTACGAAACCGGTGATGAAATCGAGGTTCTTGCAGATGCGTTCGAGGATCTGTCAGAACGCTCGAAGAGCTATGTCAAGGAACTTATGGCAGTGACGGCGGAAAAGGAGAGAATCGGCACAGAACTTTCCGTTGCAACCGGCATTCAGGCCGGCATGCTGCCGAGCACATTTCCGATGTATCCGGAACGCACGCAGTTTGATGTCTATGCTTCGATGACTCCGGCCAAGGAAGTCGGCGGAGATTTTTACGATATTTTCATGGTAGATGATGACCACCTGGCACTGGTTATGGCGGACGTATCGGGCAAAGGTATTCCGGCTGCACTCTTTATGGTGGTCAGCAAGACGTTAATTAAGAACCGTACCATGATGGGCGGTACTCCAGCAGAAATTCTGGCAGATGTCAACAACCAGCTGATTGAGGGAAATGAATCCGATATGTTTGTTACGGTATGGCTTGGTATCTTAACGATTTCGACCGGTCATATGATTGAGGCAAATGCCGGTCATGAAAATCCTGTTATCAGACATGAGAATGGTGAGGTGGAACTTCTCGAAAGAAAGCATGGTTTTGTGCTTGGTGGTATGGAGGGCATGCGTTATAAAGACGATGAGTTTGATCTTGCACCCGGTGATGCTATCTTTGTTTACACGGATGGCGTTCCGGAAGCAACTGATGCGAATGAGCAGCTATTTGGCTCTGAGCGTATGATGTCGGCAATCAAGAATGCACCGGATGGTACACCGGAGAAGCTGCTTGAATCAGTTCGCGCAGATGTGGAAGAATTCGTGGGAGAGGCTCCGCAGTTTGATGATTTGACGATGCTGGCGATGAAGTTCACCGGTTAATTTGCCACCGGGGACGTTCCTTGCCACCGGGGACGGTCCTTTTGCCACGGTCATGGGGGTTTTGGCTTGTTTCGGTGGGGAGAGGAGGTCGCTCCCTACCGAAACGGCGCCGGGCGGGGGATACTGGCTGAACGATGTCACCGGCGACACCGGGGACGGTCCCATTGCCACGGTCATGGGGGGCTCGGGTTTGTAACTTTAGGACACAGATATGCATGTTAAGTTACAAAACGTTCCGGTATCGTCCTACGCATAATCAACTATTTTGCGGGTTATATCCCCCGGCTTTCGACTGTGGATACATTTCGACAAGCACATCGAGAGCCGCCAAATTTTTACGAGTATCTGATACTCGTCAAACCGAACCGGGGCTGCCTCGGATAAAGAAAAGAAATGGCCCGTCTGCGAAGCAGACAGAGGGATAAAAGGCTAAGGATGCAAGTTCTCTTGCAGTTCCTTAGCCTTTTTTAGACCGTCAGGTGTGCCGAAGGCACAGCAGGCCATTTCTTGTAATTAACACCACAACAATCCTAGCAGAACACGGGCGGTGGCGAGTAAATCACAAGATACGCAGTAAAAATTTGAACAGCGGCGGGTCGGTGCGGGGAGAAATCGTATCCTCTGAGAAAGCCCTCCACATCTCACAAAATTATCGAGCTCTTTCAGTTACATAATCCAAGCCCAGACAATTCTAATTTCTTTTTTTTGTAACTTTTCCTCTCGCTAACGCTCTTTTAGTTACAAATTCTCGGTCCTGGCAATTTTATTTTCTTTCTTTTGTAACTTTTCCTTTCGCTAACGCTCTTTTAGTTACAAAAACCTGGTCCTGGGAATTTTATTTTCTTTTTTTTGTAACTTTTCCTTTCGCTAACGCTCTTTTAGTTACAAAAACCCGGTCCTGGGAATTCAATCAGTTTTCTTTTGCAACTTTTTCCGGTTCCGGAGCATCTAAAGTTACAAAATCTCGGTCCTGGGAATTCAATCAGCTTTCTTTTGTAACTTTTTCCGGCTCCGGAGCATCTAAAGTTACAAAAACCCGGTCCTAGGAATTCAATCAGCTTTCTTTTGTAACTTTTTCCGGCTCTGGAGCATCTTAAGTTACAAAATCCTCACCACAGCAGAACAATAAAAAAAAGACATAAAAAAAGATGACCCAAACGGATCATCTAAAAAATAAGAGCGACAGACGGGGCTCGAACCCGCGGTCTCGACCTTGGCAAGGTCGCGCGTTACCAACTACGCCACTGTCGCATTTGTTATGCGCTCCTCATCGGAACGAATATAATCATACTATTAATTGTGGCAGTTGTCAACACAATTTTGAAAATAATTTTTTGTTTTTTTGAAAAGCCAAAAAGATGCGGGGAATAGGGGGATATGTTATACTTTTAAAGGGAATTTACATAAAGAGAATAATGAAGGAGAAGAGTTATGACAATCATGCAGATGAAATATTTTATTACTGTGGCGAAGAGTCTTAGCTTTACGAAGGCAGCGGAATTGTTGTTCATATCGCAGCCGGCGCTAAGCAGGCACATAAAGAATATGGAAGAAGAGTTGAATCTTCAATTATTTGTCAGAACAAATACGGGGATCAAACTGACGCCGGCGGGGAGCAATCTGCTGACCGGATTTGAAAAGATTTACCAGGAATTCAATGATGTCGTAGGGGTGTCGAAGAAGATACAGCAGGGGATGATGGGAACCCTGGTGGTAGGAATTCTAGAGAAGACCGACACATCAGATTTTTTGGCGCCGATTTATCAATACTTTGCACAGAAGCATCCAAATGTGTCGCTGGTATTTCGGGAAGGGTCCTTTAAATATCTGCTGGACGAGCTATACGCCGGTAATATGGATATGATCTTTACGATAAAGTTTGAAGTAGAACGAAAGGAAAGCATTGTCTATCAATATGTGGCACATTCAAAAGATCATATTGTGATGAGTAAGTTTCATCCGCTGGCGCAAAAAGAACAAGTGACACTGGATGATTTGAAAGATGAAACCTTCGTGATGATATCAAGAGAAGATAATCCGGAGTCATCCGATTTGATACATAGTATCTGCCGGGAGCATGGATTTGTGCCGCAGGTACATTATGCACAGACACTCAGCGAACAGGTGCTTTGGATAACATCCGGTATGGGCGTGTCGATTTTAGATACGAGATGTGAGCTAAAACTGAATGACAATGTGAAGTTCTATGAGATGGAAAGTAACTGGGATCCATCGCTTGTCATAGCCTGGCATCAGAACAATTATAATCCACTGATTGCCGAGTTTTTAAAGAAGTTAAATGAAGTAATGGATATAGAAGGAGAAGACCTTCATGTAGGAGAGTAAAAAATAGCAGTCGCATGGGTGCGACTGCTATTTTTATGGGTTAATGTATAAAAAAGAAGAGGATTGTAAGATAAAAATTTACATAAAGAGGGAGATACAATCCTCCTCGATTTTAACGAGATTAAGCGGTTTGATAAATGGTCTTTCCGTCAGTCCAAATCTCATCCCACATAATGTCAGAAGATTCGCCGCCAAATGGAAGGAACATAGGGCTATAGCAATATCCTTCTGCATTTGGATAAAGAATTTTGCGAACATCTTCACGAATGGCCTGTTCATCAACTTTGCCTGCTGCAAGTGACTCTGTGTAATACTTTTGGTAATCCGGAGTCATATGATAAGAAAGTTTATCTTTTGTAACTTTCTTAAGTTTTGCAACGTCGTTGATTTCCATACCCTGCCAAGAATCGATTCCCATTTCAACAAAATCAGGAACGATTTCCTCAATCTTACCGCAAGAGTGTAGTTCGAATAAGGTACCAAGTTCGTGGCAACGGTCAACAGCTTTTTGAAGCTGTGGCTTAAACAGTTCACGCCAGATATCCGGTGAGAAGAACATACCGGTCTGTGTGCCGTAGTCATCATGGAACATTAATACGTCAGGTTTGTAGATTTCGATTACCTTTTCCATTAATTTGATTTTCCATTCCATGTAGACATTCAGATATTCTTCGACCTCTTCAGGGTCTGTTAACAGACTACATAAAGCATTCTCGAATCCCATCAACATATGGAGACGTTCAAATGGTCCATTAACAAACATCATGACAAATACTTTATTGCGATCGACTTCGCTAAGATGGTCGATCTCCTCAACCTTGCTCCAGTCCCAGGCATCTAAATCCGGGAACTTAACACATTCTCTCCAATCACAGATATCTTCCATAATAGGATCTTGTGTGTGATCAGGTGCGATAGCGTCAACGCTGGCTTCATATTTCCAGTCAACGCCGAACCAGTCGGTTCCGCCCTTTGTGTGATCCGGGCGCTCATCATATGCTTCCGGGTTAAATAATACGTACAGATCATTATCTGTAGGAAGTTCATCGGTTGGCTGATGCTTATAAAAAGCAAGTCCTCTTTCTCTTGGTGTCATTTTTTCCATAATAGAAAACAACCTCCTAAATAAAAATAAATTTTTGAAATAAAAATGTGCTTTGTTTTATTTGCCTTTATTATAGGAGTTTGAAAAATAAATGACAAATTGAAAAGACAGATACCCATATGCAAAATTGTTATAACGAAGAAACATCACACCTATAACAAAAGTGTATACCCCTAAATGGTTTTGGTATTTGAAAGGAATTTATAGAATTTTTATAATTTATTTATAATAAAAATGTGCAAGAGGTTTTAGTAACTATCAATTATTATTTCTATCAAATGAGGTGAATATTTTTATGAATTATGGGGTTCTTGTAGCAGTATTAATTTATGAAGTATTATCCATCGGAATTGTCAGTCTTGTGATTTCTCGTAAGAATAAGAACAAGAACGAAGAAGGTGGATTTGCTTTTGCCGGTGGAGGACTTCCGGCGTCTTTAGTAGGTATCACGCTTGCCCTGACACTTCTCGGTTCCGCACATAACTGGGGTACTTGTCAGAACGCAGCGTCGATGGGTGTAATTGCAGCATGGTTTGGTATTGCCTGTGCAATTATGATGGTAGTTATTACACAGATTTTTGGACCTTGGATTCGAAGAACCGGTGCTAGGACAATCGGTGAATTTATGGGTAAGATCTTCGGTAGAATGCCGGGACGCTTGATTACCTGTGTAAATGCAGCACTTGTCGTTGGTATGTGCTGTCTGGAAGTAGAAGCAATCGCGATTACATTCTCAATGCTGACAGGATGGTCTTATACGGTAGGTGCTATCGTAGGTGGTATCATCGCAGTCGCATACGTATTAATCGCAGGTATGAAAGAGATTGCATGGCTGAACTTAATAAATGCAATTATTATGTATGCAGCTATGATTCTTGTATTTATCTGCCTGTGCGTAAAACTCCCTGGAGGATGGGATCAGGTAGAAGCAACTATGCAGGCATCACAGGATACATCATGGATGACAAGTATCTTCGGTAACTCAGCATTGATTATCGGATTTGCGATTCCATCCGCAATCGGAGCATCTTTGTTCCACAGTGTATCTCAGACAGGTTTCCAGCCTGTAGCAACTGCTAAGAACAATAAAGAAGTAAAGAAGTCAGGCTGGTATGCCGGAATCATCAACGGATGTTTCTGTATTATCCCTGCACTGATCGGTGTGGCAGCATTTTCAATTATCCAGTACAAGCAGGCCGGTGACATGATGATGACACCTACCATGCTTGCAGCAATGCTTCCAAAGCCTGTACTTGGACTTTTGATGGCAGGATTCCTTGGAGTAGACTTATCCTCATTTGCGGTAATGTCACTTGCACCTGCAACACTGATTTCACACGACATGTACACGAAGTACAAACCAAATGCAACAGAGAAGCAGAAGACGACCCTTACACGTGTCTGCATTATCATCATTGGTGTAATTGCAATCTGTATCTGTAACTTCCAGCCGGCAGTAGTAGATATGGTAAACTGGAGTTTTGCTTTCGGTATTCCAATCTTCGTAATGGTATTACTCGGACTGTGGTGGAAGAGATCGACAACAGCAGCCGTTATTACATTCGTAGTAACCTGGATTGCAGTATGTATCTGGACAACATTTGGACTTCAGACAACACTTGGACTTGCGAATTTCCACGTTGACTATATTTCACTCTTATTCTCAATTCCGATTGGTATTATCACAACGGCGGTATGCAAAGGAAAACCGGGATATTTTAGAGATAAGAAAAAGAAAGCTGCAGCATAAAGGAGGTAATTGTTATGCATATGTGTGTTACAACATTTGCTTACGTCATTATCATCGTTGTAGCAATTACAGCGATTGGATTTGGCCTTGGCAAGTTAAACAAATTTGGAGACAGTGATGAAATTATCGATGAGGAGGACAAATAAATGACAACTACACAGGTTTGGATGTTATGCATTATTTTGGCAATGGTCTTCTTCTTTGTTCTTACAACTGTTTGGGAGAAGATGGGCAAGAATAACGACAACGATAAGATTGAAGGGGAATAAATATGACGAATACGAATCCGTTATTTGAGGAGCGAATGAAATTATTGGATGACACAGTCGCAGGACGTCGTACAGACAGAGTGTTGACGGCACCATTTTTTACCTATTTGCCGATTCTGCTTTACGATGATACGACAATTGCAGACACGATGAAGGATTGGAGAAATGCAATTCCATCCTACTATCGTTATCATGAGGAGTTTCAGCCGGATCTATGTTATGGACCGGAGGCAATCTTCCCCGGAAGTGCGCTGGAATCACTCGATTGCAAATACGTGCGTTGGCCGGGAAAACATTTTCCGGAATCGAGAGTGGGATTTCAGGTTGTGGATTCGGAGTATATGAAGGCAGATGAATATCTGGAGTATGCAGAAGATCCTACCGGATTTTTGATGAAGAAGATTCTGCCACGACACTTTGGAAAGTTAGAAGGTCTTGAAAGCCTTGATTTTTCCATGGCAATCTGGCACGGAATGCTGTATACGACGCTTGGTTCGTTAGACCCGAGAGTGAAGACAGCGTTCGATGCAATCCTTGATTGCGGTAAGATTATGGGCGAGCAGGTAGCTGCGGACGGAGAATATTATGCGACGATGGCACAAAAAGGATTCCCTTCGGGAGCAGATCTTGTGACATCGGCACCATTTGATATCTTCAATGATACGCTTCGCGGATTTATGAATATCTCCATGGATCTGTATGACTGCCCGGATGAGGTTGAGGAAGCTGTGAAGGCAGCGACGAAGATTCAGGTGCGCTATCTGCGCAATACGATAAAGTCTCGTCCGATGAAAATCATTGGATTTATGCTCCATAATGGATTCGACATGTTTATGAGTAAAGAGAATTTTGAACGTTTTTATTGGCCGGGATTAAAAGCCAGCATTGATGTATGTGTGGAAAACAACGTGATTCCATGGCTGTATGTGGAAGACAGCTATATGCAAAAGCTTGACATCCTAGAGCGTGATGTTCCGGAAGGCAAGGTGATCTTCACCTTTGCCGGAACGAATGACATGAAGGCAATTAAGGAACGTTGGGGAGGCAGATATGCTCTGAAGGGAGGACTTCAGGGATCTGTACTTGAGCATGGTGAGCCGGAAGATGTCATTAAGATGACAAAGGAAGCCATCGATATCTATGCACCGGGCGGAGGTCTGATGCTGGATTCCGATGTGACGCTTGATGATGCAAAACCAGAGAATCTAAAAGCACTTTTTGAGACGGCGCACAACTATATGAAATATTAAAACAATAGAGGTTTAGTCTAGAGCCCGGCAGAAATGCCGGGCTTTTCATGTGTGTATCGGACAATAAAAAAGCTGCCGCATAGTAATGCGACAGCTAAATGCATCTGTATTAGCACTTTTCCGGTTCCGGATAAGTCTCACCAAATGTGTCCACGGTTACTTTCTTCATAACCTGATCTTCCTTTGGCTTATCCGAGTAATCACGATCGCAGGAAGCAATCTTATCAACAACATCCTGACCTTCGATAATCTTACCAAATGCAGCATAGTTTTCATCAAGATGAGGACTTGTCTCATGCATGATGAAGAACTGAGAACCGGCTGAATCCGGATGCATGGCACGAGCCATGGAAAGCACACCCTTGTCATGCTTTAAGTTGTTCTCAAAACCGTTGGAAGTAAATTCACCCTTGATTGCATAACCGGGGCCACCCATTCCGGTTCCGTCCGGGCATCCGCCCTGAATCATGAATCCTTCGATGACACGATGGAAGATTAATCCATCATAAAAGTTTTTGTTAATTAAGCTAATGAAGTTGTTAACTGTGTTAGGAGCAATCTCCGGATACAGCTCAGCCTTCATGATATCGCCATTTTCCATTTCGATTGTAACGATTGGGTTACTCATAATAATTTCCGCCTTTCTGTGTTCAGTTTCGCTTGTTTTATTTTAAGGGATATAGAAAAAATAGTAAAGCGTTTTGCGAAAACATGCTACTATAGAGGCAAAGGAGAAAGTACGGATTTATGGCACAGCTTACACATGTATTTTACGAAGAGAAGTATTTTGAAAAAGAAACGATTGAGAAGTTAAGCGCCGAACTCAAAAAAATGCAGATTACGCTGCTTTCGGCTTCGCAGACGGCAGATGTGAAGCCGGAGAATATGCTGCTGATGACAGGCACGCAAGCACTGATTGATTTTGCAGGTGAACAGGGGATTGCGGTGCTAGGAATTGAGCCGGAGACGAGCATGGAACATCTGACCGGTGTGCGGTATATATTTTTGGAAACGAAGAGCATTACGCCGGAGAATATCATCTATGTCTATGAGCGCTGTCATCAGATTCCGCAGGAAATTGGAAGAACGGCAAGAACGCGGATTCGCGAGCTGTCGCTTGACGATCTGGATGCGCTCTTTTCTCTCTATGAAAAGGAAGGCGTATGCGACTATATGGAGCCATTATATGAGCGCGCCAAGGAAGAAGAGTACCAAAAGGCATATATTGAAAATATGTACGGCTTATATGGTTATGGGATGTGGCTGGTTTTTGATCCGGCCGGTCAAAGATTAATCGGACGCGCGGGACTCGAACACAGGGAAGTGGAAGGCGAGGTCGTCATGGAGATGGGATATGTGATTGATCCTGCTTATCAGCGGCAGGGATATGCCACGGAGGTGTGCAGATTTTTAATGGATTATGCGAAGGAGAACCTGTCGGCAAAGCAAATCAGCGCCTTTATTCAGCCGGAGAATACGGGATCAGTCAGACTGATTCAAAAGCTGGGATTTACACAAAAGAAAGTGCTGACATTAGATAAGAAAGAGATGCTTTGGTTTTTAAAAAGACTTGTGTAAAATGCACAAAATAAATTTCTATTCAAAATAAACAAAGAAAGGTTGCTGAAAACGCCCTAAACCATTGATTTTATGGTGAAATTTCATTATAATATTTTGATAAGAATTTTTGATTTTGGTCGAGACGCAGGCTCCGATTGAGGTTGAAGAAAAGTGTGGTGTGTTTTATGGAGAGTAATCAGGATAAGCGTTTAGAAGAATTAGAGACAAAGCTTATGTCAACGCGTACGAAGATTAAGAAGATGGATGATTTTTCCTCTCCGGAATCTTTGTATGAAGAATTAATAGCAAGTATTCGAAAGTATCATCCTTCCGCAGACATCAGTCTGGTTGAGGAGGCTTATAAGATTGCGTATAAAGCACATGAAGGACAGATGAGAAAGTCTGGAGAAGCCTATATTATTCATCCGCTTTGCGTGGCGATTATCCTGGCAGAGCTTGAGATGGATAAGGAAACCATTGTGGCGGGACTTCTTCATGACGTTGTAGAAGATACCGTTATGACAGGCGAGGAGATTGCCGAGAAGTTTTCACCGGAAGTGGAACTTTTGGTAGACGGCGTGACAAAACTCGGTCAGCTCGCTTATGATGCGGACAAGATTGAAGTGCAGGCAGAGAATCTGCGTAAGATGTTCCTGGCGATGGCGAAGGACATTCGTGTTATTATCATCAAGCTTGCCGACCGGCTTCACAATATGCGTACCATGAAGTACATGAAGCCGGAGAAACAAAAAGAAAAATCAAGAGAAACCATGGACATCTATGCACCGATTGCGCAAAGGCTTGGTATCTCCAAGATTAAGATTGAACTAGAAGACCTCGCGCTTAAGTACTTAGAGCCGGGAGCTTACTACGATCTTGTGGAGAAGATTGCCATTCGAAAGACGGTGCGAGAAGAATATATCCAGGGGCTTGTCGATGAGGTAAAAGCGCATATATCCGATGCCGGAATCAAGGCTACGATAGAAGGCAGGGCAAAGCACTTTTTTAGTATCTACAAGAAGATGGTGAACCAGAATAAGACGATTGACCAGATTTATGATTTGTTCGCGATTCGAATTATCGTAGATGACGTGAAGGACTGTTATGCGGCGCTTGGTACGATTCATGAGCAGTACACGCCGATTCCGGGACGATTTAAGGATTATATTGCAATGCCAAAACCGAATATGTACCAGTCACTTCACACAACACTGATTGGGCCAAATGGTGTTCCGTTTGAGATTCAGATACGAACCTGGGAGATGCATCGCGTATCAGAGTATGGTATCGCAGCACACTGGAAATACAAGGAAGCATCTAACGGTGTGATATCAAGTGGTAATCAGGAAGAAGAAAAGCTCACCTGGCTAAGACAAATCTTAGAGTGGCAGCGTGACATGTCCGATAACAAAGAGTTTATGAGTCTGCTTAAGAGCGACCTTAATTTGTTTGGTGATGTCGTATTTTGCTTTACACCTGCAGGAGATGTTAAGAATCTGCCGAAGGGTTCTACGCCAATCGATTTTGCCTACAGCATTCATTCTGCAGTTGGCAACAAGATGATTGGTGCCAAGGTAAACGGCAAACTCGTCAACATCGATTACACGATTCGAAATGGTGACAGAATTGAGATTGTTACTTCGCAAAATTCCAAAGGACCAAGCCGTGACTGGCTTTCCATTGTGAAGAGTACGCAGGCGAAGAACAAGATTAACCAGTGGTTTCGAAATGAATATAAAGAAGAGAATATGCTTAAGGGTAAGGAACTCATTGCGACGTATTGTAAGAATAAGTCGATTGATTATTCCAAACTCATTATTCCGGAATACCAGGATAAAGTCATTAAAAAGTACGGCTTTCGGGATTGGGATGCATTGCTTGCGGCGGTTGGACACGGCGGCCTGAAAGAAGGTCAGATTGTCAATAAGCTGCAGGAACTCTATCGGATGGATCATATCAAGGAGATTACCGATGAGGAAGTAGCTGAGCAGGTAGATGAGATGACAAGTAAGGTCAATCAGCTGCCTAAGTCGAGAAGAAAAAGTGGTATCACGGTGAAGGGCATACATGATGTGGCCGTGAAGTTTTCAAAATGCTGTGGACCGATTCCGGGCGATGAAATTGTTGGCTTTGTAACGAGAGGCCGAGGCGTTTCCATTCACAGAACGGACTGCATCAACATTGTGAATCTGCCGGAGTCTGACAGAGTGAGACTAATCGACGCTTCCTGGGAAGTTGGCTCGAAAGAAGAAAAAGAAAACGAGCTCTACATGGCAGAAATTAAACTGTTTGGTAATAACAGAACCGGACTTTTGGTGGATATTTCCAAGGCATTTACAGAGCGAGGCATTGATATTACCGGAATGAATTCCAAGGTAAGCAAACAGGGAATTGCCACAATCAGTCTGGCGTTTCAGATTCGGGGCAAGGATGAACTCAACATGATTATGGAGAAGCTCAGACAAATCCCGAGCGTGATAGATATAGAACGAACAACAGGTTAGGAGATGAATATGTTATTTTCCGTTAAAAATTATGAAGTAGGACCAATCATGACCAATTGCTATTTCCTGATAAATGAAGATACGAAGGAATTGATTGTGATAGATCCGGGAGATGAAGGACAAAGACTTATCCATGAGATTGACAGTTTGGGATGTACTCCAAAGGCAGTGCTGCTGACACACGGACATTTTGATCATGCCGGAGCGGCAGAGGAAGTGGGACATCACTATAATATTCCGATTATCGCACATGAGATGGAGAGAGAAACACTGGAGAATCCAAGATTTAATCTGGGCGGCATGATGTCGGGAGCACCGGCAGTCTATCATGCAGACCGCTTTGTGAAAGATGATGAGATGCTTGACATTGCCGGATTTCAGATTAAAGTTCTCTTCACACCGGGACATACGCCGGGTGGCTGTTCGTTCTATGTGGAAGAACAAAAGTTATTATTCTCCGGAGATGCGCTGTTTCATCAGTCCATCGGAAGAACTGATTTTCCTAATGGAAGCACATCAACGCTCGTTCGCGCGGTAAAGGAGCAACTGCTAACGCTGCCGGCAGACACCAATGTCTTCCCGGGACATGAACAGCTGACGACGATTGGATTTGAAAAGCAATACAATCCATTCTTTTAGATTAAGGTTATGATACATGTACAATTAAACACGGACGAATACGAATACGATATCCACTCTCTGGTAAAAGCGTTTTATCCGAAGGAAAGAGTCATCTTTCAGGAAGAACAGGCGCGGCCGAATGAGGTGATATCGTTTTCGCTTGCTATCAGGATTATGCCGGATACCATGGAAGTGGAGGGGCAGGTATATGAAATCGACACGACGAATCGTTCCGTGGCACGAAATACAATTAAAAAAGCACTATACTGCTATCTGTCTAAGCGGACGAACAAGACGCTTCCGTGGGGAACTTTAACGGGCGTTCGGCCAACCAAAAGACCGATGGAAATCATCCGTCAGGGTGGCACCGGTATACAGGCGATTGAAGATATGGAGAAGATGTATTACACTTCTAGACAAAAGGCTTCGCTTGCAACAAGGGTGGCCGCGCGCGAAATCAGCCTGCTTGACAAACTGCCTCTTGAAAGAAGCTACAGTTTGTATATCGGAATTCCATTTTGCCCGACCAGATGTCTGTACTGCTCGTTTACATCGTATCCGATTGGGGCATGGCAGGAGCAACTTGAGGAGTATCTCGACTGTCTGGAAAAAGAGCTTCGTTATATTGCGGAGAAGATGAAAGACTTTCGGCTGCTGACCATCTACATGGGAGGCGGTACGCCGACGACGCTGAGCGCCGGGCAACTGGACAGAGTGCTAAGCGTGGTAGAGGATGCATTCGATTTAAGCGCTGTTACGGAAATCTGCGTGGAAGCCGGAAGACCGGACAGCATAACAAGGGATAAATTAGAAACGCTGAAACGACATCACGTCGGACGCATTTCCATCAACCCACAGACGATGCAACAAAAAACGTTGGATTTGATTGGAAGAAAGCATACCGTTAAGCAGGTGGTGGAAAGTTTTCAGCTTGCAAGGCTGGTTGGATTTGACGATATCAATATGGATCTTATCGTGGGACTGATGGACGAGACACCTTCCGATATGGAAGATACACTCTCGCAGATTGCGCAGCTCAAGCCGGACGGGCTTACCGTTCACTCGCTGGCAATTAAGCGCGCTGCAAGATTTAACACAGATAAGGAAGCATATGAAGACATAACATGTTATAATTCTGAAGGGATTATGCAGATGACCATGGATGCAGCAGCGCAGATGGGTCTGTGGCCGTATTATATGTACCGGCAAAAGAACATGGCCGGGAACATGGAAAATGTCGGCTACTGCAGCGAAGGTCACGAAGGTATCTACAATATATTAATGATGGAAGATGTGCACAGCATCTTGGCAGCCGGCGCCGGAGCAATCAGTAAGATGATTCTGGGTGAAGGCAGGATTAGCCGGGCGGCCAATGTAAAAGATGTGACGACATACTTAAATCGCATTGATGATATGATAGAAAAAAAGGGAAAAGCAATCAGCTTGCTGATGGCTGCCTGTAATATGGAGGAATCATAAGATGGCACTTAGTAAAAAGCCTGTTAATGGCATGAAAGACATTATGCCGGAGGAAATGAGAATTCGCGATTACGTACAAAATGTAATCAAAGAAACTTATCGAAGCTACGGTTTTACACCGATTGAAACACCATGTATGGAAAACATTGCAAACCTGTCGAACAAGCAGGGTGGTGAAAATGAAAAACTCATCTTCAAGGTGTTAAAGCGTGGAGAAAAGTTAAATATCGCAGATTCCACAACGGAAGAAGAAGTTGTGGATTATGGAATGCGTTATGACCTGACCGTTCCACTTACGCGTTATTATTCCAATCACGCAAACGACCTGCCATCTCCATTTAAGGCACTTCAGATGGGAAGCGTATGGAGAGCTGACAGACCGCAAAGAGGACGCTATCGTCAGTTCATGCAGTGTGATATTGACATCCTTGGTGAGCCTGGTAATCTTGCAGAGATTGAATTAATTCTTGCAACGACTACGACACTTGGCCGCTTGGGCTTCAAAAAGTTCGAGATTCGTATCAACGAAAGAAGAATCTTAAAAGCCATGGCCGCTTACTCAGGATTTGCTGAAGAGGATTACGATAAGGTCTTTATCATCTTAGATAAGATGGATAAGATTGGCCTGGAAGGCGTGGCGGCAGAACTTGTGGAAGCCGGCTATGCAAAAGAAACAGTAGATCAATACCTGGGACTGTTTGAAGGAATCAAACAGGCAGATAACGGAATCTTATATCTGGCAGATACACTTGGCGAATATATGGATGAAGATACGAAGAACAACCTGCTTGAAATCATCAGTGCTGTTGATACAGCCAAGAGTGCAGATTTTGAGATGGTCTTTGACCCGACACTTGTCAGAGGTATGAGTTATTACACGGGTACCATCTTCGAGATTGCAATGCCGGAATTTGGCGGAAGCTGCGGAGGCGGAGGCCGTTATGACAAGATGGTTGGAAACTTTACCGGCAAGGATGTGCCGGCTTGTGGATTCTCCATCGGATTCGAACGAATCATTTTACTTCTTATGGAGAGTGGATTCGAGGTTCCGGAGCAGCCAAAGAAGACAGCCTACTTAATTGAGAAAGGCTATTCGGCAGAGAAACTGACAGAAGTCATTGCCAAGGCGCAAAAGGCGCGTGAAGCCGGTGAGCAGATTTTGGTTGTCAGAATGAATAAGAATAAGAAGTTCCAAAAGGAAAAACTTTCTAAGGAAGGTTATGACAACTTTGAGGAATTTTTCAATAGATAAGGAAGGAACAAAACAATGGCAGAATCAATGAAAGGCTTGAAAAGAAGCCATAGATGTACAGAAGTATCGAATGCTAATATCGGCGAAGAAGTAACTGTAATGGGCTGGGTGCAAAAAAGAAGAAATCTTGGAAGTCTGATCTTCGTAGATCTTCGTGACCGCTCAGGACTGCTTCAGGTTGTATTTGATGAGGATAATGTAGGAAGTGAAGGCTTTGAAAAGGCCGGCTCCCTTCGAAATGAATATGTTGTGGCCATCACCGGTAAGGTGGAGAAAAGAAGCGCCGCAGTCAATGAGAATATGAAGACAGGAGATATTGAGATTATTGCCTCATCCCTTCGTATCTTATCAGAGGCACAGACACCTCCATTTCCAATCGAGGAAAACTCACAGACCAAGGATGATATTCGACTGAAATACCGTTATCTGGATCTTCGTCGTCCTGACATTCAAAGAAACCTGATGCTTAGAAGTAAGGTTGCATACCTGATGCGCGACTTTATGGCAAAGGAAGGTTTTATTGAGATTGAGACGCCGGTTCTGACAAAATCAACACCGGAAGGCGCAAGAGATTATCTTGTACCAAGCCGTGTGCATCCGGGAAGTTTTTATGCACTTCCGCAGTCGCCACAGCTGTTTAAGCAGCTGCTTATGTGCTCCGGATACGATCGTTATTTCCAGATTACAAAGTGTTTTCGAGATGAGGACTTAAGAGCGGATCGTCAGCCGGAATTTACACAGGCCGACATGGAGCTTTCATTTGTAGATGAAGACGACGTTATGGATGTCAATGAAAGACTTCTTCAGTATGTCTTTAAGGAAGCAATTGGCGTGGACATCACACTGCCACTTCCAAGAATGCCATGGCAAGAAGCGATGGATCGTTTTGGCTCTGATAAGCCGGATACCAGATTTGGCATGGAACTGGTTGATGTATCAGAAACAGTTGCAGGTTGCGGATTTGGCGTATTTACAGGAGCGCTTGACAATGGCGGATCGGTACGCGCTATCGTGGTTCCGGGACAGGCCGGCATGCCGCGTAAGAAGATTGATAAGCTGGTTGAGTATGCAAGAGGATGCGGTGCAAAGGGTCTTGCTTATCTTGGGTTAAATGAAGATGGCACCTATAAGTCCTCATTTGCCAAGTTTATGACAGAAGAGGAATTGAAAGCACTTGTTGAAAAGACACAGGCCAAGGTTGGAGACCTGATTTTATTTGCTGCAGATAAGAATAAGATTGTATGGAACGTACTAGGTGCACTTCGTTTAGAGCTTGGAAAACAGCTTGAATTAATTGATGAGAATCAATTTAACTTCTTATGGGTAACCGAGTTCCCGCTTCTTGAGTGGTCGGATGAAGAAGAACGTTTTGTTGCGATGCATCATCCATTTACCATGCCGGTTGAAGAAGACTGGGAAAAGGTCGATGAAGATCCCGGCGCAGTTCGCGCAAAGGCTTATGATATCGTATTAAACGGTACGGAGCTTGGCGGCGGTTCTGTCCGTATTCATCAGGATGATATCCAGGAGAAGATGTTTGAAGTACTTGGATTTAGCAAAGAGCAGGCATGGGATCAGTTTGGATTCCTATTGACGGCATTCCAGTATGGAGTTCCGCCACACGCAGGTCTGGCATATGGACTTGACCGTATGGTAATGCATATGGTACATGCGGATTCTATTCGTGATGTCATTGCATTCCCGAAGGTAAAGGATGCTTCCGATCTTATGAGTGAGGCACCGGGCTGCGTCGATGAAAAGCAGCTTGCAGAACTTGGTATTTCCATTGTGGAAGTGAAAGAAGAAGAGACAAAGGAATAATGAATCATCATAAGGAAATTTCTAGAAAAGTGGTATTGATCGTAACGGTCATTACCGCTTTTCTTACTACATTTACCTCTAGCTGTATGGAACTGTCCATCCCGCATATGGAAGCGGATTTTCACGTTAGTGCAACGGCTATTGGATGGGTATTAACTTCATATACGCTGACGACGGCAGCGCTTAGCGTGCCGTTTGGAAGATTGGCCGATATTAAGGGGCGCCGGGGAATCTTGCTGCTTGGAATTGCGGGATATGCCGGAGCGTCTATCTTGTGCTGCGTATCGATTTCTTTTCCAATGCTGTTAATCGGACGAGTGGTGCAGGGAATCTTTGGCTCCATGCTCTTTGGTACGAATAACGCGATCTTAATCAGTGTCTACCCGCCCGAAATGCGAGGCAAGGTGCTTGGTATCTCGGTTTCGTCAACCTATATCGGTCTGGCGGCCGGTCCTGTATTGGGAGGACTGTTGAATCAGCACATTGGCTGGCGGTCGATCTTTGTTGCATCTGCTGTAATTGCGATTGTTGCATTTGTCAGCGCACTGAAGCATACACCGTATTCAAAACCGATTGAACAGGAAGGTAAAGCTGATATTGCCGGAAATGTTCTGTACGTCGGTGCGCTTGTGGTGGCGCTGTACGGACTTGCAAACCTTACGACCATGTCGTCGGCGAAGCTCATCTTGATTGTTGGAATTGTATTGGCAGTTTTATTTGTTTTGGTAGAGCGAAAAGCCGAGGTCCCGGTAATTAAGATTACGATGTTTTCCAAAAATAAATATTTTACATATTCCAATCTGGCGGCGCTTCTTAACTATGCAGCGACATTTGCCATCAGTTACCTGCTTAGCATCTATCTGCAGGTTGTAAAAGGATATGGCTCACAGACGGCAGGTTTGATTATGGTATGTCAGCCATTGGTAATGGCGATCTTGACGCCGAAGATGGGGAAGACGTCTGATAAGGTTGCGCCGTCTAAGATGGCGAGCGCCGGCATGGCGGTCTGTGCGTTGGCATTGTTTTTTATGACCTGGGTGGGAATCGAAACGCCGGTCTGGGTTGTGATGGGGATTTTAGCACTTGCCGGATTTAGCTTTTCCCTGTTTTCATCGCCAAATACCAATGCAGTGCTGGCGATGGTGGATAAAGAAGACTATGCCGTAACGAATTCCATCCTGGCAACCATGCGAACAATCGGACAGACCTTATCGATGGCAATTGTAACGATTATCGTGGGACATATTCTGGGAAATATTGCGCTTGCAGAGTCGACGCCGCAGCAACTTGTGAAGGTTATGCACTATTCATTTATAGTATTTATGGTATTATGTATAGTAGGAGTGTTTCTATCAGTTCAAAGGATAGAACGCAGATGTAATTAGGATTAGCTAAACTACAGGGGAGGCGCCTATGGATCAATACGAAGCAGAATTATACGAGGTTATGTGGGGGCGTTTTTACAAGATTCTTCATTGTAACCTTACCGATGATACGTATGGAATTGTGAAAGACGATGAAGGGGAAGAAGCAGAGGCGTTTGACCATTTCTCGGCGTGGCTAAGTGATTTTGTTCATAAACAATATATCTTTGAACCGGATATGGAGGTTTTGGACAAGGAGATTGAAATCAATGAGCTGCGCAGGTATTTTAAGGAACATGATAAACCCTGGTATCTGCGCTATTGGCGCAAACAAGACAATCGTTATGAGCCGGTTGTCCTGGAACTGGATAAGTCAAAGGCGTATCGAGACGACAATCAGAAGATGTTTTTGACTGCAAAGCGCAGTATCAGCGAAGCGCGTGTTGACCTTCCGGAGCACACGATTCTAAGACAAATCAAAAAACTTTATTCGGTATTGTCATATGTCGACTTTCAGGCAAACTATATGCATGTGTATAAAGGAAGATATGTGCAGGTAGTTGGAAGAGAACTGGAATTTGCCTACACAGAACGTATGGAGGAATATGTGCGGGAGAGCGTGCATGAAAAAGATCGTGCTCGTATGTATGAGATGGTCAATCCGGCTTATCTGATGGAACAACTGAAAAAGAAGGAAGTCTGTGTCATAGATTATGAAGGGAAGGATAATAGTTTCTATCGGGCCATCTATATTCGTACGAAGAAGGATGGAACCTGTGCGGTGCTGTGCGAGGCAAATCGTACAAAGGAGCGGGAAAATGAACTGGCCCGAATCGAGGCAGAGGATAATTACAGAGCCATTCATAATATTATTAAGTCCGGGATGTGGAATCTCGAACTTGATGAGAATGGAACCTGGCTTGGCGTTACCTGGAGCGAAGAGTTTCGCAAGATGCTGGGATATGTAGACGAACATGATTTTCCAAATACGGTAGAGGCTTGGAGCAGTAAGATTTATCCGGATGACTGGGATACGGCATACAACAATGTTGACCGGACAATTCAGGATAAAAGCGGTAAGAAGCTCTATGATGTGGAATACCGTATGAAGACGAAAAAACAAGGCTGGCGCTGGTTTCGTGCAACGGGTGAGGTTGTGCGTAGGGTGGATGGCAGTCCGGTTCGCTTTTATGGTGTGTTTTTGGATATTACGGATCAAAAGGAAAGAATGCGCCTTGAACAGGAGCGCCTTGAAGCATTACAGCGGGCAAGAAGCGCTTCGGAAGAGATGGCAACAATCTATGCAACGCTGGGCTCCGGGAACTGGAACATGGAATTTGATGAGCATGGTAATGTGGTGAATTCTTATTGGAGTCCGGATTTAAAGCTGATGCTCGGATATGTTGGCGTTGAAAACAAGACGATTACGCCGGCGTTTTACAAAAGCCTGGTGCATCCAGATGATGTGGAGGCGGCAGATACACAGTTCTATGAGGTAATTAATGATTACACCGGTGAGAAATCTTTTGACATAGAGTATCGCTTAAGGACAAAGCAAAAAGGATATCGCTGGTTTCGCGCTGCCGGAAGGGCAACGCGAAGAGAAGATGGAACGCCCATTATCTTTTATGGTGTTTTAATGGATGTTCAAGATCGAAAGCAGATGGATGATGATCTTAAGTTTGCACTCGAGGAAGCGCAATACGCCAATCGTTCGAAAACGACATTTTTAAATAATATGTCGCATGATATTCGAACTCCGATGAACGCAATTATTGGATTTATTAATCTGGCCGAGCATCATCTTGACGACACGGAATTAATAAAGGATTATCTTAAGAAAATCAAAGTATCAAGCAATCATCTTTTGTCTTTGATTAATGACGTACTTGATATGAGTCGTATTGAAAGCGGTCGTATCTATATTGAAGAAAAAGAAGTATCCGTTTTGGAGATTATGCGGGATCTGGTTTCTATGATTCAGCTAGATGCCAAGTATAAAAAAATCAAGCTTACGACGGAAGAGATGGATGTGACTCAGCCGTGGGTGTGGGCAGATGCACTTCGGCTAAAGCAGATTTTGATGAATCTGTTATCCAATGCCGTTAAGTTTACGCCACAGGGCGGCCATATTGCATTTAAACTTATGCAACTGCCGGAAGAAGATGATGATTATGCGGCATTTTCCTTCCACGTCATCGATGATGGAATCGGGATGAGTGAAGAGTTTGCACGGCATGCATTTGAGCCATTTGAAAGAGAGCAGACGGCGACAGTCAGCGGCATACAAGGAACCGGTCTTGGGCTTACCATTTCTAAAAATATAACGGAAATGCTCGGTGGAACGATTCAACTTCACAGTAAGCAGGGAAAGGGAACACACTTTACCTTGTTCTTCCGGTTTAGAAAGTGCCAGCCACAGGAGATTGAGGATGTGACGCGGCAGCGCAAGGAAGAGAAGATAACCTTTTCCGGTAAGAGGCTCTTGCTTGTGGAAGATAATGATCTTAATCGTGAGATTGCAACGGAGATCTTAAAGGAAGCCGGATTTGAAGTGGATACGGCAGAAGACGGAGATGTTGCAGTTGAGATTATGAAGAGTGATCGTGCGAATACCATTGATGCAATTCTTATGGATATTCAGATGCCGAGACTCGATGGTTATGAAGCAACCAGACAGATTCGGGCGATTGAAGGAATGGAGGCAAAACCAATTATTGCCATGACAGCGAATGCTTTTCTTGAAGATAAGCAAAAAGCGTTAAATGCCGGTATGAACGGGCATGTTGCCAAACCGGTAGATGTTGAAATTCTTATGAAGATTCTAAGTGAAAATCTATAAAAAAAGTGCCCTGTTTTTATGACAGGGCACCTTATTATGACTGGGCGTCTTCTTTCGCCTCTTCTTCTTCAATTGCAGTTACAAAATCCTGTAACATGTTAAGAATGTTATCCTCACCAATTTCGTCGGCGCGTTCTGCTATGTTTTCCATTCTTTGAAAAATACTTGGCTTTCTCTCGCCATCCGGAGTGTCGCTACAGCCGGCGCTGCAGGTTGAGCAATTATGTGTGCAATCATCCATCGTTTATCGCTCCTTTCCTGAAAATTATTCATATTATATCGAATGAACTATCATCTGTAAAGTTAAAATTTTATAAAGATAAGAAAATAGTACCGCAAATAAAAAATATATGCTATAATACTCTCACCACACACGTTAATGAGGGAAACGCATGTGAGGAGGCGATTCTATGAGTAGATGGAATTACTATTCAACGAAGGAACGCTATAAGCGTGAGGGGTATTTTGTTGAGCTTGATATATGCTCAAAACAAGGTGCTCGAAAGCCAATCAAAAAGATTGGTCCGTTCAGAAGAAACGAGAAGATGTATTTGAATCTGTTTCTAGGCATTTTGGAAGATGTGGTACGCTATAGTTATACAGAGGAAGAGTCTTTTTCGTATTTTGAACACATACCGGGATTCGGTCAATGGTTCCTGGGAATGGATGAGAAGAGTGTCAATCCTGATTTGTCATTACATTATGAAAGGGGTGTGCTTGATCTTATCAAACGCCTTGATATTGATTGGGGGATGTCAGAAGATATCATCCTGGATTTCAAGGTGACTTATTATAACTCCATTGAACAAAAATACTATCAAGTAGGATAGGATGTAACTGGTTCACGATATCCTTCTGAATTACATTTATGAAATGTTAATTCAGGAGGATATTTTTTATTACAATTAATTGTGAATTATGGATTATAAATGTGGGAATTTAGACCTAAATATGGGGTTTTTAGTAACAATTGTTAAAGAAAATTTCATTAAATTTTAACCCATTATAGAAGGGCTATGCTGTATAATTGCATTAGTGAAGGAACAGACTTTTCTTTGAAGTAAGGGGTAAGTAACATGGTTAAGGTTTACACGGCAAGAGAAGTACTTGAGGCAAACTACATAGCGCAGTCCTTACAAACAGAAGGAATCGAATGTAATCTAAAGGAAGTAGCGCCTTTGGGTTTGGAGATTTATGTGCCGGAAGAAGAGGAAGCCTTGGCGATGCGTATTTTAAAGTTCTTACAGGATGAGGATGAGAGGCAAAACGAGTCGGTAGCAATCGGTTATATGACGAAGAAGAGAAGACTTGTTGCCAGGATGCTGGTAGCGATTGCTTGTACGGTATTGTTTTCGTCAGTGACGATTAGTGCAGTGCAGGCATTTGCACCATAGTGGATAGAGAATATGGAACATTTATTTATCGGAGACAGTATCACCTGCGCCCATCGAACATGGGACCGGGATGATCTCGGCGACGGATTTGTCCGTATGATTGCGGAAGAATGTCCGGATGCAAGAGTGATTAATAAGGGATTTGACGGATTTACACTTCGCAGACTTTTAACATATGTTAAGAAGATGCCGGAAGATAAGGAAGATCCGACGACCATTACGCTTCTCATAGGAGTGAATGATTTGGCCGAATACCTGTATGGCGGGGGATACGATGCGACGATATTTAAGGGATATTTAGACGATATGGTTCGTTGGCTTACGAGGTTTCGGGATTCAAAGGTTATCTTCCTGGAGCCTTTTTTATTGCCATGGCCGGCAGAATATCAGCGCTGGCTAGAGCCGCTTGGCGGTTACCAAAATGCAATGGAGCAGACGGCCTGTGAACATAATTATACCTATGTGAAAACACAAAAGATGCTGCATAAGGCTATGAATCAGATGCGGCCACAAGATCTGACAACGGATGGAATTCATCTGACTGCGACAGGGCATAGATTACTGGCAGATGCGTGGCTTGATTCGATGGGCTTATCAGAAAGGAGTAATCATGGAACAAGATAATATTATAAGAATGAATCACCCACTGGTACTACACAAGATTTCGAGACTACGCGATGTGAATACAGGAACAAATGAATTTCGAAAGCTTGTCAGCGAAATCGCAATGTTAATGGGGTATGAAGCACTGCGAGATCTGCCGGTGGAAGAAATTAGTGTTACAACACCGATTGAAGAGTGCATGACACCGGCGCTAGCGGGTAAGAAACTTGCAGTGGTGCCAATCCTTAGAGCCGGTCTTGGGATGGTGGAAGGAATTTTAGCACTTGTACCATCTGCCAAGGTAGGGCATATTGGTTTGTATCGCGATGAGGAGACGCATATCCCGCATGAGTATTATTGTAAATTACCGGACGCCATTGAGGAGAGAACAATAGTGGTGGTAGATCCGATGCTGGCGACAGGAGGCTCCGGTTCGGCAGCAGTTTCATTTATCAAAAAACACGGAGGAAAGCATATAAAGTTTCTGGCAATTATTGCAGCCCCGGAAGGCGTCAAGCGTCTGATGGAGGATCATCCGGACATTACGCTATACGTTGGAACCGTTGATAAAGGTCTGACAGAGCAGGCTTATATTCGTCCGGGACTGGGCGATGCGGGAGATCGTATCTTTGGCACAATATAGCACTATTGTCAGATTATTGGGAGAATAAATAGATTGAAAAAGGGGGAAATGGCAAGTTATAATAGTTCTAATCTTTTCATATGGGAGATTTATGAGAAGAGAAAAGAGGACGCATGTTTTTAAATCAAATGATTTCTTATATCGAGATTGATGTAGTGGCGCTGGTTATTTTGGTGGTGCTGTTAATTAACATCTCGATTCGAACCGCTTATTTTGAAAATGAAATATTATTTAGAGGATGCATTTTA
Source organism: Eubacterium sp. (assembly GCA_024690665.1). Lineage (GTDB taxonomy): Bacteria > Bacillota > Clostridia > Lachnospirales > Lachnospiraceae > Eubacterium_C. The sequence goes on from JAILOU010000032.1 coordinate 83,609, forward strand.
GTTACGATTGTTTCAATCCTGTCGGATATATTCGCGACAGGTCTGGAACGTACGACATTTACTGGAGCAGTGGAATTGAATTATATTCTGGACAATATCTACTTTATCAGCTCACTTGCAATCGCCTATATCTTTTTGGGATATATTATTACGGTGATTCATCCGGGAATTAAGATATCAAGCTACCAGGTGCAGCTTATGCATATTCCGTTCTATGTCTTTTCGGCAATCTGTATCAGCAGTTATAAGACGGGATGGATCTTTACAATCAGTGAAGCGAATGTATATGCAAGAGGAACGTTGCATTTTCTGCATCCTACGATTGCCGGAGCGATGCTATTGGTTGCATTCTTTTATGCACTGTATCACTTTAGAAAAGGAAATCTGCCAATTGATACAGGTATCTATCTGGTGCTTCTGCCCATCTTTCCGATGGCAGGGGTTATCCTGCGAGGCTTGGTACGAGGCAGTAATGTTATCTGGGCAGCATGTGCAATTGGACTGTTTTTAGTCTTCAACAGTGGTCAAAATTCTATGATTATGTTGGATTCTTTGACAAGACTTAACAATCGTGGGCGTGCAGAACAGTATCTGGCCTATCAGTGGGAAAAGATACAGCCGGGAAAAGAACTGTTTAGTGTCATGATTGATCTAAACTGTTTTAAATCAATTAATGATACGTATGGTCATCATGTCGGGGATCAGGCAATTAAGGAATTTGCACAGGTGCTCAAACGGGTTGGAAGAAGTAAGGATTTGTTTCTTGCAAGGCTTGGCGGAGATGAATTTCTGATTCTGGCCGAGCTTGATGAAGGCGGCAGCATGGAGCCTGTGATGGGGCAGATCCGGGAAGAACTTGGAAAGGTGAATTCGGATGGCAATAGACAGTATAAGCTGATTTGTTCTATGGGAGTTGCATCTGCAACTTATGAACAAACAAAGCAGATGACAGCAGATGATCTGGTGATTGCGGCAGACGAGAAGATGTATGAACAAAAAGAACGTTTTCATCAAAGTGGACAAAGGGTTGTCAGACTGAAAACAACATAAAGAAATGCAAATGGAAGAGGCTGTGAAAACATAAACGTTTTCACAGCCTCTTTTTATGAGGTTTAGAATAACTATCTACTGACTAAAGGTTAAGGAAGAATTATTCGTCAGTAGATTCGCTGTTGGCATTAAATAGTTCGGATAGTTCATCCGCGTGTTCCTGCAAGATTCCAAGTAGATATGAATCCCAGTGGCGAGCATCATTTTCGCTGTCACCAAATACATAATCTTCCTGACCGTAATCAATTACGTCAAATCCAGGGATTGTCTTGCTTGCGCCGGCTGTTCTGTAGCTTACTGCATCTGCAAGTGAGAATGAAACTCCGTCTTCGGAATCATATGTTACCCAGCTAGAGATATCAGTTCCGGTTGCTTCTTCAGCGTCACCATTTTCCGTCTGCTTGGTAGCTTCGGCTTTCGTAACTTCTGTAGCACCTTCTACATATTCGCCGTACATTTCGTCAACATACAGTGCAAGGCTTTCGCCAAGTACTTCTGATGGAACGTGTCCACCATCCCACTGCCATTCAATATTAGCATCGATACCCGCATTAAGAGCTGCGATCTGAATGTTCAAAGAAGAGAACATTGACATGTCACCTTCGGAAGCACCCATTACGATTCGCATCCAGGTTGGGTTGTCGGTATCTTCATTTCCAAGATAATTAAGTGGGTTGTATAATTCTACAATATTGTTGCCGTATTCATCGCCTTCTTCAATGGAAGCAATGTCAGATTCGTAAGCTTCTAACATCTCTTCGTAAGTTGAGTAATTAGAAGAATCTGTGCTGCTGCCGGCTGACTGGGTAGTTCCTTCGTCAGGAGTTCCTACATCCATTGTGTCACCGGAGCTGTTTTCTGCAACGTCGCTGTTGTCAAAGCTTCTGTCATCGGAAGAAGAATCATCAGATGAAGAATCGCCTTCTGTGGTAGCATCTGCTGTTGGAGCACCGCCGCCATCACCGGAAGGAGCTTCACCACTAGGAGCCTCTCCGGAAGGAGCACCGTCACCACTGGCATCACCGCCAGGACCACCTGCGCCGCCCATGTCACCTTCTGATGAACTTGAGCTCTTTGCGTAACGTCCTTCGATAAATGCGGTTGCTTTATCTTCTGAAGTCATAGCAGCAACTTCGTCGTCGCTTAAAGCGTTACCATCTTCGTCGAACCATGTCCAGCCTTCTGCGTAGTCCAAGTTGTCCAGATACCACTGCAGATTCTCTTGGAATTCAGCCATGTAAAGGTCTACATAAGTACCGCCATAGCCGTTGGAATCAGCATACTTTTCTTCGTCATATTCGATGGTAAGTTCAATTGTATCGTCCTTATCACCGTCATCATTTAAGTCAAATCCAACAGATTCTTCTGTAACGGTTAAGTTCTGCTCATTGATGTAATCCATGTACTCTTCAGACAGATATTGTGCAACCTGAGACTGGAAGTCAGAACCAAAGTCATAGTCTGTATCCATGTAGTACTCAAATGCCATTGTCATATCAGCTTCTGAAAGTGAAGTGATAGCAGAGTATGCAACGCATCCCCATGCTCCGTCGGACAGGTCATAGTCGGTGCCATCTACAGAGATGGTAGTAGAATAAGATCCGTCTTCGTTACGATAGACACCGACAGCGCCGGCTTCGATTTCGTAATCATAGAAGTCTGAGTTGTTGCTGGTTGCAGCGAACATAGCAGCATGTGCTCCGCCGCCGGAACCACCGGTTGATACAAAGTAATCAACGCTTCCCGGAAGGTTTCCGAGTAAGATATTGTATTTTACATAGCGAGTTGCATTCTTCTGGTCAACCAGACAGCAAGGTGCATCTCCTGTGTAATAAGTGTTTCCATCCTCATCCTCTGCTGTGTCTTGTTTACCTCTGTTACCGCAGGCAACATTGATATAACCTTCCTCAGCATAAGTGGTTGCAGCTTCTGTGTTTGTAGAAGAACTGTAACCGGCTGCACCGGTATTTAAGATCACCGGAGCTGTTTCGGCCGTGTAAGTCTGGCCGTTTGTGCTGGTGATTTCGGCATCATAGTCGATGACCAGCGAACCCTGAACTGCATCAGAACCTGCGTCAGAAGCAGTAACATCTTCGGTACCGTCACCGTCAGAGTCAATACCCTTGACGTAAGCACCAGGGACACATACAGATACGCCCTGTTCATCCTCAATCTCAGGATAAGCAACGGCAGATACAATGGAAAGTGTCCAGGCATCGGCGTCAGATGAATAAGTCCATTCCTGACTTTCGTTGTTTGCGAGGTTCAGTGTTTCTTCGATGTACTCTTGATCTTCTTCTGAAGTGGCACTTAAATCGGCCGTAGAATCAGAAGAACTTGAGTCGTTGCCGGTGGTTCCGCAGGCACCAAGTCCTACTGCCATCATTCCGACAAGCATAATCGAAATTGCTTTTCTCTTCATTAAGAATCCTCCTAACTTAAAGTGCGCTGACATAAGGAAATTCCTGCTATCAGAGCGCAAATATAAAATTATAGGAATAATGTATCATGCGAACCTTGAAGTTTTCTTGAATATTTCATAAAATATTTTTTGTAGTATTTTGCTTTATTTTCGGTAAGATAGAAAGAAAAAGATGCGGAGGAAATCAACATGAAAATCCTGTTGGTGGAAGATGAAAGTCGAATGGCAAAAGCTGTGACACAGTTATTAAAAGAAGAAGGTTATGAAGTAGATTGCTTTGGAGATGGAATTGCCGGCAGTGAGGCACTTTTATCCGGAATCTATGATGGAGCAGTGATTGATGTGATGCTTCCGGGAAAAGACGGATTTAGCATTGTAAGAGAAGCGAGGCGAAAGGGAATTCTGACACCTCTTATGTTACTTACAGCCAAAAGTGATGTGTCAGACAAGGTGATTGGCCTTGACAGTGGTGCAGACGATTATATGACAAAGCCATTTCAGGTGGAGGAGCTGCTTGCGAGAGTTCGTGCGCTATGCAGACGTGGACTTCGGGCTGCCAATGGAATGATGACAGTGGGGGATTTGATGCTCAATGTCAGCACTGGAATCTTAAGTTGTACAACTTCAGGACAGGAGATTCGACTTGGAGAAAAAGAGTTTCACATATTGCAGTGCTTTATGTCGAATCCGGGGAGGATCATTTCCAAGGAACAGCTGGCGCTTAAGGTATGGGGCTATGAAAATGAAGCGGAGTACAATAATGTAGAAGTCTATATGTCATTTACCAGAAAAAAGATGAAGTTTTTAAAGACGAATACTTCCATTAAAACAGTTCGGGGCATGGGATATATGCTTGAAGGAGGTACCAATGGTAATTAGATCGAAACAGCGCTTTATCGCAACCGTGATTATTATATTAGTTGCTGTAATCGTGTTCATGCTTTCGATTATCTATTTCACGACGCAGGTTAAGATCGACGAAGAAAATAAGGATATGCTGGAACTTTTTGCGACCCAGTATGCGGAAAATGGACTTCCGGCAAGTAACCTGGATGCGGTTGCGGATGTACAGGCGGAAGACATATCAACGGATGAGCCGCAGGAAGTGCCGGAGACCTCAGACACATTTCATCGTTATCAGGTTTCGACATTTTATGCGGTGATATTCGATGAGGATAACCAGTTTCTGGAGATGCTTAATGACGCACCGTCGGAGCATTCCGATGAGGAACTGCAAGAACTTGCGAAGCAGATGATTGGCTATGGTGAGGAGTATGGAAGTACCGGAGAAATTGTCTATCTGGTAACGACTACCGATGAATATACGCTTGTGACCATGATGGACAACTCTGTTGTGGGTCAGACGATTACGACACTGATGCGTACCATGATTGTATTTGGAGCAATTACCATTGTGATCATTATCATCTTCTCGGCACTGCTTGGAAAATGGGTGATGAAGCCGGTGGAGGAAAGTTATAACCGGCAAAAGCAGTTTGTCTCCGATGCGGGACATGAACTTAAGACGCCGATTGCAACGATTGGTGCCAATGCGGAGATTTTAAAACGACAGGTGGGGGAAAATGAGTGGCTTGACAACATTGAATATGAGAATAACCGAATGTCTTTAATCGTCTATCAGTTACTGGATCTGGCCAGGATGGAACAGGTGAAGATGCAGATGGAAGAGGTTGATTTGTCCAGACTGTGTATCGCGGCAATTTTACCATTTGAAGCAACGGCATTTGAACAGGATATCAGTCTGAATTATGACATTCCGGAAGGCTTTTTCTTGCAGGGGGAACGTCAAAAACTTGAGCAGCTGGTTTCCATACTGGTCGACAATGCCATCAGTCATTGCAAGGAAAAGGGGAATGTGAGCATTACGCTCTCGGAAAGCAAGGGACGAAGTGTGCTTCGGGTTACAAATGATGGAGCTCCGATCCCGGAAGAAGAGAGGGAACATATCTTTGAGCGGTTCTATCGAAGCGATAGGGCACGCGTGGATAAAACCGGACATTATGGACTTGGTCTTTCGATAGCGCGTTCGATTGCAGTTCTTCATAAAGGAAGTATTTTTATTGAATGTAGTGACGGTCAAGTGTCCTTTGTTGTGGTACTATAAGAAAAAGGGAGTGGGAGGACGTGCTATGAGATGGACAGACGAACAAAAAATCGCATATTTAGATCAGTACGCAGAAGATTTTGATGCGTTACTTCAAAAAGGGGAAAAGGAACAACAAAGGTTCCTGCGTTATGTAGAAGAAGGTGTTGCAAAGGGCTGGGAAACAGCTTTGTATATAAAAGGATATGGCTCTTATGGCGGCAATGAACTGTTTGCCTGTGACTGGAAAGTGGCCAGAGAATGTATGGAACGTCTGATTGAAATAAATGGCGATCCGGGATGCTATAACAGTCTTGGATATATCTGCTATTATGCAAGAACTACTAAGGAGCCGGAGTATGAGAAGGCATTTCAGTATTTTACTATCGGACATGCCTGTGGAATCTTTGAATCGACTTATAAGCTCGCGGATATGTTGCAGCAGGGGCTCGGATGCCCGAAGAGTGAGCAGGCGGCGTTTCACTTGATTACCAGAATCTTCGATGAGAATCACGAGCGGTTCTGTAATGGAGAATACGACGGCAAATTCGCGGATGTTGCGCTTCGCATGGGACAGATGTTTGAACATGGAATCGAAGGAGAAGTCAACGTGCCAATGGCATATGCTTTCTATATGCAGGCAAATCTGGCAATCGATATGAGAATCGAAGAAGGCGATTACTTTGGAGATAACAAGGTTAAGAAAAGAATTGAGGAAGCACTTGAAAGAATCAAGACAAAGCTTCCGGAGGATTTTGATGTTTCTTATATGAAAATGTCGCATCCGGGGCCGGTTGCAGATATCCTTGAAAACAGCCTTGGCATGGATGTGACGATAGCTTTAGTAAATGGAAAATACATGCTTTTAGCGCACGGCGTAGGAACGGAAGGGTATAGCGGAAATGCCTTGATTACCGTAGCACAGATGCATTTTTGCGAACTGACAGATACGACAGGTGTGTACTTGGAGAATCCGACATTTGTCTATGGATGCGCACAACTGCCGGCAAGAGCCTTTGTAACAGGAATCCGATATGATGAAGATGAGCAGACCTGGGAACTGACATATCGAGATCAGGTAATGCTTTCGTTTCAGGTGGATGCATTTGTGTTCGGAGAAGAATAAAGCTGCTGAGAAAACCTTTGTAAAACATAGCAAAATGCTATATAATAGATAAATGAATGTGCGCTTAGAGAAGGTGCATTGAATTATTGAAAAAAAGGATGGTACAGATACATGGCTTTATTAGAAAAATGGCAAAGCATTGCATATAATGAGCAGGCTGACAGAGGTGAACTTCAAAGATTCTGGCAGAGATATTTTGAACTTGAGAAGGGGGTATATGAAAAACTCCTTTCCAATCCGGATGAAGTAGTGGAAGGAACTGTTCAGGAACTTGCTGACAAGTATGAACTTGATATCATGGCAATGGTTGGTTTCTTAGATGGAATCAACGAAAGCCTTGTTGAGCCGAATCCAATCGAAGAGATGGAAGAGGATACGAAGGTAAGTCTTGCATTTGACAAAGAAAAATTATACAAGAATATGGTGGATGCCAGAGCTGACTGGTTATACAATCTTCCACAGTGGGATGACATCTTTGATAAAGAAAAAAGAGATGCTCTTTATAAAGAACAAAGACAGTCAGGCACTTATCGAAGAGAGGGTAAGAAGATTGGACGTAACGATCCTTGCCCATGTGGAAGCGGAAAGAAATATAAAAAGTGTTGCGGTAGAAACGCGTAAGATATAAAGTGCCCTGTGTAGTTGCTGCTATGCAGGGTTTTTTATGGGAGTAAGAAAAGAGACAGATTATGGATATGAGTATTCGATTCCCACATTTGCACATTAATCTGGAGTATGTCATAAAATCAATTTCCATTGGCAACTTTGAGATTGCCATGTATGGAATCTGTATTGCAATCGGCGTAGTGCTTGGGCTTTGTCTGGTGGCGCATGTTGCCAAAAAGACCGGGCAAAAGCCGGAGGATTATTTTGATCTTGCAATTCTTGGTGTGGTCTTTGGAGTGATTGGTGCAAGAATTTACTATGTGGTATTTTCGTGGGACTTATATAAAGACAATTTAAAGAGTATTTTTAATCTAAGACAGGGCGGTCTTGCTATCTATGGTGGTGTGATTGCTGCAATTATTGTGACATTGGTGCTGTCTAAGGTTAAGAAAAAACCATTTTTTCAATTGGCAGATACCGCCTGCGTTGGATTGATTACCGGACAGATCTGTGGACGATGGGGAAACTTCTTTAACAGAGAAGCGTTTGGAGATTATACGGACAATATCTTCGCAATGCAGCTTCCGGTAAGTGCAGTCAGAAGCGGCGATATAACACAGACGCTGTCCGATCATATCGAGGTTGTGGATGGAATCTCCTATATTCAGGTACATCCGACATTTTTATATGAATCGGTGTGGAATATTGCAGTACTGATTATTTTGCTGTTGACTCGTAAGTATGTGAAACACCATGGAATTACATTTTTTATGTATTTATTGGGATATGGTCTTGGAAGATTCTGGATTGAAGGACTTCGTACAGACCAGCTGTTAATTCCGAATACCGGTATTGCGGTATCACAGGTATTGGCTGCGGTATTAGTGATTGTTTCCGTTGTTGTGATTGTCTTCCTGCACAAAAAGGGGAAAGTGAAGGAAGCGGTTTCATAATCAGCAGAGGGATTTGAGATGAAGGAGAAAATCAGAGACTACACCTATAATGTGCCGCTTGGCAGTGTTATTGCAAAAGACGTCTTCACAAAAGAAGGCGTTATTTTGCTGCATGGTGGAACTTTGGTGGATGAGGAGATTCACAGTCGCCTTCAGCGCTATAAAGGAACTATTGAATTTATCGTTTCAGATCTTGTAAAGGAAGAGGTTCCGAACAATAAACAAGAGGAAACCCCGGTTTTTGATCTGGCAGATGATGTAAAAGAGCGCGCGCTTCAAGGTGTTGAGTATATGTACAACGGAGCGCAGCCGGATGAAATGGTAGACATTGCCAACGATATCACTAAGTCAATGCTGGTTGCTCTTGGGGAAAATAAAGATGTCAACATCTCCCTGGAGATGCTTAAGATTTCGGATGAGTATACATTTAAGCACTGCGTCGATGTAAGTGCGATGGCAATGCTGGTGGCGAATAAGATGAATTTGCAGGAAAACTCCATTCGAAACATTGCGATGGCGGGAATCTTGCATGATATTGGAAAGGTTAAGATTCCGGATGAGATATTAAACAAGCCCGGGAAGCTTACGGTAGAGGAGTTTGATATTATCAAGAAACATCCGGTTTATGGATATGATTTGATGCGGAACATCAAAGGCCTTGAGGAAGAAGTCGGACTTGGAATCTTACAACATCATGAGAATATCAATGGTTCCGGTTATCCTTACAGTTTGAAGGCCGGAGAAATCTCTTATATGGGAAAGATCCTGTCCGTGGTGGATGTCTATGACGCGCTGGTGACAAAGCGACCGTATAAGGATGCACGTAGAAGCAATGTGGCGCTTAACATGCTTTCCGATATGATGGATAAATTTGATGCGTATATCTTGAAAGCTTTTTTGAGATGTATCACAGTTTATCCAATTGGGACAACGGTTATGCTAAGTAATGGTGTAGTTGCCAGGGTGGTGCATAACAATGATGGATATCCGCTTCGGCCGCGAGTGCAGGATCTGATGACCGGAGAGTATTACGATCTGGCGTATGATCCGGCATGTAGAAAACTGAAAATAAAATAAAAATATTAGGCAAAGCACACTTCGGTGTGTTTTGCCTTTTTTTGTGGAAAAAAGCACGAAAAATATAAAAATAAGCCCAAAGTCTCTTGCGTATACCTCTCGCTCGTGTTACCATACAGCAGATAGACAAAACTTACGATAGTGATGCTATCAGAACGATAATTTGGAGGAAGAATATGAGGAGAAAACACTTGACCCGTATAGGCGCAGCGGCGCTCGGTCTGGTGACGGCAGTTGGAACGATGTTTCCGGCTAATTTTACCGCGCTGGCCGATACGTCGACAACCTATTATACGGGAACTTATGAGGGGAGTGCCACGGGATATGGCGGTACGGTAACCCTTGCGGTAACCATTGGAGAGGACAAGACAATTACAGATGTGACGGAAAAGTCACAGACGGAGACAGCATCTTATTGGGAGAAGGCGAAAACTTTATTTACCACGATTGTGGAAGAACAAACCTGGGATGTGGATACGGTTTCGGGAGCTACGGTAAGCTCAAATGCCATTCGAAAGGCTGCCAAGCAGGCACTTGAGAAGGCTGCACTTGATCCGGATGGACCATTTACGGCCGGAACCGGTGAAGAAAGCAATCCGTATGAAATCAGTACGGCTGAAGGATTGGAAAAATTTGCAACATTGGTTGATGGGGGAACGACCTATGAAGGGGTCTACATCGAACTGGCAAATGATATTGAACTTGACAGCACTGAGAAATGGAATCCGATTGGAACGGAAAATGGAAGCAGCATTTTCCAGGGTAATTTTAATGGAAATGGATATACCATTTCCGGTATGACAATTACAGGAACGTATTCTGGAACGTCAAACATTGGATTGTTCTCTGTGTTGGGGGCATCTGCAGATGTGGAAGATGTAACATTGACGGATGTTGATATTGATGTTGAAGGATCGAGCGCGTTGTATGTAGGTGCGATTGCTGGAAAAGGAACAGCGGCCACATCGGACGATTTGCTTACGGTTAATGGAATCAGTGTAAAAGGTAGTATCAAGGCGACAACGACCACAGCTAATATGGTGATGGCCGGTGGCATAATAGGATATGCTATGAATTATAATGCAATAGTGAATAGTTACACAAATGTGGAAGTGGAGGCAGCTTCACAGGGAAATATATCTTGCTATGCCGGTGGGATTACAGCAATGAGCGGAAAGACAAGTTTGATATTCAATGATGCCGTATTTGGAAATGTAACGGCAAGTGCACCACTTTGTACCAATATAGGTATAGCAGGAGGTGGTATTGCCGGTTTGTATGCAGGTCAGATGTGGAATGTGGCAGCAACTGGTAATGTCATATTAGAAAATGCAGGAGTCTCATCAAAGTGGATAGGAACAATCTGCGGTGAAATTACGAATTCGGGAATGACGGTCAATAGTGAAACCGGTGTATATGATACGTATCCGTCTGAAGGAATTCTTCGTGGTTATGCGTATTATGCGGATGATATGACACTTACGATTAATACTTATTCAGATGCAACGACAATAGATAGTACACAAACGGTGGATCTGGTTGGTACAGGTAGCAACAGTTCGACGCTAACAGATGAGGCTTTTGAGGCGACAAAAACACAAGCAGCAACCATGCAGACTACGGATTTTGCTTCTACAATGAATACAAATTTTTATGAGACAGAAGAATTATTGGAAGCTTATGGATTTTCATCTGTTGTGCCGCGTGAGTGGGAAGTGAATGAAGATAACCGCGTAGTACCGACAGGAGACGAATGGTATAATCCGACTCCGGATACCACAATTTTCGCAAGTGGAACAGGAACTTCAGAAGATCCTTATATGATTGAGACGGAAGATCAGCTTAGAAACTTTGCAGCCTCATTAGATCAGGGGATTACCTATAAAGGATATACAATTAAGCTTGCGAATGATATTGAATTGACAACTACCACTACCTGGACTCCGGTCGGAGGAAGTGATTATGCTTTCGATGGAACATTTGACGGTGGCGGCTATACGGTATCGGGAATGACAATCGGTACAGAAGATTCTTATTATGAAATTACCAATGGTGAGGTGTTTATTGGATTCTTTGGAGTGCTGAACACCAATGCGGTTGTAGAGAATCTGAATCTGACGGATATAAGTATTTTCGTATCATATGATAGTTCAGTATTTGCCGGAGGAATCGTTGGTTATATGGACAGCAGTGCATCGACCTATCAGGGCGCAACAATTAATAATTGTAGTGTGGATGGAGATATTGATGTGCAGTCAACTAAGAACAATACATTTGCGGCAGGTATCGCCGGATATCAGTACAAAGGTGTTATCATTAACAGCCATACATCCGGATATTATGCAGCAACTGTCGACAGCGGAGATGGCGTTGCAGAAGTTGGTGGATTGGTTGGATTAAATAACCGGGGACTGGTTGCCAACAATTATTCAACCGCTGATGTATATGGTAGTGCATCGAGAGATGGCGGCGACGAAGGAATGGCTGCTGTGAGCTCGCTTGTTGCAGTGCAGGCCGGTAATTTGGTTGGTTGCTATGGTGCCGGCAATCACACAGCAGCAGAGTATTCTTATTATGTGGGTGCAGTATCGGGATGGATTACCGGAATCGGTAAGAGTTATAGCTGCCTATATAATGGAGAAGCAACCATGAAGATTGATGGTGAAACACTTTCCGAGGTGGAATCGGTTGGTAATGTCACGCAGTCCGGAACGAACGAAGAAGGAGAGGTATATACGGGAGGATTGACAGATAATCTGACAGCGTATACATCTTCTACTTATACAAGTATTGCAGATACATTAAACAGCTATTATGAGGCATATCCGGTAGACATTGCAAGCATTTACGGACTTGACAGTGCAGTTCTTAATGCATGGGAAGTAGATGAAAGCGGCAATGTTGTGCCAACGGGAGAAGCGCAAGAGGTTACTTATGTACAGCCGGAGTGCGAAATCGTTCAGCAGGAAGATGTGACTTATCAGGACGGAACCTGGTACGGAAGAGATGATGATGAATCTGTTGTAGTTAAGGCTGTCGTGAAAGACGGAGCCGTGACAAAAGAAACCGTTGTAAGCGGAGATGAAACGGATGCTGAAGCTTATGCCGAGGCTCTTAATAAGGCCGTTGAAAAATCCGTATACGGAGATACCACCACATATGAAGCGGTAGATGCAAGCAAGTTCGCAGGCGGTTCAGGAACCAAATCCGATCCTTATAAGATTCGAACCGAGGCACAGCTTCGTTATATTGCAGAAGCGTTAAATGAAGATGTGAATTTTAAGGGCGTATACTTTAAGCAGGTAGCGAACATCACATTGTCAGATGATGAGTGGCTTCCAATCGGCTGGGGTATTTATACAAAAATCAATGGTGTAGGAACGCAGTATTGTATCTATCCATTTAAAGGAAACTATGATGGACAAGGTTATACCATTAAGAACCTGACAATCGGAAGTAAGAGCGAGGCGACACAAGACCCTAGAATGCAGTATGTTGCAGGAATGTTTGGAATGGTAAGCGGAGATAATGAATCTAACGCATTGCCAAGCAGCGGCACGAATATTCCGGTTATTAAGAACATTGTTCTTTCTAATGAACTCATTCACACTGAAAATCAGTATACGAATTATGTCGGAGGATTTGCCGGTAATCTGCAAAATGGTTTTGAGGTAGATCAGATTAAGGTAACAGGAACTGTTATATCAGATACAACAGAAGCAATCAGCCGTGCAGGCGGTCTTGCAGGAAATCTGTTCCGTGGAACTGTTACGAACTGCGCAGCAGATGTAGAGGTTACAGCAACGACAACATCCGGTAATTCATATGGCGGTGGTTTGTATGCAATGGATAACAGAGTAACAACCGTGAATTCATATGCACTTGGCGATGTTGTAACAGATGCAGGAAATAATAATAAAGCACATGCAGGTGGTCTGGTTGGACAAACCGGAGGACTTCACTATAACTGTTATGCAGCAGGTAATGTTACTGCACTCAAGACAACAACAGACGTAGGTGCGCTAAATGGTCGTCTTGCAGGTATTGCCGTTGAAAATAACTGCTATTATAACAGCGAGGCAACACTGACAAAGGTAAATGCCACAGTGGATACGGTTGCAAATGGCGTGCAGGTTTTGGATCTTGATAATGTAGAGAATGCAGTCGGAAAGACAAAGGCGCAGCTTGCATCTGATGATTTCGTAGAACTGTTAAATGCCAATATCGAAGTGACTTCAGCGCAGATGGAAACAATTGAAGACGCAGTTGAGAATATCAACACATCAAGAAGTCAGACACAGATTAACTTCTATACAGAAGATGGAAGCGATTTAAGTAGCTGGTCGATTGTAGATGGTCTGGCAGGTCTGAAATTCGCAGCCAAAGAAGATGAACAAGAAGACGAAGAAACAGACAGAACTTCTACAAGTACAGTTACAGCACCTGGAAAAGTATCTTCTGTTACAGTTTCCTCAAAGCCTTCTAAGAAAAAAGTGGTTGTATCTTATGGAAAGGTGAAAAATGCAGATGGATACGCTATTGCCTATAAGCTGAACAATGCTTCTAAGTGGACAGTGAAGTATACCACAAAAACTTCTTACACGATTAGTTCTGTTAAGAATAAGTGTGTGAAGGTTAAGGTTGCGGCCTATACCTTAAATGGAAGCAAAAAAGTGCTCGGTTCTTATGTGTCGGGCGGTAAGGTATTTGTGAACAAGGCTACGATTAAGAAGGTGAAAAAGGGTAAGAAATCCTTGAAGGTAACTTACAAGAAAGAATCGGCAACCGGATATCAGATCCAGTATTCGACATCTTCTAAGTTTAAGAATGCCAAGACAATCAAAGTCACAAGTGCCAAGAAAACTTCTAAGACGATTAAGAAACTGGCGAAAAAGAAAAAATATTATGTAAGAGTTCGTGCTTACAAGAAGATTGGTTCTACTGTTTATTATGGAACATATTCTTCAACGAAATCATGCAAAACAAAATAGTATACTATAGGAAAGGAACCGTCGCAGATTTTGCGACGGTTCCTTTTTGTGTGAAAAAACATTTTGGGTTTTTATTCGTTAAGGCTTCTTCCGTATTCCATGAAGTCTGTAATTTCACTTGGAACTTCACCGATTGAAGAGCCGAACGACCAATCACTGACAATTTCACCATGTGGAATAAAGTCAGCCACATTGTCGGAAGTAATAACCGTACCAACGGTAAGGGTTTCTTCCGGAACTTCTTTTCCTTCTATTAAATCATAAGCCTGCATAACGGAGTAATAACCCTGTAGCATTGACCAGTCATAAAGTGTAGCATACATTTCGCCGGCTTCAATGGAGTCAAGTGCGATGATGTTACCGTCAAGTCCGGCAACCAATACGCCATCGTCTCCGCTAAGTTCAATGTTGTTTTCCTTTAAAGCAGTAACAGAGCCCATCGCCATCATATCGTTACAGCAGATGACGGCATCAATATCCGGATGTGCCTGTAAGATGTCAGACATTGTAGAAGTAGCAGTGTCCTGATCGTAGTTGGCACTCTTGGATTCTACAATTTCAATTCCTTCATATTCTTCAATGGCCTGCTCGATACCGGCGGTTCTTTGCTGAGAAGAACTTGCTGCGTCAATACCTCTTAAGATGACAACCTTACCTTTTCCACCCAGTTCTTCACAGACCTGTTTGGATAACTGGTAAGCAAGTTCCTGATAGTCTTCACCGATAAAGTTTGGCATATATTCGCTGACATCATCGCCCCAGTCGTTGATGATTTCCGTGTCAGCAGTGACAAATGGAATGCCGGCCGTGTGTGCACTTTCCACAGCGGAACTAACACCGGAAGAGTCGTTGGCGGTTAGGATGAGAGCATCTACGCCTGAAGAAATCAAATCTTCGCATTTGGTAATCTGACCTTCTACATCAGTTTCCGTTGTAGTGTTATCAATCTTGATATTGATTCCAAGTTCTTCGGCTGCAAGAGTTGCACCGTAAGCAATATCCTGGAAATGTGCGTTGGTAGCAGTTTTGAGAACCATACCAATCGTAATGTCACTTTTCGAGCTTTGAGAATCATCAGAAGCTGATCCCTCAGAACTCTCCCCACTTGATGTGCAGGCAGTCATCGATAGAATTACGGCACCTGCAAGAACACCTGCTAAAACTTTCTTTTTCATTTGAAAAACCTCCATCTTTTTCTGTGCGCTTCCTTCCCCACATATAGAAGCGATTTCTAGTTGGTAACCTTCTATCTGATTTTATTTTACAATTTATATATTTTTGCAGTTATGCAAAACTGATTTGTTATCATTACAGATTTGGCATAACAAAATACTTGTGATAGCACCGTTGGAACGCGAAGTAAAGACGAAAAGTATTCGCTTTGGTATACAAATATCCCTCCACCCTCCACCACCCACCACTTCACTGTCATTTGTCTTAAAAACCCCTTAAATTGGGCATTTATTCCTAGAAATGCTACATCTAGTACTTGCTTTTTGAGGGGGTGTGGAGTAAAATAAGGGTAATTAGTGGTAGATTGTGGTGGCAGATGGTAGAAAGTGGTGGATAAAGTGGAAAACTTAGTGGACAACTTTCACCAAGACAGACTTATCCACTCAAAACAGTCTAAATAAGCAAGGAAAAGAGGTGAAGGCACATGTTCATGGGTGAATACAATCATACGATTGATGCAAAAGGCAGATTGATCGTACCGGCGAAGTTCCGTGAGGCACTTGGCGATGAGTTTGTAGTAACAAAAGGACTCGACGGATGTTTGTTTGTATATACCAATGAAGAATGGGCCAACATCGAAGCGAAGTTTAGAGAGATACCACTGACCACAAAAGATGCAAGAAAGTTTATGAGATTCTTCTTTGCCAGTGCAGCAAGCTGCGAGATTGACAAACAGGGAAGAATTTTGATTCCATCCGTGCTTAGAGAGTATGCATGCTTAGAAAAAGATGTTGTATCTGTCGGAGTACTCAGCCGAATTGAAATCTGGAGCAAGAGTAAATGGACTGAAGAAGGCGAGTTTGACGATATGGATGACATTGCAGAGCATATGGCAGAGCTTGGACTTAGCATTTAGGCGGAGGCGAATATGAAATTTTCACATGTATCCGTATTACTGCAGGAAACCGTAGATGCGCTGCAAGTTAAAAAAGGCGGCACCTATGTAGATGGAACGTTAGGTGGAGCCGGACATTCCTTTGAGATAGCAAAGCGTCTTGAAGGGGAAGGCAGACTGATTGGAATTGATCAGGATGCAGCAGCAATTGAAGCGGCAACGCAGAGATTAAAAGAATATGAGAATCTTGTTACGATTGTGCGAAGCAACTATGAGGCAATGCCGAGAGTAGTAAGAGAACTTGGGATTGACCAGGTGGACGGTATTATGTTGGATCTTGGTGTTTCTTCCTATCAATTGGACACACCGGAGCGCGGCTTTTCTTATATGGCAGAAGATGCAACGCTGGATATGAGAATGGATGAGCGTATGAGCCGGACCGCAAAGGATATCGTCAACGAATATTCGGAAATGGAACTTTATCGTATCATTCGCGACTACGGCGAAGATCGATTTGCAAAAAATATTGCCAAGCATATTGCTATGGCAAGAAAAAAAGAGGAAATCAAAACGGTAGGTCAGCTTAATGACATCATTCGCGGAGCAATTCCAATGAAGGTTCAAAAAACAGGCGGCCATCCGGCGAAGAGAACATATCAGGCAATTCGAATTGAACTGAATCGAGAGCTGGAAGTTTTGACAGAAACACTTGATGACATGATTGAACTTTTAAGCCCGGGTGGAAGACTTGCTATTATCACCTTTCATTCTTTAGAAGATCGTATCGTCAAGTCGAATTTTAAGAAAAATGAGAATCCTTGTACCTGTCCGCCGGACTTTCCGGTCTGTGTATGTGGGAACAAGTCAAAGGGAAAAGTGATTACCCGAAAGCCGATTCTTCCAAGCGAAGAAGAACTAGAACATAATTCCAGATCAAAAAGTGCCAAGCTTAGGGTATTTGAAAAGTGTAAATAAACCGAAAATCATAAGGAGTAGGACACATGGCAAACACAAAAAGCTATTATTATATAGAAGGAAATACAGTTCGGGAAGTTCTTCCGGAACAAGCGCCGATTGAAAGAGAACGTCGAAGACGGCACATTGATCAGCAGACAAGACGCAACAGACAAAGAGCGAAGTCGTTATCGGCCGGAACCGTAGCGTTTATGACGGGCGCTTTGGTTGCACTGGGACTTGTTGCTGCAGTGTACCTTCACCTGCAGGCGGATGTGAGGGAGTTAAAGTCTAACAACGTAACGATGCAAAATGAACTGATTTCCATGCAGGATGCGAATGATGCATACGAAAAAGAAATTGAAACAAGTGTATCGCTTACAGACATTAAGAAAAAAGCAATCAAGGAACTGGGAATGCAATATCCATCCGCAGACCAGATTGTATACTATAATGTAGAATCTAAGGATTATATGCAGCAATACGCTGACATTCCGTAAAGAATATAGAAGCTGATATGTGCATGCCCGAATGGTAATTTTGGGTATGCACTCGTTTCATTTATGGAAACATGTATGAAATACGTGGGAGAGCAAATAGTTTATGCGAAGACGAAGAAGAAAGATACCAATCAAATTCTTGTTTCGAATGAAACGCAAGATGATGATTGCATTTTTGGTCATCGTGGTGTTACTCATCTGTCTGATTGGACGAATTTTGTTCATTCAGTTCGTAAATGGAGATAAATACACGAAGATCGTTCTTGCGCAGCAAGATTACACCAACACAACAATTCCATATCGAAGGGGTGATATTACCGATCGAAAGGGAACACTTCTTGCAACAAGTACGCAGGTATACAATATCGTTCTTGACTGCAAGGTGGTGAACGCTGATGAAGATGATATTGAACCGACGATACAGGCACTTGCAAAATGCCTTGACAATTATGATGAGTCGGATATTCGTTCCATCCTGACAGATTATTCAACCAGTCAGTATTATGTGCTTGAGAAAAAGCAGACGAGAGAAGAGATTGAAGAACTGCAGGAAATCATTGATGATGATGAAAATTATCCGAATGTCAGTGGAATCTGGTTTGAAACAGAATACGAACGAGAGTATCCATATGATTCTCTTGCCAGCGCTGTTATCGGGTTTACAACTTCCGGTAATGAAGGCATGAGCGGACTTGAAAACTACTATAACGATGAACTCAATGGAACCGACGGGCGCCAGTATGGATATCTGGACGAGGATTCGGACTATGAAAGTACGATTGTAGAGCCGACGGATGGTAATACGCTTGTCACAACGATCGATACTAATATTCAGTCAATTGTAGAAAAGTACATAAAAAAATTTAATAAAAAGTATGCGAACAACGCGAGAAAAGGAGACGGAAGTGAGCATACCGGTGTTATTGTAATGGACCCTGATACCGGAGAGATACTGGCGATGGCCAATTATCCGAATTATGACTTAAATGATCCCTGGGATCTTAGTTCTTTATATTCAGACAGTAAAATTGAGAAGATGGATGAGGATGAAGAACTTGACGCATTAAACGAATTGTGGCAGAATTTCTGCATTACGTATACATATGAACCTGGATCGACAATCAAGCCATTTACGGTTGCGACCGGATTGGATACCGGAACTTTATCCGGCAATGAGACCTATGTCTGCAACGGAGGACAACAAGTCGGGGATCATTACATTCACTGCGTGAATCGAAGCGGACATGGAACGCTTACCATAGAAGAAGCCCTGATGGAATCTTGCAATGATGCGCTGATGCAGATGTCATTTTCCATTGGAGCTACAAATCTGTCCAAGTACCAGAGTATCTTCGGATTTGGATCGAAGACGAATGTGGACCTGCCGGGTGAAGCCAGAACCGATACACTGGTGTATTCGGCAGATGAGATGAACAAGACAACACTTGCGACAAACTCATTTGGTCAGAACTTTAACGTGACAATGATTCAGCTTGCAACGGGATTTTCTTCTTTGATTAACGGTGGTTATTATTACCAGCCACACGTGGTAAAAGAAATTGACCGGGCAGATGGAAGCGTGGAAGAGACCATTGATGCAACGCTTCTAAAAGAAACGATTTCCGAGGAGACATCCGAGCAGCTTAAAGAATATCTGCTTGCGGTTGTGGAAGATGGAACCGGTTCTGCGGCAGGCGTGAAAGGCTATGAGATTGGTGGTAAGACCGGTACCGCGCAGAAACTTCCTCGTGGAGACGGAAATTATCTGGTATCGTTTATCGGTTATGCACCACAAGACGACCCGGAAGTGGTAGTATATGTAGTTGTTGATGAGCCGAATGTCGATGATCAGGCGCACAGCAGCTATGCGCAGGAGATTGCGCATAATATCTTTAAGGAAGTCCTTCCTTATATGAATATAGAAAAAGAAAAATAGAGGTGTAGAAATGATTTATACAGCATTACCATTTGTGGTAGCATTTGTAATTTGTTTGATTCTTTGTCCGATTGGAATTCCAATCTTAAGAAGATTAAAAGCGGGCAACACAGAGCGAGAAGAGTTAAAGTCTCATCAGGTGAAGAATGGAACCCCGTCGATGGGGGGGATCTTTATTCTGATTGCCGTGGTAGTAGCGTCACTTATATTTTCAAAAGGGCATTATGATACCATTCCGCAGATTCTGCTTATGGTTGGCTTTGGCGTGATTGGATTTATCGATGACTTTTTAAAGGTAGTGCTGAAACGATCGGACGGACTTATCGCCTGGCAGAAGATGCTGCTTCAGGTAGTGGTTACGCTCGTATTTATGATTTGGTTTGTACATAACAACGGCGGAGTTCCGATGCTTCATATTCCATTTACGGGAATCTTTGTGGCGGCTCCGGTTGTCTATATGGTAGTAATGTATCTTGCGATACTTGGAACGGTTAACGGTGTAAACTTTACGGACGGTGTGGATGGACTTGCCTCAACGGTAACACTGATTGTGGCAATCTTCTTCCTGGTTGTGAAGAGAATGATGTTTGCAGATCTTGACGTGGTATCAGCCGCTGTGATTGGTGCGCTGCTTGCGTTCTTGATTTTCAACTGTTACCCGGCCAAGGTGTTCATGGGAGATACCGGTTCACTTGCACTTGGCGGATTCGTAGCCGGATGCGGTTATATCTTAAATGAACCGTTTGTAATGGTAATTGTAGGTCTGGTCTACTGGGCAGAAATTTTGTCCGTTATGATTCAGGTTACATATTTTAAAGCAACAAAAGGAAAACGAGTATTTCGTATGGCTCCAATCCACCATCATTTTGAACTGGGTGGCTGGTCAGAGGTAAAGGTTGTGACGGTATTCACCATCATTACAATTTTCTTATGCGGAGCCGGTTATATGGCGTTACATATCGTGTAATGTTCTTGATATTGAAAAGAATGGTAAAAGGGGAAATGTCGCATGAAGGATAAAAAAGTATTAGTATACGGAAGCGGAATAAGTGGTATTGCTGCCAGTGCCTTACTTTTAAGACATGGTGCGCAAGTATTTCTTTATGATGAAAATGAGAATAAAGTAGCTGCAGAAATTGCAGAGACGGTAAAAGGGCTTGATGAACAGCATGTTGTACTGGGTGAGCTTACCGATGCGTTTATTAAGACGCTGGATTTTGTCGTGTTAAGTCCCGGAGTACCGCTGGACAATGACAATGTTCTTCACCTCAAGCAGCAGGGCCTTCCACTTTGGGGAGAGATTGAGCTTGGATATTATTTTGAAAAGGGACGCGTACTTGCAATTACGGGAACGAATGGCAAGA
This sequence comes from Eubacterium sp., assembly GCA_024690665.1. Classification (GTDB taxonomy): domain Bacteria; phylum Bacillota; class Clostridia; order Lachnospirales; family Lachnospiraceae; genus Eubacterium_C. The sequence continues at coordinate 104,760 of JAILOU010000032.1, forward strand.
CGACGACGACAGCGCTTCTTGGCAAAATTATGGAAGCTGCCTGCAAGCATTCGTTTGTTGTCGGTAACATTGGAATTCCGTATACATCAATTGCGGATCAAACCCTCGATGATTCTGTAACAGTTGCAGAAATCAGTAGTTTTCAGCTTGAGACAGCGATCGATTTTAAACCACAGGTCAGTGCGGTACTTAACATAACGCCGGATCATCTGAACCGTCATCATACCATGGACAATTATATTGATGCGAAGATGGCGATTGCCAAAAATCAGACGGCATCAGAATTTATGGTTTTAAATTATGAAGATGAAGAACTTCGTAAGAGAGCGCAGCAGGTTAATGCCAGGGTTGTCTATTTTAGTTCCAAACGTCGTCTTGAAGAAGGCGTTTATATGACCGGAGATCAGATCTTCCTTAAGATTGGGGACGACTATGAACTGATCACCAAGGTGCAGGAGCTTAAATTGATCGGTAATCACAATTATGAAAATGTAATGGCAGCAGCTGCCATGGCATATTGTGCAGGCGTTCCGGTAGAAACGATTTCGGAAGTGGTAAAGGAATTTACCGCAGTAGAACATCGCATTGAATATGTAGATACTGTAAAAGGGGTTCGTTATTATAACGATTCTAAGGGAACGAATCCGGATGCTGCAATTCAGGCAATTAAGGCAATGCAGTGGCCGACCTGTCTGATTGGCGGTGGATATGACAAGCAGTCAGAATACGAGGAATGGATTGGAAGCTTTGATGGCAAAGTGAAAAAACTTGTATTAATCGGACAGACTGCAGATAAGATTGCGAAAACAGCAGATAAGATGGGATTTAAGGATTATGAATTTGCAGAAACTTTGGAAGAAGCCGTGAAGATCTGCGCTGAAAATGCGCAGCCGGGCGATGCGGTATTACTTTCGCCGGCATGTGCGAGCTGGGGAATGTTTGATAATTATGAACAGCGCGGCGATCTATTCAAAGAGTTTGTAAAAGAAATGAAGGGGTAGCAGATGAGTCGCCGAAAAGCAGAAGGCAGAGTTCGTACAACAAAATATTTTGATTACACCTTACTGTTTTTGATTATATTCATGCTGGCATTTGGTCTGGTCTTACTGTATTCGACCAGCTCTTATGAAGCTATGAATAAATTTGGTGATTCTACTTATTACCTGACGCATCAGCTTCGTAATATGTTTCTGGGTCTGATTTTGATGGTTGTTTTTATGGCGATTGATTACAGGCGATGGAAGAAACTGGTGCTTCCTGTTTATGTGTTATCGCTTTTAGCGTGCGGCGCAGTTATCTTCTTTGGAGAAGAATACAACGGTTCTAAGCGCTGGCTGGATATCGGAGGGATTCAGTTCCAGCCATCAGAGGTTGCGAAGATTGCCATTATTGTATTTATGGCACTTGTCATCAGCAGAAGACCGAATTCGCTTGGGACATTTAAGAACTACTGCAAGATGATCGCCTTTGCCGTGCCACTTGGTGGAATTGTTGCGGTCAGTAACTTAAGTACTGCGATTATCATCATGGGAATTGCGATGATTATGCTGTTCGTGGCAGGTCCGAAATCACGATACTTTATCAGTCTTATGGTAGTCGGTGCCGTTGCCGTTATTGTGATGATTTTAGCACAGGGTTATCGTTCATCCAGAATTGGGGCCTGGCTTCATCCGGAAGATTATGACAATGGTTATCAGACTTTGCAGGGATTATACGCAATCGGTTCGGGTGGGCTGTTCGGTAAGGGACTGGGCGAAAGTGTGCAAAAGCTTGGAAGTGTTCCGGAGGCGCAAAATGATATGATTTTCTCTATCATATGCGAGGAACTTGGAATCTTTGGTGCGATCTGTGTCATTTTGCTGTTTGTTCTGATGCTTTGGCGCTTTATGTTTATTGCAAATAATGCGAAAGATTTGTTTGGCTCTATGATTGCAGTTGGCGTATTTGCGCATATTGCACTTCAGGTTATTTTAAATATCGCGGTTGTGACCAACACCATTCCTAACACCGGTATCATCCTGCCGTTTATCAGTTATGGTGGTACCTCGCTTATCTTTTTGATGGCGGAAATGGGATTGGTACTGAATGTCTCGCGAAGTATACGAATCGAGGAACGATAACTTTTGATTAAGGAAGAACGAAGACAGGTACGAAAAAGAAAAAGAATAGGGAAAATCATTCTGGTGATTGCAATTGTGCTGGGTCTTCTTGCGCTCATTGTGTGGAAGGTCTTTACCGTGAAGACGGTTGAGGTTACCGGCAATGAATTATATTCGGATACCCAGATTTCCGAAAGTGTGTTAAATGACAAATACTCCTGGAATACTTTATATGTTTTTTTCAAATATAAGTTAACGGATACGGAAGCAATTCCATTTGTCGACAGTATGGAAATCAGCATGAAGATTCCACACACGATACAAATAGAAGTTTACGAAAAAGGATTGCTCGGCTATGTGACGCTTGAGTCGGAACAAGAGCAGTATGTTTATTTTGACAAAGATGGACTTGTCGTGGAAATTTCCAAAAGAGTCATTGATGATGTTCCGGAGATTACCGGTTTGTCGATTGACAAGGTAACAGAGAATGAAACCTTGCCGGTTAACAATTCTCTTTTGAAAGATCTTCTTAATCTGACCCAGACTTTGAAAAAATATTCCATTACTCCGACGAAAATTAAGTGTACAGATGGCGGAGAATTTGTTTTGAAAATTGACAAGATAAAGGTTAACTTTGGGGGTGCAGACGATCTTGAAGACAAGATATTGCGGCTAAGTGAAATTCTACCAAAACTTGACGGCCAAAAGGGAACGCTCCATTTGGAAAATTATTCGGATCAGACGACCGATATAGTGTTTGAAAAATCAGAATAAAGGTTGACAATTCGAATTGTGGAAAAAGGTCGAAATGGGCAAATTTACAGTTGATAAATTTGCCTTTTCATTATATTATAGAGAAGTGTAAAAAAGTGTCAGGACACGTTAACTAATGGGATGCAGGGGTTAACAATAGGCGTGAAATGGCATAAAAATAGATAGTGTGAACGTAGGAGGGAATATCCGTGCTGGAGATTAAAACAAATGAGATGGACTCCGGGGCTAAGATTATAGTCATCGGTGTCGGAGGAGCAGGAAATAATGCAGTAAACCGCATGGTCGATGAAGCAATCGGCGGTGTTGAGTTTATTGGTATTAATACAGATAAGCAGGCACTTACGTTATGTAAGGCGCCAACATTAATTCAGATTGGTGAAAAACTTACCAAGGGACTTGGCGCAGGAGCTAAGCCGGAGATCGGGGCGAAAGCTGCAGAAGAGAATGCAGAAGATATTCAGGCAGCTATTGAAGGCGCTGATATGGTATTTGTTACCTGTGGTATGGGTGGCGGAACCGGTACAGGTGCTGCTCCTGTTATTGCTAACATTGCAAAATCAATGGGTATTCTTACGGTTGGTGTTGTAACCAAACCATTCCTTTTTGAAAATAAAGCAAGAATGAAGAACGCTGTTGCCGGAATCGAGAATCTCCGTGATACAGTTGATACATTAATCGTGATTCCAAACCAGAAGTTATTAGAGATTGTTGACAGAAGAACCACTATGCCGGAAGCTTTGAAGAAGGCGGACGAAGTTCTTCAGCAGGCAGTTCAGGGAATCACAGATCTGATTAACTTACCTGCACTTATTAATCTTGACTTCGCTGACGTTCAGACAGTAATGAAAGACAAGGGCATGGCTCATATCGGTATCGGTATGGCGAAGGGAGACGAGAAAGCGATTGAAGCTGTTAAGCTTGCGGTTGAATCTCCACTTCTTGAGACAACCATTACAGGTGCCTCACATGTTATTATTAATATTTCCGGTGATATCTCACTTATGGATGCAAATGATGCTTCTAGCTATGTGCAGGATCTTACTGGCCCTGGTGCGAATATTATCTTTGGTGCCAAGTATGATGAGACAATGGCGGATGCCGCAACAATCACAGTTATTGCTACCGGTCTTGGTGAGGAAGCTCCGGTTCAGCAGGAAGTTCCGGTTGGAAGCATCGCTGCGAACCTTGGTAATGTAACCAGCCAGATGAGATATACGAATACTCCCGGACAGGTAACGCCAAACAATGTTCGCCAGGCACAGACCCCTACCGGTGGTTTCTTAAACAGATCAGCACAGACGACTACGCAGCAGACGCAGTCAAATGGTTTGTTTAGACAGCAGGCTCCTGTTCACACACAGCCTACTACTTTAAATTCTATGCCGGAGGTTAAGAAACCGGAACCTACTGTTCCACAGAAGGATCTTAAGATTCCTGATTTCTTGAAGAATGCCAGGAAGTAAGATGAAAGATGAAGATGAGCAGTCGCAAAAGCGGCTGCTTTTTTTTGTTGGGGGGAGTGGGGGGGCGCGTGCATATCTGTCTTAAAATCCTGACACTCTTTGGGATTCTTGTGCAACCGGCTTCGACAAAAGTGGCTGCCTCGCAATGCCGCTTTGTGTTTGGTTTTTGTTAGAGGTTTTATTGTGCCCTCAAGTGCTTTTGCACTTGAGTTTTAAACAAATCGTCGTCAGCTTTCGGAAATAAATTTCCGCGCTGTCTCCGTTTTATTTAACTCTGCCGGTGGCAGAGTGCCCAATAAAAGACAGTGGCTATTCTTATAATTAAAGTTGAAATATTACATAATACAGTGTTATAATGACAAGCGTCTATGGATAATCATTTAGACTATACTTGTGAGGAGATGAAGGAATGGCGAAAGTTGCAATCGTTACAGACAGTAACAGTGGTATTACACAGGCACAGGCAAAAGAAATTGGTATTTCGGTATTGCCAATGCCGTTTTTTATAAATGGTAAATTATTTTATGAGGACATTGATCTGACACAGGAGCAGTTTTATGCAAAGCTTGAAGGCGGGGCTGAAATCTCGACTTCACAACCGGCTATTGCTGATGTGCAGGGAGTCTGGGATGAGCTTCTTAAGGAATATGATGAGATTGTTCATATTCCAATGTCTTCCGGTCTTAGCAGTTCCTGTGAGACGGCGCTTATGATCGCGCAGGATTATGATGATAAGGTGCAGGTTGTGAATAACCAGAGAATTTCGGTGACACAAAGAAGAAGTGCACTGGATGCATTAGAGCTTGCAGGTCGTGGCAAGAGTGCCAGGGAGATTAAGGAATATCTTGAGAAGACGAAATTCGATTCTTCCATTTATATCATGATTGATACATTAGAGTATCTGAAAAAAGGAGGCCGCCTGACTGCAGGTGCGGCAGCACTTGGAACCCTCCTTAAGATTAAGCCGGTATTGCAGATTCAAGGGGAAAAACTTGACAGTTATGCCAAGGCGAGAACCTTAAAGCAGGCGAAGAAACAGATGGTCCAGGCAATCACAGACGATCTTAAGAATCGATTTGACAGTGAAGATGGATCGGGCTGCTGGCTTGATATCGCGTATACGAAAGATATCGGACCTGCAGAGGAATTTAAAGCAGAAATTTTAGAGCAGTTTAAGGATGAAGGACTTGTGATTAATCCGTTGTCGCTTAGTATCTCCTGTCATATCGGACCTGGAGCACTTGCACTTACTGCAACAAAGAAACTGCCGGATAACATTTAAAAGAGGAATGAGACCGCTGTGAAGTTACTTTACAGCGGTCAACTTATGTAAAGATGACGAGAGATTTGACGGTGGGGTCACCACCAAAGATACTGGTGCAGTTCGCACTGCCACTTATGGGAAGCGTGGCGTTTCAACAATTATATAGTATAATGGACGGCATCATCGCGGGGAGATGCATCAATGCAGATGCGCTGGCGGCAGTCGGTGCGTCTTATCCGATTACCATGATTTTTACGGCGATTGCGCTAGGGTTAAATAGCGGCGGCATGGTGCTGTGCTCGCAGAAATTTGGCGCAAGACAGATGGAAGAGTTTAAGACCGCATCGTATACTTCGATTATAACGGCGGTGCTCTTTGGCGTGATAGCAATGGTGGTGGGATTTGTCATCTGTAATCCGATGATGACACTTTTAAACACCCCGGCTAATATCTATGCAGATTCGGCGGCATATCTTAGGATTTACTGCGCGGGATTGATCTTTGTCTTTTTGTATAATATCTGCAATGGAATCTTTAGTTCGATGGGCGATTCTATGACGCCGTTTTTGCTGCTGGTTGTTTCGTCGGTTTCGAATATTGCGCTGGATGCGCTGTTTGTGATGGCGTTTCACTGGGGCGTGCCGAGTGTGGCACTGGCAACGTTGATTGCGCAGGCAATCGGTGGCGTCTGGGCGATTGTGATACTGATTAAGAGGCTGAGGAAGATGCATAGCGAGATGACGCCGTTTTTCTCGGCAGAGATGTTTAAGAAAGTAGTGCTTGTTTCGATTCCATCGATTCTGCAACAAAGTTTTGTATCGGTGTGCAATCTGTTTATCCAGCGCTATGTCAATGGATACGGCTCGGCGGTGATTGCGGGGTATTCGGCGGCAATTAAGCTTAATACATTTGCAATTATGTTGTTTGGTTCGCTGTCGAATGCACTTACGACATTTTCGGCTCAGAACTTTGGAGCCCGCAAGATGGAGAGGATTCGGCAGGGATTAAGATATGGAATCCTGCTGAGTCTGATATTGATCGTTCCGGTGACACTTTTATACGTGCTCGCGGGAGATCACCTTATGATGCTCTTTATGACATCGGCAAATGATGAGGCCGTTCATACCGGTCAGCTGTTTTTGTGGATTGCACCACCATTTTACTTTGTGTTGGTAGTGAAGGTGATGCATGATGCAGTGCTTCGCGGAGCAGCGGCCATGAAAACCTTTATGATTTCAACATTTGCGGATTTGTTTTTGAGAATAATACTTGCCTACTGGTTTCAGTTTTACTGGGGCTCGACGGGCATCTGGCTGGCATGGCCGTTCACATGGGGAATCGGCATGGTAATAGCGGTAGGCTTTTACCGGCAAGGCGGCTGGAAGAAAAAACATATGAATTTATAGAAAAGAGGTAACACAGATGAGTAACAATGCATGGGACGAATTTACAAATCCCACACACGGATTCATTAAGTATCTTGGGGTGCATATTGATGAAGTGAGACCGGGATATTGTAAGGGAACACTGAAGTTAGAGGACAAGCATGGTAATCCGATTGGTTCAATTCACGGAGGCGTACTGTTTAGTATAGCCGATACGGTGGGCGGAGTATGCGCAACAGCAGGAGGTAGAATTGTCACAACCGTAGATGCGGATATTCATTATATGCGCGCAGCGTACATCGGAGATACCCTTGTGACAGAGGCGCATGAAGTAAAATCAGGAAAATTGTTGTCGATTGTAGAAGTAAAAAATTATAATCAGGATGGCAAATTGTTAACGAGCTCCACCTTTACCTACCACTATCTAAGTAACCAGATGGATGTGGATGTGGAACTTGAAAAATTAAAACAATTGTAGACATTAATTAGTGATAGGTGTATAATTTTGTACGGCTTGTAATGAAAGCCAACAGCGAAAATGTAGGAGGTAACGAAAATGGTAAAAGCAGTCGTTGGTGCAAACTGGGGCGACGAAGGTAAAGGAAAGATTACAGATATGCTTTCAAAAGAAGCAGATATTATCTGTCGTTTCCAAGGTGGTGCAAATGCCGGACATACAATTGTCAATGATTACGGTAAGTTTGCTCTTCATACCCTTCCATCCGGTGTGTTTTATGATCATACAACCAGCATTATCGGAAATGGAGTAGCACTCAACATTCCGGTACTTTTTAAGGAAATCAAGTCAATTACAGATCAAAATGTGCCGATGCCGAAAATCAAGGTATCTGATCGTGCGCAGATCGTAATGTCTTATCATATTCTCTTTGATCAGTACGAGGAAGAACGTCTAGGCGGCAAATCCTTTGGTTCTACAAAATCAGGAATTGCACCATTTTACTCAGATAAATATGCAAAAATCGGATTCCAGGTAAGTGAGCTTTTTGATGAGGAGCTGTTACAGGAAAAGGTGGTACGCATCTGTGAGACAAAGAATGTCTTATTAGAGCATCTGTATCATAAGCCACTGATTAAGCCGGAAGAATTGTTAAAAGAACTTCATGAATATCGTGATATGGTTGAACCTTATGTATGTGATGTATCTGCATTCCTGTATGAAGCAATCAAGGAAGGCAAGAACATCTTATTAGAAGGTCAGCTTGGTTCCTTAAAAGACCCGGATCATGGTATCTACCCAATGGTAACATCTTCATCCACACTGGCAGCTTACGGTGCTATCGGAGCAGGTCTTCCACCGTATGAAATCAAGCAGATTATTACGGTTTGTAAGGCATATTCATCTGCTGTAGGAGCAGGTGCATTTGTCAGTGAAATCTTTGGAGACGAAGCAGACGAACTTAGAAGACGCGGTGGAGACGGCGGAGAATTCGGCGCTACAACAGGACGCCCAAGAAGAATGGGATGGTTTGACTGTGTGGCATCAAAGTATGGTTGTCGTATCCAGGGAACAACAGATGTTGCATTTACGGTACTTGACGTACTTGGATATCTTGATGAAATTCCGGTATGTGTTGGATATGAAATTGACGGCGAAGTGACAACAGACTTCCCAACAACAGCCAAGCTTGAAAAAGCAAAGCCGGTTCTTAAGACACTTCCGGGATGGAAGAGCGATATTCGCGGAATTAAAGAATACGACAAGCTTCCGGAGAACTGTAGAAAATACATCGAGTTCATTGAAGAACAGATTGGATTCCCAATCACTATGGTTTCAAACGGACCTGGAAGAAACGATATTATCTATCGTAATAAATAAAAAAGTATTAAGGGAGCGAAGACTTTCGGGTCTTTGCTCTTTTTATGCGCTGTTTCACAAAAAAAACACAATACATACAGTGTATTTTCACATTCGAAAACTAAAATATTCTCTAATGTGGGTATTTGCATAAATAGTGCTACCTGAAAGTAAGAAGTAGGAGGAAATTATTGTGATTGAAATCAATCATCTGGTTAAAAAGTATGGCGAACATACGGCAGTAGATGATCTGAGCATGACGATTGAACCCGGTCGTATCTACGGCTTTTTGGGTCCAAATGGTGCCGGTAAGTCTACGACCATGAATATTTTAACAGGCTATCTCGGAGCAACATCCGGAGAAGTAAAGGTAAATGGATTTGATATCTTAAAGCAGCCGGAGCAGGCAAAAGCTTCCGTTGGATATCTTCCGGAGATTCCGCCGCTGTATACAGAGATGACAGTAGAAGAATACCTGGTATTCGTTGCAGAACTTAAGAAGATTGAAAAAGGAAAACGCATGGAGATGGTAGAAGAGGTCATGGAACGCATCGGGCTTTCACAGATGCGCGACCGTCTGATTCGTAATCTCTCAAAAGGTTATAAGCAAAGAGTCGGACTTGCGCAGGCAATCATCGGCTATCCGGAAATCATTATTTTGGATGAGCCGACAGTTGGTCTTGACCCGCAGCAGATTATTGAGATTCGTAATCTGATTCGAGAGCTTGGTAAAGAGCATACTGTTATTTTAAGTTCTCATATCTTAACAGAGGTAAAAGAAGTCTGTGACTATATCTTTATTATTTCCAAAGGACGCCTTGTTGCAAATGATGACAAGGAGACGCTTCTTTCGCAGATGGACGGTGAACAGCATGTTCATTTGTTTGTAGAAGCATCTGAAGAAGAAGTAAAACGTGCCGTTCAAGAAGTCGACCAGATCGACGAAGTGAAGATTGAAGAAAAAGAAGGCGGCTGTGAAGTTGTATGTGTGATGAATGCCAAGATTGATTTGCGACGCGATATCTTCTTTGCATTTGCAGACAGACAGCTTCCAATATTGGAAATGTATGTACAAAAGAAATCACTTGAAGAGGTCTTCTTAGAGCTGACCGGAGAGGACGGCGAAGAAGCGTTCGATTTCCCAACCGTTTCATCTCTGCCGGAGGATATGACAGAGGAAGCATCAAAGGAAGATGATGCACCTGTCATGACCGTAACAGAGGTTCTTGAAAAAGAACAAGAGGAAGGAGAGAAGCAGTAGTGAGTGCAATATTTAAAAGAGAATTCAAATCATATTTTCAAAATGTAGTAGGATGGGTATTCATAGCTGCAACAATGTTCTTCTTCGGTTTGTATTCCTATGCGTATAACATGGTTAATACCTATGCGCAGCTGGGAACCGTATTGCAGTCTATTACATTTTTATTCTTAATTACCGTTCCGATTCTGACCATGCGTGCCATGGCAGAGGAGCGAAAGAACAAAACCGATCAGCTCATCATTACGGCGCCGATTTCTGTTGGTAAGATTGTCGTTGGAAAGTATCTGGCCATGGCAGCTGTTTATACCATTACCGTTGGTATTATGTGTATCTTCCCGATTATCCTGGGAAGATTCGGATCAGTTTCCTATACCGAAACCTATGTCGCTCTTATTGGGCTGTGGTTTTACGGTCTGTTGTGCCTGGCAATTGGACTATTTATTTCGTCCCTGACAGAAAGTATTGTTTTATCAGCGATTATCTCATTTGCCGCTTTGTTCTTGGGTTACATGATGGGATCGATTTCCAGCATGATTTCAGCAAGCGGAATTCTTGAGAAGATTATGAGCGCGCTGGATATTACGGCGGGATTAGAAGAATTTACAGATGGAACATTTAGCATTACCGGACTTGTTTATTACGTGGCAGCAGTTGCACTGTTTTTATTCTTGACCTGTCAGTCTATACAGAAGAGAAGATGGAGCGGAGCCAGCACCAGAAAGCTGCAGCTTAGCATGTTCTCTGGTAGTATGATTGCAGTATCCATCGTGGTCTGTGTTCTGGTCAATGTAGTTGTGGCACAGCTTCCGGAAGCAGCCAAGAGCATTGATATTACATCCAATAAGGTCTACACCTTAACAGATGATACACTCGAATATCTTGATACATTAGAAGATGATATCACCATCTATGTGTGGGTGGATGAATCTTCTTGCGATGAAACGTTAGACAAGACACTGAACCGTTATGAGGATGCTTCAAAGCATATTACGGTTGAGTATGTTGACCCGAATGTATCCCCGCAGTTCTATGAAACATATACCGATGAGGCTCCAACTGAAAATTCCATGATTGTGGTAAATGGAGACAAGTCCAAGGTCGTATCTTATGATGATGTATATGAGACAGAAATAAACTATTCGACTTATCAGTATGAGACAACCGGATATGACGGAGAAGGTCTTATCACAAGCGCCATTAACTATGTAACAAGTACCGAACAGCCGATTATCTATACTTTAGATGGACATGGTGAGACATCACTTGATGACAGCTTTACATCTGCCATAGAAAAGATGAATATTACTACACAGACCATCAGTCTGTTACAAGAAGATGCGGTTCCGGATGATTGCGAATTGCTGATTATCAATGGCCCGACATCAGATTTAAATGAAGACGATGCACAAAAAGTCATTGATTATATTGAAGATGGCGGAAAAGTTTTAATTACGCTTAGCTATACAGATGAAGATATGCCAAACTTTGAAAGTATCTTAGAATCAGTTGGTATGTCTACGGTAGAAGGTGTGGTACTGGATACCAATGCAAATTATTATTACCAGAATCCGTTCTATCTGATTCCGGAAATCTTATCGACAGATCTGACTTCAGATGCGGCAGATGGATATCTCTTTATGCCATCAGCAATTGGTCTTGATTACTCTACGGACGATTTATCCGATAACGAGACCATTACACCGCTTCTTTCAACTTCTGATGATGCGATTTCGAAGGTAGATGTGGCAAATGCAACCTCATACGAGAAAGAAGACGGTGATATTGAAGGACCGTTTAACCTTGGACTGTGGTATCAAAATACAGGAGATGACGGAGAAGGAACAGGTGAAGCAGTTGTCATTTCTTCAACGGTAGCATTCTCTAGTGATGCGGACCAGATTGTATCCGGAAACAACTTGACGTTCTTCAACAGTATTATCGAAGAAATGGTTGATACAGAAGGTACGAATACGGTATCAATCGCAGTTAAGGATATGGAAACAGAATATCTGACAGTAACGCAGGCAGCAGCAAGAGCTTACGGTACAATTGCGATCTATCTCATTCCGATTGCACTGATAGCAGTAGGTATCGTAATCTGGGTTAAGAGGAGAAGACACTAATGGAAAGACAAAAGAAAAGCATGCTCATCTTACTGATTGTTGTGGTGGTTTGTATTGTTCTTTACTTTGTCCTGACCAAGGTAAATGCGGCGAAAGAAGAAGCACAAGAGGAAGATACACAGTACGCGCTGTCAATTGACAGCGCGGATGTGACCGCATTTTCCTATGTCTATGGAGACGAAACCTATACATTTACCCTTTCAGATGATGAGTGGACATGTGATCAGATGGAAGACGAAGACCTTGAAGAGTCTTCTGTTACGGCAATTGCCGAGGCACTTAGTTCTGTGGAAACAGAGCAGGTGATTGAAGCTCCGGATGATCTTGAACAGTACGGTCTTGAAAATCCGTCGAATACCTTTACGGTTACAACAGCGGATGCAACCACTACGATTTTGGTAGGTGATTACAATGACACGACCGGATATTATTACATCAAAAACGCAGATACAGATGATGTATATGTGGTAGATTCTTCTTTGATTACTTCAATTGAAACAGATCCTACAGGACTTGTGGCAGAGGAAGAAGAAGAGACAACAAGCACCAGTGAGTAAGCGGATAGCTGAATTGCTCCCGGTATAGAATATGGATAAAGAATAAGAAAGGCCGAAGCTTTTAGAAAGCTTCGGCCTTTTGTGAATGATTTATTATTTTGTTGGCAGTTCTGAATCTTTGTATACGATTACGGTAGAGTTCTTTACACCGTTAGATGGTGGAATCATACCGAATTCTTTTACGTTATCAAGTGTCATCATAGCAACGTTTTCTTCTAATTCACAGTCAACGAATCCCTGACGAGATGAGAAGCGATCCCATTTCTTAGCAGCTCTTTCGTCTGTAAACATACGGAATAATCCCTTGAGATATGGAAGCTCTTCGCCTTCTTCAATCTCACCGTATGGAACTAACATTGCAAGGAATTTCTCGCATCCTGCTTCAGCGGCAGCAGAGGCAGCAGCTTCATTGCCAACGATGGTAAAGTCTGTGGTTCCTGCAAATGCATCTTCGTAGTTGGCACGCTGATAACTGTTGTCAACTTCGAATACAGTATGACGAACACCGTCAACCGTAACATCTAACAAAGGCTCTTTGTCGAGTTGGTATTTATTCTCCATGGTTTTGATATAGTCCTGATCCTTGTATGCGATAACAGCAGGAACGCTCTGCACCTTTGTGCTTTGAATTTCAGCGGTCATCTTGTCGCAAGCAGACTGATCGGAATCCTGATGTCCTTTGATTGCATGTGATACATAGTCAGCTACGTCTGCGGCTACAACAACAGCAATGTAAGTCTTGTATTTTGCGACCATGCGATATACATAGAATGCAGGGTCGTCTGCCTGTTTTAACTTTCCTTCTTTTAATTTTGCTTCTACGTCAGAAGCACCCCAGGTTGTTGCGATTTCTACATCTTCCTTAGTTGGACGGATTGCAGAAAAAGGTTTCATGTTTGCCATTTTAAACTTCCTCCATGTGTAAAAAATTTTGTATATATAATTGTTTAAACCCACCTAGGGTTATTATAACGGTTACACTTTGGGGCAGATATTCGAGAAAAGTTGTTTGTTATGCGGAAATGGAATAATCTACCTGAAGTGCAGGTAGATTATGCTTAGATACGTTTATTTTTGATCTTTTTTGCTTTCAATTGATTCAGTTTCATCGAGTGAATACTTCTTTTTCAACAGGCGGGCGATCATTCCCATGGCCCAAATCAAAACCGGAATAATTACGGTTGCATAGATTGAAATCTTGAGCATGGCAAATGCATCCGCCGAGTCAATCAAGGCGAAGACCAGCGTGGATGCATAGAGAGCAACCAGTAAGATGACGCCAATCAAAGCGCAGATCTGTCTTGCTTTTTTCATATTCTAACACCTCATAAAAGCTATTTCTTTTTTTCAGATTTCATCATATAAGGAAAGGACTTATTCGTCAAGAGATGGGACATTCATAATTTGTTTACAAAATACTAACAATTGAATCATACGGCCTTCATAATTTATGAATACAATAATAGCATCAAATAAGATTATTAGTGAGATGCCTCACTTTTTCACACACAAAACTTTTTCATATGAAGGCCGGTAGCGCTGCAAGCTGCCGGCTTCCTCTTTTTTTAAGGCAAAACTATTTGTCAAGGAAGAATGAATATGGTAAAATATGCGAGATTAAACGATGGGAGGAATCAGATATGGATAATGAAAATAATAACATGAATCAAAATAATCAAAATCAGCATCCGTATGGAAACCCAACTCCATTAAATCCGGAGGCGAACGAACAAAAGTCTTCCGGTAATTGGGCGAACGGATCGGAACAATATACGAATGAAACGCAGCAACAGGCGAATCAGGGATATGATGGAAAGGTTTATAATAACCCGAATATCAATAAGACATCGAGCTTTAATCAGCAAAACTATCAAAATAATTATAATCCGCAAGGATATGAGGAAAATAAGAATGGCAATGGATTCGCAGTTGCAGCAATGGTGCTGGGAATCATTTCGCTTGTTGTGTTCTGCCTGGGATTCAATATTATTCTTGCAATCTTGGCAATCATCTTCGGCGCAATTGCGCTTCGCAAGAGTGACAAGAGAGGAATGGCCATTGCAGGTATTGTAACCGGAATTATTTCCATTGTGTTATTTGTACTGGTTTGTCTGGTTGTCGGAGCAAGCTTTATGACAATGATGAATGACGGCAATTTAGATGACTTTAATGAGCTGTATGAGTATTATAATAATGGCGGTGATTTAAATGAGGTTCCGAATACGAATGATATGACTGACGGGCTTGAAGGCGGTACTGTGAACTATGAATTTGACAGTAATGGAGCAACCTATACAGTCTACTTTGATTAAATAAAAGAGTATCTTGACAAGTCGGAAAGCATTTGGTATATTCTTACCGATATTGAAAAGACGTTGACGAAGACAGTAAGGTAAGCGTGAAGCTTTCAGAGAGCCGGCGGTTGGTGCGAGTCGGTACAAGTAGCATTTATCCGAATATCACTTCTGAGTCGCGGGCTGAACAGATAGTAAGCTTCGCCGTTTTTCATCTGCGTTAAAGATGACGTGTATGCAGAATGCCACAGGCATCTAAGTACAATGTAAACAGGTGGTAGTGTAAGTTATGCTTGCATCCTTTTTACGAGGATGCAAGCTTTTTTTTATCTCGAAATTCGAGAAATGGAATGGAACAAAGAAAGGAAAGAAAAAGCATGTATAACAAGGTATCGGCAGATATGAACTTTGTTGACCGTGAAAAGGCAACAGAAAAATTCTGGGAAGACAATCAGATCTTTGAAAAGAGTATGGAGCAAAGAAAGCAGGGTGAGACCTACACCTTCTATGATGGACCGCCAACTGCTAACGGAAAGCCTCATATCGGACACGTATTAACCCGTGTTATTAAGGATATGATTCCGAGATACCAGACGATGAAGGGAAAGTATGTACCTCGTAAGGCAGGATGGGATACACATGGACTTCCGGTTGAGCTTGAAGTGGAAAAACTTCTTGGCCTTGATGGAAAGGAACAGATTGAAGAATACGGATTGGATCCATTTATCACAAAGTGTAAGGAAAGTGTCTGGAAATACAAAGGTATGTGGGAAGACTTTTCTCATACCGTAGGATTCTGGGCAGATATGGACGATCCATATGTAACCTATGATGACAACTTTATTGAATCTGAGTGGTGGGCACTTAAGAACATCTGGGATAAGGGTCTTCTCTACAAAGGATTTAAGATTGTACCTTATTGTCCGCGATGCGGAACTCCGCTGTCATCACACGAAGTGGCACAAGGATATAAGGATGTTAAAGAACGCTCTGCAATTGCAAGATTTAAGGTGAAGGGTGAAGATGCTTATATTCTTGCATGGACAACAACTCCATGGACACTTCCATCGAACGTGGCACTGTGTGTGAATCCTGAGGAAAGTTATGTAAAGGTAAAGGCTGCTGATGGCTACACTTATTACATGGCAGAGGCGCTTCTTGACAACGTACTTGGTTCACTTGCCAACGAAGAAGAAGGCGTTAAGGCATACGAAATTCTAGAGCGTTATACCGGTAAGGATTTAGAAGGAAAAGAGTATGAGCCACTGTTCCATTTTGCAGATGAAATCATCGAAAAGCAGCATAAGAAAGCGTACTATATTACGTATGCAGATTATGTCACAATGGGCGATGGTACCGGCGTGGTACATATTGCGCCTGCATTTGGTGAAGACGATGCGCAGGTAGGACGCCGCTATGACCTTCCGTTTGTACAGCTGGTCAATGGAAAGGGCGAGATGACACAGGAAACTTCTTATGCAGGAGTTTTTTGTAAAGATGCCGATAAGATGGTATTAAAAGATCTTGAAGAAGCAGGATTATTATTCTCAGCGCCGAAGTTTGAGCATAGCTATCCACATTGCTGGAGATGTGAAAGCCCTCTGATTTACTATGCAAGAGAATCCTGGTTTATCAAGATGACTGAGGTAAAAGAACAGCTTGTAGCCAACAATAATACCGTCAACTGGATTCCGGAATCTATCGGTAAGGGAAGATTTGGAGACTGGCTTGAGAATATCCAGGACTGGGGCGTATCCCGTAACCGTTATTGGGGAACCCCTCTTAACATCTGGGAATGCGAATGCGGTCATATGGAATCCATCGGAAGCCGCGAGGAATTATTTGAAAAATCAGGAGATGAGAGTGCAAAGACGGTTGAGCTTCATCGCCCATATATCGACAAGATCGAGATGAAGTGTCCGAAGTGTGGTAAGGCTATGCACCGCGTACCGGAAGTTATCGACTGCTGGTTTGATTCAGGAGCAATGCCATTTGCACAGCACCACTATCCGTTTGAAAACAAAGACAAGTTCGAGCAGCAGTTCCCGGCCAAATTCATTTCCGAAGCAGTAGACCAGACACGTGGATGGTTCTATTCTCTGATGGCAGAGTCAACGCTTTTGTTTAACAAAGCACCGTATGAGAATGTTATCGTGCTTGGACATGTACAGGATGAAAATGGACAGAAGATGTCTAAGTCCAAGGGAAATGCCGTCGATCCGTTTGATGCGCTCAAAGAATACGGCGCAGACGCAATCCGCTGGTACTTCTACATCAACTCTGCACCATGGCTGCCAAATCGTTTCCACGGCAAGGCAGTGCAGGAAGGTCAGAGAAAGTTCATGGGTACATTATGGAACACCTATGCGTTCTTTGTGCTTTACGCTAATATTGATCAATTTGATGCGAGCAAATATACCTTAGAATATGGTAAACTATCAGTGATGGATAAATGGCTTTTGTCCAAGCTCAATACATTAATCAAAGAAGTGGATCAAAACCTTGGCAGCTACAGAATTCCTGAGGCAGCAAGAGCGCTTGATGCATTCGTTGATGAGATGAGTAACTGGTATGTGCGCCGAAGCCGTGAGAGATTCTGGGCAAAGGGCATGGAGCAGGATAAGATTAACGCATACATGACACTTTATACAGCGCTTGTAACAGTTTCAAAACTGGCCGCTCCGATGATTCCGTTTATGACAGAAGACATTTATCAGAATTTAGTCAGAAGCCTTGACAAGAGTGCACCGGAAAGTATTCATCTGTGTGATTATCCGGTAGCGGATGAAGCAATGATTGATGCAGAACTTGAGCAGAACATGGATGAAGTACTGCGAATCGTTGTTATGGGTCGTGCTGCAAGAAATGGTGCGAATATTAAGAATCGTCAGCCAATCGGAGAGATGTATGTAAAGGCTCCGTTTGAACTGCCGGAATACTTTGTTCAGATTATCGAAGAAGAGCTGAATGTAAAGAAAGTTGAATTCTCAGACGATGTCTCAGCATTTACTGATTATACCTTCAAGCCACAGCTTCGTACGGTCGGACCTAAGTATGGTAAGTTCTTAGGACAGATTCAAAAGGCTTTGGCACAGGTGGATGGTAATGCCGCAATGGCTCAGCTTAAGAGTGAAGGCGCGGTGAAATTCCCTGAGATCGGAGACGGCGTAGAACTTGCCGAAGAAGATCTTCTTATTACCATGACACAGCAGGAAGGTTACAAGACAGAAGGAGATAACGAGATTACGGTTGTCCTTAAGACAGAACTGACACAGGAACTTTTAGAGGAAGGATTTGTCCGTGAAGTTATTTCCAAGATTCAGAACATGCGTAAGGATTCCGGATTCGAAGTGATGGATCATATTAAGATCGGATATTCTGCTGAAGAAAAGGCAGCCGGTATTATTTCGGCAAATGCAGATGTAATTATGTCAGAAGTACTAGCCGAAACTATCGAAAATGGTGTATCCTTAGAACATGAGAAAGAATGGAACATCAATGGAGAGAAAGTAACTCTCTCAGTAGAAAGGAAGTAATGCCATGAACAGCCCATTTGAAAAAGAACAATTCAAGAAGGACGTTAAGGATGCTCTTAAGATTTTGTATCGTAAGAACTTAGAGGAAGCGACGCGTCAGGAAGTCTATCAGGCCGTTGCGTACTGCGTAAAGGATGTCATCATTGACCAATGGATGGCAACGCAGGAAGAAGTCAGAAAGAAAGATCCTAAGATTGTCTATTATATGTCCATGGAGTTTTTGATGGGCCGTGCCTTAGGCAATAATTTATTAAATCTGACCGCTTACAAAGAGGTCAAAGAAGCACTCGAGGAACTGGGCTTTGACCTGGTTTCCATCGAGGAAGAAGAACCGGATCCGGCGCTTGGTAACGGCGGTCTCGGCCGTCTTGCCGCTTGCTTTTTGGATTCGCTTGCAACACTGGGATATCCGGCATATGGTTGTGGAATTCGCTATCGCTATGGAATGTTTAAGCAGCAGATTAAAGATGGCTTTCAAAATGAAGTGCCGGACAACTGGCTGAAGAACGGCTATCCGTTCGAATTGTGCAGACGTGAGTATGCCAAGGAAGTTCGCTTTGGCGGATATGTAAAGACCGTGGACGACGGTAAGGGCAATGTTCGCTTCGTGCAGGAAGGTTATCAGGCCGTAACGGCGGTACCGTATGATATGCCAATTGTCGGTTATAACAACGGCATGGTCAATGCGCTGACCATCTGGGATGCTGAGCCGATTGAAGTCTTTCAGCTCGATTCCTTTGACAAGGGGGATTATAAGAAAGCGGTTGAGCAGGAAAATCTTGCCCGCAACCTTGTAGATGTATTGTATCCGAATGACAATCATATCCAGGGTAAGGAACTTCGTTTAAAGCAGCAGTATTTCTTTGTATCTGCCAGCGTGCAAAGAGCGATTGCAAGATATAAAAAGAGTCATCCGGATCTTCGCAAATTCTATGAAAAAGCAGCATTCCAGCTGAACGATACACATCCAACCGTTGCGGTTGCAGAACTTATGCGTATTTTAGTAGATGTGGAAGGCTTGTCCTGGGATGAAGCATGGGATGTCACGACAAAGACCTGTGCGTATACGAATCATACGATTATGTCAGAGGCACTTGAGAAGTGGCCAATCGAGATCTTTTCAAGGCTGCTTCCTCGTGTTTATCAGATCATCGAAGAGATTAACAGACGTTTTATTCTGGATATCGAGAAGAAATTCCCGAATAATCATCAGATGGTTGAGAAGATGGCAATCATCTACGACGGTCAGGTTAAGATGGCGAATCTTGCAATCTGTGCCGGACATTCTGTTAACGGTGTAGCGCGTCTTCATACAGAGATTTTAAAGAAGAAGGAACTTCATGAATTCTATGAGATGTTTCCGGAAAAATTCAACAATAAGACCAATGGTATTACGCAGCGACGTTTCCTGCTTCATGGTAATCCGCTGCTGGCAGATTGGGTAACGCAAAGAATCGGAGATGACTGGATTACAGACCTTAGTCATATGAAGAAGCTTGCGGTCTACGCAACCGATAAAAAGGCGCAGCATGAGTTTATGAATATTAAGTATCAAAACAAGCTCCGCCTTGCAGAATATATTTCAGAACATAACGGCGTGGAAGTAGATCCGCGGTCTATCTTCGATGTGCAGGTTAAGCGATTGCATGAATATAAGCGCCAGCTGTTAAATATCTTACATGTCATGTATCTGTACAATAAGATTAAAGAAAATCCGTCGATGGAGTTTTATCCAAGAACGTTTATCTTTGGAGCGAAAGCAGCAGCCGGATATAAAATTGCGAAACTGACGATTAAGCTGATTAATAATGTGGCGAAAGTCATCAACAACGATGCAAGCATCCAGGGCAAACTTAAAGTTGTCTTTATCGAAGACTACAAAGTATCGAATGCAGAATGGATTTTTGCAGCAGCAGATGTCAGTGAGCAGATTTCCACGGCAAGTAAGGAGGCTTCCGGAACCGGTAACATGAAGTTTATGTTAAATGGAGCCGTAACCCTTGGCACGATGGATGGTGCGAATGTGGAGATTGTAGAAGAAGTCGGAGAAGACAATGCCTTTATCTTCGGTATGAGTTCTGATGAGGTCATTGCACATGAGCAGGCAAGAGATTACGATCCAATGGAAATCTTCAACAATGATCAGGAGATTCGCCAGGTTCTGATGCAGCTGATTAATGGTTATTATTCTGATAATGACACGGAATTGTTCCGCGATTTATATAATTCACTTTTGAATACGCAAAGCACACAGTATGCAGATACTTACTTTATCTTAAAGGACTTTCGTTCTTATGCAAAAGCGCAAGAAGAAGTGGAAAAAGCATATCGAGATGAAAAGCGCTGGGCAGAAAGTGCAATTTTAAATGTGGCACATGTCGGCAAGTTCTCTTCAGATAGAACTATCGAAGAATATGCAAAGGAAATTTGGGAACTTAAGAAAATGAAGGTACCTAAGACTAACTAAAATGATAAATAGGTACTATTGGAAAAACGAGGCTTTAGGACTTTAATCCTACGGCCTCGTTATATATGTGAAAAAAGTATAGAAAATATGAAGACGAAAAGAGTTTTTTGTGCAATATCACGATAAAAATTGAATTGAAAGTGTGATAAAATATGTCGTAATGGTTGCGTGAAAAAACGCGTTTGATATGAAAAGTAGTAGGTATTAAGGAGGAGTTTACCATGGCATTAAAGCATGCTGTAGGAAGAAAAGCATTTGAGACTGCATTTAACGCAGTGTATAAGTACATTAACAAAGATCGTGAAAAGAACATGCTCAAGTTACTGAACTTGGCACATAAGGCAACGGGAGATTCATTCCCTGAATTTTTCTGGGATAATGCAATTAATATGTTATCCGATCCAAACCAGAAGTGGACGAAGGTTATCTATAACGCATTTGAAAACCTGAACCCTAACGTGGTTAAGATGCATGTATTAAACCTTGCATATGAAGCAGGTCTTACCGGATTCAAGGAAGTTCGTGCGAATAGAGAAAAGTATCAGTGTAATGTGCCTTGGATTATTCTGATGGATCCAACAAGTGCTTGTAACTTAAAGTGTACAGGATGTTGGGCAGCTGAATACGGACACAAGATGCAAAGAACATTCGAGCAGCTTGATGATGTAATCTGTCAGGCAAAAGAGCTTGGTATCCATTTCTTCATCATGACAGGTGGAGAACCACTTACCCGTAAGGCTGATATTGTAAAATTAGCAGAAAAGCACAATGACTGTGCATTCCATATCTTTACAAACGGAACTCTGATTGATGAGCAGCTTTGTAAAGACACTGTAAGACTTGGTAACATCTCTTACGCATTATCTGTAGAAGGATATGAAGAGACCAATGATGACCGTCGTGGAGATGGTGTATTCCAGAAGGTTATGAACGCTATGGATCTTATGAAGTCTTATGGTCTTGTATATGGTGTATCTATCTGTTACACAAGCAAGAACTATAAGGTTGTAACTTCAGATGAATTCCTTGATATGTTAATTGACAAGGGATGTATCATGGCCTGGTTCTTCCATTACATGCCGGTTGGTAATGACGCATCTGTTGACTTGATGCTCACACCGGAACAAAGAGAATATATGATTCACCGTGTTCGTGAGATTCGTGCAATGGAAGGTGGTAAGCCACTGTTTTGTATGGACTTCCAGAACGACGCTGAGTGGGTTGGAGGATGTATCGCAGGTGGTAAGAACTACTTACACATCAATGCGAATGGTGATGTAGAACCTTGCGTATTTATTCATTACTCTAATGCGAATATCAATGACATGTCATTACTCGAATGCCTGCAGTCACCACTGTTTATGGCATATCATAATACAATGCCATTTAATGACAATCATTTCCGTCCATGTCCAATGCTCGAGAATCCGGAGTATATCAAGAAGATGGTAGACGAAAGTGGAGCTCATTCTACAGACTTTACTTCACCGGAGCCTGTTGACGATCTGATTGCCAAGACGATTCCATACGCTGAGACATGGAAGCCAACCGCAGACCGTATGTGGGAAGAGCGTAAGGCTGAGAAGGCTGAAGCACTTGCAGCACGTGAAGCAAAGTATGGCCCATCGAAATAAATAAGCACATAATAGTACCGCACCGAAGACGTTGTATGAAACGATTGTCATAGGGCGGTACTTTTTATGCATAAATATATGGTTACAAGGAGAACAAAAATGAAAAAACAAATGATTGACTTAACAACATGGAATCGTACGCATCTATTTCAGTCTTATCTTGGAACGGATTATCCGTATATTAATGCAACTTGTAACATTGATGTTGCACCTTTATACCGTTATTGCAAGAAGGAAGGGATTTCCTTTTATTTTGCGATGATTTATATCACCGTGAAGATGTCGAATGAAATTGAGAATTTCCGTTACCGATTTGAAGGCGACAAGCCGTATCTGGTTGAGGAAAATATAGCATTTGCCACACATCTTGAAAAAGATTTTGATGTCTTTCAGATGGTAGAGTGTAAAAATTATCCAACGCTTCTTGAATCAGCTAAGAAGAACCGTGAAAATGCAGCCATTAAGCTCAAAGAAAGTGGTCTGTATCAGTTAGAAGGAAGAACGGATTTTCTTCACATCAGTTCCATCCCGTGGATTCATTATACAGCCTTTGATCGCACGATTGCGAAGATTGGTGAGACCAATATTCCAAAGGTGACATATGGTAAGTTTAAAAAAGAAGGAGAGCAGGTTTTAATGCCGCTTTCTGTACTGACCCATCACGGCCTGATGGACGGCTATCATGTTGGCTTGTTTATCAATAAGATAGAAGAATATATTGCGGAAAATTTTCCGCATTAATACCGAAAAGATTCACTTGCCCTAAAAAATGATATGTAGTACAATTTTCCTATAAACGTGGTAATTTCGCTGTTGGTTAAGGGTGATTATTATGGCTAAGAAGGAAAAGAAAGTTTTAATTGCGGATCATGCGATTATCGAAGATAAAAAAGATCCATTAAGCAATATTGTCATTGTTGCATCGGGAATCATGATCGTTGTATTGATTATCATGTGCGTATTGATGTTTACACATCTGTAGTGAAGGCGGGTGATGTTATGTCCCAGAATTATTCTTTTAAGAAGAGACTATATGAGATTATAGAAGCATCGAACCCAGATGACAAAGCAAGTAAAGCTTATGACATTATGATGTACGTCGCCATCGTTGCCGGGCTTCTTCCGCTGACGGTGAAAACGACGAATGTCTACACGCAGATGCTCGATATGGTTACCATTCTTTTGTTTTTATTTGACTATGTGGCGCGTATCTACACGGCAGATTACAAGATGGGATACAAGCATTATCGCGCGTATGTTGCATATGCTGTGACGCCGCTTGCAATTGTTGATTTGCTTTCGGTTTTGCCGATTTTGACATTTTTCTTTCCGTCGGTTGCGGTATTTGGTGCGTTTCGCGTCTTTCGAGTGCTCAGGGCATTTAAGCTTGCGCGTTACTCTAAGACTATGGTGGCAATCGTTAACGTGCTAAAGTACGTGAAGAATCAGTTGGCTGCCGTCCTGGTTTTGACGATTTTATATATCATAATCAGTGCGATGGCAATCTTTCAGGTAGAACCCGATCAGTTCAATAATTTCTTTGATGCCATCTATTGGTCAACGATTTCGATTACGACCATCGGATACGGCGATATCGTACCGGCGACAATAATCGGCAAAATGATTACGATTATTTCATCTTTGGTAGGCGTGGCGATTATAGCGCTGCCAAGCGGTATTATTACAGCTGCTTATATCAGGGAAATGAAACGTAAGAAGAGTAAGCATGAAGTAAAACATTTATAGAACATAAAAACATCCATCTCACGCCTTTAGCGGCGGGATGGATGTTTTGATTTGTGAAACCATCGGCATAAGAGCAGTGCGACAAAGAAGACTGCAACTAAAATGATGATGTTAAGAAACAGGCTTGAACCACTGTAGTGTGGCAGATACGGGCTGACTAGAAGGCCAACGATATTGAACATGATGTGCAGATGAATCGATGCCCGAATCGTTCCGGAATCGTGCCGGATATAACCGAGAAACAATCCGATGACAAAGGCATAGACACCTTGAATCAGGTTTGCGTGAAGGACTCCAAACAGCGCTGCCTGCATAAGATTGGCAAGCCAGAATGGAAGTGCCATGCGTGCGTAGGACAAGGTGACACCACGAAAGATCAGTTCCTCGCCAATCGGACCCAGAAACAGTGCGTAGATAATCATAAGCACAGAGATGTTGCTGCCAACCAGTCCGGAGGTATCGATTAAATTGTTATAATAATCCATTGCATTTGGAAATATGGTTGAAGTAATCATCGTTACATAATTGGAAGAATAGTAGATGACAATACTCAGCAGGATTAACACGCCGTTGGATCTTATGGAAAATGCCTTATGTTCGCGGCTTAAATAGCGTGTGGATATCTTGCGGTACCAGATTCCGAAGATGATAATATTGGCGATGGCAAAGGCGAAACTGATGCCACCGGTAAAGTTGGTGTTGGATAAGTTTTCTAGCAGTGATTCCGGTAAAACTTCAAGCAGATTGGATTGGCCGCTTGTGATAACCCGTAAGATTATAATTTCGATAAAGGGAATACTGATTAAAAATTGTAGCCCAAAACAAAGTAGAATTGGGAGAAAACTTAAAAAGAAATATTTCACTTTATTCTTTTTCATAACGTTTGTCTTTCGACTCCTTTTTTGTTAAAATTTTTAATATGTTATCTATCATAACACAAGTTGATTAAGATAGCGCAAAAGATAATGGAGTGATTATTATGGCATTTACGCATTTGCATACACATACCGAATATTCCCTTTTGGATGGTTCGAATAAAATTAAAGAATATGTTGCCAGAGTCAAGGAACTTGGAATGGACAGCGCGGCAATTACGGACCATGGTGTTATGTATGGCGTAATTGACTTTTATAAAGCAGCAAAAGCAGCCGGCATTAATCCGATTTTGGGATGCGAGGTCTATGTGGCGCCCGGTTCGAGATTCGACAGGGAAGCAGGAGCCGGCGATGAGAGATATTATCATCTGGTGCTTCTTGCAGAGAATAACACAGGCTATTCGAATCTGATGAAGATTGTGTCAAAAGGATTTGTAGATGGTTTTTACTATCGTCCGCGAGTGGACTTTGAAGTGCTTGAGACATATCATGAAGGAATCATTGCACTTTCTGCCTGCCTTGCAGGAGAAGTTCCGAGAACGCTGCAAAAGGGACAGTACGAACAGGCAAAAGAAGTCGCACTTCGCTATGAAGCCTGCTTTGGAAAGGGCAATTATTATCTGGAACTTCAAGACCATGGCATTCCGCAGCAGCGACAGGTGAATACACAGCTTCTAAGACTCTCACAGGAAACGGGTATTGAGCTGGTTGCCACGAATGATATTCACTATACTTACGCAGAAGATGCGCAGGCGCATGATATCCTGCTTTGTATTCAGACCGGTAAGAAGGTTAGCGATGAGAATCGTATGCGCTACGAGGGCGGTCAGTATTTTGTAAAATCCGAAGAGGAGATGCGTGCCCTGTTTCCATATGCACAGCAGGCAATCGATAATACGCATAAGATTGCTGAGCGCTGCCATGTGGAGATAGAATTTGGCAATACCAAGCTTCCGAAATTCGAAGTACCGGAAGGTTATGATTCGTGGAGCTATTTAAACAAATTATGTTTTGACGGATTAAAAGAGCGTTATCCGGACAACTATCAGGAACTGGAAGAACGCTTAAACTACGAACTTGGTGTAATTAAGAAGATGGGTTATGTCGATTACTTTTTGATTGTATGGGACTTTATCCATTTTGCTAGAGAGCACGATATCATGGTGGGACCTGGAAGAGGTAGTGCGGCCGGTTCGCTCGTTTCTTATACAACGGGTATTACGAACATCGATCCAATCCGTTACCAATTGCTGTTCGAGCGATTCTTAAATCCGGAGCGAGTATCCATGCCCGATATTGATATCGACTTTTGCTATGAGCGGCGAGGCGAAGTGATTGACTATGTGGTAGAAAAATACGGAAAGGATCAGGTGACACAGATTGTGACATTTGGTACCATGCTGGCCAAAGGCGTGATCCGTGATGTCGGGCGCGTAATGGATCTTCCGTATTCGTTTTGCGACAGCATCTCTAAGTCGATTCCGAATGAACTTGGAATAACAATTGAGAAGGCACTTAAGATGAATCCGCAGTTAAAATCACAATATGAGTCGGATGAGGTTGTGCGCAATCTGATTGATATGTCGATGCGACTCGAAGGTCTTCCGCGTCATACTTCGATGCATGCGGCCGGCGTCGTAATTTCGCAAAAAGCGATGGATGAATATGTGCCGCTGTCCAGAGCATCAGATGGAACACTTCTTACACAGTTTACGATGACTACCATCGAAGAACTTGGCCTTCTTAAGATGGATTTTCTGGGGCTTCGCACGCTTACTGTCATTCAAAATGCAGTGAAGATGGCGGAACGTTCTTCGGGTAAGAAGATTGATATCGATCATATCGATTTTGATGATAAGGCGGTCTACGCATCGCTTGCCACCGGTAAGACAGACGGAATCTTCCAGCTCGAAAGTGCGGGAATGAAGAGCTTTATGACGGAGCTTCGTCCGCAGAACCTGGAAGATGTAATTGCCGGAATATCGTTATATCGTCCGGGACCTATGGATTTTATTCCGGCATATATCAAGGGTAAGAACCATCCGGAAGATATTGTCTATGATTGCCCGCAGCTGGAGCCAATCCTTAAGCCGACCTACGGCTGTATCGTCTACCAGGAGCAGGTTATGCAGATTGTACGAGATCTGGCGGGATATACGCTTGGACGAAGCGATTTGGTTCGTCGAGCAATGTCCAAGAAAAAAGGCGATGTCATGGAACGCGAGCGCCAAAACTTCGTCTATGGTAATAAAGAAGAGGGCGTTCCGGGTTGTCTGGCAAATGGTATTGATGAACGTGTTGCCAACAAAATCTATGATGAAATGATTGATTTTGCGAAGTATGCATTTAACAAGTCACACGCGGCAGCATATGCAGTCGTGGCTTATCAGACGGCATACTTAAAGTATTACTATCCGGTTGAATATATGGCGGCTCTTATGACCTCTGTCATGGGTAATTCCACCAAGATTGCAGAATATATCCAGACCTGCCGTCAGATGAAGATTGCGGTTTTACCACCGGATTTAAATGAAGGAGAAGCCGGTTTTTCCGTGTCGAACGGTGGAATTCGATTTGGTCTTTGCGCGATTAAGAATGTCGGCCGACCGGTTGTGCAGGCGCTTGTTGAGGAACGGCGTCACGGATTATATACGTCCCTGGAGGATTATATTAACCGTCATGTCAGCAGTAAGACCATCAACAAGCGTATGGTCGAGAACTTTATCAAGGCCGGAGCCTGCGATAGTCTTGGCGGTAATCGTCGTCAGTTCATGATGATTTATGAGCAGATGATTGACAGCGCATCAAAGGGAAAGAAAGACGACGTTGCAGGACAGATGTCATTATTTGATTTTGCCGATGAAGAAGATCGGAAGGAACTTGAGACAAAACTTCCAAATGTTCCGGAATTTGAAAAGGAACTTTTATTATCTTATGAAAAGGAAGTGATGGGAGTCTATATCTCCGGGCATCCCCTCGAAGAATATGCAGACAAATGGCGCAAGAATATCACCGCGACGACAGTCGATTTTGTGCGCGATGAAGAGACCGGCGAGACGAAGGTGAAGGATAATGCCCGCGTCGTTGTAGGCGGTATGATTGAATCAAAGACTATTAAGTATACTAAAAATAACCAGATTATGGCCTTCCTTACAATTGAAGATTTGGTGGGCACATTGGAAGTGATTGTATTTCCAAAGTCGTATGACCGTTATGTGGCGCTGCTTAATGAAGATGAGAAGGTCTTTATCACCGGTAAGGTGCAGGTGGAAGATGAGAAGAATGGAAAGCTGATCTGTGATTCCATCGTTGGATTTAACGAGATTCCGTCTCAGCTGTGGCTGCAGTTTGAATCCAAAGAAGAGTATGATGAGAAGATGCCGGTCTTAGAAGAGATGTTCCGTGGCTCGGATGGCCGGGATGAGATTGTGGTCTATCTTAAGAAGGAAAAACAGATGAAGAAATATCCGCCATCAAAGACAATCTTCGTGGACGAGAATCTCATGAAAAATGTATCTGCACAACTTGGTGAAAAAAATGTCAAAGTTGTTGAAAAGTCCATTGAAATTAGGAAGTAATTGGAATAAAATGGAAACAAAGATTTCGAATGATTAGTAAACACTCAGCCGGAGAAATTCTCTGATTGGGGAAGGGGGAAATGCCCTATGGCAACGAAGGAAATGAAAACAATCGGCGTCCTGACAAGTGGCGGAGATGCACCCGGTATGAATGCCGCAATTCGTGCAATCGTGCGTCAAGGAATCACAAAGGGCGTTCAGGTAAAAGGAATATTAAGAGGCTATGCAGGTCTTTTGCAGGGCGAATTTATTGATATGAAGGCTCGAAGCGTGTCTGATACCCTGCAGCGTGGTGGTACGATTCTTGGTACTGCGCGTTGTCCGGAGTTCATGACGGAAGAAGGTCAGGCGCTTGGCGCTAAGATCTGCAAGGAAAATGGAATCGACGGTGTTGTTGTCATCGGTGGTGACGGTTCCTTCCGCGGTGCGCAAAAGCTTGCCGAGCATGGAATCAATGTGATTGGCGTGCCGGGAACTATTGACCTTGATATTTCCTGTACGGATTATACGATTGGATTTGATACCGCGATTAATACGGCGATGGAAGCGATTGATAAGGTGCGTGACACGTCAAGTTCTCACGAGAGATGCAGTATCATTGAGGTTATGGGACGTGGTGCCGGTTATATTGCACTGTGGTGTGGTCTTGCCAATGGTGCCGAGGATATTCTTCTCCCGGAGACTTATGACTATGATGAGCAAAAATTAGTAGATAATATTACTCGTAATTTTAAGCGTGGTAAGAAGCATCATATCATTATCAATGCCGAAGGCATTGGTCATTCGACCAGTATGGCGCGCCGAATTGAAGCTGCGACCGGTATTGAGACAAGAGCGACAATCTTAGGTCACATGCAGCGTGGCGGCAGCCCGACATGTAGAGATCGTGTATTTGCAACCACGATGGGATGCAAGGCGGTTGATTTGCTTTGTGAAGGCAAGGAGAATCGGATTGTGGCGATTAAGGATGGCGAGCTTGTGGATTATGATATTGATGAGGCGCTGGCGATGAAGAAGACGATGGAGGAGTATTTTTACCAGATCTCTCGTAACCTGGCAATCTAGGGGGAGGAATCTGCGCCGGCTTTTTGCTTACGCGTATATCTGCAGCAAATCCTGACACTCTTTCGGGTTCTTGGGCCATTTGCTTCGAGAAGATTGGCAGCCTATCAATGCCGCCGGTGTAAGTTTTTCTTGCTTATACGCGCACTGCGTGAGTGGATATATTGAGTTATTGTGCATCGTGTCCTGACGGACACTTTGCAATTCAAGGAAGGAGACTCTGGAAATAAATTTCCGCATCTCCTTCCTTTCATTTTGCCCTGCTGGTGCAGGGCTGCACAATAATCTTATTCATTCTTCACAAATTTATGCAATCAAGTTACAATAGTGAGAGCGAGTAAAGGAGATTGACATGATTACAAGCACTTCATCAAAACAGTTAAAAGCAATTACACAGCTGAATAAAAAAGCCAAGGTTAGACGGCAGGAAGGGCATTTTGTTGCTGAGGGGCTTCGCATTTTTCTGGATGCGCCCAAGGAGCTGATTGAGCAGGTCTATGTGTCGGAGCATTTTCTTGAGAAGGAAGAACACAAAGAACTGTTAAAAGATCTATCCTATGAAGTGGTGGCGGATCATGCATTTGCATCGGTCTGTGATACGAAGACGCCGCAGGGAATCTTAAGTATAATCAAGATGCCGACGTATGAGAAAGAAGCGCTGTTTGCAAAGGACAATCCGCTTCTTATGGTGCTTGAAGATCTGCAAGATCCGGGCAATCTTGGGACGATTCTTCGAGGCGCGGAAGGCGCCGGCGTGGATGGCGTGATTATGACAAAGCGGACGGCGGATCTATTTCAGCCAAAGGTGATTCGCTCGACGATGGGGTCGATCTTTCGGATGCCGTATTATATTACAGAAGATCTGCATAAGACGCTGTGCGAACTTGAGGAAAGAGGCATTAAGACTTATGCTGCGTATCTGGATGAAAGTGCAACCGATTATGGCGTGCATTCTTATGGGCAAGGAACTGCATTTTTAATTGGGAATGAAGGAAATGGCCTAAAAGAGGAAACGGCGAAAGCCGCGCAGGAGAGAATTATCATTCCGATGCAGGGCAAGCTAGAGTCGCTAAATGCAGCTATGGCAGCGACAATTTTGATGTATGAGGCGGCGCGGCAGCGAAGATAGAATTGCAACATATAGTACTTCCGTGCTATAATGAGCTTGAAGAAAGGGGGAATCACGATGAGTCTTGCAATAAGTCCGGTATCATCATCCATGAATACAAAAGTTGTGCAGCCGATTAATTATGCGCTGCAAAACGAGGCAAATGTATCAGATGCCTATGTATCTCAGGTGAATCAGCCAAAAGAAATAGATGATGTAACGCCGGTGATCTATCCGACATCTAGGGCGACGCAGCAGACGCAGGTGGTTGATTCTTCGAAGAGATTAGAGCAGGCACAGCAGGTTGCACAAAAGTACAATGAGATAGCATCATCATTTGGAGGAGCAACCGTGGGGTATGCAAGTGACAGTAGCGCACTTGCCTATCAGGCGATTGGAGCCGGATTTGATATGTACGCATAGGAAGATAAATGATGACAGACACTGCAGAAGTAGGAAACTACATCTGCAGTGTTTTTTAGTTTTGCTCGGTTTTTTGGGGGCGAAAAAGATACTTTTACAGTTTTTAAAAAAAATGACAAATAATCGTTGACAGACCTTAAGAAGGTATAGTACACTATGACACAAGTTATAAAAAGTAAAGTCTTTGAGCAAAAGTAGTAGCCTTTGATGAAATCTTTTCAGAGAGCCGGCGGCTGGTGTGATGTCGGTAGGATATGCGCTTAGGTGAATGGATTTGTGAGATGCAAAGTGAAAGCCGATGGCAAGTAGCGGATGCCGTGTCCTCACGTTACAGGGGTAAGATATCGAAGAGGAATCTTCCGTATTGGATTGAGAAGTAATAAGGGTGGTACCACGATATATTCGTCCCTGGTTGTAGTTTGCAACCAGGGGCTTTTTTTATTTTGTAAAGCCGATTACCGAGCAGTCCAAATCAGAAAGGATCGGATGTACATGAAGAAGAAATTAAAGATTTATAAAAAGACAGTCAGCATTGTAAATGAAGCAGCCATAGACATGTATGAAGCGCTTGTGGGAAATGGCAAAGGCTTCATGCTGGAAAGCTATAGTAAGGACTATGATCGGTTTACATTTTTTGGAGCAGAGCCGACGGCGATTATCACTTCTGTTCCGGAAGGATTAAAAATTGTGAATATCCGGGGACAGGAACGAATTCTAGAGGGAAATCCATTTACGCTGTTAAAAAAGTATTATGACGAGTTTGACGTTTCGAAAGGACGAGAAGACCTGGCATTTCACGGAGGACTGGTTGGAAATCTCGGATATGATTTTGTCAGATATACAGAAGTGCTTCCGGATGATAACCCGGATGAAATCGGAATCGAAACCATTCAGATGATGCTGGTAACAGAGTTTGTGATGGTCGATCAGGTGGCAGAGACCTTAAGCGCCATTGTACTTGAAGAAGATTCTAAAGAAGGCGAGATGAGAGCCGGTAAAAAAATCGAGAAGATGCTGAGCAAGATTCGAAATGCAAAGCCGCATGAAAGAGAGGCATTTAGCCACGATGGCAAGATCGTGAAAAAGTCGGATACTCTCGAAGAATATGGACAGAAGGTAGAAAAGATTCGGGAATATATAAGAGAAGGACATATCTTCCAGACCGTGCTTTCGCAGAGATGGACGATTGAAACGCAGCACGATGGATTTACCTTATACCGTGAGCTGAGGCAGCTGAATCCTTCGCCGTATCTGTACTACTTTAACTATGGAGAGTTCGAAGTCATCGGAAGTTCTCCGGAGATGATCGTAAAGCAGCAGGGCAATCGGGTATACACATGTCCGATTGCGGGAACAAGGCCAAGAGGCAAGACCCCGGCGGAAGATGAGAGGTTAAAAGAAGACCTTCTTGCAGATGAAAAGGAACGCGCAGAACATGTGATGTTAGTTGACCTTGCAAGAAATGACATGGGACGCATCTCAGAGTTTGGAACCGTAAAAGTATCGAAGTTCATGGATGTGCAGTATTACTCACATGTCATGCACATCGTATCACTGGTAGAAGGAAAGAAAAAAGGCGAGTATAAACCACTCGATTTGGTAGCGTCTTTCTTACCGGCGGGAACGCTTTCCGGAGCACCGAAGATTCGGGCGATGGAGATTATCGATGAACTAGAAACAGTCAGAAGAGGCCTGTACGGAGGCGCAACCGGATACATTGATTTTTCCGGGGATATGGACTTTTGCATCACGATTCGTACGATGGTGAAAAAAGGAAAGCAGGTATATCTGCAGGCCGGAGCCGGAATCGTGGCAGATTCACAGCCGGAAAAAGAATACAAAGAGTGTTGCAATAAAGTGATGGCACTTGCGAAGACCCTGGTAGAGGAGGAGAACTTATGATATTACTGATAGACAATTACGATTCCTTTACTTACAACCTGTACCAGTACATCGGAATCTTTAACGAAGATATTAAAGTCGTACGAAACGACAAAATTACAATAGATGAAATCAGGCAAATGAATCCGGAGCGCATTGTTTTGTCACCGGGTCCAAAGAGTCCAAAGGAAGCGGGCATCTGCATGGACGCCGTAAAGGAATTTGCCGGTAAGGTGCCAATCCTGGGTATTTGCCTGGGACATCAAAGCATCGGAGAAGCATTTGGAGCAACCGTTTCTTATGCGAAGGAGTTGTATCACGGAAAACAGTCACTGGTAGAACATGATGCAGATGGAATCTATGAAGGAATCGAATCGCCGATTAAGGTGGCAAGATATCATTCGCTTGCAATTATAGAAAAGACGCTTCCTGAGTGCCTGGTGGTAACCGGAAGAACCGAAGATGGCGAGATTATGTCCATCAAACACAAGGAGTATCCGGTTGTGGGAATTCAGTTCCATCCGGAATCCATTTACACGCAGCATGGAAAACGCATGATTGAAAATTTCTTAAATATGTAAGGAGACGCGAGATGATCTTAGATGTAATCGTAGAAGATAAGAAAAAAAGACTAATAGAAGATAAGAATAGAGCGCCGTTTGAAGAAGTAAAAAGGGAGGCACTTAAGCTGGTGGAGGCAGATGCATTTACCGGTGGCCGCTTTTATGAGGCGCTTGCGAAAGAAGAACTTTCGATCATCGGAGAATTCAAAAAAGCATCTCCGTCACTTGGCAATATCAAAAAGACCATGGAACTGACAGACAGAATTGATGATTATAACGCATCTGTGGATTGTATCTCCTGTCTGACAGAGCAAGATCATTTCCTTGGAAATATTGATTACTTTAAACAGATTCGAGCAATCTCCAATCTGCCAATGATCCGAAAAGACTTCATGATTGATGAGTATCAGTTTTATGAAGCAAAATTAATCGGAGCAGATGCAATTCTGCTGATTGCGGCAATTCTAGACGATGCGCAGATGAAAGATTTTTATCAGCTGGCTGAGAGCCTTCACTTAGATGCACTCGTCGAAGTGCACGATGAAAAGGAAATGGAACGGGCGCTTAAGATTGATCCAAGGATTGTCGGTGTTAACAACCGTGACTTAAGAGACTTTACGATTCGCCTTGATAATACGAAGCGCCTTTCGCCGATGGTACCGGAAGGAAAAGTCTTTGTGGCAGAAAGCGGCATTGTGGAAGATGATGATGTGAGATTTTTAAAAGAGTGTAATGTGAATGCCTTCTTAATTGGAAGAGCCTTTATGGAATCGGAGAATCCTAAGGAAAAAGCAAAGCACTGGAAGAACATCTACGCGGAGGCTTAAGAGATGAGCGTAGGAGTAAAGATCTGTGGGCTGACCACAAAGCAGGATATTGCGTATATCAATGAACTTAAGCCAAAGGCGGCAGGATTTGTAGTCGGATATCCAAAGAGCAAACGAAACTTACCCTTATCAGAAGCTGAGCTGCTGATGAAGGAAGTCGATCAAGAAATTTTAAAGGTGGCCGTAACCGTATCGCCGGAAGTTGCATTTGCCAGGGAAATCGAAGAGGCAGGATTTGACGTGCTGCAGATTCACGGAGAATTTGATAAGCGTATCTTAGATGAATGCGAGATTACAATCTGGCGGGCTGCGAATATCAAGGAAAGTTTAGACGCCTATCATGAGGCGATGAAGCTGCCAAAGCAGGTAAAAGCCGTTGTTCTTGATGGGGCAAATGCCGGCGGCGGCAAGACATTTGACTGGGAGCAGGCAGTATCCGAAATCAAAGAACGGACAAAACTACTGATATTGGCCGGCGGATTAAATCGCGATAATGTAGCGCAGGGGATTAAAACCTTTCACCCTGATTTGGTAGATGTAAGTTCCGGCGTAGAAGGAACTTGCGGAAAAGATAGAGAAAAGATTCAAGAATTTATGACGGAGGTAACGAGAAATGGATAAAAGATATTATGGAGAATTTGGTGGACAGTTTGTGGCTGAGACACTGATGAATACATTAAAGGAACTGGAAACAGCATTTGAAGAGGCAATTCAAGATCCAAAATTCTGGGAAGAATATAACTATTATTTAAAGCAGTATGTAGGACGCGAGACGCCGCTTTACTACGCTGAGAATTTGAGCAAAAAGTATGGCACGAAGATGTATTTAAAACGTGAAGATCTGTGTCATACGGGAGCACATAAGATTAATAATGTAATCGGTCAGATTCTTCTTGCCAAGCGCATGGGTAAGACCAAGATTATTGCTGAGACGGGAGCCGGTCAGCACGGCGTGGCAACCGCGACGGGCGCAGCGTTGTTTGGCATGAAGTGTACGGTTTACATGGGACAAGAAGATATCGAGCGTCAGGCGCTGAATGTATTTCGTATGAAGATGCTTGGTGCTGATGTGGTCAGTGTCCGTTCCGGCAGCAATACCTTAAAGGATGCGACAAATGAAGCAATCCGTACCTGGGCGAAGACGGCGGAAGATACGTTCTATATCATCGGTTCGGCCGTTGGTCCGTATCCATATCCAAGAATGGTTAAGGAGTTTCAGAGCGTGATTTCCAAGGAAGCCAAGGTGCAGCACTATGACGCAGAAGGAAGACTTCCGGATGTGGTTATGGCATGTGTCGGCGGTGGTTCGAATTCCATCGGTATGTTCGCAGACTTCATTGAGGAAAAGGATGTAGAACTGATTGGCGTTGAGGCAGCAGGACTTGGAATTGAAACAGGAAAGCATGCATCTGCAATGGCACTTGGACAACCGGGTACGCTTCACGGCATGCGCTCTTACCTGCTTCAGGATGAAGATGGTAATGTACAACTTGCGCATTCCATTTCCGCAGGGCTTGATTATCCGGGCGTTGGACCGGAACATGCGTACCTTAAGGATTCCGGCCGCGCAACTTACGTATCAATTACCGATGAAGAAGCAATGGATGCACTGATGGAACTGTGCGAGGTAGAGGGGATTATCCCGGCAATCGAGAGTGCACACGCACTTGCATATGCATTTAAGAAGGCAAAAGAGATGACACCGGATCAGAGCATGATCTTATGTCTGTCAGGCCGCGGAGATAAGGACGTACCAACAATTATCGACTACATGGAAAAGAAGGACAATTAGGAGGAGAGGCAGATGAACCGCATCGATCAAAGATTACAGACATTACAAGAAAAAGGCGAAAAAGCATTTATTACATATATGACGGCAGGGCTTCCGGATATGGAGCGCTGCAAGGAACTGATTCGTACACAGGAGAAGGCAGGCACGGATGTGATTGAACTTGGAATTCCATTTTCGGATCCTGTTGCAGACGGCCCGGTGATTCAGCAGGCTTCTTATGAATCTATATTACTTGGAACGAATATTACAAAGGTCTTTCAGGCAGTGGAAGAAGTAAGAGGGGAAGGCGTAGAGATTCCAATCGTATTCATGCTTTACTACAACACGATTCTGCACTTTGGCGTGCAGGCATTTGTAGACAGATGTCTGCAGGTTGGTGTTGACGGACTGTTGATTCCGGATCTTCCATATGAAGAACAAGGAGAAATCAATGCTTGCTTAAATGGACAGGATACAACGTATTTGCTTCAGCTGGTTTCTCCGATTTCGGCAGACCGTATTGAGATGATTACCAAAGAGGCAAAGGGATTTGTCTACTGCGTCTCTTCTATGGGGGTTACCGGTCAGGCGGCTGACTTCCATAAGGAAGTTCGCTCTTATCTTGAGAAGGTAAAGGCGGCATCACCGATTCCGATTATGATGGGATTTGGTATTCGAAACGCAGAAGATGTTGCGAATCTAAAGGATACGATTGATGGTGCAATCGTGGGAAGTTACTTTATTAATCTGATGAAACAATATGGCTATGACATGAGCGTTGCGGAGCAGTATATCCGTAAGTTCAAAAAAGAGCTGAACGAAAACTAGGCACCAGGCAAAGGAGCGTGACTTATGATGGAAATGAAAGAAGCAATTGCAACAACCGCATCCGGAGAGAATCTGACTAAGGCACAGGCTGAAGCAGTTATGGAGATTATGCTGAGCGGAAAAGCGACGCAGGCACAGATCGGTGCATTTTTGGCCGGCCTTCGACTAAAAGGCGAGACAGTCGATGAAGTGACCGGATTTGCCAATATCTTAAAAGAAAAAGCGATGAAGATTCATCCTAATGTTAAGAAGTTTATCGATTTTGTGGGAACCGGTGGAGACTGTACCTACAGTTTCAATATTTCTACAACTTCTTCGTTCGTGGTTGCGGGAGCCGGCGTTCCGGTTGCCAAGCACGGAAACCGCTCGATTTCAAGTAAGTCGGGAGCCGGTGATGTGCTTGAAGCACTTGGGGTAAATATCTTATCAGAGCCTAAGAGAGTGCAAGAAGAAGTAGAGCAGATCGGTCTTGGCTTCATGTTTGCTCCTAACTTTAACCAGTCGATGAAGTATGTCGGTCAGGCAAGAAAAGAACTTGGCATCAGAACGGTATTTAACATCTTAGGACCACTTGCGAATCCGTCCAATGCAACATATATGTTAATCGGTGTCTATAGTCCGGATCTGACAGAGACAATTGCCAATGTCATGAAGAACATGGGCGTGGAACATGCAATGGTTGTAAGTGGATATGACAATATGGACGAAATAACATTAACGGATAAGACCAGAATTTCGGAAGTCAGAAACGGGGAAGTCACAACATATGATATTGCTCCGGAGGACTTTGGATTTGAGCGCGTGAACATGAAGGATCTGCAAGGCGGAGACGGCACAGAGAATGCGAAGATTACGCGTGGTATTTTAGAAGGAACCGTAACAGGCCCAATGCGTGATATCGTGCTGCTGAATGCGGGCGCTGCGCTTTATATGGCAGAGGAAGCCGACAGCATTGCGCAGGGAATTGAGATGGCACGTGAGTCCATCGACGAGAAAAAAGCACTGTATGTGCTTGAGGAATTAATTCAGGCAGATTAATCATTATTTTGCTTTCCGGTAATATGAAATAAGTGATGAAAGAAGATACCTATTCTATAGCGATAGGTATCTTTTTTGTGGCAAATGGAAAAAGGGATATACATTTGTCAATATTTCTGTATAATATAATAGGAAATAAGTATGATTTTTGGAGCGTGAATATGAAAAAGATGCGGCAGATGGCTTTGGCGCTTTTGGTTGTTCTTGTCTTTGTAATGACAGGATGCGGCGATACGTCAAGCCAGGATTATGAGACTTACGAAGAAGAAACGCAGGATAGTACGGTATCTGCACTATCTGAAGATGACGATGTCGAAGAAGAAGAAGAAGAAACGCAAGAGCCGGAAACTAAACAGACGCAGGCGGAGTCAGAATTTGACATAGATGATGTTCCGGAATATTCCGGCGTTGCGGTGTACGAAGTGAACAACAATGAGCCTTTTTTTACAGAAGATGAGATTACGACGGAGGCGTTTGAAGATTATGGTGAGTTAGACTCGCTTGGTCGCTGCACAACGGCTTATGCGTGTGTCGGGACAGAAACAATGCCGACCGAGGAAAGAGGCGAGATTGGATCTGTGAAACCTACGGGCTGGCACACGGTCAAATACAATGGAATTGATGGGAATTATTTATATAATCGCTGTCATCTGATTGCATTTTGCCTTGGAGCGGAAAATGCAAATGAAAAAAATCTCATTACCGGCACGCGTTATATGAATGTACAGGGGATGCTTCCTTATGAAGAAGATACGGCTTCTTATATAGATGAAACGCAAAATCATGTGATGTATCGAGTTACACCGATCTTTGAAGGGGACAATCTTCTGGCAAGCGGCGTCTTGATGGAAGGCTATTCGGTGGAAGATGAGGGCGCAGGAATTGATTTTTGCGTTTATTGTTACAATGTGCAGCCGGATGTTACCATCGATTATGCAACTGGGGATTCGAGTGGTGAAGAATACACGGGTTCGACAACTTCTTCAGAGAGTAAAAAGAACTCGAGCAGCAAGTCAGATGCTGACTATGTGCTTAATACAAATACGATGAAATTTCATTTGCCTACTTGTGCAAGTGTGAAACAGATGTCTGAAAAAAATAAGAAGACTTATACAGGGGATCGTCAGGAACTGATTGACATGGGCTACGATCCTTGTGGTAATTGTAATCCGTAGTTGGAAAGAGGAGATTTATGATACTTCCAGATGTACTACAATCGATAGAATTTTATGTTAGCATAGAGGTCTGGGCGGCAATCCTGTGTTTTGCAGCGGCCGTGTATCGCGCCGTTGGAAGACTGCCAAAAGACGGGCGCTTTAAGATGTGCTCACTTCTTGTGGTTACCGGCTTTATGATGGTCGGCGATGTCGTTGGATGGGGATATAACGGAGTTAGCGGAGAGCACGCAAGACTAATGGTGCTGTTCGGTAATTTCTGGTGCTATTTTGGCCCATATCTGGCGTGCTATATCTATGGCTGGTATATGAAAGACTTTATGTCAGATCGCAAGATTACCCATGTGTTTAAGGGAATCTTGTATGTGGATACCATTTATGGAATGGTTACGACTATCATCAGTCAATTTAACGGAATGTACTATTATATGGATGCGTCAAATGTCTACCATCGAGGTCCGCTATTTGTGCTATCGCAGATGCTGGGCGTTGTGGTATTTATTCTGGTCGTGATTATCTTGCTGATTGAACGAAAGTATATTGGCTGGATGATGTTTTGGATCTTCTTTTGCTATGTGGCATTTCCAACGGCGGCGGTTGTCTTTTCGGTATTTCAGCAGTTGTCGTTCTCGCAGCTTAATCTGGGTATCGCAATTGCCATCTTGATTATGTTCCTGTTTATGATGCATATGCAGCGGCGACTGTTAGATCAGCAAAAAGCAGAAATTATCCGTAAGGAAAAAGAAATCAATGAGATGCAGATTAGCATCGTGTTGTCACAGATTCAGCCACATTTTATGTTTAACTGTTTAAATACAATCTATTATCTGTGTGAAAAGGATTCGAAAAAAGCACAGTCTGCAATTGACAACTTTGCAAAATACCTTCGTGGAAATATGGATTCGATGAAGACGTCGGAAGCAATCTCATTCCGGCAGGAATTAGATCATGTGAAGACTTATCTTGAACTTGAACAGATGCGTTTTGAAGAAGAACTTGATATTCGCTACGATCTTCAGGTGGAAAGCTTCTTTATTCCGACGCTTACTCTGCAACCGCTTGTAGAAAATGCGGTAAAGCACGGGGTTGGTAAGAAAATAGGCGGAGGTACGGTTACTATAAGTACCCAGGAGACGCCAACTGCGTACAAAGTCATCGTGGAAGATGACGGCGTCGGATTTGATCCGGAGTCAAAAAAAGAAGATGGACGTACCCATATTGGTATCGAAAATGTACGGCAAAGGTTAAAAGAGATGAGCAATGGCATCCTGATGATAGAATCGGAAGTGGGAAAAGGAACAAAATCCACAATTGTTATTCCGAAAAAAAGGCCGAAACAGTAGGAAAATCAAGGAGTTACAGAAAACAAGAAAAATTTTTTAGAATTAATTTACATTTGTGTGTCCTTTCTGTGACCTAAGTACTAGTATTATGTAATCAGAAAAGAAACAACCCCCCCTCATTTTTGAATTTGTATTTAATACGAATTTTAATCCCTCATTTCTTTTCTATTACTCCTCAATCGGTGAGCCCCCCAGCTCGCCGATTTTTTTGCGCGATATTCGATGAAAATGAAAGAAACGCATCACGGAAAACTTGTTTTCATGTGATGCATTTCTTTTATTTGAGGAGTAACGGACACCGAGATGGAGCGAAGCGGAATCGAGGTGCAGTTACTCCGGTGGCGAAGCCACCATCGAATATCGTGGGCCAGGGGAGGAGTTTAAAAAAATTAGTAAATATTTAATAATTCTTAAGATACAATCCCGAAAGGGCGTGCTATAATGATAGCGGAATGGGAAAGAGATATACATTTGGGAGTATGATATTATGAAAAAAGTGGGAAAAGGCATAGCCCTGTTATTGGCGTGCGCAATTGTTGTTACAGGTCTGACGGCAACTATGACGCAGGCCAAGGTAAAGACCGGACCTCGGCTTTCTGCGGGGAATTACACATTGACAACAGAATCGGGTCATAACACATTTAATCTTCGTTTGTATGGGGGCAGGGGAAAGACTGCCTGGTCAGTAACAAGGGGAAGCGATGTTATTTCGCTAAAAAAAGAAAACAAAAGAAATTATACGGTCACGGCAAAGAAAGCGGGAACTGCAGTCATTGCCGTCAAGGTTCAAAAAAGTAAAAGAACGCTGCAATGTAAGGTGCAGGTAATCGATTTGAAGGCACCGACCATCAGTGCAAGAGCCGGCAAAAGCGCCGTCTTACTTCGCTGGAAAGGAATTCAGGCAGCGGATTATTATGAAATATATCGCAGAACCGGCAAGGGAGACTATCATCTGATTCGATCATTTACGGATGATGATAAGTCCGGTTATGCATTTGCCGATTATACGGTTGCGTCCGGAGTTGTATATACTTATCGGATTAGGAGCGTACATGGAAAACTAAAGAGTAACAGTTCAAAACCAGTGACAGTTAAAGTGTTAAAGAGTGGAAAACGGTTTTAAACACATAGGAATGAGAAGTAGAGCAAGCAGACAGGAATTATCCATCTGCTTGCTTTTTTGTATCCTGTATGCACTTCTTGACGAGTCAGTATCGCTATGCTAAAATTTCCTTTGTTAGTTTACCATGATGAACTGGTAGTAGAAGAAAGAGGAATCAATTATGAAAAAAAGAACATTGGGAGTTTTATTAACGCTGGCGCTTGCAGGAGGCGTGCTGGCAGGATGTGGTAGCAGCAGTCAGGAAACAACCGGAAGTGATACAGCTTCATCTACATCTGAGACTACGGCTGATGAATCCGGACGTACACAGTTAATCGTTGGATTTGATGCAGAATATCCGCCATATGGATATATGGATGATGATGGAGAGTATACAGGTTTTGACTTAGAGCTTGCACAGGCAGTTTGTGATATGGAAGGCTGGGAACTTGTAAAGCAGCCAATCGACTGGAGTTCTAAGGACGGAGAGTTAAATGGTGGCTCAATCGACTGTATCTGGAATGGATTTACCATGAACGGAAAAGAAGATGACTATGAATGGTCAGATGCTTATGTAAACAATGAGCAGGTTATCGTGGTAGCAAAAGATTCCGGAATTGAATCTTTAAGTGATCTTGCCGGAAAGATTGTCGGCGTACAGCAGGCATCGGCAGCACTTGATGTGTTAACCAATGAAGACTATCAAAAAGAACTTGGGGATACATTTGCTGAAATGCAGCAATTTGGTGATTATAATGTAGCATTTACAGAACTTACAACAGGTTCTTTGGATGCAGTTGCAATGGACGTTGGAGTTGCACAGTATCAGCTTGAGGAACGTGGTGAAGGCAAATACATGATTCTTGAGGAAGCATTGAATTCTGAGCAGTATGGAATCGGCTTTAAACTTGGAAATACTTCACTTCGTGATGTTGTAAATGAAGATTTACATAAGCTTGCACAGGACGGAACAGTTGCTGAGCTTGCTGAAAAATACGGAATCGCAGATATGATCTGCATCGAATAATATTAAGATAAGAGGTTTTACCTAATGGCAATGGATGTAATACTACAACAACTTGCGGGAGGATTCCTTCGTTCACTTGGGATATTTGTGTGGACGCTGGTGCTTTCCGTACCCTTTGGATTTGTGGTTTGTAAAGGACGCATGTCCAGGATTAAAGTTGTAAGTGGACTTGTGAAAATTTATATTGATATCATGCGTGGTACGCCGCTGATGCTGCAGTTATTTGCGTGGTACTTTGCTCCGCCTTTGATTTTTGGCGTTCAGATGCCAACGCAGTATCGTTTTGTCGCATTGATTATTGGATTTACGTTAAATTATGCCGCATATTTTGCGGAAATCTATCGTTCCGGAATTCAGTCAATGCCGGTGGGACAGTATGAAGCAGCCAAGATTTTAGGTTACAGTAAAAAGCAGAGATTCCATAAGATTATTCTGCCGCAGGTAATCAAGCGCGTGCTTCCGGCTATGACCAATGAAGTTATCACACTTGTGAAGGATACATCGCTTGCATATGCAATTTCCTACAGTGAATTATTCGCAATCGCCAAGCAGATTGCGGCAGCGCAGACCACGGTTTCGGTAATTTTTATCGCCGGTGTGTTCTACTTTGTGTTCAACTATATTGTTTCATTTGTAATGGGACGTATCGAAAAGAAACTTGCATATTATCATTAGGAGGAAGCAAATATGAATTTGCTTGAAATGAATCATATTCAAAAGCAATTTGACAATCTTGAAGTGTTAAAGGATATCTCTTTTCACGTAAAAGAAGGCGAGATTTTGTCAATTATCGGACCATCAGGTTCAGGGAAGTCCACATTGTTAAGATGCGCGACGATGCTTGAGACCATTGATGGTGGTGAAATTATTTATTTAGATGAAAAGGCAGCTTATGTAGAACATGGCAATGTCATCTACGCAAAGGGCGAAAAGGAAAAGAAGATTCGAAGTTACTTCGGACTTGTTTTTCAGAATTTCAACCTGTTTCCACATTATAGTGTTCTTAAGAATCTGATGGATGCACCAATCTGTGTGCAAAAACGTGATAAGGACGAGGTGAAGAAGCAGGCTATGGAACTGCTTGCACAGATGGGGCTTGAAGATAAGGCAGACGCCTATCCGTGTCAGCTGTCAGGTGGACAGCAGCAGCGAGTGGCGATTGCCAGAGCGCTGGCGCTTAATCCGAAGATTTTGTTCTTTGATGAGCCGACCTCGGCGCTGGACCCGGAACTTACCGGGGAGGTTCTTAAGGTTATCCGCTCTCTTGCTGATAAGCATATGACGATGGTAATCGTAACGCATGAGATGGATTTCGCAAAAGAAATCTCTGATCGCATTATGTTTATGGATCAGGGAAATGTAATTGTAGAAGGAACGCCACAGGATGTATTTGATTCAGATAATGAACGAATGAAAGGATTCCTTGGAAAACTTAGTGACAGATAGTAACAGACCGCTTTCCGAATATCGGGAAGCGGTTTTTTGTCCCTTAATATTGGACTTTGAATTCCGTATTCTTTAAGCATGAAAAACGCGCAAGGAGGAATACGAATATGAAAAGAGAACGAATGACAAGATTTGGAATTATTGTGGTTATGGTGGTTTTATTGTCAGCAGGATGCAGCGGACTGCTCTATGCAGTTCTTAGAAGTCTTAATTTTTCAGTGGACAGCGTTGTTGCCTGGGGGTTATTTATGGCATTTGCAGGTGTATGGGGGCTTTGCTTTTTTCGAACAAATACAGAAAAAAGAAACAGACGTTACCGCGTGGCGTAAGAAACACTAAGAATAGATTGA
This sequence comes from Eubacterium sp., assembly GCA_024690665.1. GTDB lineage: Bacteria > Bacillota > Clostridia > Lachnospirales > Lachnospiraceae > Eubacterium_C. The sequence goes on from JAILOU010000032.1 coordinate 149,576, forward strand.
CAATAAAATAGGGAAATCACTATAATGGAATAGACTATAGAATCAGAGAGGATATGGTGGCATATTATGAGAAAACTAGGAAGAATTATGGCAGCATTTGTCATATCCGCTACAGTGCTTTCAAGTACATCTGCGGTATGGGCAACAGAGACTACAACTGCAGTACAGACTGCAAGCACGAAGTCGAAGGACAATTCTCTTTCATCCCTTTCATTGTCAGAAGGAACTCTTTCACCGAGTTTTAAGTATAGTACGACAAGTTATACAGCAACAGTACCTAATGATGTAACGAGCGTAGAAGTGAATGCGACAACAAGCAATTCGAACGCTACGATTAAGAAAATTACCGGTAATGATAACCTTAAGGTGGGAGAAAACACCATCACAATCAAGGTGAAATCAGAAGCCGGAACAAAAGCAATCTATACGATTGTCTTGACACGTGAGGCAGCCGATTCCACAACAGAAGAGACGGAAGAAACAACTGAGGAAGATACCACAAGCGATAGCGTGACGGCGGGTTCGTCAGAAGAAGCAGCCATTACCTATCAGGATGACGGTACCTTTTTAATTGATGAAAAGACCTATAATGTAAGTCAGGATTTTTCAGATGATAAGATCTTGGATGGATTTGAAAAAGCAACGGTAACACTTGGTTCAGAGCTTACTGGCATGCAGGATAGTGCAAGTGGAGTAAAAGTACTTTATCTTGTTAATGCATCGGATTCTACGGACACTCGATATATTGTAGTAGACGAGACGGCAGAGTCGTATGAAAATTATTTAAAGATGTCTAGTGGCGATTATTATGTCATTGCCGTTCCGCTTCCGATAGAGGCAACGGTGCCGGATAATTATTCTAAAGCATCGCTTGATGTCAAGGGTGTCACATTGACGCTGTACGAGCCATCTACCGGTGGTGAATTTTATCTGTTTTATGGCGTAAATGAAGATGGTACAGGTGCCTGGTATCAGTATGATGCGACGGAAGAAAGTTATCAAAGATATAATGAAGATTTGACATTATCCGCTGCTAATTCTGAGTATGTAAGCAATGCGTATGACGAGTTGAAGGAAAAGTATACGGATCTTCAGGGGCATTATCGCCTGGTGCTTATTCTTGCATTTGCCGCAATTGTGGCATTGATTGTTGTTATTGTTAACATCTTTTTGCGAAGAAATCGAGATGATGAGGACGAAGAGGAAGAAGAAAATCTTCAGGAGATTCAGTTTGAGGAAGAACCTCGCAGAAGACTTCGTCGTCGCAGAAGCGAAAAACAACAAGAGGAACCAAAAGTAGTAGCACCTGCAGAAGCACCGCAGGGTGGTGAGGACGAAGAACCTTTGGTGGATCTTCGAAAAGATATTACACTGGATGATTTTGAGGAAAAGGAATATCATCCGGAAGAAGAACCAAAACAATTAACAAAGCCGGAGCCTGAAGCACCTGTTTTCACCAAAGAAGAACATACTTATGTGCAGCCGGAACCGGAAGTGACAGCACAGATTGAACAGCCTGAGCAGACACCGGCCACGGAAGCGGAACAGGTTGCAAAGGAAACTGCACCAAAGAAATCGGCACCAAAGAAAAAGCAGATGGACTTTGATGACATCATGGATCTTAATGATCTGTAGGAAGGACAAATAAGGCATATGCAGTCTATTTATACAAAAAAAGCGAAAAAAGCATTGGATCTTGCCAAGCGGGCATCCAAGAATATGCAGCATAACTATATAGGAAGTGAACATATCCTTCTGGGTCTGATTCAGGAAGGAACCGGTGTTGCCGCTAAGATTTTAGAGCAGGTTAACGTAGAAGAAGGAAAAGTGATAGAGCTGATTGAAGCACTTATTGCACCTGGAGCTATCCAGATTATGGAGAAGGAAGGCTATACGCCAAAGGCACAGCTGGTACTTGATACAGCGGCTCGTCAGGCTGAACGTTTTCACGCACGGCTGATAGGAACGGAACATATATTGATGGCGATTATTCTGGAAAATGAATGCGTCGCAGCAAGGTTATTCCACACGCTGGGCATCAATGTGCAAAAGATTCACACTGAAATCCTGCTTGCCATGGGAGAAGATCCGACACAGTACAAAGATGAATTTCAAAATGGTAAGCCGACCCGCCGCAAAGTGGCAGGCGACACACCAATGCTCGATCAATATTCTAAGGATTTGACACAGATGGCAAAGGATGGACACCTCGATCCTGTATTTTGCCGTGAGTCAGAAATTGACCGTGTAATACAGATATTAAGTAGACGCGGTAAGAATAATCCGTGTCTGATTGGTGAGCCGGGCGTTGGTAAGACCGCTATTGTAGAAGGACTTGCGCAGATGATCGTAGAGGGACTGGTTCCGGAATCGATTGCAGGCAAGCGTCTTGTGACACTTGATTTGTCAGCGATGGTGGCAGGGTCAAAATACCGTGGTGAGTTTGAAGAAAGAATCAAACGTGTTATTGCGGAAGTTGTGGCCAACGGAAATATTTTACTGTTCTTAGATGAAATCCATACCATTATTGGAGCGGGTGGAGCCGAGGGTGCAATTGATGCATCGAACATCTTAAAACCATCTTTGGCTCGTGGTGAGATTCAGCTTCTTGGTGCAACTACCATTAACGAATATCACAAATATATTGAAAAGGATCCGGCACTTGAGCGTCGCTTCCAGCCGGTAATGGTGGAGGAACCAACGATTGAACAGACGATAAGAATCTTAGAGGGAATCTGCCCTCGTTATGAGGCACATCATGGTGTGACAATTACCCATGATGCACTTGAAGCGGCGGCGCAGATGAGTGCAAGATATATTAATGATCGATTTTTGCCGGATAAGGCAATTGATGTTGTAGATGAGGCAGCTGCAAGAACGCGAATTCACGGGGTTACGCTACCGGAAGGCGTGGCAGATTTGCGTCATCATATTGCAGAGCTTGAAATGCAGGTAGAAGAAGCCATGAAAAAAGGTGATTTTGATGGTGCTTCTGCATTTATGCAGGAAAACAGAGAGCAAAAGCAGCAACTGCAGAAGATTACAGACAAGTACCAGCGTGATTCAAAACGCAAAAAAATTGTGGTAAATGAAAATGAAATCTCACAGACGATTTCTGACTGGACCAAGATTCCGGTTAAAAAGTTAGAAGAAGGAGAGACGGCTCGTCTTAGAAGGCTTGAAAAGACACTCCATAAACGTGTGATTGGACAGGAAGAAGCGGTTTCTGCCGTAGCGAAGGCTGTTCGAAGAGGGCGTGTTGGAATTAAGGCTCCGAATCGTCCGATTGGTTCGTTCTTATTCCTTGGACCTACAGGTGTAGGTAAGACTGAGATTTCAAAAGCACTCGCGGAAGCTGTATTTTCTGACGAGAAGAATATGATTCGCGTTGATATGTCAGAATATATGGAAAAACACAGCGTTTCTAAGATGATTGGTTCGCCGCCTGGATATGTCGGCTATGAAGAAGGCGGACAGCTTGCAGAGAAGGTTAGACGAAATCCATATTCGGTACTGTTATTTGACGAAATTGAAAAAGCACATCCGGATGTATTTAACGTATTGCTGCAGATTTTAGATGATGGACATGTAACGGATGCGCAAGGACGTAAGGTGGACTTTAAAAATACCATCATTATCATGACATCTAATGCCGGTGCACAATCTATTGTGGAGCCAAAGAAACTAGGATTTGGTGCAGAAAGCGATGAAAAGCAGGATTATGAACGTATGAAATCCGGTGTTATGGAAGAAGTGCGTCGTATTTTCAAACCGGAATTTTTGAATCGTATTGACGATATTATTGTATTCCATGCGCTGAACAAGGATCATATGAAGAATATTATGACGCTTATGACAAAAGAACTTGTCAGCCGCTGTAAGGAGCAACTGGATCTTACGCTGAATATTAAGGCGTCTGTAAAAACCTATATCTGTGATAAGGCGTTTGACCCTAAATACGGAGCGAGACCGCTTCGCCGTATGATTCAGACGAAATTAGAAGATGAACTCGCAGATGAGGTTATTAACGGTATTATTAAAAAAGGTGATACGGTTGATATTGGCGTCAAAAAAGGTGAGATTGTATTTGAAGTTCGAGAATAAATTAGTGACAAATCAGATGGGAGTATAGTATAATTATCCCATGTGATAAAGGTATCAGAGCAGATACTTTTGATACAAATAAAAATGAATACAACAGCATTGTTGCACAGGAGGATAAGAAACATGGCAGTAATTGACGAACTGATCAAGAAGGAAGCAGATGGTAGCATCAGTTTTGGGAATTATGAGCTGGACAGCAAGGCAAAATTAGACGGTTTTGAGGTTGGTGGAGATCTTTATAAGGTTAAGACATTTAAAGATATCACGAAGCTCGAAAGAAACGGATTGTTCGTATACGAATCAGTGCCTGGAACAACTGTAACAGACTTGGCACTTGAGGAAGGTGGGATGTCATTTAAGGTCGAAGGACCAAAGGACGCCCAGATTACATTGGAACTTGAAGCTGAAGAGGAGTACGAAGTTGAAATCGGTGGTTCTTCAGTTGGCAAGATGAAGACAAATCTTGGTGGCAAGATTACATTTGGCGTTGAACTTGAAGGCGCTGGTCAGATTGCAGTTAAGGTTGCAAAATAATTGAATATATTTAACTCAGTCGGAGAAATTCCCACCTCTAAGCGTTAGCGTAGGTGGGGGATTTCTCCGACTGAGTTAAACGCTCCGCGAGGATGCAAAACCTGATATAAGCCGGACTCTCTTGGATAAAAGCAGGAATGATGTTATACTAACAGCATATGTTAACAGGCTATCGGACAAAACATTTTCACATGGAGGAATTATATGGGGAGATATCATAGTTTAAGTCAGGAATTGCAGCAAAGGATTATTACGGACCGCAAAGAGGGAAAGAGCAATCCGTATCGCTTTGGGGATGATTTTTATATACGAAGAAACATGGAAAAAGACAAAGGCTCGCTACTAAGACCGACTTTTGTCCGGGATTGTGAAAAGATACTGCATTTACCGTTATATAGCAGATATTCCGATAAAACACAGGTCTTTTCCTTCTACCATAACGATGATTTGTCCAGAAGAGGACTTCATGTGCAGCTGGTGTCAAGAATCGCAAGAAATATTGGTACCTTACTGGGGCTGAATGTAGATTTGATAGAAGCAATCGCTTTGGGGCATGATATTGGTCACACCCCGTTTGGACATGCAGGGGAAAGATTTCTTAGTGAGATTTACCACGAAAAAACGGGACGATACTTTAATCATAACGTGCATAGTGCCAGAGTGTTAGACGATATGTTTGTAAGAAATATGACATTGCAGGTGTTGGATGGAATCTTGTGTCATAACGGAGAATTTGAACAGCAGGAGTATCGTCCGAATACAGAGAAGACGTTTGAGGATTATGACCGGGAGATCGAAGCCTGCTATACCGAAGGAGCGCCGGCAATCAAACGATTGATTCCATGTACACTGGAAGGCTGTGTGGTGCGCATTAGTGATATGATAGCGTATATCGGCAAAGACCGTCAGGATGCAGTTAATGCAAGAATTATCCCTCATACCGACATTTTCACAAAAATTGAAATCGGCGTTGGAAATGCGGAAATGATCAACAATCTGGTAGTAGATATTGTGGAAAACAGTTACGGAAAAGATTATATTTTGTTGAGTGAACAGGCATTTGCAGATTTGAGTCTTGCCAAAAAAGAAAATTACGAGAAAATATACAACAATGAGGGATTGAACCATAAGTATAATGAGATTATAAGACCGATGTTTCGGGAATTGTATGAGAGGTTGTTAACAGATTTGAAAAAGGATAATCGTGATGCATGGATTTTCAAACATCACATAGATTTTATGAACGAGCAAAGAAAGTATTACGAAGGAAGCGAGTACCTGGAGGAAGAAGAGAATCAGATAGTTGTGGATTATATTGCAAGTATGACCGACGATTATTTTATACAGTTGTATGATTTGTTGTTTCCAAAAAGCAGACATAAGATTACATATCATTCTTACTTTGAATAGAACGGATTGGTTGTAACGTGTGGTATAATACTTTTGAATCTATCTGGAAGAAAAGAATCAGGGGGAAATTATGGATTTTACACATTTACATGTGCATACAGAATATAGTTTGCTGGACGGCTCCTGTAAGATAAAGGAGCTTGTTTCGAGAGCCCAGAAGCTTGGCATGGACAGTCTGGCAATTACAGATCATGGTGTAATGTACGGCGTAATAGATTTTTACCGGGCAGCCAGAGAAGTTGGCATTAAACCCATTATTGGCTGCGAAGTATATGTGGCGCCAAACTCAAGATTTGACAGGGAGCTTGGAGCTTCAGAGGACAGATATCATCACCTGGTGTTATTAGCAGAAAACAACATCGGATATACGAACCTTTCCAAGATTGTGTCGGCGGGATTTGTGGAGGGATTTTACTACAAGCCTCGTGTAGACTATGAAATACTGGAAAAGTATCACGAGGGCGTTATTGCACTGAGCGCCTGTCTGGCCGGAGAAGTGGCAAAGAATCTTGTGCGTGGATTCTATGAAGAGGCAAAGGAAGTCGCATTGAAAATGCAAAGGATTTTTGGCGAGAATAACTTCTTTTTGGAGCTTCAGGACCATGGGATGGCAGAACAAAAGAGTGTAAATCAGGGAATCCTGCGTCTGCATCAGGAGACCGGAATTCCAATGGTTGCGACCAACGACGTTCACTATATTTTTGATACGGACGTGGAGTCTCATGACATTTTGCTTTGCATTCAGACACAGAAAAAAGTAAACGACGAGGACCGTATGCGTTATGAGGGCGGACAGTACTATTTGAAAAGCCCAAAGGAAATGGCGCAACTGTTTCCGTATGCGCCGGAAGCCTTGGAAAATACACATAAAATCGCCGAGCGTTGTAATGTAGAAATTACGTTTGGAGAGTATAAACTCCCCAAATTTGATGTGCCGGATGGGTATACCGCGTGGGAATATTTACAGTTACAATGTAATGAGGGGCTGAAGAAACGATATCCGGATAATTATCAGGAGCTGGAAGAACGTATGAAATACGAACTGGACACGATTCACTCTATGGGATTTGTGGATTACTTCCTGATTGTATCGGACTTTATAAAATATGCGAAAAGGAACGGAATCCCGGTTGGGCCGGGGCGTGGTTCCGCGGCGGGAAGTATTGTTTCCTATGTGCTCGAAATCACGAATATTGATCCGATTCGTTTTAACCTGTTGTTTGAACGTTTCCTGAATCCGGAGCGACTTACCATGCCCGATATCGACGTCGATTTCTGTGTGGAGCGCAGGCAGGAGGTAATCGACTATGTAGTGGAAAAGTATCAGAAAGACCATGTGGCGCAGATTGTCACGTTTGGTACGATGGCGGCAAGAGGAGTGCTTCGTGACGTGGGAAGAGCATTGGATTTACCATATGCATATGTGGATTCCGTTGCGAAGATGGTACCGATGGATCTGGGAATTACACTCGATAAGGCATTGGCAGAAAACCGTGATTTTAAAAATCTTTATGAGAGTGATGAGCAGGCAAAGAAACTGATTGATATGGCAAAACGACTGGAAGGTCTGCCAAGACATACTTCGATGCATGCAGCCGGAGTAGTAATCAGCGATAGAGCAGTGGAAGAATATGTTCCGCTATCCTGCTCCTCTGACGGAAGCGTTACAACCCAGTATACGATGACGACGTTGGAAGAACTGGGACTTTTAAAGATGGACTTTTTGGGCCTTCGAAACCTTACCGTTATCAAGAATGCGCAGAATCTGGTGAATGCCCAGTATGGCGAGGGAACGCTGGATATTGATCAAATCGATTATAACGACAAAAAGGTATATGATATGATATCCGCCGGAAAGACGGAGGGAGTTTTCCAGTTGGAAAGCGCCGGAATGAAAAACTTTATGAAGGAGTTGAAACCGGAAAATATCGAGGATATTATCGCCGGCATTTCCTTATACCGTCCGGGCCCGATGGATTTTATTCCAAGATATATCGAGGGAAAGAACAACAAAGACAGTATTCGTTATGATTGCCCGGAGCTGGAGCCGATTCTTTCCCCAACCTACGGTTGTATTGTATACCAGGAGCAGGTAATGCAGATTGTGCGTGATCTTGCCGGTTACAGTTACGGAAGAAGCGACCTGGTGCGTAGAGCGATGTCTAAAAAGAAGGCAGCAGTCATGGAAAAGGAGCGCCAGAACTTCGTATACGGAAATGAAGAGGAAGGTGTTAAAGGCTGTATAGCCAATGGGATTTCAGAGGAGATTGCCAATAAGATTTATGATGAAATGACTGATTTTGCAAAATATGCGTTTAATAAATCGCATGCGGCAGCATACGCGGTAGTATCCTATCAGACGGCGTATTTGAAATGCCATTATCCGGTGGAATATATGGCGGCACTGCTTACGTCCGTCCTTGGAAATACGGGAAAAGTGTCCGAATATGTATTGCACTGCAGACAGCTTGGAATCAACATACTGCCACCGGACATTAATGAAGGGGCAGGTGATTTCTCGGCAAACGGTAATAATATCCGTTATGGAATGTCTGCCATCAAAGGACTTGGCAAGAGCGTGATTGACGAAATCGTACTGGAAAGACAACGGGGCGGCAAGTATACCTCGCTGAAAAATTTTGCCGAGCGACTGTCCGGAAAAGAAGTAAATAAACGAACGATTGAGAATTTCATTAAGGCAGGAGCTTTTGACTCAATGCCGGGAACCCGCAAACAGAAGATGGCGGTATATGTGCAGATTATTGATGGAGTAAATAAAGCACGCAAGGATACCGTTGCCGGCCAGATGACCTTGCTTGATATTATGAGCGACGAGGTGAAGAAAGAGTTTGAACCGCGTATGCCGGATGTTGGTGAGTATGACAAGGAAGAACTGCTTGCCATGGAAAAAGAGGTTATGGGCATCTATGTTAGCGGACATCCGCTTGAAGAGTATGAGGCGCTTTGGAAGAGAAATGTGTCCCGGACGACGAAGGACTTTCTTCCGGACGAGGAAACCGGAGCGGTTGCGGTATACGATGGCGCGATGGAGACCATCGGAGGGCTTATGACATCGAAGACGATTAAGGCAACAAGGACCGGAAGCAGTATGGCATTTATCACGATAGAGGATATGCTTGGCTCGGTGGAAGTAATCGTATTCCCGCGGGATTTTGAGAAAAACAGAGAATATCTTCTTGAGGATGCGAAATTGTTCATACGCGGACGCGTGAATGTGGAGGAAGATAAGCCCGCCAAACTCATTTGTCAGACGGTCATTCCATTTGCCCAGGTACCGCGTGAACTTTGGATACAATTTGCCAACAAGGAAGCGTATCTTGCCGGGGAAGAGGCATTGTTTGATGAACTTGCAAAATCGGACGGAAAGGACAATGTTTGCATATATCTCAAGGAAGAAAAAGCAATCAAGCGACTCCCAAATAACAGAACTGTTTCTATCACGAAGGAGTTACTGGAGAATCTCTATCGGATTTTTTCGGAAGAAAATGTACGAATTCAAGAAAAGAGTATTGAAAAAATTAAAAAAAGAGGTTAATATAGGGAGTATGTTGTGATTAGAAGAAGAATCGGAGGATAAATTAATGGGAAATAAAGTTAATACAATCGGAGTCCTCACCAGTGGAGGAGATGCACCGGGAATGAACGCCGCAGTCAGAGCCGTAGTTAGAACAGCTCTCGCAAAAGGAATGAAAGTAAAAGGTATCAAGAGAGGATTTGCGGGTCTTCTTGATGAAGAAATCGTAGATATGAATGCCAGAAGCGTATCGGATACAATCGCACGCGGAGGTACAATTTTATATACAGCAAGATGTTTAGAGTTTAAAGAGGAAGAGTACCAGAAAAAAGGTGCTGAGATTTGTCGTAAGCATGGAATCGATGGCGTAGTAGTTATCGGTGGAGACGGATCTTTCCAGGGAGCCAGCAAGCTTGCCAAATTCGGAATCAACACAATCGGTATTCCGGGAACAATTGACTTAGACATTGCATGTACAGATTATACCATCGGATTTGACACTGCTGTTAATACAGCGATGGAAGCAATCGATAAAGTAAGAGATACTTCAACTTCTCATGAAAGATGTAGTATCATCGAGGTTATGGGACGTCGTGCCGGATATATCGCGTTATGGTGTGGTATTGCCAACGGAGCAGAAGAGATTCTTACTTATGAAAAATATGATGGCAATGAACAGCGTTTAATTGACAGCGTTTTAGAGAAAAAGAAAATCGGCAAGAAACATCACATCATCATCAATGCAGAAGGTGTTGGTCATTCTTACGAAATGGCTGAGAGAATTGAAGCAGCTACCGGTGTAGAGACAAGAGCAACCATCATCGGACATATTCAGCGTGGTGGAAGCCCAACCTGTAAAGACCGTGTATATGCATCTGCAATGGGAGCATATGCAGTAGATCTTCTTGCAAAAGGTGAGTCCAACCGTGTTGTAGCTTACAAACATGGCGAATTTGTAGATTTTGATATTCAGGAAGCTTTGGCAATGCAGAAAGAATTAGATGACGGATACATCTACAAAATTTCACAGAATCTTTCCAGATAGTCAGCCGGTTTTCAGGTAATATATCATACATCAAAAATAATAGAACGTAGCGACAACTTTATCTTGTTGCTACGTTTTTTTTGTGATATACTTTGAAAAAGAAGGTTTACGATAGACAGGGGAATTACAGGCTTTTGAGCTTGGAACTATAGATTGAGAATGGGGGATATTATGGCAGAAAAATATACACTGGAAGAGGTTATGGAACTGGCCAAAAAAGGGGAAAAGTACTCCGAATTGGAAAAAAGCGGAAGATTATTAAAGCTGCCTTGCCAATTGGAGACGATGGTATATAAAGTGATACCGGATTGCTCAAAATGTAAGATAGTTGAGAATCCTTCAAAATGTACCCGTAAGTTGCATGCAGATTGTCCAAAGAAGGTTATGCCGAGTCTGTTTACACCGGATTTGATTAATGAATATGGCAAGACGGTGTTTGGTACAGAATCAGAGGCATTGGTTATAGTTGCAGGAAACAAATAACCGTGTTATAATAGCAAATGTTAATACGATGAAGAGACGAGTACGTTGTGAAAACGTCCAGAGAGAGATACATTAGCTGAAAGTATCTTACGTGGAAGCAGCCGAAGACCAGCTCTGAGTGGTCCTAATCAGACCCGGTGATACCGTTATCATCTAATTAAGAAGTAATGAGGGTGGAACCACGTGTTTCTTGAATTGAGACCCGTCCCTTTCGAAGGCATACAGAATGCCGTCGAAAGAGGCGGTTTTTTTATTGAATAGGAATGTTCTTTGACTTTCCTATTCAAAAATTATAAAGAAAGAAGGAGAAAATATGATTATTACTTTAAAAGATGGATCAAGCAAAGAGTACGCAAGTGCAATGAGCGTATATGAAATTGCACAGGATATCAGCGAAGGATTGGCAAGAGTTGCTACCGCCGGTGAAGTAAACGGGGAAGTTGTGGATTTGAGAACAACTGTTTCTTCAGACTGTACGCTCAATATTTTGACAGCGAATGACCCGGCAGGACTTGCTGCATATCGTCATACCACATCACACGTACTTGCAGAAGCAGTTAAGAATTTATATCCGGATGCAAAACTTGCGATTGGACCATCTATTGATACCGGATTTTATTATGACTTTGAAAGCCAGTCGTTCACAAGAGAAGATCTCGACGAAATTGAGAAAGAGATGAAGAAGATCATCAAAAAAGGTGAGAAAATTGAACGTTTTACACTTTCACGTAAGGAAGCAATCGAATTTATGGAAAAGAAAGGCGAGCCTTACAAAGTGGAATTGATTCAGGATTTGCCGGAAGACGCAGAGATTTCTTTCTACAGCCAGGGTGAGTTTACCGATCTTTGTGCAGGACCACATCTGATGTCTACCAAGAGCATTAAAGCATTCAAATTGACATCTTCCTCCGGTGCATATTGGAGAGGTAATGAAAACAATAAAATGCTTACCAGAATTTATGGTACCGCATTTACCAAGAAAGACGAATTAAATGCTTATTTAGAGCATTTGGAGGATATCAAAAAACGTGACCACAACAAACTCGGACGTGAGATGGAACTGTTTACCACGGTTGACGTAATCGGACAGGGACTTCCGCTCATTATGCCAAAGGGTGCCAAAATCATTCAGACAATGCAGAGATGGATTGAGGATGAAGAAGAGAAACGTGGTTATGTAAGAACCAGAACTCCATATATGGCAAAGAGTGATCTTTACAAGATTTCCGGTCATTGGGATCACTATATGGACGGAATGTTTGTATTTGGTGAGGAAGGCGTGGACAAAGAAGTATTTGCGCTTCGTCCGATGACCTGTCCATTCCAGTACTATGTATACAAAGCAAGTCAGAAATCCTACCGCGACCTTCCACTTCGTTACGGTGAGACATCTACGTTATTCCGTAAAGAGGAATCCGGTGAAATGCACGGACTGACACGAGTAAGACAGTTTACAATTTCCGAGGGACATTTGATTGTTCGTCCGGATCAGATGGTGGAAGAATTCAAGGGATGCCTTGATTTGGCAAAATACTGTTTACAGACACTTGGTGTAGAAGAGGATGTAACGTATCGTCTTTCCAAATGGGATCCGAACAATAGAGAAAAATACGTTGGTTCTGCAGAGGTTTGGGAAGAAACTCAGCAGCACATGAGAGATATCATGAATGAACTTGATATTGAATTTGTGGAAGCAGAAGGCGAGGCAGCATTCTACGGTCCTAAGATTGACATCCAGGCCAAGAACGTATACGGCAAAGAAGATACCATGATTACCATTCAGTGGGATGCATTTATTGCAGAACAGTTTGATATGTACTATGTAGATGAAAATGGCGAGAAGAAACGTCCTTACATCATCCACAGAACCTCTATGGGATGCTACGAGAGAACACTTGCATGGCTCATTGAAAAATATGCCGGCAAATTCCCGACATGGCTTTGTCCGGAGCAGGTTCGTGTACTTCCTATCTCAGAGAAGTATGCTGACTATGCAGCAAAAGTAGAGGCAAAACTGAAAGAGAATGG
>JAILOU010000015.1 GCA_024690665.1 Eubacterium sp.
TGGCATTTATGTCAGGGTTCATCCAAAGTCATGGAAGAAGTTCAAGTCAAAACTGAAAGATTTATCTTCCCGTAAGTCTGTGCAGTCCATCAAGCCTAGTCTTGAGAAAATCAAGGTATATGCGAGAGGATGGCTTAACTACTACGGCATAGCAAGCATGAAGAACAACATCGACGTTATCAATGGGTGGCTCTATCACAGAATACGTATGTGTATATGGAAACAGTGGAAGAAGCCCAAGACAAAGGTGCGAAATCTGATTAAGATGGGCGTGCCCGAAGACTTGGCGTACATGGCTGGTAACAGTCGGCGCGGTCATTGGTTTACCACGCATACAGTCGCAGTAAATATGGCAATGACAAAAGAAAGACTGATAAACGGTGGCTTCTATGATTTAGCCACAGCCTATCAGTCTGTGCACGTCAACTATTGAAAGCGCCGTATACCGAACGGTACGTACGGTGCTGTGAGAGGACGGGAGCTAATCACTCCCTCCTACTCGATCTCCATCTTAATCTTTCAACTCTTTGATGATCTGTCTGACTCTTCGTTCGGTCAGATTAAGCAAAGTTGCCATCTCACGAGGCTTCATGGTATCAAGATTCTCAGCGATAAAGTCACGGGTATATTCTTTTGAGTAGAGTCTTTGCGGAAATTGAATAGACATTCCGCGATACTCCTGCCATATTTTCCGCGCATTTTGTTCGCCGATCAGATCGGTCAGTTCCTTGTAGATGGCACAATAGTGCTCTGGATTTGCACTCAATTTCATCACCTCTTTGTTTGATTTTAATGGAGCTGTGTCGAAATTGGTATTTGCATTTTTCTCTGTAAATTTCATGGAAATATTCCAAGCGTATTTCGCTTGTTCCTCCTTTCTGAAGCGAATGGATGATTTGTGCTTCTATAAAAGGCGGTGTTTTTTCCGCGAAATGAATTTTCCGGTTCTCAAAAAAACTTGCAATTTTTGAGAGAGATAGTATAATGGTACTACTAACAAATGAATATTTAGTAATAAGAAATGGAGGTAACAAGATGTCAGATATCATGAATGTGGCAGGTTCGAATATATCTCCGAGTCCTGCAGTGAATACTACGACGCAGGCCGACGAGGCTAAAATACCAGCAAGGAATTCGCAAGAGACGACTTCTGAAGATATTAAGAAAAAGACATTAGATCCTCAGAATGTGGTATCGATTTCTTCGAATGGAGATACGGTGCAGGTTAGCCAGGAAGGTAATGAAAGATCAGATGTTAGATTAGTGAGCACAGGAAGTCAGCAGAGTTTGAATAAGCCATCTCTCGAAGAGGCATCGAGTGCTAGCATAGCCACGGCAGGGGATTATGCCGCTAATGGATTGACTGATGAGACGATGGAACAGATGATAGGCGAACAGATAAGAACGCAGGAAATGCAAAATTATAATACCTAGTAAGTAATAAGATAAAAGGGTTTTCCGGGATGCAATTTGTATAACGGAAAGCCCTTTTTTGTAATGGATTTCTGAAAATTAGGTAAAAAAAGATGCAAGATTCCGTCACCACTCATTGCAAAACTTGCATTTTCTGAAAAAACTAGTATAATAGTACTGTTAGTAAATATATTTGATACTAAGAAACGGAGGTAAGACGATGTCGGATATTATGAATGCGGCAATGACGAATACATCTCCGATTCCTGCAACGAATACTACGACACCAACTAGCGCTCCTAAGACATCGGAGGGACATGAGCAGGTTACTGCACCCGAAGAAGCTAAGAAAAGAGAGGATGAACTTGAAAACGTAGTATCGGTTTCTGAGGATGGAGATACGGTTCAGGTAAGTCCGGAAGGAAATGAAAAATTAGATGTGAAGGTAGTACGCGCAGAAACTGAGACAGATGATGAGCCGGTTAATAATGAGGAGTCTGGAGTGCAAGATTTCCATATTGTTTCTTACGCCGGAATGTCAAATCAGCAGCTAGAACAGCTCTATCAGCAGGGAAAGATATCAAGACATGATTATGAAACTCAGATGGAAGTAAGAGAAGAGCGCGTAGAAAGTCAGCAGAGTGAGAACAGTCAGGAAACGGAAGAGATGGCGGGCTATAGCGCGCTTTCTGAAGAAGCGGACAGAATGGGAGAGGCCATTAAGGAAGCATATGAAGAAACGGCCAATGATACCATTGATGCACAGATCAGAATGCAGGCAGTTGAAAATTATAATACGCAATAATGAGATATAAGATAAGGGTTTTCTGTGATACAATTTGTATGACAGAAAACCTTTTTTATGTAGTGGGGGAATTAACATATGAAACAAATCAACAGAATCAAAGCCGTCTATTTTAGTCCGGCAGGATCGACAAAAGCAGTCGCGACCTATGCGGCAGAAAAACTTGGAGAACTTCTTAAGGTGCCGGTAGAGATGATTTCGTATACGCTGCCAAAAGAGCGTGAAGGGGCGTATGCATTTGCAGAAGATGAACTTGTCATCTGGGCAACGCCGGTTTATGCCGGTCGCATTCCGAATAAGACACTGGACTATGTAAAGGGTGCGCTTCATGGTAATCACACGATGATGATTCCGATTGTGGTATATGGGAACCGCAATTATGATAATGCACTCGCGGAGCTTGCAGCGATTATGACAGAGCAGGGTGGCATTGTGATCGGTGCGGCAGCGATGGTGGCCAGACATGTATTTTCTAAACAGGTGGCAGCCGGAAGACCGAATGAGGATGACTATAAAAAGCTGGGAACATTTTGTGAGCAGATGGCACAGCGCGTAACAGATGAAGAGAAAATTAATACGGATGAGATTCCGGGGCAGGCGCATCCGGATGCATATTATGTGCCGAAGAAGGTGGACGGAGAAGCAGCAAAGTTTTTGAAAGTAAAACCGAGATTGCATGAGAATCTGTGTGATTCCTGCAAGGCCTGCGAACAGGTCTGTCCGATGGGGAGTATTGACTGGGATGGAAAGCATCCTGAATTTGCCCGAATCTGCATCAAATGTCAGGCGTGCGTACTTGCCTGTCATAAGGATGCCATCTACTTTGATGATGGAGATTTTGGTTCGCATGTAAGAAAGGTAGAGATGATCTGCAAGGAGACGCGTGAAGCAGAATTTTTCTAAATAAAAAATGACCGAAACCAAGTAGCGTGGTTTCGGTCATTTGCAATTTCTAGTATTCTACTGCAGGCAGATGATAATCACGAGCTGTGTCATCAATGCAATCCTTAACGGTTAAAGTGCTTCTGATTTCACGCATGCTGTTTTCAAAGTCCTGTACTTTCTTTTCGTCCTTAACAGCTGCTTCATAGCTCTTGAATCTTTCCATTCCGATTTCGTTCATTGTCATCTCGATTGTCCTCCTAAATCAAACTCTTCATATACACATCGAGGTTTATTCTAGTACCATTTTACAATTAAGTAAAACGCGAAATCATAAACGTATCCATAAGGAATACTTAACCATTGAAAAAAAAAGAAGCCACACACGGTGCGGGCCGCGGTGGCTTCATACAATCTCATAGAGTGAGGAATAAGGTTTACATATAGTGGAATGAAATTATTTGTTTTTGATTGTTTTGTTTGTGGACAAACCTTATTCAAGGGGATGAGATGTATATAATAATCTGGGAAATATAAGACATTTGCTACAGTCTGGGGGGGAGTATGGTAGAATGCAGCAAGTTTGTCTCATATGATTCACACTCTTTTTGTGTTCCCATCAATAAGTAAATGCATGGAGATTGCATTTTATTGCAAAAAAATTATTTTTTTTTATTTTTTTTAAAAAAGAAGTACCGAGCCTCCTATATTAAGGAAGTTCGGTACTTTCTATATCGTCGTCCGGCTCCGATTCGACGGTGGAATCGGAGTCGGTTGTTGATTGCGTGGCTTGCTTTGGTGAAGTGTTTTCAGGTGCCTGCTCTAAGGTAAAAGTAGAACTTAAACGCTCGGCCTTTTCCTGGGTATCACTTTTGATTCCATAGAGCACAACCGTGTAAGTTGTATCGTCCTCTAATGAGTCAGCATTTAGAACAAGCCGGTGCTTTGTTTTTTTGACAATTGTGGTATCAACGGTATTGCCTTCGTCGTCCTTAACAATCGCTTTATAATGCTTGCCATAAGTGGCAGAAGTAGAAAAGCGAATACTGATATTGCCATTGGCTCTTGCAATGGTGTTTGTAATGGCAAGGGTCGTAGTGCTTTCTTGATTTGAATTAGTAGTTGATTCGGAATTTTGTTCAGAATTTGTATTGTTGCCGGAATCAGAACTTGTATTCGAATCTTTATTCGCAGAAGATGTTGGATTATCAGATGACGCTGAATTCTTTGGAGGGTTGGCAATCGAATTGCTTTCCTCGTGATCGGATTCTAGGTTATCTGATTCCGTGGTATCATCTGCAACCTTATCTGCTTTATCAGAAGACTTGCTAGAGGTAGTATCTTCTGGTTTAGAGTCAGAATTGTCAGGATTGTCAGAATTACTTGTAGTGTCATCGCCTTCGGATGTTTCATCTGACGCTTCCTCACTTGGCGTGACATGCATAACGGTAATGGAATCATCCTGCGTTAAATCAATCTGTGCATCTGCCAGATAGGCGTATATGTTTTTTACGCTTTCATCTTTAAGGCCGGTTACATCGACGCCGGTATTCTCGGTGACATGCTGCAAGAAATAGTATTTTCCAACGGAGACTTGTTCTTCCTTGGCGGCGGTGGTCAGGTCTTCATCTTCTTCAAAAGACTGGCTGACCCATGTCGCATCAAGGGAATTGGCCTTGGCATAGTCGGTGATGGTCTCATTAATCGTTTCGTCAATCGAGGTATCGTCGTCAGATTCTTTTGGACAATTTGAAACGATCAGGTCTGCAGTAGAATCTTCAAAGTATCCGTCTGAGTTAAGCTGCGTTAAAACCATGTTGACGGAATCGGATAGCTGCGTATCTTTATATTGGTGAACATCAATATCTTCTAGCAGATCGGCACCGTCTTCATTCTCGGCTAAGATGTCATTTACCATTCCATCTTTGTCATAAGTGATGCTGATACTTGGATTGACATCAATATATATCGTGCCTATGCTGTCGTCTGCAGAGGCATTTAGACCAAACGCCACCGCACACACAGCCGCTGCAGCAGCCGGTGGAAGCGTATATCGAAAGATTCGATAGGAATGCTTCTTTGGTGTTTCTTCTATAATATAGTCATCGCTAAGCGTTGCTTCGTCGGCATCAATACGAGCCATGATTTCATCGAAGCAATCCGGTGCGAGTTCTTCAAATGCTGTCATTAAGTTGTCTTCTATGTGCTTGCTCATACTGTGCCTCCCTTCTTCGTTTTTTGAACTGCTTCTTTTAATTTCTTTAGCGCCCGATTGTACTTGGATAATACCGTGCCGACCGGCATGTTAAGCTCGTCGGCAATCTCGCGATGCTTTAATCCCGTAATTAAATGCATAACGACGATGGTTCGTTCTTCCTCGCCTAGATGACGAAACAGCTGATCAATCAAGATGCGATTGTCAGCATCTGAGATCTGGTTGACACTGATATCGTAGTCTTTAAGCTCATAAGCTCCGTCAACAAGATCTGTCTTTTCACTTCTGACTTTCATAAGAAATAGATTACGACTAATCTTAATAATCCAGGCCATCGGATTCCCGCGTTCCTTATATAAATGACTGGACTTATATATCTTTACATAGGTATCTTGCAAGATATCTTTGGCATCCTCCTGACTTTTTGTCCAGGAAAGGATGACCGCAAACAGCGGTTTATAGGTTAGTCGATATAATTCTTCAAAAGCATTTTTGTCACCCTTGGCGATCTTATCAAATATACCGGGCGGAATACTTACTCGTTGCATAAGTGTAATACTCCCTCCATAAAAGGTTAATGCATAATATCTTAAAATTATTGCATCATATTGAAAATAATGCAAATAAAAATGACGAATGCTCCGCAGGAGAAGCATCCGCCATGAGAGGGGTACTAATTAGTATTCTACAGCCGGAATGTGATAGATACGGTCCGGTTCTTTGTAGCATTTTGATACGGTTAAGCTGCTTTTGATTTCACGAAGGCTTTCTTCGAATTCCATTCTTTTGCGTTCCTGTGCAGCTGCATTTACATAGTTGTTAAATCTTTCCATTGCTAATTTTTTCATCATCATATTAAGCCTCCTTTTTTGAATTAAGTATTTCTTCTTTGTTCACTATCATCATAAAGCAGAAATTAAGTTAAGTAAATCGAATGTTTCTTTACACATACTTAAGTAAAAGTGCGCATAAGGAGAAAACGGTATTGAAACAATGTAAAAAATGACATAAAATGCGAAATATAAGGAAAAAATTAGCATTAAAAATATAAAATAATTTACTGCAATGTAAAAAAAATACAAAACAAAGGCATATAAAATGTTAGAATGTGTATAGAATAGTGAAATACAATAATGCTGTGGGGAGCTTGAACTATGATGAGGGTAAAAAATGTATGCGCAAAACTATATAAAGGCGTAGCAATGATCGTGTTGTGCATGGTCTTATTATGTGCGTTTACTTTTGTTCCGGTGAGTGCGGCATCTACGCAGTCACAGGTGACTTCGGCTATTTCAAAATGCCGGTCTTATGTTCAAAATAAATATTCTACTCCGGATTACGGTTCGGAATTCTTGGTTATTGCGCAGGCTCGAAGTGGGCTTAGTCTGTCAAATTCTTATTTTTCAACTTATTACAATAATGTAGCCAACTATCTGGCTTATACGGACGGAGTGCTGTCAACCGGTGCGACCAGGTCTGAGTATTCTAGAACGATTCTTGCACTTACAAGCATTGGCGTTGATGCAACAGACGTGGCCGGCTATAACCTGTTTGATCATCTAAGTAGCTTATCTGAGATTACGAAGCAGGGAATGAACGGAGCGGTCTGGGCACTTCTTGCAATCAATTGTCATACCTCTTATCAGACAACGGATCGAGTTGCGCTGGCAGAGGAACTGATCACTTATCTTCTTGGTAAGGAAATCAGCGGCGGCGGCTGGGCATACTCAGGTTCTACGCCGGATGGTGATATGACGGCCATGACGATTCAGGCGCTTGCTCCTTATTATGAAGAGGATGGGTATGAGGAAGTGACGCAGGCGATAGACAGGGGACTTGTAATCTTATCTGAAAGTCAGCAGGATAACGGCGGTTACATCAGCTGTGGAGCGGAAAATGCAGAAAGTGCCAGTCAGGTAATTACAGCGCTTAGTGCTCTTAGTATTGATGCAGATACGGACAGTCGTTTTATAAAAAATAACAAAAGCGTGGTGGATAACCTCTTGACGTATCAAAAAAGCAGTGGAGGGTTCTTGCATGTAAAGAGTAATTCACTGGTTAATCAGCTTGCAACCACGCAGGCGTACTATGCGCTTGTTTCTTATAACAGAAATGTGAACAGTCAAAGCTTCTTATACGATATGTCCGAGATGACATTGGCAGCCGGGGCAGCCGGAGATGGCAAGACGCATACAGGAGAAGAAGAAGATTCTGACAGCGATGACGATGATGATAGTGATTCATCGGATAAAAAGAAGTCAAAGACCAAGAAGAAAAAAACTTCTGATTCGGACAGTGATAGTGAAAAATCATCTTCTGACAGCTCAAGTTCAAGCAGCAGTTCTTCAACAAGTAGTACATCAGTAAGCTCTAAGAAAAGCACGGATTCTTCTAAAGAAGAGGAAGAAGATATAGACGACGAGGAAGAAGATGACTGGGGCTTTGAGCCACAAGAATATGTGGAAAGTGACAGCGAAGTAGTGGCAGTGGCAGATGCGAATGAAACAGATGCCAAGGAGACCTCGCAGACAAGTGAAATAAACCGGACGCCATGGGTGATTGGCGGATGCGTAGTGGCAGCAGCAGTCGTGGCATTTAGTCTGGTTTCGATATTAAAGGGGAAGAGGAAGTAAATCATGTTAAGAGAAGTACAAAAGAATATGAAAAAGTATGTTGCGCTGTTTCTTGTAATGGCAGTTGCTATTATGGCGCTTGCCGGATGCGGTAAGGCATCCGATAGTGGCAGCAGCAGTGATGGCGGCGGAACACTTGAAGAATATACACAGATTCCGGAAGATGGCATTATTACAGAAGAACAGATGTCATCGATTGCCGGCAAGGATGGAACCTGGTACTTTACCGGAAGCACAGAAGATGGAATCGAATATAACTGGGCCTATGATGGCACCATGGTTCAAAATCCGGCAGATCAGAATCTAAAATTAGAACTAACAGAAGATGGAACAGATGAGGTTAAAAAGGCAGCGAAGGATGCGCCGTATTGTCTGGCAGTCACAATTGCAGATATGTATCTTGCAGCAGCGCCGACGCTTACGATCACACTTCCATCTGTTTGGGAAGCAGATCGCGTTGTCTATTGTATCTATGAAGATGAGCAGCTCTATGAACTTTCTGATTCGTCAATTGAGGTTGATGAGGATGCGAAGACAACAACTCTTACATTAACCATTAATAAGGCCGGCGGAACATTTTATGTACTGGGAGGCGGCTCAGTAGCAAGCGCAGATGATGCTGAAGAAGAAGAAAGTGACAGTGATTCAAAGGATAGTTCCTCTAAGGATGATAGCAGTTCATCGGATACGAGCAAGGATGACGCTTCGGACGAAAGCGGTGATAGTTCATCATCAAGCGACTCAGACAAGTCTGATTCTAAGACGTCATCTGAGGATGATAGCAACACTTGTACGATTACGATTCGTTGCGATACCATCCTTGAGAATATAGATAAATTGGATTCTTCTAAGAAAGAATTCGTCCCTTCAAGTGGCGTGATTTTAGCTAAAACCACAGTAGAGTTTGAAGACGGCGATACGGTATTTGATATCTTAAAAGCGGTCTGCAAAGAGAAGGGAATCCAGATGTCTTCACAATACACACCGGGTCACGGTAGTTATTATGTAGAGGGCATTAACCAGTTGTATGAATTTGATTGCGGTGAAAACTCCGGATGGATCTATTCGGTAAATGGATGGACGCCTAACTATGGAGCTTCGGAGTATTCCGTAGAGAATGGGGATTCAATTAAATGGGAATACACCTGCAATCTTGGTTCAGATTTATAAAAATTCACTAGTACAAGGAGGAGAACAATAATGGTGAAAAACAAGTTAACAAAGTTAATGGCCGGAGTTCTTTCGGCAGCAGTTGTTTTATCAGGCTCTGCACTGATGGGAACTGCAACAACAGCAAAGGCTGCTAGTACAAAAACGGTAGATGTGACATTTTCTTTATATGATGCCGGATATGTTATGGAACCAACGACCTTAACGGTATCTGCAGATCTTGATGATACTTATGCATCTCAGGTTGGTTGTACAGATGATACGGATACGCCAACCGTATTAGACGCTGTAATAGCAGCGCATATAAAACTTTACGGAGAAAAGTTTTATAATACAAACCCATTTACAGCACCGAGCGGATGGGTTTCAGCTGCGTTTGGAAAAACAACTTCTGCATTAGGATATTATGTAAATAGTGCATCTGTAGATGCAATGAATACAGTTGAACTTTCAGATAGTGATAAATTGGAGTTCTTCTTTTATCAGGACACTAATTATAAGGATGTGTATACGACATTTGATAAAAGTACAGTAAGTACAACCGTAGGAGCTTCAACAACATTAAATATGAAGGCTGTTAGTGGATATGATAGTGACTACAATCTAGTTTTTGAAAATGCTTCTGGAGTAGCAGTGACAAGTAACGGAACAAAGGTTGGAACAACTGACTCATCAGGTAATGTTAAGCTTACATTCTCAAAAGCAGGTACATATGTAATATCTGTGGCATCAACGACGACATATAATAGTTGTCCAATCGTGGCACCATACTGCAAGGTTACTGTTAAGAAGAACGCACAGACAATTGCAAAGAAATCTCCAAAGAAAGTTAAGAAGTATAAATACTCTAAGAAAAAGAAACGTACTTTCAAGATTAAAGTAAAGAACGCTAAGACAAAACTTGTATATAAGTCAAGCAGCAAGAAGATCAAAGTTAACAGCAAGGGTAAGGTAACCATTAAGAAGGGAACCAAGAAGGGAACTTACAAGATTAAAGTTTATGCTAAGAAAACAACTAAGTATAAAAAGTCTAATGTGTTAACATTTAAGATTAAGATCAAATAAGAATTAGGGAATACGTATGATGGATACATTTTCAAGATGTCATCCGATTATCAACATGTATTATTTTATAGTAGTACTGGGCTGCACGATGTTCGTGCAGCATCCGGTACTACTTATTCTATCTTTTGCGGGAGCAACTTCTTACGCAATCTATCTAAAAGGTTCGAAAAGTGTAATCAAAAGGAATCTGATCTTCACATTACCGCTGCTGATTATTGTGGCGTGTCTGAATCCGTGTTTTAATCATTACGGAGTGACGCAGCTCATCTACATGGAAGAGAGCGGAAACTGGATTACACTCGAAGCAACCGTATATGGAGTTGTGCTTGGGGCAATATTATTTGTGGTAATCGAATGGTTTGGGTGTTTTAACAAAGTTATGACGACCGATAAGTTTGTATACTTATTCGGAAAGTTGTTACCGGCAATTTCGCTGTTGTTGTCGATGACACTTCGCTTTGTGCCGAGATTTTTACGGCAGTTAAAGCGAATCAGAAATGCACAAAAATGCGTAGGCATGGATGTGACAAATGGCGGATTTATAAAAAGAGTGAAGCATGGGTTGGGAATCTTATCGATTCTGATTACCTGGGCATTGGAAAATGCGATTGACACCGCAGATTCCATGAAAAACAGAGGATATGGACTTCCGGGAAGAAGTGCCTTTTCTATCTATCGATTTGATCGAAGAGATCTTATGTTGACAGGTATCTTTAGCGGATTGTTCCTTGTGATTATATATGGATTGATGCATGGGGCGGCATTTGCCCAATACGACCCGCGCATTATATTGGCAGGATTTACGATTCAGGGATATGCAGCAGATGTGACATGTTCTGAGGCAATGGCAAGAATAACATTTGTCGCATTCGCGGTATTTTGTTTTGTTCCGCTTCTAATGAATCTTGCGGAAGATGTAAGAATGAAAGCAAGTTTAGGTCAGATGGGTAAGAGAATAGATCTGACATATCGGGCAATCTATGAGGGAATTGATGAAGAATCAAGCAGTAAAACAGATATATAAAATTGAAGATTTTAGTTTCTGCTATCCGGAGTGCGAGACGCCGGCGATAGCGGAGCTTTCGATGGATATAAAAGAAGGCGCATTTCATGTGCTGTGTGGTCCGAGTGGTTGCGGTAAGAGTACATTGCTTCGGCATTTAAAGCCGACGCTTAAGCCGCATGGAACTACGAAGGGAACCATCCGGTATGCAGGTGCGCCGATCGGGGAACTTGAGCACAGAAGAGAAAGCAGCGAGATTGGTTATGTCCTTCAAAATCCGGACAACCAGATTGTGACAGATAAGGTCTGGCATGAATTGGCATTTGGACTCGAAAGTCTGGGATATGATACGGAGACGATTCGTCTTCGAGTAGCAGAGATGGCAAGTTACTTTGGAATCCAATCTTGGTTTCGAAAGGATGTGGCAGACTTGTCCGGAGGACAAAAGCAGCTTCTTAATCTGGCATCGATTATGGCGATGCATCCGAAGGTGCTGATACTGGATGAGCCGACAGCGCAGCTTGACCCGATTGCGGCCAGTGATTTTTTAGAGACGGTGCGTAAGATTAATCGCGACATTGGAACAACGGTCATTATTACTGAGCACAGATTGCAGGATATTATTCCATATGCGGATACAGTCTTTGTGATGGAAGGCGGCAAGCTGGTAAGTCAGGGAGAGCCAAGCAAAGTGGGGACGCAGCTAAAACAGCAGGGTAGTGCCAACTTTTTGGCAATGCCGATTCCGATGCAGATTTATAGTGAAGTGGACAATGATTTAACCTGTCCGCTCACGGTTAACCAGGGAAGAGCCTGGATGGATGAACTTCTTGCAGGGCGCGAGGTTGTGCAACCGGACATGCAAGGAGAAGAGACAGACAAGAAGGCAGAACCTGTGATTGAAGTGAAGGATGTCTGGTTTCGGTATGAAAAGAACAGTCCGGATGTGGTAAAGGATCTTAATCTTACGGTCAATCGCGGAGAGTTCTATGCGATTCTCGGCGGTAATGGAACCGGCAAAAGTACTTCTTTGTCCCTAATCAGTCATCTTCGTACGCCGTATCGCGGTAAGATTCTAATTGAAGGAAGAGACATAAGAAAGTATTCGGATATGGAATTATACAGGGGGCTGATGGGTGTACTGCCGCAGTCTCCGCAGGCAATGTTCCTGAAAAAGACGGTGAAGGAAGACCTCTATGCCATGATTGGAGGACGCCGTGAAAATGCGATAGAATATGACCTTCCGATGGAGAAAAGTAAAGCGATTGAAGGCATTGCGTCGTTAACAAGACTGACGGAGTTATATGATCGCCATCCGTATGATTTAAGTGGTGGTGAGCAGCAGAGATTGGCGCTTGCCAAGGTGCTGCTTCTTCGGCCGAAGATACTGCTACTTGATGAGCCGACGAAGGGATTGGATGCAGAATACAAAAAGTTTTTGGGAGAAATCTTAGTCAAGCTGGTTTCGAAAGGAATTACTATCCTGATGGTTTCTCATGATATGGAATTTGTTGCAGAATATGCAGACCGTGTTGGTCTGTTCTTTGAAGGAAATCTCGTAACGGAAAGAAAGACGGCGCAGTTTTTTGCCGGAAATAATTTCTATACTACCGCGGCAAACAGAATGGCGCGTCATGTCTTTCCAGAGGCTGTTACCGGAAAGGATGTGATTGCATGCTTGAAGAAAAACAGTTAGATCGGTTCTTAGATGAATTCTGGGGCGACACTTCCGAAAAAAGAGTGGCAGTAAAAGAAGAGGATGAACCGCTTCCGGCGGCAGAAGAAGCCTGGGAAAAAGAATCCTTGAGACTGATTATTCAGCCAAGTCACGACCATAAAGTAGGTAAGAGAACCTGGGTGGCATTTATCCTGATGATTATTATTTGCCCGATTTTGTTATATCTGTCCGTTAGAATCTTCCATGGACACAACTATTTGCTTAGTAGTTTGATTATCGTGTTTTTTGCGATGGTGCCATTTTTCTTAATGTTTGAAGGCAGAAAGCCGCATCCTAGAGAACTCATTGTAATTGCGGTGCTTGCAGCGATTGGCGTTGCCGGTCGTGGGGCATTTTTTATGGTGCCGAATATCAAGTGTGTTACGGCAATCGTGATTATTGCCGGGGTATCACTTGGCGGTGAGGCCGGATTTTTGGTGGGTGTTCTTACGATGTTCGTATCGAATATGTTTATGGGACAAGGGCCATGGACACCGTGGCAGATGTTCACCTATGGAATTATTGGATTTTTGGCCGGCATCTTATTTAAAAAAGGACTTTTAAAAGCGAAACGATTAAGCTTGTGCGTGTTCGGATTTTTATGCTCCATCTTTATCTTTGGAGGTATTATGAATCCGGCTGCAATACTGATGACGTATGGGCGCATCACGAAGGAAAGTCTGATTGCATTCTACATATCGGGGCTTCCGGTTGATTTGGTGCACGGTGTAAGTACGGTTATATTTATCATATTGTTTGCGAAACCGCTACTTGAAAAATTAGAGCGTGTAAAAACAAAGTATGGATTATTATAGAAAGAGTTTGGTATGAATGATACAATTTACCTGGATAACAAAGATTCTGTAACGAGAACGATGCAGGATGTTACGATGACATTTGCCGGTAAGCGCAAGGTGCTTAGTACCTCGATTCTAAATGGTGGCATCAGGACGGACCTTAAAGGAGCATTTAACCACTGCGACAAGGACAGGGAAAGCGGACGCTGTGATATGCACGGGGATACTTACCGGGAACATCTGTCTTATGCGGCAACGCAGCTGGGCTATGATGCAAAGACGGTGACCGGTTTATCTACGGCTGCGATGATGGAATATGCGGACTTTCGAAAGGCATCCTTTGGCGGCTATACGGTAACGGTTGTTGTAACGGGCGGTGTCTATTCCAACGGAAGACGCGCCGGTGAGACGGCAACCATGTGGGAGCAGGACGAAGTCTATCATGTCATCGAAGGCGAGGGCAGAACCTCCGGAACCGTGAATCTGATGGTGCATATTAATGCGCATCTAAGCGACGGGGCCTTAGCTACGGTTATGATGGTGGCAACGGAAGCGAAGACAGCGACGATTCGGGATCTGCAGATTAAGAGTTGTTATTCTGAGGAGTTATCGAGTGGTTCGGGAACGGACGGAATTATAGTGGTGTCAGATGAAGAATCCGATATCTATCTGACGGCAGCCGGCACAGACACGAAACTTGGAGAATGTGTTGCAAGAGCAGTGACAGAGGCACTTAGAGAGCAGCTGGTGATGCAAAAGCAATACATCAGAGGAGAACTTGACATCAAGGAAATCAGTTGGTGATAGTGAATGGGACACATACAAGAATTAATCTATGTAATGCCAATGAGTCGTATGGTACTAATTATTGTGCTGATGGTGGTTGTGATGGCCGCAGTGAATCTGCTGATTGGTGTAATCGCGAAGGAGAAGCGTAGGAGCGCAGAAAAGTGTCTTGGAGTTGTGGTTACAACGATGGGACTGCTTGGCGTTATTGCGTTTACGCTGTTTCGGGAAGCCGGCGTTAGAGAAGTCATCTGGATACCATTTACCACGATGATGACGGTAGGAGAAGAATTTCGAATGCCGCTTATGAATGCGGCGCTGTTCGTGCCGTTTGGAATGGGAATCTCGCAGATCTATCATATAAAGCATAAGATGGGCGCTTGTATTCTAAGGACAATCCTGACAGGGCTTTTGCTTAGCGTGGTGATTGAAGCATTGCAGTTTGCATTTGCACTTGGAACAGCAGAGACGGATGATGTGATCTTTAATACGCTGGGAGCTGCGATTGGTTCTATGCAGGTGGTGCTAAGTCGCCTTTTGTTGATTTGGAAAAAATAAAAGCATCTTGGTAGTTTAGTCGGCTAAACTTCCAAGATGCTTTTTTCTTAGTTGGATGATAACTCAATATTGCCGGTATCGGTATTCGCCTTAATGGTACAATCTCCACTGCCGGATTGTTTATAAGTCCGGTCACAGTCTTTACTGTCGAGTGTAATATCGCCCAGATCACAGGATAAATCCATACTGTAAGAATCAAGATTTCCAAGCCCGCTGAGGGTGATGTTTCCGATGTCACTTTCGACATCCATTGATGTGAACTTCGCAGAGTCAAGAACAATGTTTCCGGTATCGCATTCAATGGTGGTTTCTCCAAGGTCGGCATCGGCTTCAAACTTCAGATCGCCGGCATCCAGATTAAAAGAGGTTTTGACACTTTTAAGGGATTCAATCGTGATATCGCCATAATCACCGTCAACGGATAACTTTTCTAAGGTGATATCGGCAGGTATTGTGATGGTTGTACCGCTACCTGTCTGCTCGTCTTCCCCGAAATTAATTCCGAAGGATAAGGAATCATCCTTTGGCTCAACTTTTAGAACGCCACCTTCAATGGTGTAGGTTGGCTGGTATTGCTCCGGGCCTTCATAGGCTATGAAGGCTTTTTCATCGGTTACAAATGTGATATCGCCAATATTATCTGATACCTCTACTCGGGTAAAGGAATCTTTTAATGTCTGTCCGAAACTGACAGACTTGGAATCAAGAGTTATGGAGCCGAGCGGGGTACATCTAAAAAGGCTTGTCATTACGATGATAATAACGGTAACAGCAGTTAAGATACCGGTATATACCTTTACAGTGCGGCTTCTTGGCAGGCGTTCAATGCGGCTGTATTCGTCCTGGTCCATGTCGATGGAGCAGACATGTTCAATGAGTGCGCAGACGATTGCGCCGATGACCCAAACAACCCAGGTGATGTGCCAGTCAAAGGTGATAAAACTCCAGATTAGGTAGATGCACAAGACGATAGACCAATAGCCGGACATAAAATGCGCCAGTGGTTTATTGTAGTAGTACTTAATGTCTTTTTCTTTTTTCTCTTTTACAAAATATGCAATCGGTCCGTTTGGCGTGCCGGTTTGATCGGTTGATTGTTTCGTATAATCAGACTGTGCTTCTTCTTGTTCTTTGTATTCTTCCGACGTTTGAGAATTCGCTTCTTCTTCACCAAGATGGATGCCAAGGCTTTCTGCCAGTTCATCCAGATTACCAAAGTCTGCGATAACAGCACCGACGGCTTCATTTTCCGTATGTCCTTCTTCTAGCATTTCGGTATATTTATCTTCCATCATCTGCGCAAGTTCTTCCTTTGCGGCACGCACTTGTTCGGTGTCCGGAAGCCGGGCGAACATATTGTCAAGATAATTTTTGATCGTATCCATTTTTCATAATTCTCCTTTAGTTTACTCTTCGGTGATGAAACGTTCGATGACGTCTTTTGTTAATACCCATTCCTCGCATTTGTCGCGGTAATGCCTGCGACCTTCGTCGGTAATGGTGTAATAAGTTCTTTTTTTGCCATTTTCCGCCTGCCCGGCATAAGACTGGATATAACCGTTCTTTTGCATACGGGAAAATGCGGAATATAAAGTGGTTTCTTTGATTACATACTTGCCATCTGACTTTTCCTTGATTTCTTTTGAAATGGCATAGCCGTATGAGGGTCCATTCAGCAAGAGAAATAAGATGATGGTGTCGATGTAACCACGAATCACATCGCTGCTAATTGTATTCACAAGCTCCTCCTTTACATTGACTATCGTTGCAATGTCTGGCGTACTATGTCACGCGTAGTATGTCTGACAAGGTAAATATACTACGCCTGTCGTACTATGTCAACAGGGTAATTAAAAAAAATTAAAAAGACTGAAGATATTGATGCAGCGCCGGATTGTGGTTGTCTGTTCTCCACAAGGCATCGATGCGTTCGTATTCATGTTCGCCTTTTAGCGGGATGAAGATCAGGTTGTCTGCATTGTCGAGTTTCTTCGTGCAGTAATCCGGCAGGATGGAGATGCCCTGTTCGGAGGCAACCATGATGAAGATGCTTTCCGCATTTGTTGACCGGAATACAATCCGAGGCTTAAAACCGGCTTCTTCATAGAGCGTCATAAAGTGGGCGTCGCCATAAGAGTTGGTAGCCTCAGAAGGAGACATATATAAGAACTGTTCGCCGATTAGATCCTTACGGGTGAGCTGTTTTCTGCCGGCGAGGCGGTGCGAAGGATACAGCGCTACCATAAGCGGAACTTCTTCTACTGCGCGGTATCCAATTTCTGCATTTTGCTGCAGATTCGTGCTGTCCCAGGTGTAGATCAAATCAAGCTGTCCTCCAACGAGACGGGAAGCTAACAGGTCGGTCGTCATGCGGTAGCAGCTGACGAAGATATTGGGATAGTGTTGTTTGAATTCGCGTATCCAGTTGGACAGGTTACTTCTTTCGTAACCTTTGGTATATCCGATTTTAAGAGTGCCGCTTTGACCGCTTGCGGCATTTTGCGCAATCGTAACGGCGCTTTCCATCTGCCGAACCATCAATTCGGCTTCCGTTAAGAAGACACTGCCGGCCGGTGTTAAGACAATCGGTCTTTTGTTGCGGTCAATTAAGGTGGTGCCGACAATCTGCTCGAGTGCTTTGATCTGCTGAGTGATGGCGGTCTGTGAGATATAGAATTGCTGCGCGGCCTTTGTGAAGCTGTGAGACTGTGCAACCGCGATAAAATATTTAAGCTGGTTTAGTGTCATAAGAACCTCCTATTATAATTGATTGGAATACTAACAAGCGAAAATGAAAATGAAAAAGGATAATAATCTTCGATAGTATAACTTTTTCTTATTATAGCATTGCGAATATAGAGTTGTAATCTTATTTGTGCACAATTACAATTTCTAGTATATGAAGTAAAACATTTTGGAGGAAAACTATGAAAAAGAAAGTATTATCAGCAATCTTATGTGCCGGTCTTGCCGGTGCACTGCTTGCAGGATGTGGTTCATCTTCATCCACAGCAACATCGGATGCATCATCAGCAGGGGAGGGGGCATCATCCGGCGAAACATATCGCATCGGAATCTGCCAGCTTGTACAGCATGAGGCGCTCGATGCGGCAACCGAAGGATTCCAGGCAGCTCTTACAGAAAAGCTTGGAGAAGGCAATGTAGAATTCGACGTGCAAAATGCGTCCGGTGATTCTGCAACCTGTTCCACTATTACGAACCAGTTTGTAGCAGATGGCGATGATCTGATTATGGCGAATGCAACGGCAGCCCTTCAGGCAGCAGCATCTTCTACCGGCGATATTCCGATTCTAGGAACATCGGTAACGGATTATGCGACAGCGCTTGATATCTCTGATTGGACCGGAACGGTAGGAAGTAACATCTCCGGAACGAGCGATCTGCCACCGCTGGATCAGCAGGCAGACCTTGTAAAGGAACTGTTCCCGGATGCAACTACGGTTGGAATCTTATACTGCTCGGCTGAGCCAAATTCGGTTTATCAGGCAGACAATATGACGACTTACTTAGAAGAACTTGGATATAAAGTAGAGACCTATACATTCTCCGATACGAATGATGTATCTTCAGTAACGCAGTCAGCGTGTGACGGAAGCGATGTGCTCTACATTCCAACCGACAATACTGCAGCTTCTTGCATGGAAACCATCTCCAATGTGGCAACACCTGCTTCTACACCGGCAATCGTTGGATGGGAGGAAGGCTTAAACAGCACCTGCGCAGTTGCAACTCTTGCCATCAGCTATTATGACCTTGGTTATCAGACCGGTGAGATGGCCTATGAAATTCTG
Organism: Eubacterium sp.; assembly: GCA_024690665.1. GTDB lineage: Bacteria > Bacillota > Clostridia > Lachnospirales > Lachnospiraceae > Eubacterium_C. The sequence continues at coordinate 18,857 of JAILOU010000015.1, forward strand.
GTAAATGGAGCCGACATCAGCCAGATGGCGGTGGAAACTTCACCGAACGTATCGAAGAAATATAATGCAGATAACTGTAAGACATTTGGAGTAACGGTAAGTGATGAATTCGAAGCTTACGAACCATCAGCTGAATAAAGAATGCTTAAGAAACAAAACCCGCTTTGGTTGTACGGCCAGGGCGGGTTTTAAATTTCTTTTGAAAATGGTAAAATCTAGTTACATGTAAAGGAGGATGGAAATGGCGGAAAAAGTGACAGAGATTAAGCGCAGACAGGAAAAACTGGCGCTGCTTTTGCAGCGTATCGAAGCCGGTGAAGATGAGAAGCTGATTCAGGATACTTATATGGAGCAGATGAGTAATCTTACGCTTCACGAGATTGCTGTTGCTGAGCAGGGGCTTTTAAGTGAGGGCATATCATCTGAGCAGGTAGAGCAGCTAAAAAAATTGCATCCTCTGATCTTAGACGGAAGAGAAGAAGAAGCTGTCTGGCAGCAGGAAAATGAACAGATTGAGGCTGACAGAGCCCGCGCGTTTGAACTGGCAGATGTAGCTTTTTCGACGCCGGGGCATCCTTTATCTGTGCTTCGCGCAGAGAACGAAGCACTGCTTAAAGTGACAAAACAGACACGCCAATTATTAGAAGAGCAGGCTTCATTTTCTTTATTTATGGAATGTTTTAATAGATTAGAAGCGTTAAAGTCACATTATGGCAAGAAGGACGAGCTGATTATGCCACTGCTTGAGGAGTACGGCGTATTTGGTCCGACGCAGGTGATGTGGACAAGAGAAGATGAAATTCGTCATGGGCTTGGCATCTTAAGAAGAAAACTAAAGGAAGAGACATATGCCGGGGCAAGGGATGATATTGAGAAACTGCTCGGCCAGGTAGAGATGATGGCGACAACGGAAGAGAAAGTACTTCTTCCAACATCGATGCAGTACTTTACCGAGGGTGAGTGGTATGAAATCTATTGCGACTTAGACAGCTTTGGTCTGTGTCTGATTGAGACATATCCGAAGTGGGATGAGGGCGAAAGCTATCGTGAGCAAAAGCAAAAAAAGCAGGCAGAGAAGATGGACAATCTTAAAGAAGGCGTTGTGTATTTTGAAGGTGGGCAGCTGACGATTCAGCAGCTTAAGGCTGTGATGAAGAGGATGCCATTTGAAATTACATTTGTCGATGAGAACGATATAAACCGGCTGTTTTTAAATGCGTCTTCGCAGTTCGCAAGACCTATGAGCGCGCTGGACAGAGAAGTATACGTGTGCCATCCGCCAAGACTGGTACAACTTGTGCGGGATATGATTGCAGATTTTAAGGCGCACAAAAAAGACCATGTGGAGCGCTGGATTCCCAATAAGGAAGATCCGGTTCGCATCTTGTATCTGGCGGTGTATGATGAGGATGGAACCTATATGGGCGTATTGGAATTGATTCAGCATTTTGGAGAATATGCGGATAAACTAAGAAACATTTTGTCATAAGGGGAGTAAATGCTATGAATATGACGCAGATAAAGTATTTTTTGATGGCGGCAAAATGCAAGAATTTTACAAAGGCGGCGGATAAGCTGTTTATTACGCAGCCGGCTTTAAGCAGGCAGATTTCATCGATGGAGGCAGAGCTCAATGTGCAGCTGTTTGTGCGAAATAACAGATCGGTTCAGCTGACACCGGCGGCGGTTGTGCTTGAGGAAGAGTTTGAGAAGATTCTGAATATGTATAACGTTGCGGTAGCGAAGGCGGTTAACAGCTTTGCCGGGATGCGGGGCGAACTGAACATCGGTGTGCTAGAAGGCACCTATGTGGGAGATCTGTTTCCGAATGTGTTGCAGTATCTGGCAGAATTCTATCCGCAGGTGAAAATCAACCTTCGAAACTATAGTTTTAACAACCTGGTTGAGAAGCTCTACAGCAATGAACTAGACCTTATCATTACACTGAAATTCGACGTGGAAAACCGCGAGAAGATTGACTATCAGGTGATTGCTGCAGGACATGATTATGTGGTGGTACATCGAAATCACAGGCTGGCAGATGCGAAGTATGTGAAACTGTCAGACTTTAAGGATGATACCTTTATCATGGTATCACCGGATGATTCGGAGATGTCGCCAAAACTGATTATCCAGGCTTGTGAAAGCCATGGATTCTATCCTAAGGTGAAATTCGCAACCTCACTGGCAGAGGAAATGCTGTGGGTAGAAGCGGGAGTCGGCGTGTGTATCTTAGATTCTCGTAACATTCTTCATAACAATGAAACCGTGCGATTCCTGCAGGTAGAGGGGCTTAGCGACCCTAGTTTGACACTGGCCTGGAACACGGATCATTACAACCCGATGAAGGAAACATTTAAGAGCGTTTTTTTTGAAAAAACAGAGTCATAACAAAAGCGTATGGCATAATAACGGCTACGCAGACAAAGGCGCAATAAATCGGAAATATTGCCTTTAAAATTAGAAAAAAATTCCATATATTACGAAAAAAACATTGTCATAACCAAATTGCATGGTGGCAATGTTTTTTTTAATTTTATTTCTAAAAAAGCCCCGAATATACTGAAGATGAACAACCAATACACGGCGGCAAAACGTGGGGTTGAGCCGCCTTATGAATGGATAGGGAAGGAGAGAAGTGTATGAATTGGGGTGTTTTAGCGTTCGTAATTATCTACGAACTCGTAACAATTATTGGTGTAGGTATGGTGATTGCAAGGAAGAATAAAAAGTCTGCCGAAGCAGAAGGCGGATTCGCACTTGCAGGAAAAGGATTGCCGACCGCACAAGTTGGTGTCACACTGGCACTTACGATGCTTGGTTCAGCGCATATCTGGGGAACAACGGAGAATGCATATACGTTTGGATCGATTGCGGTGTGGTTTGGAATTGCCTGTACGGTAATGATGATTGTCATTACACAGATTACAGGACCATGGGTACGCAAGATTGGTACGAATACGGTGCCGGATCTGTTTGGTAAATTATACGGACCGAAATGCAGAATTTTAATTGCATGCGTTATGGCAGGGTGTGTGTTTGCCTGCTTGTGTCTGGAGACACAGTGTATCGCAGTTACGTTCGTGGCATGTACGGGATGGCCATATCAGGTTGGAGCACTTGTCGGCGGAATCTTTGGTTTACTTTATGTATTAATGGCAGGTATGAAAGAGGTATCATGGCTGAACATGATCAATGCAGTGTTTATGTACTTTGCTTTAATCGTGGCACTCATTGCAATGTTCGTATATCTTCCGGGCAATGGTTGGGATGATGTTGCAACAAACCTGACCAACCAGGGCAATGGCTGGATGCTTGATATCTTTGGTAACAAGAACATGATCATCGGTTTCGCGATTCCATCTATCTTTACTTGCAGTATGTTTCAGGGTGTATCCCAGATGGGATTACAGACTTGTATCGCTGCAAAGGACGTAAAATCCATCAAAAAGTCAATCTGGCTTGCAGGACCTGTTAACGGACTGTTTTGTATCATTCCTGCGCTTCTTGGAATGGCAGCATTGGCACTTGGATTTTTCGAAAAAGCAGGAAACAGTGCAATGTTTATGACACCGGCTATGATGGAGGCCATCTTACCTCACTGGGTAATTGCACTGATTTGCGCATCATTTTTAGGGGCACTCTTATCCACATTTGCGATGACATCACTGTGTCCGGCAACGATATTTGCCTATGATTTGTTCGGCGGTATCTTAAAGCCAAACGCAACGGATAAAGAAAAAACAAGAGTTATGAGAATTGTAATTGTAATTGTTGGTGCGCTTGCCATCTTGCTTAGTACGCTACAGCCTCAGGTTGTTACAACCATTAACTGGAACTTCACCTGGGCAGTTCCGATGTTTATCTCATTGATTGTCGGACTTTGCTGGAAGAGAAACTCGAAAGCATTTGTGATTACTTGTGTAGTATCATGGATCGCCAATGTCGTATGGATTACCTGTGGCTTGCAGGAACATCTGGGTATGATGAATTTCCATCAGGCATATCTGTGTTCCATCATTTCCGTAGTATTGGCACTGATATTACCACTGGTATTGCCGGGAACCAAACCGGGATACTTCAGACTATCTAAGGAAGAACGTAAAGCGTTGTAGAAACGGAGGTACATTATGGTAGCACATATTATTTTGGAAAGTGCCGCAATGGTTATGGCAATTACGGTGGCTGGATACTTTATTGGTAAATTATTTAAAGAAGCGGAAAAGGATGACTAGGAGGTGACGGGATATGATGACGATGACACAAGGTTGGATGATTGGAATTATCTGTGTAATGTGCGGATTTGGAATCTGTGCCGGAATCTTTTCGGCCATTGCGAAAAAACGAGAGAATAAGGAGGAATAAGTTATGGGAAAGTTAGAAGATAACTTAGAAAGAATTAAAAAAGCGATGCGCTGCGAACCGGTTGATCGTATTCCGGTTGCTCCTTGTGGAAATGCATACTTTGCCAAGAGCGAAGGTGTACCGCTGAAGGATTATTGTGAGAATTTTGAGCTGGCTTGTGATACGAACCTTAAGCAGCTTGCACCGCTCGATGTAGATGCGACTCAAAGTGTTATCTTTAGCCCTTGGCTTCTTGGTGCACAGTGGCTGTCTAAAACAGCAGTACCGGGTTATGGCCTTGGTGATGATGAGATGTGGCAGATGAAAGAGTGCGAGAACATGCAGCACGAAGAATATGAGGACATCTTAAAGATGGGCTGGAAGGCATGGCAGGCAAAATTCGTGAAGGAAAAATGCGATGATAACTTTGCAAAGTTACAGCCATTTTTTGAAGCAACTGGACCTGCATATGAGAAGTTCCACAAAGCAGGAATTCCTTGTATCTGTGACTTTCTGATGATTGTGCCGTTCGAGTATTTCTGCGGCGGACGTTCTTTGGAAGCGTTTTTCATTGATGATATTATGGAAGATCCGGATCTGATGCACGAAGTATTCGATATGGTACTGAAAGAGGAGTTAGAGGTATATCGTCAGCAGATGATTGATACTCATGCAACCGGTGTATGGATTGGTGGATGGAGAACCGGCCCTGGCCTTATCTCTCCGCCAATGTTTGAAGAATTTGTATGGCCTTCCTTCAAGGCATACTATGACTTATGCGTGGAGATGGATGTCATCCCAATGTTCCATCTTGATGCTGACTGGGGACTCTTCCTTCCGAAGTTCAAGGAGGAATTAGAAGATAAGACTTATATCGTATGTCTTGATTCTACAACCGATATTCGTAAGGCTAGAGAAACCTTAGGACCTGATGTATGTATTCTCGGCGATGTTCCTTGCGGACTGTTGACATTTGGTAAGCCGGAAGAAGTGGAAGAATATGTTACGAACCTGATTCATGATATTGGACCTCAGGGTGTTATCATTGCATCCGGATGTGATATCCCATCGGATGCTAAGAAGGAAAATGTGGCAGCTATGGTTAGAGCCGCACACAACTATCCGGTTTAACTCAGTCGGAGAAATCCCCCACCTCTAAGCGTTAGCGTAGGTGGGGGTTATGACAAACTATACTCAGTCGGGGTACCCTAAAGGACTAGGAATGCTACGCATTCCGTCGCAAGCTCCGCGAGCGAGTCTTGACTATTTGATAAAAACAACCGAGTTATGAAAAATTAAAAAATGCTGCGGACTGATGATTGTCCGCAGCATTTATTTTCTTAAAAGTTATTCTTGTTCTTTATCAAGTCCTTTGTAGACAACGGCTGCAAGTGCGCCTCCGATTAACGGAGCTAAAATAAATACCCAGACATATCGAAGTGCGTCTCCGCCGGCAAACAGAGCAGGTCCGAGAGAACGAGCCGGATTCACGCTGGTTCCGGTAAAGTAGATACCAAGGATGTGAACAAAGGTAAGGGTAAGACCGATGACAAGTCCCGTTACGGCAGCATTGAGATTTCTGGAGGTAACACCAAGAATCACCAGTACGAAGATAAAGGTCAAGATAATCTCGATAATCAGTGATTTTGCAACGTCACCATCGTACAATCCATTAGCACCAAATCCGCTGTCGAATCCAAACAGATAGCCAAGCAGCGCTGCTGCTACAATTGCGCCTAATACCTGGGCGATGACGTATCCGACAAAATCTTTTGCGCTCATCTTCTTGCTGATCAGCATCGCAATTGATACGGCCGGATTGATGTGGCAACCGGATACATTTCCGATGGAATACGCCATGGCAACGATGGATAAGCCAAATGCAATTGCCGTTGTGAGATAGGCAGCAATATTATCGGTACTACAACCCACCGCTATGGCTGTTCCGCAGCCAAATAAAACCAAAACAAAAGTTCCAATAAATTCTGCAACATATTTCCTCATATATAGCTCTCCCTTCTTTTCTTTGATATCTTGATTATAGCACTTTGGTACACTACATTGGAACATTCTTACTGGAATAATTCGTCGAAAAAAACAAAAATGCGACAAATCCTAGCCACATGGCTAGGGTGGAAAAAATCCTTTCCTGATAAAATGAAAGTGACAAAAAACGTGTTTTTTTGACAGGAGGGATTTTATGAAAAAAGCTATGAAGAGGATTGTAGCTGTGGTGGTAACAGCTATGATGGTAGTTGGCTTTGCACAAGCGATGGGGCCGCTTGAAGCAAGGGCAGACACGTGGGCGGCACCGGATTTTGACATTACGAGTTCGTCGAGTACGTATGATGGGTTTACCTTTAAATTCACAAATGAAAATAATAATTCCACGAATTCTATCTTGATCACAAATAATTTATCATCAACGGTAGGAATCAAGGTGACGGCAGGATATGGATATTGTGACAGTTATACGACAGTTGATCCGGCATATAGTAAGTTTAAAGGTGGATTTAGTGATTCGTCACATACCGAACTATCTGCTTCGGATTGGAATTATTGGTCTACAACTATCGAAGAAGGGGAAAGTGTCAGTTTCGAAATGGTAGTTGGATATCTGAATAGTTCTGCATATGCAAACTGCACATTCTACATCGAGATGGTTTCCCAAGATACCTGCTCCCATACCTGGGAAGATGGTGTATGTACAACTTGCGGTAAAGAATGCTCACATGTGAAAGATACGAGTACCGGCTATAGAAAATCATTTACGTCAACAACACATGTAATGGTTTACGATTGTAAAATCTGTGGAATGAGCAATGCCGTAACCGAGTCAGGCACGCATTCCGGATTTAGTTCAACCGGAGAATCTTATGGTTCAACGCAGCATATGGTTGCCTGCGAAACCTGCGGCTATGAAAAAGCAGTAGATTGTACCTTCACCAAGACAACTTATACCAAGATTAACGGAAACTGCCACTATAAGAACAAACAATGTACCGGTTGTTCCAATATCAAGTCTAAAAAAGTACAGTCACATACGGTTAAGGGTAAGAAGTGCAAATACTGTAAGGCCAAAGTGATTAAGCCGGGTGCAACGAAAATTAAGAGTGTGAAAAAAGGAAAATCAACGAAGACTAAAACCCATGTGGATGGACACTGGGCAGGAACATCCTGGATTTCAGCAACCACTTCGACGGCTTATCATTATCCGATAACCGTTAAGATAAAAAAAGCAAAGAATGCAAAGAAATATATTATAAGCCTGAAAAAACCAAGTAAGAAACTGACAAGTCTGTCAGGACTTAAGACCTCGAAGAAGACAACGATTAAGTGGAAGAACCCGACGATGGGTGTGAAGTTTAAGAAGTTAACCTTGTATGTAACGCCGGTAAGTAAGACCGGTACATACGGTAAGACCGTGAAGAAAGTAGTAAAGGTAAAGCAGCCATAGTGGCGAATTAGAGTGAGTTTTTGATGATATATCGTATAAAATCCCTCATAGGTGGAGGCGGATTCCCCAATCCAAGTCCACCTATGAGGGATTTTTTGTGTTACAATGGTTTAGAATGTGAATACAGGAATGGGGAAGGAAAGGATTAGACAATGGAAGAAAAGACAATTGCGATATTGATTGACGGAGATAACATCTCACCGCAATACGCAGAATATATAAAGAGCGAGGCGCAGCATTTAGGACGAATTAAGATTTCAAGACTCTATGGTTCTATCAGTTCGCCGACGGTAAAAGCCTGGTATCGGGTGATGCCGGAGCAGGGAATTACGCCGATGTTGCAAATTAGTTATGCCAATGGAAAGAGTATCGCCGATCAGGCGCTGACCATTGATGCGATGGATATTCTGCATTCGGGAGATGTAGATACCATCTGCCTGGCAAGTTCGGACAGCGATTTTACCAAGCTGGTATATCGAATCAAGGAAGATGGCGTTACCGTCATTGGTATGGGAGAGAAAAAGACAAGTCAGTCACTGGTTAATGCCTGCGACGAATTTCGTTTGCTCGACTTAATCTATGATAATGATCTTAAGTCGCAAAATCAAAATAAGCAGGATAATACGCAGCAGTCTGAGAAAAATGAGACCGTGGAAGTGGCGGAAGATACGCCAATTAATGTCCCGAAGTTAGAGGCGGTATTAAAGGCAATCAAGGGATATCTCGATACCGATTGGGAGAATCTGGCAGGAGTTGGAACGTATCTGTCTAAGAGACTTCCGGGATTCGACTCTCGTATCTATGGATATCGTAATATCTCAGAACTGATTCGAGAGCACGAGAATCTATTTGACCTTAAGACAGAACTTGCAGAAGATAAGGTGCACCAGGTTGTTTATGTGAAAAACAGGCGAAAGAACAATTCGAATAAGAAGAAAAAATCATCTTAAAGATGGCAGAACGTAATAAGGGGCAGTCGATAAAAGACTACCCCTTTATGTTCGTTATTTTGTCACGCGCTTATGAAGACGTTTTTGTTCATACATGTTAAGATCCATTTCGCGTAAGAATGCATCCATGCTACCGTTTCTGGCATCGTAGAAGCTGTGTCCGTGCGAACAGGACAGGCGATAAGGCTTGTCCGTTTGCTCGTTGAAGTGTGTGAGGTGAAGGTCTAAAGCGCACTCGTAGGCGAGGATGTCTTCTCGCCTTGTAGTTGGAATTAAGATGATGAATTCATCGCCGGCGAATCTGATAGCGGTGGCCTTAGGCGGTAGTGAGTCGCTGATGATCAGCCCCATTGTGCGAAGGGCGTCGTCACCGATTTCGTGTCCGAAATTATCGTTAATGGATTTAAAATCATCCATGTCAATCATAATGCCATAGTAATCAAGGTTCTGACGCTTGGCAATGCGTCTTAAGATAAAGTCGAGATGCGCACGGTTATGCAGACCGGTAAGCGGATCGGTAAAGGTGCGTCGATTTTGCAACTGGATGTAGACAAAGCACAGGGAAACTGCAACGGCAAGCCACCCAAAGACCATACCATAAAAAAGACCTTGTAAGATGGTTCCAACCATGCAAGGCACAACAAATGTCGTAACCGGGAAAAACTGCCGCTCTATCTTTTGAACTCTTGCATAGATTACAATGCTGATTGAATAGATAAAGTAAAAGAGTAAAATGATGTAACTTAAGATAACAAGAGGTCCTCTTTCGTAGACATTTTGTTCGGTGATGGTGAATACAACATTTACTCCGCACGCATTAACGATTAGCAGGATTATCTCTGCGATGAGAGGAAGAATTAGGAATCTGGCACGAAGACGCAAGGTGTGGATATTTTTTAAGATTCTAAAATCGACGTACAACACCCACAAGAATCCGACGATTCCGGTTGCGATAAATAAAAAGGAGTTGTCCAGATAACTAATAAACCGTACTCCGGGAAAATTCTTTCCATCATGGAGAAAGGTGAGTATTTCTATCAGACAGCTTGCAAACGTAATCCAAAGCATGACATTAAAAAAATGTTCGCCAATCCATCTGTTTTCTTTGATTTCGCGGCGGGTGATGACAAGAAATGCCACTAATAAAGCGCCGATACAATTGGCCACAATAATTTCAGATAAACATATATTCATAAGTTTTTTCATCCTAACTTTTGATTTCTACACACAATATATCATAGAATAAAAAATGAGACAAATGTCCTATGTGAAAAAATCGAATTTACAAGCATGATAATAAAGTAAGATGAAAAAAGGATGAAACAGATGAGAAACAGATTATCATATTGGAAATGGATGATGCTTTTGGGAATCGTTATTGCGCTGTTAAACCTTCTGGCGCTGAGCAACCGGTTTGTAGAAGCGCATCACCTCCATATCTATAGCGGGATTGCCGGTTGTTATGGGAAGCTGACAGAATTCATACCGGTAAATGTTGGGGAAATTATGATGTATGCGGCAGCAGGATTTGTCATTTTGCATGTGGCACTTTTGGTGGCACTGATTTTCCTGCGCTCTAAAGAAAGATACCGGACATTTGTAAAGCGGTATTCAAAAGGGATGCTTCTTGGGACGGCAGTCGTGCTTTTGGTTTATACCATCACCTGGTCAGTCCCATTTCATTACAGCATTGACTTAAGCGGCGATGCTGTGGCAGAATATACTCTCGGAGACCTGGAAGAGCTTCGCACTTATATAGTAGAAACCTTGAATGAGGCGGCGGACGAAATTGACCGCGATGAGGATGGCAATATCATCTATGATGAGGACATGGAAGAACTTGTAACCGGTGCCATGCAGGAAATCAGTGATGAATTTCCTTATCTGAAGGGGGAGTATCCTTCGTGGAAGGCGGCGTACTGCTCAGACTTTTTGGAGTGGATGAACATTGCCGGTTATACTTATCCTTATACGATGGAAGTAACTTATAACAAGTACACCATGAGTTTGTATGTGCCGGTTTTAATGGCACATGAGATGAGTCATCATAAGGGATACTATAAAGAAGATGATGCGAATTTTTTAAGTGAGATTGCCTGCATAAAAAGCGGCGAACCGTATCTTGTGTATTCAGGTTGTCTTGATGCTTATTATTATGTGGATAAAGCTTATAAACAAGCGCTTTATTCGTCGCTTGATGAGGAAACGGCGGATGCATTATGGCAGGAGAGACAGCTTGCGAGTGCACAGGTTGGAGAAGACCTTGCGGCGAATCGTGAGGCTAAGCAAAAAGCATACGATGCGGAAGAACATGCTGCAGAAAGTTTTTCGCAGGCAGCGCAAAGCGTCTCGGAAGTTGGCTGGGACGTGCAGTCGGATATTTTGGAAGAAGACTGCTATGACGGAGTAGTGGGATTGCTGCTTCAATATGATATGAAATGAGAGTATATATGAATGTTTTAAAACGAGAATTAGGGCAATGGAGGTTCAACCTGAAAGGAGATGCTCTTGCCGGAATCGTATCAGCATTTTCGGTAATTCCGGAAGTGATTGGGTTCACGATTGTGGCAGGGGTGCCGCCAATCTATGGGTTATACACTTCGGTTGCATTTTTGATTTTGTTATCCTTTTTGGGAGGTCGACCGGCAATGGTGTCTGCAGGTGCCGGTTCGATGGCCGTTGTGGTCGTGACACTGATTGCAGAGCATGGGACAGCGTACCTGTTCTGGGCGGTTTTGCTTGCCGGCATCTTTCAGATTGTGCTCGGGCTGTGCCGCGTCGGGAATCTGATGCGTTATGTGCCGGTGCCTGTGATGGCCGGATTCGTGGATGCACTTGCTATTATTATATTCAAATCGCAGATTACCTCGATGCTGGACAATATTGTTGTGACACCGGGCGGAATTGCGAAGATGCTAATCTATATTGGCCTGGGCCTTTTGATAATCTATCTGTTTCCCAAGGTGACGGATAAGGTTCCATCGACACTGGTGGCACTGATTGTGGTAAGTGCGGTGAGCCTTGTGATTGCACTCATCTGTGGTGGAAATTCAGATGTAAAGATGATTAGTGATCTTGGCAATCTTAAGGGAAGCTGGCCGGGCTTACATCTGCCGGGTGCGCCGCTTAATGGAGAAACGCTTGGAATTATTCTTCCTTATTCGATTTCGCTTGCATTTGTCGGATTGTTAGAGACAATGCTGACCAATCAGGTTATCGATGAGATGACAGAGTCAGAGAGTAATAAAAACCGCGAGTGCGTCGGACAGGGAGTTGCGAATATATTTTGTGGAATGCTTGGAGCGATGCCGGGATGCGCGATGATTGGACAGGCAATTACCAATGTAAAAAGTGGCGGACGCGGAAGGCTTTCGACCTTCGTGGCTGGAGCAATCCTGACGTTCCTTTTGGCGTTTGGCTCTGTGATTTTGGGAATCATTCCCCTGGCAGCGCTGATTGGCGTGATGATTTTTGTGTCGATAACGACATTTAACTGGAAGAACCTAAGGGGAATGTTTCAAAACAGAAGTTTAAAAGGGGTGTTTGAAACAATTGTAACGGTTGTAACCGTAGTGGTAACGGTGGCGACGAACAATCTGGCATATGGTGTCGGGATCGGAATTGGATTATTTGTCATCTTCCATTTCCTGCACAGATATATACAGTTAAAAAGAATGCGATAAAAAAAGCCGGAAGCGAAAAGCTTCCGGTTTTTGCTTGTCTATGGAATTAATGTGATGTCACTTAAGTCGGCGCTGATGTGAAAGACATCTCGGCATAACTCGTGAGCTCTTGCATCGTCAATGGTTTCGCGCGTGGTTTTCTCTCCAACGCGAAGCGTAAAGACATCATCTTCAATGGATGCGTGTCCGTCGGCTGTTCGGATATTGAGTACCAGGTGGTCGGTAAAGCGATTGTGATGTCTTGTGTTGTGGTCATAGCAGATCATATTCATACTAAGATAATCGACCGGATCAAATGGTTCCGTGTTCACAAGCAGCATGGATACCGGTTCTACCTTAGAGTTAATGCGCACAAGTTCCCACCAGGAGTTTTCGCATTTGATAAATTGATAGCGGTTTGGACCAATGCTTTGCAGCGTACTGTTTTCAAATTTTAATGGTCCGGGAGGAACCGGGCCGCCAAATCCGATATCGCAGTAGTACTTGCTGCCATTCATATGAACGATGGTGCCACGATGGGAGGCAATGTAATGCGGTCCTTCTTCTTCTAATACCTTGCACATACACGGCGTAACCGTGAAGCCGAGAGCTTTTAACAAGGAATAAAACAGACAATTTAGTTCAAAGCAGTAGCCTCCGCGTCCGCCGACAATAATCTTGTTGAAAAGGTCTTTGACAGCCAGGGAAACCGGTATCTTTCGGCAGCGAACATCAATATCCTCAAATGTAATTGCCATCTGATGCAGGCGTATCAAATCCTCTAGATCTTTCAGGTTTATACCGGGGGTACGGTCGAAGCCGATGCGCTTAAGATATAAGTCCACATCAGGGATCGGCTCATATAATTCTTCAAACATAAAAACTCCTTCCAATACTGTTCATTTGGTTATTTATAGTATATTGGAAAAATGGGTGGCATACCAGCAAAAAAAGGCAGAAATTGGGAAAAATTTGACGTGGCTTTTTATGAAATATATGATATTATAGTACTATAATTAAAATGTAGAAGGGGGGATGTGCGATGCTAGCTACACTTATCCCATTGTTTGATGCAGATTTGGCGGTAAAAGCTTACTCCATATTTGCACAAAAGGAAAACTATTTTTTACATCCAAAGTATTCGGGTTTTAGTAAATTGGATGGTGCCAATCGTGTGACAGGATTAGACCTTATTGATGTTATGGGAATGGAGACGATATCAGGCGAACTGGATATCTTCGTGCCGGTAACAGAAGTCTCACTGTATGCAGAACTTGATGAGCAGTGCGGAGCACCGCATGACAAACTGGTTCTGTTAATCGACAGGGCAGTTACTCCGAATGAGAATAATATCAGTCGTATCAAAGAGCTGAAGGCGCAAGGTTATCGATTTGCGATGCGTAAGCTGATGGGTGCGGATTTTGAGAATTATAAGGTAATCATATCTGAGATGGATTATATCTTTATTAATCCGAAGAAGATGCAGATTAGCAGAGCGGATGAATTCTTCCGAAAAGCATATCCGGACATCAAAATCTGCGTAGTGGGAATTAAAGATTTTGATGAATACGAAGACATTACCGCGCAGGGGCGTTATGATTTGTACGAGGGCTCCTTTTTCAGACTTCCGTTAACCAAAGGAAATAATGCTGAGATGGCGCCACTTAAGACGACTTACATTGAGATGCTCAATGTTGTAAATGAAAAAGATTATGATCTTACCAAGGCGGCAGAAGTGCTCGAAAGAGATCCGGCACTTGTGGTGTCACTTCTTAATATCGTCAATCGTATGACGGTGGTATCGGGAATTAATTCGGTACAGCATGCGGTTGCAATGCTTGGACAGAAGGAATTAAAGCGTTGGATTGTAACAGCGGTTACGAGAGAACTTTGTACAGACAGACCAAGTGAGGTGATGCGTCTGTCGCTTCTTAGAGCGAAGTTTGCAGATAATCTTGCGGAACTGTTTGGACTGAAACATATGAAAGGGGAATTGTTCCTGATGGGACTGTTCTCGGTGCTTGATAAGATTTTAGACAGAACGATAGATGAGGCACTTAAGGAAGTTAAGGTTTCCAAGGAAATTTATCAGTGTCTGGTGGATGGAGAAGGCCCACTTGCCGAGGTTTATGAATTCATGAAGGATTATGAAGAGGCTTATTGGCCTGAAGTGTCACGTATCATGCTGTTAAAACAGATTGAAGTGGCAGATGTCTATGATGCATACAAGGGTTCTTTGAACTGGTATCGTCTGTTGTTACCGACAAAACCCTAAGAAGATAAAAAGGACTGTGATGATTGAATTATCACAGTCCTCATTTTTTGCCATTTTACGGATTGAGAGTGACTTCCAAAGTGGTCGGATTATGATCGGACCAGCGAAAGTCAAGGTCATCAGTCTTGCAGCTTTTAATTGTTACGTTGTCAGAGACGATAAAGCCGTCAATGACATAGAACTGAAAGTCTTCGCTGCCATCATACGCGTATTCTAAGGAACGACAGCTTGGAACGTCGGTATCCATAATGGCGGTGAAGTTTTCGCCAAAATCTTCCACGTCAAGAATGCCGGCCTCCCAGGCAGTGTCACTTTGGAGTGGGTAATTGCTTGTGTCGGCATTGGAAAATGTCTGGTTAAAGTCACCACAGGCAATGACATAATTGCCTTTGTCGTATTCGCTTTGCATAAGCTCCAGAAGCTGTTTGGTCTGTTTAGCCTGTCCGTCGCCCTCAGAGTAGGCTTCCAGATGCAGGTTGATAAAGACAAGTTCCTGATCGGTGCCTTCGATTGGAATGCGTGAGGATAACAGGCAGCGCTTCATATAAAACAGTCGCCACAGACTAGAAGAAGCGTTGTTAAGAGAAGTTCTTAATGTGTCTGTAATCTCATATTGGGAATACGAACTAAGTCCTGCGTGAACGGAGCCGACCGTCGGAACCGGATATGGGACATAAAAGACTTTGTAGTTAGTGGCAAATGTATTTTGATAACCACTTAAAGTGTCTGCGATGGCAGCGTTTTCATCAATGTGATAACTTCGCTTGCTGTCGACATCAACTTCCTGCAGTGCGACAAGGTCAGCGCCGGAAGAGGCGATGTAGTCGCTGATGGAAGAGAGGTTTTCTTGTACCCCATCTTTGGTCACCGGTCGTACGCTTTCGCCGCCGTCTAAGAAAAAGTCGGCTTCAGAGCTGAGTCCGCAGTAGCCAAGGTTCCAGGATAAAACCTGCAGACTCTCGCCTGTTTTCAGCGTGGAAGAGGCTGTTCCCGTAATGTCCGTTGTCTCGGTGTCTGCCGGTTTGTATTCTGTTGCAATTAGCGTAATCAGCAAGGCTGCAACTGCTGCAACGATGATAATAATGATAAATAGAATGATTTTAAAAATTTTTTTTCTCATATGTGCCCTCTTTCAATGTCAAAAAATTTCTTTTATGGTATCATAGAACTAGATAAATTCATACAAAAAAATGAAAAAAGAAGCAGGAGGTCCACGATATGAGCAGAAGAGTTATTACAATCAGCAGGGAGTATGCATCCGGTGGGCATACCATTGCAAAAGTCCTTTCCGAGGAACTTGGAATTCCATTTTATGACACACAGATTATTGATGAAGTCGTAAAGAAGACTGGTCTCGAAAAAGAAGTGGTTGAGAATGCAGAAAAGCAGGTGACGAGCAGTTTCTTGTTCAACCTGGTTATGGGAATGGGCGCACAAAACAATTATTATGAGAAAATCTACAAGGCGCAAAAGGACTTTGTATATTCGAAACTTAACGAAGGTCCATGTATCTTCGTAGGAAGAGCAGCGAACTTTATCTTAGGGCAGGATATCGAGCAGCTTCGTGTGTTCGTATATTCAACGCTGGATAAGAGAATTGAATATGCAATTAAAAATTACAAGCTGACGAAGGAACAGGCACAAGAAACCATTATTCGTTCAGACAGAGACAGAGCGCTTCAAAGTAAGAATTATTACGACAAGGTCTGGGGAGCCAGAGCGAATTATGATGTGATGTTAAATGCCGGAGAACTGGGCGTAGACGGTTGCGTGAAGATCCTGGCCAGAATCTTTAGAGATGGAGAGATCTAAAAAGATACATTGAATCTTAGATGGGAATCATGTACGAAACATAAAAGCGTGCATGGTTCCTATTTTACTACTATATATAATTGGATTTTTTAGGTATAATGGGGATAGTCAAAAAAGGAGAGTTTCATGAAGAAATATATGATGGCGCTCGATCAGGGAACGACGAGCTCAAGATGCATTGTGTTTGACAAACAGGGAAATATTATCAGCATGGCGCAAAAAGAATTTAAGCAGCATTATCCAAAGCCCGGCTGGGTGGAGCATGATGCGATGGAGATCTGGTCTTCACAGCTTGCGGTTGCAGTGGAAGCCGTGGAGAAGGTGGGATTGTCCGGAACGGATATTGCGTCAATTGGAATCACGAACCAGCGCGAGACGACCGTTGTTTGGGATAAGAATACCGGTCTTCCGGTTTATCATGCCATCGTCTGGCAGTGCCGAAGAACGGCGGATGTGATCGACCGGTTAAAAGCAGATGGTTTAGAGCAGTATGTGCAGGATAAGACGGGGCTGCTTGCAGATGCATACTTTTCGGCATCGAAGGTTCAGTGGATATTGGAGCATGTTCCCGGAGCAAAACAAAAAGCGAAGGATGGACAACTCCTGTTTGGCACGATTGACACCTGGCTGATCTGGAAGCTGACAGATGGAAAGTCGCATGTAACAGATTATACGAATGCTTCTAGAACCATGATGTTTGATATTCATACGCTGGACTGGGATCAAAAGATCTTGGATTATTTTGACATTCCGCGCAGTATGCTTCCGAAGGTGCTGCCATCCAGCAGTGATTTTGGACATACGAGTGTAAGCGCATTCGGGGATACGATACCGATTACAGGCGTAGCCGGAGACCAGCAAAGCGCACTGTTTGGACAACTGTGTGTACAGCCCGGAGATGTGAAGAATACATATGGAACAGGCTGCTTTTTACTGATGAATACGGGTGAGCAGATTGTACAGTCGAGCAATGGCCTTTTGACTACGATTGCAGCGGGGCTTGAGGCAAAACCGCAGTATGCACTTGAGGGAAGTATCTTTGTTGGAGGCGCTTCTATCCAATGGCTCAGAGATGAGATGCGGATGGTTAAGACTTCTGCACAATCGGAAGAATATGCAATGGAAGTAGAAGATACCGGCGGCGTGTATATCGTTCCGGCATTTACCGGACTTGGTGCGCCGTATTGGGATCCGTATGCAAGAGGAACGGCGTTTGGAATTACAAGGGGCTGTAAGAAAGAACATTTTATCAGAGCAACGCTCGAATCGATTGCATACCAGGTGCATGACATATTAAAGGTGATGGAAGAAGAATCGCAGGCGAAGATTCGGACGCTGAAGGTAGATGGCGGAGCATCAAAGAATAATTTCTTGATGCAGTTTCAGTCGGACATCTTAGATGCCAAGGTCGTAAGACCAAGCTGCGTGGAGACAACGGCGCTTGGAGCAGCTTATCTTGCGGGAATTAAGGTTGGATATTGGAAAGACATTCAGGATATACAGGATAATTGGAAGTTAGACCGGGAGTTTACCCCGGCCATGGAACCGGACAAGCGAAACAAGCTGTTAAAGGGATGGAAAAATGCGGTTCATATGGCGCTTGAATGGTCGAAACTAAGTAGGGAATAGCGGTTAAAGGAGGACTACAAATACCATGGATTACAAGGAGCTAGCAAGAGAAGTAAAGAGTGCAAGTATTATGCTGGGAAGCGCGACAGAAGAACTTCGAAACAAAGCGTTAGAAGCAATTGCCGATGCACTTGAGGATAAGAAAGAAGCAATCTTTGCAGAGAATAAAAAGGATTTGGAAGCCGGCAGTAATCTGGCAAAGCCAATCTTGGGACGACTGAAGTTTGATGAGCATAAGCTTTCAGATGTTACAGCGGGAATCCGAGGACTTATCGGCTTAGAAGATCCAACAGGCAAGATCTTAATGCAAAGAGATCTGGATGAGGGACTGCATCTTACCCGCGTAAGCTGTCCAATCGGGGTGATCGGGGTAATCTTTGAGTCGAGACCGGATGCCCTGGTACAGATTTCGTCTTTATGCATCAAGAGTGGAAATGGTGCCATCTTAAAGGGTGGCTCAGAAGCAAAACATACGAATAAGATTTTATTTGACACGATCTACGAGGCAGGCGTAAAGGCCGGACTTGCGGAGCATTTTGCAGCTTTGATAGAGGACAGAACAGCAATCGATGAACTGATTAAATGTTCGGAGTCGATTGATTTGCTGATTCCGAGAGGATCAAATGCATTTGTAAAGCATATCATGGACAATTCAGAGATTCCGGTGATGGGACATGCAGATGGCATCTGCCATATCTATGTAGATAAGGAGGCTGATCTTGAGAAGGCAATTCCTCTAATCGTAGATTCGAAGACGCAGTATGTGGCAGCCTGCAACACGGCAGAGACGCTGCTTCTTCACAAGGACATTGCAGATGAAGTGATGAAGAGACTGCCGGGCGCCGGAGAGATTGAGGTGGAATATATTCCGGCCAAAAGCGAGGCGGATTACAGAGAATACCTGGATTACAAGATGACGGTAAAGGTTGTGGAAGATGAGATGGAGGCAATTCGTCACATCAATCGTTATGGTTCGCATCATACAGATGCCATTATCACAGAAGATGAGAAGGCTGCAGAAGTATTCCAGACACTGGTGGATTCTGCGGGCGTCTACCACAACGCGTCTACAAGATTCGCAGACGGATTCCGCTATGGCTTCGGTGCGGAGGTTGGAATCAGTACCGGAAAGATGCCACCAAGAGGTCCGGTCGGACTCGACGGACTTGTCACATATAAATATAAGTTAAAGGGAAATGGACATATCGTGGCAGATTATGCTTCGGGAAAGAAGAGTTTTCATTTTAAAGATAAGTAGGTGAAGCGATGCAGTACAGGGTGAATCCGAAAAATGGCGACCGTCTCTCGCAGCTCGGCGTTGGGTGTATGAGATTTCCAAAGTCAGAGGAAGAGACAAGAAAGATTATATTAAAAGCGGTAGAAGAGGGGATTAATTACTTTGATACCGCATACATCTATTCCGGATCGGAAGAGATGCTTGGTAAGATTGTAAAGGAAGAACATCTTCGTGATAAGATCTATATTGCGACAAAGCTTCCGCCGTATCTTGTAAAAAAGACGGAAGATTTAGATAAGATATTCAGAACGCAGCTTGAGCGTCTTCAGACCGATTATATTGACTATTATTTCATGCACATGCTGACCGATGAGCTGACCTGGGAGAGATTAAAGAAGCTTGGCGTTCTTGAATGGATCAAGGAGAAGAAGGCTTCCGGTCAGATTCGGAACATCGGTTTTTCGTATCATGGCGGAAAAGAAGAATTTATCAAAATTATGGATGCTTACGACTGGGAATTTTGCATGATTCAGTACAATTATTTTGATGAACATAAACAGGCCGGAAGAAGCGGGCTTGAGTATGCCCATGCCAAGGGGCTTCCGGTGATGATTATGGAACCGCTCCGAGGAGGCAAACTGGTGACGAAGCTTCCGGCTGAGGTGTATCGTACATTTAAAGAAGGCGATGAGAAGAAAACACCGGCAGAGTGGGCACTTCGCTGGGTGTGGAACCATGAAGAAGTAACGGTTGTATTATCCGGGATGAACAGCCTTGAGATGCTCGAGGAGAATATTCGAACGGCATCTGATGCCGAGGCGCATCAGTTAAGTGATACGGAGCTTGCACTGTTTAAACGGGTCAGCGATGTGCTCGACAAGACAATTAAGGTGCCTTGCACGGCCTGCGGGTATTGTATGCCCTGTCCAAAGGGTGTCGATATTCCAACCTGCTTTGCGGTCTATAATGACATGGCAGTGGAAGGAAAGTGGGCATCCGTTAAAAACTATCTGATGCAGACGAGTCTGAAAAAGGAACCGCACAATGCTTCCTTGTGCATCGAATGCGGAAAATGTGAGCAGCATTGCCCACAAAACATCGAGATTCGAAAAGAACTTAAGAATGTGAAGAAGTCTCTGGAAGGTTTTTATTACAAACCGGCGAGAGTTTTGATTAAGAAGTTTTTTAAATTTTAGGAGAAATCCATGAAGGTAAAAGGAGTCGGCGCTTCAGCCGGCATTGGAATCGGAAAAGCATTAAAATATCATACCCTTACGCCCGATTTGTCTTCGATTGTAACAGAGACTCCTGAGCAGGAACTGGCCAGATTTGAGAAAGGATCTGTTAAGTTTGTCGAGGAGATGCGCAGACTATATGCGAAGACGGAGAAAAAACTGGGTAAGGAACATGCGGCAATCTTTGATTCCCAGATTATGTTGCTTCGCGATGTGGAATTGCAAGAGAAGATTCGAGATGCGATTGCAGCAGGCAGCAGTGCTTCGCAGGCCGTTTATGACGTGACGCAGTATTATGTGCAGACGTTAGGGCAGGTGGAAAATCCTTTGATTCGGCAAAGGGCGGCAGATGCACTGGACTTACAAAATCGAATGATTAAGATCTTGTTTGGGATGCAGGATACTTTAAACTTACAACTGACGCAACCTACAATCTTGATTTTGGATGAGCTGACACCTTCGGTGGCGGCGAATCTGGATACGACATGGATTCGTGGAATTGTGGCGGAAAAAGGCGGGTTCCATGGACATGCGCTTATCCTGGCAAGACAGATGGCAATGCCGGTTATCTTAGGCCTGGAAGATGCGATGATGGTGCTGACGGAAGGAAGTCTTGTGGCCATCGACGGTATCAGCGGGGAATTAGAAGATGATCCGCAGGAGGAGTCGTATCAAGAGTGGAAGGAAAAGGAGCGGGACTGGATTCGACATCAGCAGCTTCTTGCTTCTTTTAAAACGAAAAAATCTGTCGGAAAAGACGGAAGAGCCTATAAGATAATGGCGAACATTAATAACGTGGAGGAAGCCGGGATGGCTGCAGAGATCGGAGCAGACGGTGTCGGTTTGTTTCGTACGGAATTTTTGTTTTTGGGAAAGAGTAAGATACCGACGGAAGAAGAACAGTTTCAGGCTTATCGGCAGGTATCAGAGCTTATGAAGGGAAAACCGGTGACAATCAGAACCCTTGATGTGGGTGGGGACAAGCCGATTTCCTATCTGCATCTTCCAAATGAAGCGAATCCGTATCTGGGATACCGGGCGATTCGCTATGGGCTTGAGCATCCGGGAGAATTTAAGATTCAGCTTCGCGCAATCTTAAGAGCCGGGGCAGAGCATCAGAATCTGTCAATTATGATTCCGTTTATCACAAGCGTTGAAGAGGTAATGCGGACGAAGCAGCTTCTTGAGGAATGCAAGTGCGAACTGGATCAGCAGGGCATTCCTTATGAGAAAGACTACAGGTTCGGCATTATGATTGAGACGCCGGCAGCGGCACTGATGGCAAAAGAGCTGGCTAAGGAGGTAGACTTTTTTAGTATCGGAACCAATGATCTGACGCAGTATGTGCTATCTTGTGATCGCTCGAATACCAATGTGGCCGGAATCTATTCGGTGTTTCAGCCGGCGGTGCTTCGTGCCATTAAGATGACCATTGAGGCAGCCATTCAGGAAGGGATAGAAATCTCGATGTGCGGAGAGGCGGCAGCCAGTGCGCCGATGATTGCCGTGCTTGCCGGATGGAATCTTACGAATCTGAGCGTGGGTCTTAACAGTGTGTGGTATGTCAGAGAGCGTGTAACCAATGTCTCGAAAGAAGAAGGCATAGCACTTGCCGACAAGGTGATGCAAGCGGTTACTCGAGAAGAAGTTATGAAGATTGTCAAGCAAAAATAATTTGTCTGTGCTAATATAGAAAAGATAACAATACAAAACAAAACTAATAGGAGAGACTGATTATGTGGAAGATTTATGACGAACTGATAGAGGGAATTGAAGAAGGAATTGTAGTAGAAGATTATGTGTATGGTGGACATTTTTCCATGCTTCGCGCAGGTGAATTCAACGGTGTGGCGCATTCATTTGGAACACCGACAAGACCATGGCTGTATGATTCTGAGTTAAAAGGGCGTACACTTAAGGATGTGGCAAGAGGTGTCAAGAGCTGGAACTTAGAAGAAGCTACAATGGGAATGTGTGCAATTAATGCATTTTACAACTCGCCAAAGCATGTGACCAAACTTGGACTTGATTATTTTACAAATGGAGAAAGCTGCAAGGAAGCGCGTGAGAAAAACGATCCGTTTAATAATCCGGAAGAGGATATGAAAGGAAAGTATGTTGTGGTTGTGGGACATTTTCCACATATCGAAGAGCAACTTAAATCTATCTGTGATCTGCATGTGCTTGAATTGTCCCCAAGAGCCGGAGATTATCCTTCGAGTGCCTGCGAGGATCTGGTGCCAAAGGCGGATTATGTGTTCGCAACCGGTATGACATTTGGCAATAAAACGATTCCGAGACTTCTTGAACTTAAGAAAAAGGATGCGAAGTTTTCAATCGTAGGACCGTCCGGTCCGATTAATCCGATCTTGTTTGACCACGGTGTGACAAGAATCTCAAGTTACGTGGTAACAGATCCGGAATTTGTGTTTGATGTGATTAAGAATAATAAACGCGGCATGTTTAGCGGCGGTAAGATGATAGAATATGATATTACGGAAAGGAACGATAAGTAATGGAGTTTAATCAGGTGGTAGAAACAAGAAGAAGTATCCGAAAGTATGACGCAGCAAAGAAGGTGTCAAAAGAGCAGATTGAGCAGATGATTCAGTCCGCAATCTATGCACCGTCCTGGAAGAATGCGCAGACGGCCCGTTATTATGTGGCGATGTCTGAAAAAGCAATCGAGGATGTAAAGGCAGCGCTGCCGGACTTTAATGTCAATAGTATTGAAGGTGCGAGTGCGATTATCGTGGCAACATTTGTGAAGGATCGCTCCGGCTATGAAAGAGATGGCTCGCCGACTACGGAGTTTGATCACAATGAGTGGGGCGTGTACGATCTTGGAATGCACAATGAAAACCTTGTGCTAAAAGCCACAGAACTTGGTCTTGGAACGCTTGTTATGGGAATTCGCGATGGCGAGAAACTTCACGAAGTACTGTCTATTCCGGAAGATGAAATCATTATGAGTGTTATTTCTGTGGGGTATGCAGCAGTTAATCCGCAGATGCCAAAGCGTAAGAGTGTGGAGGAAATCGCAAAGTTTTATTAAGGAGCGTGGCTTATGAATAATTTTAATTATACGATCCCAACGAAGGTACATTTTGGAAAGGGACAGATTGCGCATCTGTCTGAGATGAAAGAATATGGCAGCAAGGTGTTGCTTGTCTATGGCGGTGGAAGCATCAAAAAGTCAGGACTTTATGACACCGTGCTTTCTCTTATGAAGGAATGTGGCATTGAAGTGTTTGAATTGTCCGGGGTAGAACCGAATCCGCATATTGATACGGTAAGACGAGGTACCGACACCTGCAAGAAGGAAGGAATTGATATGGTGCTGGCTGTCGGCGGAGGTTCTACGATTGACTGTGCCAAGGTTGTGGCAGCGGCAGCCTGCTATGCGGGCGATGCCTGGGAACTGGTTACCGATGCTGCTAAGATTGATAAGACACTTCCAATCTTCACCGTACTGACGCTTTCTGCAACAGGCTCTGAGATGGACCGCGTTGCCGTGATTTCCGACCCTTTCATTCCGGATAAGGTTGGAACGCATGCCGATGGGCTGTTCCCGACGATGTCAGTTCTGGATCCGACCTATACGTATTCGGTACCGCCTCGTCAGACGGCGGCAGGAACGGCGGATATGATGAGCCATACCATGGAAAATTATTTTACCAATGCCACGGGCACGGATGTGCAGGCGGGATTTTGCGAATCTATCTTAAAGACTTGTATCAAGTATGGCCCGATTGCACTGGCACATCCGGATGATTATGATGCCAGAGCGAATCTGATGTGGTGTGGTTCTCTTGCCATCAATGGAATCTTAAGCTATGGCGCTGAGGTAAAGTGGTGCGTGCATCCAATCGAGCATGAACTGTCGGCATATTATGATGTTACACATGGTGAAGGTCTGGCAGTTTTAACCCCGGTATGGATGGAATATGTACTCGAGCATTATGCACCGGCCAGGGAAAAACTGGCACAGTTTGGCCGTAATGTCTGGGGCATACCGGGTCAGGATGATGAGCAGACGGCGAAGATGGCGATTGAAAAATTAAAAGAATTCTTCTTTGATACGCTGAAGATGCCAAAGAATCTGCGTGAACTTGGCATTGATGATAAGAGCAAGTTAGATGCGATGGCAGAGCACGCGGCAAAGGGCTGCAATTATGCCTATATGGATCTGACAAAAGAAGATGTGAAGGTCATCTTAGAGAGGGCTTTCTAGACGATGAAATATTATATAGCCGATACGCATTTCTTCCCAAGAAGGCGCACCATGGATAAGGATGGGCGTGCGTTTGAATCTGTCGAGGAGATGCATGCGTATATGATAAAAAAGTGGAACGACAAGGTTTCGCAGGACGATGAAGTGTATATCATCGGGGATTTTTCGATGGGAAGTGCGAAGGAGACCTGCACTCTTGCGAGGCAGCTTCACGGAAAAAAGACTCTTTTGATCGGAAATCATGACCGCTATATCGAGGATAGCGATTTTGATGCGGACTGCTTTGAAGAAATCTGTTCCTACAAGGAGATTCAAGATGGTGAATGCAAGGTTATATTGTGTCACTATCCGGTACTGTTCTATCACGGACAGTACAAGGTCGACCGGGATGGAAATTATACGACCTATATGTTATATGGGCATGTGCACAATACGCCGGATTCGAAACTGATGGATCATTTTCAGGAAGAGATTCGAAGCGAGGTTAAGTTTATCAAATATACGAAGAAGTATCAGCATACGCCGTGTCAGATGATAAACTGTTTTTGCATGTTTAGCGACTATGAGCCGCTGACACTGAAAGAATGGAGAAAATTAGAAGATGCGAAGCATGAGTAATATCATGTTCGCATCTTCTTTTGGTCATACAGCGGGGGCTATACCGCCGTTAAAACAATATATAGAAAGAATAATAGAAGTCCTTAGATTGCAGGGAACTGAAGTTCCTTATACTTTTTATACTTTTCTTTTACCACATCCTGCTGCTTCATAAAGTCAATTCTGGTTGAAACAATTTCCTTTAAGTGTTCAGCTCTTGCTTCGTTGTTGTTACGATCGCGAATCAAACCGTTAGGGGCGAGTACGAATTTGTACTTGCCGTTTTCATCTTTCACAAGATCTCCGCCGGAACCGCATACTGCGCATTCAAATGGGAATTCAATGCCATCCCAGTGTGGCTCGCCCGGATAGATTAAAGAAGAATGACATCTTGGACAGACACCAAAGTCTTCATCGCCAAGCCAGGTACGTTCTTCAACAGGAGTCTGGATTGCCTTTGCAACATTTTCACCCATCTTGTGAGCACGTTCAATCTGTTCATCACGAAGCAGTACGTTACCCGGACGGCCGTTTCTGGTAGCCATCATCTGGTCGACACACTGGATGGACTGAGTGAATAAACTTGCGCCGAGTACTTCAAGTGAAAGTGACTGCCAATCGTGGCAGGAACCACCAACGGCGATTAAGCCGGCAACAAGATGCGGGTCTTTCTTTAATTCGCCAATAGCGAGGCGGAATGCTACTTCATAGGCCAAAGCGCGGTGGGCGTATCTAAGATATAAGGCACTTGGAGCTAAATCATAAGATGGAACGGCGATAATCAGACCGTCGGAAGACTGCACTTCATTGACAATCTTGTCCATATCATCTTTGTCTTTTAGTACGCATCCCTTATACGTACCCTTGCCCTGTGCAACATCGCCCATCTGCATCGTACAGCTTTCGCAACCTGTACACATCTCGATGTGATAGTCAAATAAATTGATGAGTTTGCACTCTGCTCCTGCTTCCTGACAGGCGAGAAGTGCTTCCTTTGCTAAAATTTCGCTGTTACCGTTGTGTCTTCCGGCAACAATAGCCAATACCTTCATAAAAACCTCCTTGATATGAAAATAGGATACTGCATGGAAAATACAGTATACAAAAATTATTTCTATTGATATAATATCATTTATAAATGAGCATTAAAAATCGAAAAAAATTATCTGATTGATAAAATTATGACATAAATTAGGAATGGGGGACTAATTGTGAACAGTGATCAGTTAAATTATTTTCTGGCGGTTGCAAAACATCTGAATTTTACTGAGGCAGCAAAGGAGTTTTACATTACACAGCCGGCGATTTCAAGGCAGATTACAGAACTGGAGAAAGAACTTGGAACGCAGCTGTTTGTCAGAAATACCAGGAATGTATATCTGACAAAGGCAGGAGAACTGTTTTTGGAAGATGCGAAGAAGATGCTGTCAATTGAGGCAGCGAGCAGAGAGAGGATTCGGCTTGCAGATTCGTATCACGAGATGACACTTAGCATTGAGTATCTGCTTAGCCCGTGCGAACATTTTCTTCCGGAGGTTATTAACCGGTTTCGGCAGATTTATCCGCAGGTAGAGATTAAATTAATTCGAAACGATGCCAGGGGAGTAGCAGAGGCAATCGGAGCAGATGAGGCAGATGTCTACTTTTCTCTTACGACCGATCTTCGGCAGCTTCCAAATTACGCCTGTCAGCAGATTTATGAGGACAGCTATTGCCTGGTGGCAAGACCGGATCATCCGTGCTTAGAAGAGACGCCGATTGATTATGCGAAGGTGGCGACGGAACCATTTGTCATGTATGACCCGGAGCGGGCGCCGCTCTTATCGCACCAGGTATTTCAGGTGTTAAAGCATTTGGAGATTTCACCTCGCGTTGTACAGTACTGTAGTTCCTTAGAGGAAATTGTTCTTTGTGTAAAGTCGGGGCTTGGAGTGTCAATTCTTCCTAAGAGAACACAGTATGGTGAAGTTGGGAAACTGATATTTGTTCCTTTGAAGGTTCGCTCATCTACGACCGGATTTGGTATGGCGTGGAAGCAAAACACCGGTAATAAGGCGGTCGAATGGTTTGTGAATACGATGAATGAACTGACGCAGGAAAGACCGGAATTATTCTAGATAAACGCCGGAGCGAATTTCACAATCGGTGGATTTGTGGTATAGTTAGCATAGAGTAATTTTGGAGAGGAAGAATCATAGTTGAAAGAAGAAAGTTATAATTTTTTTGCGGCGATTGCCCGCATGAAATATATTGACCGCTGGGCGCTGATGCGTAACTCGCGGGAAGAAAACCTGTGCGAGCATTCTATGGAAGTAGCAATGCTTGCACATGCACTTTGTAAGATTGGGAATCTGTATCTGGATAAGAAGTTGAATGCGGATAAGGCAGCCGTCATTGGCTTGTATCATGATGCTTCGGAGATTATTACCGGAGATATGCCGACGCCGGTAAAGTACTATTCGGAAACCATTCGAAGTGCATATAAAGAAGTGGAGAAGGTGGCAGAGCAAAAGCTGATTGATAAGCTTCCAGAGAAGATGCAAAAGGAGTTTTCCGAAATCTTCTGGGAAGAGGAGCCGACGGAGGATGACTTGTATGTGCGCCGCCTTGTCAAAGCTGCCGATAAATTATCTGCACTGATTAAATGTATTAATGAAGGCAAGGCCGGTAATGGAGAGTTTCGTACCGCAAAAGATACGATTGCAAAAGCAGTAGATGAGATGTGCGAGGAGTTGCCGGAGGTGGCAATTTTTTGTGAGAAATTCCTGCCGGCATATGGTCAGACGCTTGATGAACTGTCGCGTTAGAATAAGAAATTGTTAGGAGTATATCTATTATGGAATATACGATGGAACCGAAGGATGAATATGTTGTAGAGCTTTCTCAGGCTTTGTTTGGAAAGCTGTCGCAGGCGGAAATCAACCGCCAGGTTCGTTATTATGAAAACTTTATATTAGAAGAGACGGCGAAGGGAAAGTCGCAAGAAGAAGTGATTCAGGAACTCGGACCGGCAAGCGTGCTTGCAACCACAATTGCGAAGACGGCAGAAAAACCGGCTGAGGAGCCGGGTGTTCAGATCGTTGATGAGCCTCCGGTTCAAAAAAAGAAGGTGCAGCGGGAGAATCGATTTGCACAGGCTGCGCAAAGCCACGGTTATGATCTTAAGGATGCGGATGCAACTGAGGAAGTGGAAGTAGAAGAGAGAACTTATACGGAAGCGGATCAGTACCTGAAGAATTATCATGGCATCAAGGCAGAATATTCTGAAGAAAAAGGCTGGGAAGTAAAGGCCGGTCCATTTCGCCTTAATAAATGGTATGGTACCGGACTGATTGCCGGAATTATACTGATTATCTGGGGCCTGGTTGAAAAATTTATGAATTAGAGTTAGGAAATACACATGGAATTATTTACACTGGTAGCACCTTGTCATTTTGGACTTGAGGCAGTATTGAAAAGAGAAATCTACGACCTTGGATATGAGATTACACAGGTGGAAGACGGCAGGGTGACTTTCGAAGGAGATGCAGAGGCAATCTGTCGCGCCAATATCAATCTTAGAACGGCTGAGCGGGTGCTTCTTAGCATCGGCAAGTTCAAGGCGACAACATTTGAAGAATTATTTGACCGTGTCAAAGAACTGCCTTGGGAGAACTATCTTCCAAAGGATGGGAAGTTCTGGGTGAAGAAAGCTTCTTCGATTAAAAGTAAGCTTTTTAGTTCTTCCGATATCCAGTCGATTGTAAAAAAAGCAATCGTTGAAAGGATGAAAAAGACATATCAGGTATCCTGGTTTGAGGAAGATGGAGCAGCTTATCCAATTCGTGTCTTTTTACTTAAGGATGAGGTGCTTGTTACACTTGATACCTCAGGCGCTTCACTTCATAAGAGAGGTTATCGTCCGGTTGCCGGCAAGGCGCCGATCTCGGAGACGCTTGCTGCAGCACTGATTCAGCTGACGCCGTGGAGAGGAGACCGTATCCTGGTAGATCCGTTTTGTGGAAGCGGGACATTTGCCATTGAAGCAGCAATGATGGCTGCACATATTGCACCGGGGTTGAATCGGGAATTTACCGCAGAGTCCTGGACGAACCTGATTGACAGGCAGTTGTGGTACGATGCGGCAGAGGAAGCAAGAGAAGAGATTGATACTGAGGTTAAGACGGATATTCAGGCGTATGATATCGATGGAGAAGTGCTCAAAGCGGCGCGCGAGAATGCTAAAAGAGCCGGCGTTGAACACATGATTCATTTTCAGCAGCGTGATGTGCGCGACCTGAATCATCCGAAGAAATATGGATTCGTTATTACGAATCCGCCATATGGCGAACGACTGGAAGAAAAAGAGAATCTTGCACCGATCTATGGTGCGGTTGGGGACGCGATGAAGCGCCTTAATACCTGGTCTTTCTATCTGATCACCTCTTATGAGGATGCGGAGCGTGATATCGGTAAGAAGGCCGGTAAAAATCGTAAGATCTACAATGGGATGCTTAAAACTTATTTCTATCAGTATCCCGGACCAAAACCACCGAAGAGAAAGAAGTAGAAATGAAAAAAACAGTTCGATTCATTGTGCTGGCGGTTGTTGCGCTGGCCATTGTGTACGTACAATATAATCATCTCTATGAAAGAGCATTTAAGCTCCAGACAGATGAGGGGGCGGTGGCAGAATCAGCAACCTATTGGAATTCCGTCATGGCAGCGTATGCCAACGAGAAAAGCGTTACGCTGAAGATTGATGATGACACTTATGGAACGTCAGACGGAATCTATGTGAATGATTCGCTGGAGATTATGCTGCCGGTAGATATGTTAAGAGAGTGTTTTTCGTGCTCGGCACATGTCTATGATAAGAAAAAGCTTGTTGTTGATAAGGGGACGATAAAGTTCACGGTAAAACTGCAGGCTGATTCGTATACCGTCAATGGCGAGGAAAAAGAAGGGACAGATGTATTCGTTCAAAAAGACGATACCTTCTATGTGTCATCTGCAGTGCTGGCACAAGAACTTGGTTACTCGTACAAGTGGAATGCAAAGAAGAATATCGGTTCCATATCTTCTTCTGATGAAGAATTAGAACTTCCTGCGTCATACGATCTTCGAGAAGAAGGAAGAACGGGAGAAATCTTAAATCAGGGCTCTTATGGTACCTGCTGGGCATTTGCCTCATTATCATCGATTGAATCTATCTTACTTCCGGAGAGCTCAAGGCAATTCTCGGTTGACCACATGAGTATCAGTAACAGCTTTTCATCGAGCCAGTACGATGGCGGGGACTATACGATGGGAATGGCGTATCTGACTTCGTGGCAAGGGCCTGTGTTAGAAGAAGACGATCCATACGGAGATGGCAAGAGTGATGACAGCCTAGATCCGGTTCTTCATGTTCAGGAGATTCAGCTGATTACAGATAAAAAGTATGAGGAAATTAAAGAGGCGGTTATGCTCTATGGCGGGGTACAGACCTCTATCTATAACTCGATGCGTAATGGATACAGTTCCAACGCGCAGTATAGCTACTATAATAAATCTTACTATTACAGTGGCACACAAAGACCGAATCACGATATTGTAATTGTTGGTTGGGATGATGATTATGCAAAGGAAAACTTTGTCACCACTCCGGAGGGAGACGGTGCGTTCATCTGTCAAAACAGCTGGGGAGAATCCTTTGGCGACGATGGCTTTTTCTATATCTCTTATTATGATACGAACATTGGTAATAACAATGTAGTATATACCGGAATCGAGTCTTCTGATAATTATGATTCCATCTACCAGGCAGATTTGTGTGGATGGGTTGGTCAGATTGGATATGGTTCGGATTCTGTATACGGAGCCAATATCTATACAGCACAAGAAGATGAGAAACTAAGCGCAGTTGGATTTTATATTACGTCGGAAGATACCGACTACGAAGTCTATGCAGTTACGGATTATGAAGATACCGACTCCTTTGAGGATATGACGCTCTTAGCTTCCGGAAATAAGGAGCGAAGCGGCTATTATACCGTGGATGTGAGCGAAAAACTTGATCTTAAGAAAGGGCAAAAATTCGCTGTCATACTGAAGCTGAAAACAGAGGATAACGACCATCCGCTGGCAATTGAATATCGGGCGGATGAATTCTCAGAAGATGCAGATATTACGGATGGTGAGGGTTATATCTCGGTATCCGGAGACGAGTGGATCAGCGTGGAAGAAACATATTCATGCAATCTGTGTCTGAAAGCATATACACAGCAATAGGATGGGCATATGGAACCAAATAAGTTAAAAAGGCTGCTGGCTCTTGCACTGATTGTGGCAATCGGGGGCGTGACTTCGATGTGCGTGATGGGACGCACGCATGATTCCCTTGTGGCAATCCGACAGGAAAAGGAAAATCTCGAAGAGATGGACGGCCTCGAATTATTGCAGTATTACACAAATGAAATTAAAAAGAATAAAGAAGTCTCAGAGTTTGACCAGCAACTTCGTATGGAACTTCCAAAGGGCGTAAGCAGCGATGATGTAACCTGCGAATGCGATTATATGAACCGGGTGGTGGAGATTAAGATTCCGACAACGGACAAGGATTATTTCTATCATTATCCGATGCTTGGCAAATGTGATTACATCGAAGATATGAACTTATCTGTTGAGGATGGATATGCTGAACTTACGGTGTCTTTAAACAGCGTTTATGAGGTGGAGACGGATGTAAAAGAGGGCCATGAGGAATATATTTACATAGATTTTGTGAAACCGAGCGAGATTTATGATAAAATAGTTGTGGTTGATGCCGGACATGGTGGGAGCGATTCCGGAGCCGAACGGTCCGGAGTTAATGAGAAGGACATTAACCTTGGCATTGTAAAGCAGCTGAAGAAATTGGCGGATGACCAGGATGATATTAAGTTTTACTACACGCGTACAACGGATGAGAATCTTGGACTTGATGAGCGGGTAGACCTTGCAAATGGTGTGGAAGCGGATTATTTTATAAGCGTACACAACAATGCATACAGTTATGCATCTGCGGAAAGCGTCAACGGAACAGAGGTGCTTTATAACGATCAATATGATGAGGATGGTGTCAATACATCTAAGAAGCTTGCACAGCTTTGCCTGGATGAGCTGACGTCAAAACTCGGAAGCCAAAATCAGGGACTGGAAGAAGGAAGCAATATTTATATTGTAAAAAACAGCGACTGTCCCGTCGCCTTGGTAGAAGTTGGCTATATGTCAAATGACTCAGAACTGAATCATCTGCAGGATGAGAGTTATCAAAAGAAAGCTGCTTCGGCGATTTTCAATGCAATTCAAGAGGCATATGAAAAAGAGCTGTAAAAAGGAGCATAAAAACAGATGGAACATAAAATTATATTTGCAACCGGCAATGAAGGTAAGATGAAGGAAATAAGGGAAATCCTTGGTGACCTTAAGGTTCCGGTAGAGTCGATGAAAGAAGCAAATATAGACATCGATATTGAAGAGAACGGAACGACATTTGAGGAGAATTCCCTCATTAAGGCAACCGAGGTTGCCAAGCACACAGAAGCGATTGTCCTGGCGGATGATTCGGGACTTGAAATCGATGCTCTCGATAAAGAGCCGGGTGTGCATTCAGCAAGATATCTTGGCGAGGATACGCCATATGATATAAAAAACAAAGAGATATTGATTCGCATGGATGATGTCTCATGGACGAAGAGAACGGCCAGGTTTGTCTGCGCTATAACCGCAGTATTTCCGGATGGCCTGCATAAGACGGTAAGAGCAACGATGGAAGGACTGATTGGATATGAGGCCGCCGGTGAAAATGGATTTGGATACGATCCAATCTTCTATGTGCCGGAATTCGACTGCACAAGTGCACAGCTTACCATGGAACAGAAAAACAAGATTTCACATCGCGGAAAAGCGCTTGAGATGATTAAGGAAGAGATTAAGAAACACCTATAGATGTGTGCAGAAGGACTTAATCGCATACGGGAGTACAAAACTTGATGAGAATCATGATTGTGAGTGATACACACGGAAAACATAAATATCTCGAGCGTGCCTTAGAACGGGTTAAGTTTATCGACAGGATGATTCATCTTGGCGACGTTGAAGGCTGCGAAGACTATATTGAAGCAATTGCCGGCTGCGAAGTAGAATTCGTGGCGGGCAATAATGATTTTTACAGCGATCTTCCGCATGAAATCATAACGGAGATTGGTCCTTATCGGGCGCTGCTTACGCACGGGCATTACTATTATGTGAATTCGGGAATGAGCGACTTAATCTGTGCCGGAAGAGAAAAGGGCGTCGATCTTGTGATGTACGGTCATACGCATCGGCCGACGATTGACTATGAAGAGAATCTGATTTTAGTAAATCCCGGAAGCCTGACTTATCCGAGACAGGAAGGGCATCGTCCTTCGTATATTATGCTGGAATTAGATGATGCCGACCGGATGCATTTTGATACGTTTTTTTTGTAAAAAAGCAGAGAAAAAAAGCCAAAAATACGCGGTATTTTCATGGTTTTGAACGAAATGAAAAAAAATAAAAAAAGTAATTGACAGATACATATCTCTATAATATAATACTAATTGCGTCACGCGAGGGACAACAATCGAAGACGAAAAAATTCACACTTACGGGGTGTGGCTCAGCTTGGCTAGAGCGCCTGGTTTGGGACCAGGAGGCCGCAGGTTCGAATCCTGTCACCCCGATTTATCTGCGGGTGTAGTTCAATGGTAGAACACTAGCCTTCCAAGCTAGATACGTGGGTTCGATTCCCATCACCCGCTTATTTTTTACAATATATGTAAAAAATATGTGTTCGTAGCTCAGTTGGATAGAGCAACGGCCTTCTAAGCCGTGGGTCGGGGGTTCGAATCCCTTCGAGCACATTATGGTGGGTATGGCGCAGTTGGTTAGCGCGCCAGATTGTGGCTCTGGAGGCCGAGGGTTCGAATCCCTCTATCCACCTTTACTGGTAAAGCAGTAGGACAAGTTAATGGGCTATCGCCAAGCGGTAAGGCACAGGACTTTGACTCCTGCATGCGCCGGTTCGAATCCGGCTAGCCCAGTTTAGATATATGGGATATTAGCTCAGGTGGTAGAGCACTTGACTTTTAATCAAGTTGTCCGGGGTTCGAGTCCCCGATGTCTCATTATCACATAACAAACGGAAAGTTGACTGACTTTCCGTTTTTTTTATCGCTTAGGCATAGTATAATAAGTAATAGTAATTTGTAAGGAGACAATTATGAGTGAGAATGTAAAGGATTATGTACGTTCGATTGAGGATTTCCCGGAAGAGGGCGTATTATTTCGAGATATTACAACCGTGATTCAAGATCCCGATGGATTTCGCCTGGCGCTTGACAAGATGCAAGAGCTCATTGGCGATACGCAGTTTGACGTTGTGATTGCGGCTGAGTCAAGAGGATTCATCTTCGGAGCGCCGCTTGCAGATCGTTTTCACAAGGGCATGTCTCTTCTTCGCAAAAAGGGCAAGCTTCCATTTAAAACGGTATCGCAAAGCTATGAGCTTGAGTATGGTACGGCAGAGGTGGAACTTCACATCGATGCGATTAAACCGGGACAAAAGGTTATCATCGTTGACGATTTGATTGCAACCGGTGGCACGGTAGATGCTGCGATCAAGCTTGTGGAAAAACTTGGTGGCGAAGTTGTGATGTGTGTATTTTTAATGGAACTGACAGATCTAAAGGGCAGAGAACGGTTACACGGATACGAGGTGAAATCAGTAATTTCTTATGAAGGTAAGTAAGCTTAAGGACTTTAATGCAAAAGAGTTTTGGCATAACCATGGTAAGAGCGCAATTGCGCCTACCTGTGTCGTTACCGCCATTTTCATAATTACATACTTTTTCTTTGGAATGGAGAATACCATGATAGGGCCATTTGCGACCCTTTCTTTTCTGCGTTTTAAAGACCTTAAGCGCCATTACAGCTGTATGGCGAAGACATTTATCATCTACTGCATTATGGCGGGGGCTGCCTATGTGGCACTTCTTAACCTTCCACTGTGCATCATTGTGAATGCCGTCGCACTGTTTTGGCTCTGCGCACTTTTGATTGATGAGTATCAGATGAACAACTACTTTCCTGCCGGAATGGCGCTGATCTTCTTTCAGATTGCGCCGGTGCATACGGTATCCGCGCTTGGCAATCGTATGCTCGCCCTTGCGGCCAGCTTTGTCATTATCTTTATCTTCTTGTTTTTCTTTGGACTTCGTAAGAAGGAAGATGTGCTGGTGACGCTTGCAAGAGAGGGGCAGAGAAACTGCTATCTTTTGTACAAAGCGGTCGAGCAAATGGATGCGGAGGAAGCGGCAAGGCTTCGAAAGGAAATCTGCAAGAACAATCGTCGTATGAGCGAGATTGTCTATGGTGCAAACAGAGCAAGCTTTGTAATGTATGAATCGGTGAATATCTACAGCCGGTATATTGGTCTGTTTGAGACTTTTGTTTACGAGTCCAAAGAGGAAGGCGACCGAGACAAATGTCTTCACTCGATGGAACAGGTGTTGCAAAGAATTGCGTATCTTAAGTCCAATGAGATTCCGGACAATAAGCGCCTTAAGTTTCGCAGCGCGAAGTTTGACATCCGCCTTAATCGTTATCGGTTTGGGCTTCGCCAGGTCTGCATTACGATGCCAACGCTGGTATTTGCCTATGTTACCGGCTGGCAGAATGCCTACTGGCTTACGATTTCCGTGTTTTTCATGCTGATTCCATTCGCTGACTATACGACGGATCGTGTGAAGCAAAGGGTTCTCGGTACGATTCGCGGCATTGTGTTTTGCCTGATTTTGTTTTATATCTTCCAGGGACTTGAGCAAAGAGTTGTCATCATGACGATCTTTAACTTTCTGATTTATTCAGCAAATGGATACCAGTCGATGGTTTCTTACATCACCTGCTCAGCGCTCGCGCTAAACGACTTAGAGGCAAGCGTAACGCTGATGCTGCTTCAAAGAGTGATTTACACATTCGCCGGAGCCGGCATTACAATGCTGGCCAATCGCTATGTATTCCCACTTAATAAGAAGGTGGCAGCGGAAGTGGTGCGTAGCAAATTAGAAGAGCTTAAGTACAGGATTCACGAGGAAATTCCGTTCGTGGAAGATGTGACAGAGCGAATGCATCGTACCAATGAATGTATGATAAAAGCGTATATGCTGGGCAATTCTTTAACACAGTATACATCCCAGGAAGAAGCCGGCACATACCTGCATCCCTATATGATGGAGATGACGGAAACAATCAAAACAAAGATTGATCCGGAAAGCCGGGTGAAAGAAGCGAAATCTTCTTGACAATTACAGCCAAATCAAATACAATTTAGCGTGTTGTCAGGAAGAGAGGCAGCAATATAGATGAGCGGACGTGGCGGAATTGGCAGACGCGCTAGATTTAGGTTCTAGTGTCCACGACGTGAGGGTTCAAGTCCCTCCGTCCGCATGAGAAAACGGGTAGCAAATAAGCTACCCGTTTTTTTCTTGATATTACACTTTAATTACGAAACACTCTACTTCTGACAAATTTCCCCCTCCTCTTTATAAAGCTGTTTCGCTTTGGGAACACCCAGCGCCTGATGAGGGATACATTTCGACAGCGCACATCGAGAGCCGCCAAAATCTTGCGAGTATCAAATGCACGCCAAACCGAACCGGGGCTGCCTCGGATGTGGTAAAAGAAAATAGACCGTCTGCGAAGCAGACAAGGCATGGGAAAAGTGAAGAGCGCAAGCTTGCTTGCAGTCTCTTCGCTTTTTTTATGACTGGTGTTGTGTTGTAAACACAACGGGCTATTTTCTGGGATTAGTCCGCAACCATCCTAGCAGAACACGGGCGGTGGCGGGCAAATCAAAAGATACGCAGAAAAATATTGATAAGCGGCGGGTCGGTGCGGGGAGAAATAGTATCCGAAGAAAGGCGCGTCCCACAAAAAAAGAGAAACACTTTATCTTGATTTTTGCTCCTCCTCGGGTTATTATAAGTTCGATTTATATAACTACACAGGAGGATAACTACAATGAAAATTGGAATTTTGGGATATGGAAACCTTGGAAAAGGTGTAGAAAGTGCCGTCAGACAAAACGACGACATGGAACTTACTGCAATCTTAACAAGAAGAGACCCGGCAAGTGTTAAGCCGGCAACAGAGGGAGTAAAAGTATACTCTGTAAATGACGTCGAAAAATTAAAAGACGAAATCGATGTACTCGTAATCTGCGGCGGATCAGCAACAGATCTTCCAAAGCAGACACCGGAATACGCAAAGTATTTCAATGTTATCGATAGTTTTGATACACATGCCAACATTCCAACACATTTTGATAATGTAGATAAGGCAGCAAAAGAAAATGGACATATCGCACTCATCTCTTGCGGATGGGATCCGGGAATGTTCTCACTGATGAGACTTTATGGCACAATTGCACTTCCGGAAGGAAATGATTATACATTCTGGGGCAAAGGTGTCAGCCAGGGACATTCCGATGCAATCAGAAGAGTGAACGGTGTTAAGGATGCACGTCAGTACACAATTCCTGTAGATTCTGCACTTGAATCTGTAAGAAAAGGAGAGAATCCGGAACTTACAACAAGACAAAAGCATACAAGAGAATGTTTTGTCGTAGCAGAAGAAGGTGCTGACTTAAAGCAGATCGAAGAAGATATCAAGACAATGCCAAACTACTTCTCTGATTATGACACAACCGTACATTTCATCAGCGAAGAAGAGTTGCAAAGAGACCATGCGGGAATTCCGCACGGAGGATTCGTATTCCGTACAGGAGTAACAGGTCTTAACAAAGAGCATAAGCATGTAATCGAATATAGCTTAAAGCTTGACTCTAATCCGGAATTTACATCTTCCGTCATTCTGGCATTTGCAAGAGCTATCAATAGACTTGCAGGAGAAGGTGCAACAGGCTGTAAGACCGTATTTGATATCGCACCGGCATATCTTAGCCCGTTATCAGGCGAGGAATTAAGAGCACATATGCTGTAAGATAAGCTAATTATAGAAGGCTTTACATCCAATGGGTGTAAGGCCTTTTTAATTGCCTAAATAAGTTTGTCGTGATAAAATTTAAATAACTATGAGATTGGGAAATTAGGACGATACAGAGGAATAACGTATAGAGGGGCATGAAAGATGAAAAACTTTCCAGTGGACAGATTTCAGGAACTGAAACAGCGATATGAATCGAATCATGAGATGGAATACGAAGAACTTGCAGAATTTATAAGATATTTGAAGCAAGAGTACGAATATATCAGCATGGGAGTTGATAAGAATCCGGCCGGTTTAGCGACAGTTGTCTGGGATGAGGACGAAGTAGAGATGACGCATTGCAATGAGGCAGGAAGAAATGTGCTTGGTATTACAGGTGGACATCATAAAGTTGCTGATTTGTTAGAGTATGTGCATCCGGAATATCGGGAACAGGCCAGGAAGTTTGTAAAAAGAATTCCATGTATGGAAGGACATAAAAAGCGGACGATACGATTCTTCAATAAAAAGACCGATAGCTATATCTGGCTGGGTCTTGAGGCGAATTTTGTGCATATGGACACCGGAGCAGTGGAAGTGTATATGGTGATGCATGATGTAACCAGAAAGCGTAATATGGATGATCGTATCCGATTTTCAAAAGAAAGATACGAACAGGTTATTGACCTGGCACATCTGTGTTACTGGGATTACGATCTTAAGAAAAAACGCGTTGTGAATACCAGTGAAGCGTTCTTTGGAATTGATGAGTTTGACTTTATGTTCGACGGTGATCCGGAACTGATTGTGGAACAGGGAATCGTCTGCGAGGACAGTATTGTAGAATTTTTGGGGATATACAATGAACTGTATAGCGGGAAGAAAGAAGTGTCCGGCCGGTTCTGGTGTATGAAAGACGAGTGGACAAGACGGCGCTGCTTTAATGTACAGTACCTGGTAGAATTTGATGATGATGGGCTGCCAAACGTTGCGCACGGAGTTGGAAGTGAAGTGACAGATCAGATGGAGGCAATTGAAATCTATCGAAATCACTTGAATTCGCTGGTGAAATTAAATCCGAATACCATTGCAAGTTTTCGTCTGAATCTGACCAACAACTGGTGCGGAATGGGAATCAGTCGTTATCCGGTGCTTATGCAGCTTCAAAAGTCAGGTACGGCAGATGGTTTTTTTGAGGATGCATTGGAACTGGTAGAAGGAGAAGAAGAAAGAGCGCGGTTTGTGACAATCTTCAATCGCAATCACCTTACAGCGGTCTATCAACAAGGACAGCCTCGTATTACCTACGAATTTAAGAGTCGCTGGATGATGACGAATGTCAGATGGTACCGGGTGTGGGTAGAGATGATTCAAAATCCAATCAATCATGATCTCGAAGCGGTTTTGTATTGCTCGGATATTGAGCATGAAAAGGCTGTGGATCGTCTTATGAAGACGACGGTGGAGAATGATTATGTGGCGGTTGCTATTGTGAAGCGTGAGAATCGTAACTGCTATTATTATTCGAAGATTGATAACAGTCACGGCGCGTTTAAAGCAGACTTTATGGATCTGTTCTATTATTATGCGGTGAATTATGAGCAGCGTAATCTCGAACATGTCAAAGAGATGTTCACCTGGGAAAAGGTGTTGGACATTTTAGACAAAGAAAAGACGATGTCGGTTACTTATTCACTAAAAGAAGATGGCAGGATGACGAATGTCCGGCAGGCAACATTTCGCGTAGTGGATGAAAATCCTGATATCTTATTGTTTACCGTTCGTGATATTACGGAGGCGTGGCTGGCAGAGCGGGAGAAACAAGATGTGCTGAAAAAAGCACTTGAGGCAGAAAAGCAGGCAGGACAGGCGAGGAATGTTTTCTTGTCAAATGTATCGCATGATATGCGTACGCCGCTTAATTCCATTATGGGATTTTTACCGATGGTGAAAGAAGAACAAGATCCGGAAAAAAGACAGGAGCTGCTTGAGAATATCGAGGACTCTTCTGAGTATCTGTTAGGGCTTGTGAATGATACGCTTAACCTTCATAAATTAGAAACCGGCAATATGACACTGATTAAAAAACCGGTAAAGGCGACTGATGTTCTTAGGAAACTGATGGCAACACTTGCGCAGGACATTCGAAAAAAAGAGATAGAACTGCATGTGGAGCAGCACAAAGCTATGGACAAATGGATTTTGATTGATCCCGTGCGTATGCAGGAAATCCTGGTCAATATCTTATCGAATGCCATTAAGTTTGTGGACCAGAAGGGCCGGATTGAATGCACATTTGACGTGGTGGCAGAGACAGAGCAAGACATTACCATCCGGGTGTCAATTGTGGATAATGGAATCGGGATGAGCAAGGAGTTTATGAAGACCATTTTTGAACCGTTTACACAGGAGAATCCACACGAAACCAATAATACCAGTGGCAGCGGTATTGGTATGGCGATTACGAAGAAACTGGTGGATCTTATGGGCGGAACCATTGAAGTGGAGTCTGAACTCGGCGTCGGAAGTAAATTCACGGTGGAATTTACAGTGGAATTTACCGAACCTCAGGAAGAAACAGTGGAAAGTGAGGAAGAAGAGATCTCGCTTAGTGGAAAGCATATTCTGGTAGTGGAAGATCATCCTCTTAATATCGAGGTGCTAAGGCATCTCCTTGAGAAAGAAGAACTTGTGCTTACAATTGCACAAAATGGGCAGGAAGCCGTGGATGCATATAAGGAGTCAGAAGAAGGCTTCTTTGATGCGGTAATCATGGATCTTATGATGCCGGTTATGGACGGATATGAGGCGACGAGGCAGATTCGGCAACTGAACCGAAGTGATGCTAAGGTTCCGATTATTGCAATGACGGCCAATGTCAATGAAGAAGATAAGGAGCGAACCAGGCAGGCGGGTATGGATGCACATCTGGGGAAACCGATTCAGCCAAAGGAAATGTTTGCTACGTTAAATGAAAAAATAAAGCACTACCGCGAGGGTATATCTTGACAAGATTGTCGCATTTTCATATACTCTCTAGGTAGGTTAAGGTGCAACGAAACCCGTTGTGCCTTTTTTTCGGACGTAATAAATTAGTGTGAAAGAGATGGGATTAACAGAGAGGAGAAGTTTTTTATGAAAAAGAAAATTGCGTTATTATTGACTTTATCGCTGACAACAGCAGCATTTGGAATGACTGCAACAGGATGTGAATCTTCAAGTGATGATGCAGCAGATCAGGCAACATCAACAGAAGCTGTAAGCTCACAGGAAGAGCAGACATCTACCATTGATGTATCAGATGTAAAATTCATCAGTGACGGTGTTATCACAATGGGTTGTGATGCGAACTATCCGCCATTTGAAACAATTGCAGAAGATGGTACAACACCAATCGGATTTGACGTTGATGTTATGACAGAAGTTGCAAATCGTCTTGGTCTGGAACTGAATGTCGTAAATACAGGATGGGATGGTATCTTTGAAGGTATCGACGTGAACTATGACGTAGTATGCTCAGGTGTAACCATTACAGAAGAAAGAAAAGAATCTATGCTGTTTTCTGATTCTTATATCACAAACTATCAGACAGTAGTCGTTCCGACTGGTTCTGATCTTACATTTGAAAGTTTAAATGATCTTGATGGTAAGACAATTGCAGTACAAAAAGAGACGACTTCAGACCTTGTAATGTCTGATATGAAATCCACCAAGACAATCGATGTTAATATTGTGCAGAATGAAAAAGTAACTGCTTGCTTTACACAGCTTACCAACGGTGAGATTGATGCTGTTGTATGTGACAGTTCTGTTGCAGACAGCTACGTAGCAAGCCAGGGTGACAAGTATCAGATTGCATATGAAGATAAAGAAGAGCCGGAAGTATTCGGTATTGCCATGGGTATGGACAATACAAAGCTTCAGGCAGCAATCAATCAGGCGCTTGCCGATATGGAAGCTGACGGATGGCTCGAAGAAACAAGAAACTACTGGTTCGGCAGCGATGCAGAATAAGAATCGGTATTAAAGGAGTATTATGAACGAACAAGAAAAGCAGACACCTGCATGGAAGAAGACTCTTGTCAAGGTTTTATGCGTTGTGGCAATTGTCATCGTGGTAGCAGGCGTATTATGCGCAGTAAAACCAACAAAAGAGACGATGATTTCTCAGGCATCCGAAGAGATGCAGGAAATGATCAAAGAGGATGAGACAAGTACCCGTAAGAGAGTTACGACAACGTATAACTCTCTGATTGTCATTAACTATTGTTCCTTTACCAGTTCCGGACAGGTAACGCTTAATGAGAAGTATGTAGGCTTCGCGGGCAAGGTATATAAAGCCGATGAAGGGGCAGCCAAGGTTGCCGGTCAGATGGTAAACTATACTTATCGTATGCTCGGATGTGGGGAAAATGTTCTTCACGGAGCTAAGCTGACCATTCTTTTAACGGTGCTTTCCACAATCTTTGGAGTGGTGCTTGGAACACTTCTGGCACTTGGTAAGATGAGCAAGAATGTCATTTTGTCGAAGTTTTGCCAGGCTTATATCTTCTTCTTTCGAGGAACACCGCTGCTGATTCAGCTGTTCGTGATTTACTTTACAGTGCCCGGAATCTGCGGATTTGCATGGCGTGATTTATTTGCGGCGGCCGATACGGAAGCTGTATATAAAGGTGCGTTTTTGGCGGCACTGATTGCATTTGCCTTAAACTCCGGCGCGTACTGTGCCGAGATTGTGCGTGCAGCCATTCAGTCCATTGATAAGGGACAGATGGAAGCATCTAAGGCACTGGGACTTAACTACAGACAGGCAATGACCAAGGTTATTATTCCACAGTCTGTACGACGCATGATCCCGCCGGTATGTAACGAATTCATTATGATTTTAAAGGATGCTTCTTTGGTATTCGCGATTTCACTTATGGACATTACCACGATTTCGAAGAATATCATGACAAGCGAAGGCTCATATCTGGTATTTATTCCGGCTCTGGTAATCTATCTGATTATCACGGGAGTCTTCACCTTTGTATTTAATAAAATCGAGAAGAAATTCTCGGTATATGAATAGGAGGCTGCGATATGAGTGAGTCTTATGAATATATATTAGAGACGGAGCATGTCAGCAAAAGCTTTGGCAGCCTTGAAGTCTTAAAAGATATTAATCTGAAAGTGAAAAAAGGCGAGGTAATCTGTATTATCGGACCTTCCGGTGCCGGTAAGTCAACATATCTTCGTTCCTTAAACCAACTCGAAACCATTACCAGTGGTAAGATCTTAATTAAGGGGGATTTGTTCTTACACCGTGAAAAGGATCATACGATAGCGGATGTCAGCAAGGAACAAAGAAAGGCACTTCTTTTGGAGATGGGTATGTGTTTCCAGAGATTTAACCTGTTCCCTCACAAGACCGTACTTGACAATGTAATGCTTGCACCGGTGACGGTTAAGAAAGAAAATGCGCAGCAGGTGAAGGCGGAAGCTCTTGAGTTGTTAGAAAGCGTTGGCCTTGCGGATAAAGCGGATGAGTATCCTTCTCGTCTGTCCGGTGGTCAGCAGCAGCGTGTGGCGATTGCAAGAGCACTTGCCATGAAGCCGGAGATTATGCTTTTTGATGAACCGACTTCCGCGCTAGATCCGGAACTTGTAGGAGACGTACTGCAGGTAATGAAAGATCTTGCGGCAAAGGGAATGACGATGCTGTGTGTAACCCACGAGATGGGATTTGCACGTGATGTGGCAGACCGTGTGCTATTTATGGCAGATGGAATTATTGCGGAAGAGGGGCGCCCGGAGGAATTATTTACAAATCCAAAGAACCCAAGAACGCAGGCGTTTTTAAAATCTGTTTTAGAATAAAGATGATACATCCCGTAGGAGCAATTAGCTTCTGCGG
Source organism: Eubacterium sp. (assembly GCA_024690665.1). Classification (GTDB taxonomy): domain Bacteria; phylum Bacillota; class Clostridia; order Lachnospirales; family Lachnospiraceae; genus Eubacterium_C. The sequence goes on from JAILOU010000015.1 coordinate 63,196, forward strand.
GATTTTTTTTATTTCCGGGTAAATATATAAAAATTCAATAATTGTATAAATCGCATAGAATACATAAATAAATATGTTAAATCTGCGAATGGCATCACGGCCGGATTCCGACTAGAATAGAATTGTTTAAATTATCTATATATAAGATAGAGTAAGACAATAATTAGGGAAAATAAGGAGGAACCTGATAATGATCAAACTAATCATGGATGGTCAGGCTGTGACTGCCGAGGAAGGCAGCACCATTCTTAAGGTGGCAAAGGAAAACAATATTAAGATACCGACGCTGTGCTATCTGGAAGATGTAAGCGCAGTCGGGTCATGTCGTATCTGCGTGGTGGAAGTAGAAGGACGCACAGAACTTGTGACAGCATGTAATACCAAAGCTGCAGATGGCATGGTGATTTTAACTAACAGTGACAGAGTTCGGGAAAACAGAAAGACAATGCTCAATCTGATTTTGGCGAATCACAATAAGGACTGCTTTAACTGTCCAAAGAACGGCGAATGTGAATTAGAAGCACTTTGTCGTGAGTATGAAGTGGAAGAGTCAACTTACGAACCGGTTAAAAAGGAAGAATGTAAGGATTACAAAGACCAAAATCCATTCCTGGTATATGACGAGTCAAAGTGTATTCAGTGTCAGCGCTGCGTAAATACCTGTGAACATGTAACGGGACGTAAGGCAATTAACGTGAAGCGAGACGGCACGCATATGTTGATTGATCTTCCATTTGGAGAGGACTGGAAGTCAACACTTTGTGAGTCGTGCGGAAACTGCTCGCAGGCCTGTCCGACCGGTGCACTTACTGAGAAGAGAAGGAAAGAATATCGTGAGTGGCAGACCAGGAAGGTGCGTACAACCTGCCCGCACTGTGCGACGGGATGTCAGTATGACCTTGTTGTCAAGGATAATAAAATCGTGGATGTCATTGCGGCAGACGGTCCTTCTAATCATGGAAAGCTCTGCGTAAAGGGACGCTCCGGTTCCTTTGATTTTGTGCATTCACCGGACAGAATCAAGTATCCGCTGATTAAGAATAAACAAACCGGCGAGTTTGAGAGAGCTTCCTGGGACGAAGCACTTGATCTTGTCGCTTCTAAATTTATGGAGATTAAGAAACAGTACGGATCTGATTCACTTGCCGGATTTGCCTGCTCAAGATCACCGAACGAAGATGTTTATATGGTGCAGAAGATGGTGCGTACCTGCTTTGGTACTAATAACACCGATAACTGCGCCCGCGTTTGCCATTCCGCATCGGTAGCCGGACTTGCGATGACACTTGGTTCCGGCGCAATGACGAACCCAATCTATGATATTACGCATGATGTGGATGCGATTATGCTGGTGGGTTCCAATCCGGAAGAAGCGCATCCGGTTGTTGGTATGCAGATCAGACAGGCAGTACAAAATGGTACCAAGCTGATTGTAGTGGATCCGCGTGACATTGGACTTACCAAGTATGCAGATATTCATCTTAAGATTGAACCGGGTACCAATATTGCATTTGCCAATGGTATGATGCATATCATGATTGAGGAGAATCTCATTGATAAGAAGTTTGTGGAAGAGCGTACAGAAGGTTATGAAGAACTGGCAGCAATCGTAAAGGATTACACGCCGGAAAAGGTGGCAAAAATCTGTCATATTGAAAAAGAGCGATTAATCGAAGCAGCCAGAATGTATGCAACCGCCAAGAAGGCACCAATCATCTATTGTCTTGGTGTAACAGAGCATTCCGAAGGAACCAGAGGCGTTATGTCCATGTCTAATATGGCAATGCTTTGTGGCAAGCTTGGACGTGAAGGTTGTGGAGTAAATCCTCTTCGTGGACAGAACAACGTGCAAGGTGCTTGCGATATGGGTGCTATGCCAACAGATTTCCCTGGATATCAGAAAGTAAAGAATCCGGATGTTGTTAAGAAATTTGAAGAAGCATGGGGCGTAGAGCTTTCAAAAGAACCTGGTATTCATGCAACAGATGTGTTCCCGGCAGCGATTGAAGGTAAGATTAAAGGCCTTTATATCTATGGAGAAGATCCGGTTGTAACAGATGCGGATACTACACATATTATTAAGGCTCTTAAGAGTCTCGATTTCTTTGTGATTCAGGAGCTGTTTATGACAGAGACGGCGCAGCTTGCAGATGTCATCTTGCCTGGTATGTCTTATGCAGAGAAGGAAGGAACGTTCTCCAATACAGAAAGACGTGTACAAAGAGTACGTAAAGCTGTTGATTTGACACAGAATCCGGAATTTGATATTCGTTTGGATACCGATATCATTATCGATCTTATGAATCGTATGGGATATGATCAAAAGCAGATGACATCGGCGGAAATCATGGATGAGATTGCATCCTTGACGCCATCATTTGCCGGAATATCACATGCAAGACTTGACAGTGAAGAGTGTGCAAAAAATGCTCTTCAATGGCCATGTACTTCCAAAGACCATCCTGGAACGCCAATTATGCATGTTGGTAAGTTCTCAAGAGGACTTGGTTGGCTTTATCCAACGGAATATACACCGTCTAAGGAACTTCCGGATGAAGAGTATCCATTGTTCTTGATGACGGGACGTATCTTGTATCACTATACAACGCGTGCCATGACGGGACGTACGCCGGGACTTATGGAGATTGAGGGTAAATCCTTTATCGAGATGAACGAGCAGGATGCGGATCGACTTGGAATTAAGGACGGCGAACTTGTTAAGGCGTCTTCACGTCGAGGAACTATTCAGACAACCGCCAGAGTTGGAACGAAGGTATCTCCTGGAGAAACTTGGATGCCGTTCCATTTCCCGGATGGAAACTGCAACTGGTTGACGAATGCAGCGCTTGATCCGTTCTGCCGTATACCGGAATACAAGGTGTGTGCAATTAAGGTTGAGAAAATAAAATAATAATCAGATTACAAAAGGATTGTGGTCGCAAGTGGTGGAAACTGCATGTGACAACGATCCTTTTGCAATTATAACTCAGTCGGGGTACAAGCTCCGACTGAGTTAAACGCTCCACGAGGATGCGCACGGATTCGGACAGGAATTTGTCTGCTGAAGCAGACCCGAATCCGGCGCACAAGACTCGCGAGCGAGTCTTGACATTGCTTTGCCTTTTGGCCAAAAACACCGGCAAGGTGCTGACGCACACCTACATCACGCAGCACATTTGGGGGAGGAGCTGGGACAATGACATCGCCTCTCTCCGCGTTTTTATGGTGACCCTGCGCAAAAAAATCGAACAGTCA
>JAILOU010000019.1 GCA_024690665.1 Eubacterium sp.
GTAAGGAAATGAAAGGTCTTCCTTGGGGATATTGGTACAACAAGTATCAGCGTAATGAACTTGCAAACAATATCATTGCAAAGACTGCTGATGAAATTGAAGACGAAATCAAGCGCCTTATCGGGGATGATGAAGTTCAAACAGTCAAGGGCATCTACGAATATATTATTGACGGCGAAGAAAAGCATCTTTCACTTCGTACTTTTGACGATAAGATTAAGCGTAAGATTTACGAGAAACAGAATCATAAATGCCCGTTTTGTGACATCCATAAAGATGGTCATACATATCCTGGCGGAAAGAATGAATATGAATATAGTGAAATGGAGGGCGATCATATAATCCCTTGGTCACAGGGTGGCAAGACAGAGGAAAATAACTGTCAGATGCTTTGTAAGTGGCACAATGGTCATAAATCAGCAAATTAAATATCTGTATGGACATATCAATAGGTTCCCTTGTCCGTTAAGGATGGGGAAACCTACCCACCCTTCGGGGTGGGCATTTTTTTGTTGCTATACGGCATACGTTAGTTGCAGGACTAAATGCTACACTTTGAGGCAGGATATTTTGTGAAAAGGTAACTGCAACACATGAGTGTTTTGAAGATATGTGTTTATTTTATCAGCCAGAGAAGAATTCTTATAAAGACGCATTTCAAGCGGGGATGTTGATATTTTCTTGAAAAAATAAATGCAACAACCCTGTTTTTAATGGGGATATGTTTCATTTACTCCTGCAAGATTATAGGGCTGTATATTATCTCAATTTCTTATCTAAAAGAGCGGGCTTTAAAACTACTTCATCTGTAGGCACTTCATAGTATCCAAGCTTCTCCAGAAAGGACTTGCCTATCAGTAGCTCTGCGAGCTTGTACGGCGTAGTGTTGTTAAGATTTACCCTCGGATAGTTGTTTATGTTGTTGGCAATCAAATCAGCGTCAGATTGACGAAGAGTATCAAAATTCCTTCCGGTTGGTACTATATATCTGATAAACTCATGGTTCTTCTCGACAGCTCCCTTTTGCCAGGAACAGTACGGATCGCAGTAAAATACTCTGGTTTTAATTTCACCGTTCTCGTCACATTCCAAGGCATACGGGTTTGAGAACTCCGTTCCACGGTCGGTCAGTATCACACCAAAAATCCTTCTGAAATCATCAATTCCTAAAATCCGACAAATCCCGTTCAGCGTCCTGATCACGGATTTTTGAGTTTTGTCCGGAAGAAGATATATCAGCATGAATGAACAGCTGCGGAATAGAAGAGTGAGAAAGACTTTTTTGCTGCCGGCACCGCCCAGAACAGTATCCATCTCGCAAACGCTTATATCGGGATTATCCTGAACGAATTGCTTGAAGTCTGCGTATTTGCGTCCTTCGCAAAAAGTCTGCATGGATTTGGAACGCCTGTCATGCCTGTACCGCTGTTTGAAACGCACCTTGCGGGGCATATCAATGTTTCTGGCAGTCAAATAGCTTGCATCCACGTAATTGTACAGGGTTCTCATTGAGCAGGGTATATCAGCCTTGTGTTGCATGTAAATGGCTTGCAGCGAATGGCCGTTAAGCAGGAGAGGGGATACAATACTGTCAATCTGTTCCATTTCATCGACAGATAGTGATACTCCTTCTCTTGATGAGCTGAGGGTTTTCTCATAAGTGGATTGCGCCAGCCGGGCGTCGTAGTAGTAACGCTCGTAGCGGCAAAGCCTGCGTTTTTCCTCGTCACAGCCGTTGCACACGAACGGAGCGTTGTTGTGGTTAGGGCATATTCTTGGCTCGTATTCAGGGCATTTGTCGGTGTTGCACACCTCCATACACTGAGAACAGAAATTCCGGCAGGAATCATCACCGCACAGATGCGTCAGCCTGCAGTCCGTTGATTTAACACACAACGCTCGAAAGTTTGCTTTTGACTTCTTGTAACGATTTCGCCTTATTTCACGACTGATTGAAGATACGGATTTGTCGAGAGCTTTTGCTATGGCTCTAAAGCTCTGGTTTCGTTCCAACATTTCTTGAATGGTAATACGTTCACTCAGAGTTAGATGCTTATTCTTCATAGCACACCTCCTTGATTGCATTAACCCGCAGGAGTAAAGAAATGTTTTGTGGTAATTATAACATTAATATTGACGGCTGTGTACCAATGATATATAATTTATTCAAACAAACAGGAGGTATTCATATGTCACCAACATCTAAAATCAATGCAAACGGGGTTGAAATAGGCGTGGTTGAGAATAAAGAACTCGGCACTTTTCTTTGCTTAACTGATATTGCAAGACACAGAAATTCAAACGCACCTGCCGATGTCGTAAAAAATTGGATGAGGTTAAGAAACACCATTGATTTTTTAGGACTATGGGAACAACTTCATAATGTTGATTTTAAAGTGGTCGAATTCGACCAGTTTAAAAATGATGCGGGTACTAATGCTTTCACTATGTCGCCGCAGCAGTGGATAAAATCAACAAATGCAATTGGCATAGTTTCAAAATCCGGCAGATATGGTGGTACTTATGCTCATTCTGACATAGCTTTCGAATTTGCATCTTGGATTTCTCCGGAATTTAAGTTATATATAATTAAAGATTATCAGAGATTAAAGAAAGACGAAGCAGAACGTAAAGCAATCGGATGGGATGAAAAAAGAGCGTTAAGTAAAGTTAATTACCATATACATACCGATGCTATACAACAATATTTAATTGATGACGATTTATCTTCGTACGAAAAATCCATCACTTTTGCTTCTGAGGCAGATATGTTAAATATGGCTTTGTTTGGGAAAAAAGCCCAAAAATGGAGAGAAGAACATCCTGCAGAAGCTGATAGAGATGAGAATATGCGAGATTATGCTTCGGCGGAAGAATTAGTAATACTTATCAATATGGA
>JAILOU010000010.1 GCA_024690665.1 Eubacterium sp.
TGTGCGTATCAGTTCCATATATGCTCGCACCAACTCAGACTTTCCAGAACGTCTCAATCCTGTTATTATCTTTATATCAGGAGTATCCTTTAATCGAATGAGTCTATTCAAATAATTTTTTCTTTCAATAATCTTCATATAAATCCCGCTTTCAAAACTTCAATTTCTTTTCACTTTTGAAAACATTGTATCATCCACTTTCAAAACTTACAATATTTTTCTTTTTCGAAAATGCAAAAGAACAGCTATTTCTTTCGAAATAACTGTCCTATGTAAAAAACTGGGTGTGACTCCCCCTCCACTTTAATTACCCCCTACTTTTTTTCATTTCGAAAAACAAACAGTTTACTGATTACATAATTTAGTACAATTACTACAATCTGTGCTACTACCTTCACTAGCACACCGTCACCATGAAGATGCGAAATTCCAACCCAAAGGATTACTTCTTCCACGACAAGCGTAAATACTCGTCCCCCAAAGAAAGATAGAATTTCAATCAGCACCTTAAGTCTTGAATTGTGCTGGCTTTGAAATACCCAGATTCGGTTTGTAATATATGCAAACAGCACTGCTAATATCCACGAGAACACATTAGCAATCAAAGCATTCATCCCACATACTTTGTAAAACAACGCATAGGATACTACGCTTACAATGAATGTTAATCCACCAAAAAACAGATATAATAATACTTCTCTGTTTTTTTGATAAAACGATTCGAATATATTAAAAGGTTTTTTATGAAATAACCTGTCGAAACAATCTTTCTCTTTCATATCTCTTACTCTTTACCATCCTCCTTTTTTATATTTGTTTCTCCCACAATATAAATCGGACGTCGTTTTGTTTCAAGATAAGTCTTCGCCAGATACTGTCCGATAATCCCGATGCAAAACAGCTGAATACCACCTATGAAAATGATAATACACACCGTCGACGCCCAGCCAAGCACCGGGTCTCCGAATACAATTCTGCGAACGACAATAACGATTAGTGCAATGAACGCCAAGAAGGTAAAAACAATCCCGCCAAAAGAAGCAATAGAAAGAGGGACATTCGAGAAATTAACGATTCCTCCTACCGCATATTTAAACAATTTCCAAAAGCTCCACTTCGTCTCACCGGATATCCGCTCCACATTTTCATAAGGAAGCCAATAGGTTTGAAATCCAATCCACCCATAGATTCCCTTCGAAAACCGATTATACTCACACATCGACACGATTGCGTCTACCATCGTTCTTTTCATAAGTCTAAAATCCCTGGCTCCGTCCACCACATCAATCTCCGATATCTTATTGATGAGCCGATAGAATCTCCGTGCAAAAAAACTTCTGATTCGAGGTTCTCCATCTCGATTGACGCGCCTGGTTGCAACGCTGTCATACTCACCGCTTTCAATAATCTCCATCATCTGCGGCAGAAGCGCCGGCGGATCTTGAAGGTCCGCATCCATCACAGCCACATACTCTCCGGTGGCATTACAAAATCCCGCATACATCGCAGCTTCTTTTCCAAAATTTCTGGAAAATGACAGATACTTCACCGCCTTATCTGTCGCCCCGATTTCTTTTATTACCTCCAAAGTCCCATCTGTTGAACCATCATTGATAAACAGTATTTCATACGGCCGAGCCATCTGTTGTAGCACTGCCAATAGCGTCTCATAAAACATCGGCAGTGATGCTTCCTCGTTATAACACGGAACAATAAGTGATATCATCTGTTTTCACAACCCTTTTCTTTCCTGATTTTTCGTACAACTATTAATAGAATAAATATTACAAATCCTACCGCAGAGCACTTAGCTCCTTGTCTCAGGCACGGTGTCTGATACTTCAGCACAACCTCATGCTCTCCGGCCGGCAGGACAAGCGCCATATTTTTTACATTTGCCTGATACAGCGTAGCCTCTTCTCCATCCACATAAGCAGTCCATCCCTTTGCATACGGAATAGAAAAGCACAACACTTTCTCCTTCGCAAGTGTGATCTCTCCGGATACCGTATCATCCGAGATTGTCACATTCTGCAAAGTATCTTCGTTTAGCGCATCCACCTGCGCATTATATTGATCCATAGGCAGAGAAGTAATCCCTACGGAATCAAAGGAATATACACCGCGCTCTGAGAATGTCAGCGTCACCGAAGTTGTTGGTTTCTTGCTATACCCTAGATTCACCGTAAAGTCATGCTGGTTCGTATAGTAATTTTGATCTTGTGTATAGTAATAGATTCTGCTTGTGACACCCTGTGATGTCTTAAATGTCAGCCCGGCCTGCAAACTGTCGCTTTCGCATCTGTCTTGCTGCTTAATCTTGCGCTGCTCATCATAATCCAGCAGGTTCCATCTCACTAGCGAATACAGATTGAGCGGATCATATCGTTCTTCACCAAAATACAAGTCATACTCTGTCGTCGGCTCAAATTCTAAGTTCTTTAATGTAAAGTACGTCTCAGCATTCTGATCCGAATCAAAGGTATAGGTTACCGTCGCACCTTCCTCTGTCACGACGAATTCATTTCCCTGCAAACTCACGCCGGAGCTGTCACACTCCACCTCATAATCAAGTGCCTTGCTTACATATGAGATATCCTGTTCATTCGTCTCTCCTGTATAGTCCGCAAGCACAGCCGCCTGCAGCATAGCCTCCTGCTTTTTCGTTGCACTAAGATGTGACCAGGTTTCTTCATCAAGAATCGTATCATAACTATATGTTAAAGAAACCGGATTATTATTTCTATAAATCTTGTATCGACTGGCAGTTTCGCTTTCTACAACTTCAATCTGCTCTTCGGTTAGATCTTCTTCTCCATTCTCTTTTTGCAGCTGATCAAGCGCCGCTTCTGTCAGTTCTTCGTTAGCATCAAAGCTATCCACATAAGTATAGCCGTACGGAATCCGATATTTCTCCTCATCATCCGGTATCACGCAGTACTTTACTGCGCTAAGCGCAAGAAGACCGGTTCTCGCCTCATATCCGGAATAGTTAAACACAGATTGATACAGATCATACTCATCATCCCAATCATATCCAATCTCCAATGCTTTCCTGTAATCAGACAGGCAGGCATTCGACACCGACCAATAATACTGCGTACTTGAAATGCTCTCTGCAATATTATTGTTCTTCTCAAGATTCTCTCCGGAGAACCGATAAAACGATGATTCGTCACCTTCTTCTAACGACTGAACCACCGAAGCGTCTGATCCATACCGGTCTTCCGTCACCTTCGACACACTAACTCCCTCAGAAGCATAATTTCTGTTGTTAATACTATTTTCGTAAAAGCCGCTAACAGTTACAGATAGGACAACCACTCCAAGAGCTACGAGTTGCTTCATCCTTCGCGACACAGCTTGTAGCTTTATAATCGCAAAAAATAATACGGCTATTCCCACGCAGCTAATTGCCGCTGCCGACCTTGTATAATTAACGAAGATTACATCGGTAAGACACGCCGCCAGGCAAATTAACAGGATGAGCCCTTCCTTTTTCTTCAACTTCATGAGCGAAGGCCACATGACTGTCAAGATGAATGCACATAACATTGCAAATGCCCAGCACCACTTATTCGACATATAAGACATTCCATTTAAAGTTTGTCCCAAAGCCGGCACCATCAATACAACAATCCCAATGACTAAGAGAATCTTCAAGCTCCGATTTCGTCTGTTTTTTTGGCAAAACAACAGACAAACTCCCAAAAACACCGGAGCAGCCAGTTCTATATTCGTCCAATAATTATTGCCTTCCCGGTAAAAGAGATTCGCAACAAAATTCCGATAGTACGACAACGGATAAGACAAATGAAATGCTATCCCGGAATTCATACGATTATCGCACAGGATCACCTGCATAACCGGCCATAAGATTCCGGCTCCCATAAGAACGCCAAGAAGGCACGAAATCACAACCTGCCCCAACTTTACAAACATCACTTTCAGCTGTCTGTGATACAAGTCAATCAAACGAACCACCAGATAGACCAGTGTCACAATAACCAGCACATATAGAAAATAAAAATTGCTGACAGTCGCCAAAAATGCCGCCACAATTAGCAACACCGGCTTTTTCTTTTGCAAAAGCAGCTCAATTCCCAGTAGCAAAAGTGGCAGATATAACAGCGGATTTAAGAAAAATGGATGACGATTCATATTCAGTATCACCCAGCCGCAAAAAACATAACTGATCGTCCCAGCCATAACCGCATATCTGCCAATATTCTTGCGCATAAAAAAACAAAAAGCAGAAAATGCAATTCCCGCCAGATACACACGCAGAAAAACCATTGCACCATAGTAAAACCAGATCCATTTCGTCGGAACAAATACCGCAAACAAAGAAAATGGATCACCAATCACATAGTAGTGAAATGTCTGAAGAATATCGCTTCCTTCTCCGATAGAAAAGTCCCACTCAGGTATAATCAGCTGGTGCTGTGAGAGAAACTCCCTTGCAATCGACCGTAGATATTGCGCATAGTAGACAAGTGCCTTGTAATGCTGCGACCAGCCATCGTATTCCCAGATCATCGTTTTATGTGCAATTAGATAATATCCATATACCAAAAAACATCCGCTGCGGGTGTATCTGCTATGCTATTCGCTATTATTTATATTG
>JAILOU010000028.1 GCA_024690665.1 Eubacterium sp.
AGGCATGTTTTCGGCAACGGACAAAAGCCTTTCTCGGGTATCTTCATCTTGAAACTCTATATAGCTATTTGCATAATGCTTTGCAGTTGTTGTTTTTCCACAGCCCTTTGGTCCCACGATTAATGTTGCACCAAAAGCCTCAAGCTTTAGTTCTAACGCGGAATCAGTTATTCGGTTGCGATATATCTTTTCTGTATTATCCATATGTTATTCACCTCAAGGGTGATTATACTTCATTTAACATATGTGCGCAATCTTGTTTTACATTTATGGGGTCGAGAGCCTTGCATATATGTGATATAATATTTTACAGATTTGTGGCAATTTAAGGGACTGAAAGAGCTCCCGCGACGGGAGAAGTAAGAATCCTACGACTTACCGAAAAACAATATGCCAATATTACTTATTTGACCGGCTGTCCTGATGAACAAGAAAAACCCGTTGGTACGAACTGTCACATCATGCTACAATGAATCCATGAACATGATGCTGTGGTATCAAACTGATCAATATCTTGAAGAAGGTTGTATTTAAATTACAAGATATGCTACAAATACGCCCCTCCTAATTTAGAGGGTCGTTCAACCAAAAGAACGGTTTAATAAAACATTGGAAAAAAGAAATTAATAATTTTGAAAACTCAATCGATAATAGGTTTGCGGAGTTAAAAAAGAGAGGTGAGTAGAATGGAAGAATTATTATCAAAAGAAGGAATTAAGTATATCATCGCAAGATTGGTTGAAAATGCTTATGATGCAGTTAAAGAAAGTGAAGCTGATAAAGATGATGAGTTTGCAGCAGGACGAAGACTTGCGTATTATGAGATGTTGGATATTTTAAAAACGGAATTAGAGGTAAGTGAACAAGACTTAAAAGAAATGGGATTGGATATAAATCTTGAAAAAGAGATCGCATAAAAGCATCAGCGAAAGTTGGTGCTTTTTTAATACAAAAAACGATTCAACAAGATCAATTAGCAAGAAAGTTGTGAAATATAATTGATAGAATTAAACCGGTCAAAGATTTGCTACGTGCCCATGCGCTGTGCTATAATATTTCGGAATATATGCTAAGTTCAGGCGTGGAATTGTGATTCTGCTAAATGAACTTAATAGGGAAAGGAAATGACTTACAATGGCATATCGAAGTGTAGACGAGATTGAGCAATTTTCATTTGAAGATTGTCAGATAAGTAAGGTGGAAAAGACACCTGATGGGATCTGTTTTGTGGTAGATGCATTGATTGTACGTCCACAGAATTCTCAGAACACACAATTTACGGAAAGTTATGCAGATACGGCAGCAATTCAGATTGAACAAGTAAGCAACTTGAGAGTGGCGAAAGAAGGGTATCGCTACTATGATGCTGATGACAGGCTGATAGAAGAAGTGCCGGATCAACCATTAAATGAAGAGGAGATTACGGCTGTCTTAAGACAAAGCAGCGGTGCTTATTTATTCGAGGTGCAATCGCAAGGAGAGAATCTGACGATGCGGGTGGAATTTGCTGATGCTACAGATCAAGATCCATTGGCATCTACGACTTATGAATTCAAGATGCAATATAAGGAAATTGTGATAACCTGGGATAAATATCTAAATCGCGTACAACATTAACTAATCTAAGAAAACAAGAGATATACGAGAATGAATTTAAGACAACATAAATTACGATTACCGTTATTGATATTACTTGGTGCAATGCTTGTGATTTTGATTGTTGCAACGGTAATCTCACACGATAGCAATTTCAAAATTGAATATAAGTCGCTGGCTGTAATTGAGCAGGATGAATGGACGATATATAAAAACGGCGAGCAGCAAGACAATAGGTCTTCTTATGCTATTAAAAATAATGAAACCTGGGTCTTTACAAAAGAAATGACCAAGGAAAGCTATTATGATGATGAATATATAGTCTATCTGAACCCATCGCTGGAAGTGACGGTGTATGTAAGTGAGACCGACCAGGGTACGGTAGATGATCAGATTTTATATCAGACAGAAGAGACAACTGCGGTCTTTGGAGATGAATATGGAGATACCTGGCAGAAGATTTCATGTAAGGATTTTGAACAGGGACAATATTTAAGGATTGAGTTTCAAAATCATACAGGCAGAACAAAAACATTTTTATTATCAGAGACCGGACAGGGCAATTCGGCGGCAGTCTTTTTATATTTACTGAGAAAGTCGGCATTTGCATGGGTTACCTCGGTGATTTGTTTTACCTTGTTTATCATCATGATTGTTTATTTGTTCGTCCTGAAGTATAAAAAGATAGAATTTTATGTTGGTGTATTTTTAAATCTTGCTTTTTTTGCACTGGCTTTTGGACTGTGGGTGCTTGGAGAAGCCTCCATCATACAGTTTTTGGTTGAGTCGCCGATGACAAAGTACTATTTAATGTATTTTTCTTATGTTATGCTACTTCCGCTTGGAATGGCATATTATGGTTACGAATTGTCTGAGGGAAAGAAACTGTTTCGATGTCTGATTTTTATTTACCTGTTTGAAAAGTTTTTTATGTTGATTTGTATGCTGACAGATTATGTTGAAGTATCGCACTCAAGAGTGTTTGATCAGATCTATATTCTGGTGTCAGTGATAATCGGATATGTTTATTGTGTAAGAACATATAAACGAAAGCGAACCGGCCAGATGGCGAGAATCTTAATAGGGGCAACGATTCTGTTGGTAGGAACAGTTTTGGCACTAGGCTCTTATTATGTTAGTGGATTGTACGCAACAAATGTAACCAGAATCTATGTTCTTGCGTATATTGTATATGTAATGGCAGTTGTACTTGCAGACAGCTCGAAGGAATTTCAGGATGAAGCAGAAACTAAAAGATTCCGAGAACTGGTCTGGAACGATAAAGTGACCATGGGGCATACCGTTCAGTTTTTTAAGGACCACATGGATGAGTTTAATAAAAAAGATCGTTATTTTGTGCTGATGAATATTCCGGGATTTTCGATATTAAATCAGAGTCTGGGACATGATAATGTCAACAAATTGATTCGGGTTTTTTACCAGCGAACTGTCGCACAGAGAAAAGTAGTGGAATTTGCCGCATATACAGGTGATGGCCGATTTATGGTTTATATGCATGCGAATAGTTTAGAAGAGTTACACGAATTTATTTATAAGCAATATATACGCTCAGGTAAAGAATTATTGCATGAATTTCCAATTGCGAAGCTTAAACCGACTCATGGAATATTTCCTATTAAGGAAGATAGTCAGCTTGAATACGAGGATATGATGGATGCTGTTATGATGGCGTATGGTAACCCTCATGCGATTCATTGGAGTGATGTGCAGGCGTATGTTTTTACAAGCAAATGCAAAGAAAGTCTGATAGAGGAAAAACAGCTCGAAAAGGATTTAGATGATGCGATAAAAGAGCATCAGTTAAAGGTGTATTTACAACCAAAGGTTCAGCTTTCCACAGGAAAGGCAACAAGAGCAGAGGCGCTTGTGAGATGGCAACACCCGACAAGGGGATTTATGCCACCGGGATTGTTTGTGCCGTTGTTTGAAAAAAATCATATAATAGGTCGTGTGGACCTTTATTTATTTGAACAGACGGTTGTCTGGATTAATTCCTGTCTCGACAGAGGAATAGAACCACCCGTGGTTTCTTGTAATGTGTCGAAAGAAGCATTTTTTAGAGGAGACATATGGGGATATTACTTTGAAGTGTTGGAAAAGAATGCAAAGGCGTGCCCATATCTGGAACTTGAGCTTACCGAAAGCGTAGCTTATACAAACTTTGCGCAGGTAGAGGAAGTGATTTCGCTCATACATGATTATGGATGTGGATGCTCTATGGATGATTTTGGTAAGGATTATTCAAACTTTAATGCTTTGGTGCAGTTACCATTTGACCAGGTTAAGATGGATAAATGCCTGTTTGATGATGGATTCCCGGAGCAGGGACAGCGTGTTAAGTTTATTGAAGATATGATGTTGATGTTCAAACATATGGGACTTGAAGTTGTGGCAGAAGGGATTGAACGTAAGGAACAAGTAGAAGCGCTTAAGAAGATTGATTGTGATTATATACAAGGTTATTATTATTCACCACCTGTGGATATAAAAGAGTATGAAGAAAAGTGGATGTAGGCAAGGTAACAAAGCAATTGTAAATGAAAGGCGGAGCGATGGTTTATTCTTCCAAAGAACAATTACAAAGCGAAGAAGCTAGAGAGTTCATTCGAAAGTCGGAACGAGAGATAGAAGCAAAATGGCGTAAAGTGCATGTTAACATGATTTTTCTTGCTTCTGTCTGCATTATTGTCAGCGAATGTCTGGTCAGTTTTCTAATTACGGACGATCCGACGATGATATCAGATCCATCGCATTATGTAATATGGTATCTGGGAATTCCGGCTATATCTTATTTGATTATTGATATCGTTGCTTATGTGGGAATGAAAAAATTGGCCAAACAGGGGCGGAAACTGAATTATCTGTTGTCGATACTGCTGGCGGTTATGTGTGTGCTTATCACGATTTACCACGGCGTATTTCCAAGTGTGTATGGAATTGGAATTTTAGCCATTGTCATGACATTTATCTATGGTAATCACAAACTTGGTGCAGTGACTATGGCGGTTGTGATGGGCGGTAATATTATGGCATTTATCTTTTTGCCATGGGATGATAAAGTTGTGCATACGACCGTTTACGATATGAGTGCGCTGATTATGTTTATTGCAACAGCCGGCGTATTTGTGCTTGGCGGAGCCGTAGTGGTGTGGGAACAGCAATTTCGTAAGACAGCGATTTTGGGGAATTATAAGTTGGATGCCTTAAAAAAAGTTGCGGCGAAGGACTTCCTTACAGGTGTGCGCAACCGATATGGAATGCAAGAGTATATAGATGGATTGAATGGCACTTGTCACTGCGTTATGCTGGATGTGGATTATTTTAAGAAAATTAATGACAAATGGGGGCATGACAGGGGCGATGAGGTTTTAGAAACGCTTGGTGAGATCTTGCAGCAGTATGAAGATCATAACCGGGCAGTCTTTCGTTATGGAGGAGACGAATTCTTATTTGTTATTCAAAACCATAAGGAAGAAGAAGTTCGTCTGATATGCAGAGAAATTAATCGTGTATTTTGCGAGAACCTTACCATGGAGATGAAACGGGAAGAGATTGGGATAACATTTGGTTTATCACCGGAGGTAGATGTTAAGGACGTGCAAAGAGGCATTCTGCTTGCGGATCAGGAACTATATCAAAAGAAGCATGCATACAATTAGGTTGGTAGGATGAAAAAGAAACTTATTATGATGCAAGGCGGCGTAGAAACACTGGATTACTTTTCAAGACAATTGGCAAAGACGTTTGAGCGTCTGGGGTATCCGGTGTTTTTATTTGATTTACAAGATGCTGCTGCGCAGACGAAAAAACTAAAAAAATATCTAAAGCCCGGAGAGAGCGTTTTGATTACCTTTAACTTCGAGGGGCTTGAGAAGGAAGAAGGATTGTATCATCCGCAGGAAGGATACATCTGGGATGCGTATCAGGTGGACTGCTATAACATTGCGGCGGATCATCCGTATTATTATCACGATCGGTTATCAAAGCTGCCAAAGCGCTATCATCATGTCAGCATTGATAGAAATCATCTTCGGTATTTTCAAAAATATTATCCGGAATATGACGGCGGATATTTTCTGCCGCTTGCGGGGACTGATTTACATTGTGAAGTGGTGCCGGCAGCGCAGCGAAAAGAGGCAGTTTTATTTGCCGGAAATTATACGAGACTTTCCTTTTTTGAACCTTATATACATGGGATTAATGAGGAATATGCAGCGTTCTATCAAGGAATGATAAAGGAACTTATCACGCATCCGGACAGAACGGTAGAAGAGGTGGTCTATGCATGTTGCAAGGATGAAATGGGGGATTTTACAGACCAAGAATATAAGGCGGCTATGCATAAGACGATTTTTATAGATATGTATGTGAGAAATTATTTTCGAGGGGAAGCGGTGAAGGCGCTTACGCTAGAAGGTGTGCCGGTGTGTGTGATTGGAAAAGGCTGGGAACAGTTAGAAGGCGTGAATCAGGGGCTGTTTACGATTTTGCCACAGACCGATTCTTTGACCTGTATGAAGGCGGCGTATGAATACCGGTTAAGTCTGAATGTGCTACCATGGTTTAAGGATGGAGGGCATGACAGAATCTTTAATTCGATTTTAAATCATACCGCCGTACTTAGTGATACCAGTAACTATCTGACAGAAGAATTAAATGACGGTGAAGGAATTATTTATTACCATCTTCGTGACCTTGGCGCTATGGCAAGGAAGGCAAAAGAACTTCTTGCAGCGCCGGAGCAACTTGATGAGATGGTAAATGCGGGATATGAGAAGGTCATAAAATCTCATACCTGGGAATGCAGAGCTATGCAGCTTAAGAAATGGATGGAAGAACATGAGTGAATTAATCGAACAGTTACAAAAGATATTTTCCGGTGAAATAAAAAAGGTTACGCTTAGTAATCCAAAAGGCGGTGACTATAAAAAAGCAACTCTGACACAGGTGCAAGACGGTTATTTTGTGGAAAAGTTTACGCAAAAGCAGGCGTTTCATGAGACGGTGGGCTGTATGAGCGTGGCGCAGTGCTGTGCAGGCTTAATGGAAGAAGGTCTTAGTCAGCTGCACGCCTGGGATGAAAAGTACGAATACCGGTTAAAACTGTCCAAAAAAGGAAAGGTGTTGTTTAGCAGGGGCGGCGTCAAAGATGGCGTTAAGAATATAAAGGAACCAAACCGCAAGAAGAATTATCTGATTCCGGAAGGGGCAGTGGTACCGGCGCTTGTTGACATGGGAATCTTTACAAAAGAAGGAAAAGTCGTGCAGAGCATGTACGATAAGTATCGCCAGATTAACAAGTTCTTGCAGTTTATTGATGAACTGGTGAAAAAGGCACCGCAGCATAAGTGGAACATCGTGGACTTTGGATGTGGCAAATCTTATCTGACATTCGTGGTGTATTATTATCTGACGCAGATTCTTCATCTGGAAGTTTCCATGGTGGGATTAGATCTTAAGGAAGACGTTATTGCAAAATGTAATGAAACCGCGAAAAAGTATGGTTATGAGCATCTTCATTTTCAGGTTGGAGATATCAGTACTTACGAAAAGGAAGATACAGTAGACCTTGTTATTACGCTTCATGCATGTGATACGGCGACGGATTACGCTATGTACCATGCCATTCGCTGGGGAGCAAATAATATTATCAGTGTACCTTGCTGCCAGCATGAGTTAAATGGTCAGCTTCACAGTGAGAGCCTTGGAATTGTGGAACGCTATGGGCTGATTAAGGAGCGGACAGCTGCGCTTTACACAGATGCAATTCGTGCCAACCTCTTACAGGCCTGTGGGTATAAAACGCAGGTGCTCGAATTTATTGATTTCACGCATACGCCTAAGAATATTCTGATTCGAGCCACAAAAAGCAATCTAAAAGAGAAGCACAAACAAGAAGTGTTAGAAGAAGTGGAGGAACTTAGGAAAGCATTTTCCTTAAATCCTACTTTATACGAGCTTTTAAAAACGAATAAGTTCATATAACAAAGAGCAATCCCGGTCTATGGGATTGCTCTTTGTTTATGATCGCAATAGTTATTCTTCGTCATCGGAAGCTTCAACTTCTGTAACGGTTGCGTTGTCAATCAGCAGGTCGGCAACCTGTTCTTCAATTAAGATATAGCGAATTTCATCTTCGGTATAATCTTCTTCCATATCTTCCAGGGAATCATAATCATAAGATTCTGCAAGTTCTTCTGCGAGAGAATCATAATCATCGTCAGAGATTTCAATGCCTTCTACCTGTGCAATTGCCTCAACAACGATGGTAGTGTAGACCGAATCCATCACTTCTTGTGCAACATCATCTTCGGTCATATCGAACATTTCATAGATTTCATCGAGGGAAGATGCGCCGACCATCTCCATGTAGTACTCGTAATTGCCTTCCACAAGCTCTTTTTGTGTTTCGTACAGTTCATCAGAGTAATCCTCGATGGTAGAGCTTTCTGTGACCTGGGCAATCAGATCCTGGCCAAGGTTGGAGACGCTTTCTTCTTCGTTCGTATCCTCCAGTGATTCGCGAACTGCTTCTTCAAATTCTTCTACGGTGTCAATATCATAGTTTTCTTTGACATAGTCATCGGTTAGTTCCGGAATATTTTCTTCTTGCACGGCACCGATTTCAATCTCGTAATCGACGGTATTACCGGCAAGGTCAGAGTCATCAAAGTCATCATTGTAGGTAACGGTGATAGAGAAGCTGTTGCCAACTTTAGAACCGATTAATTTTTCATCGATTTCAGCACCAAAGTCTTCGTCACCGGCGACAATTTCATATCCGCCGTCGTCCTCAGTAAACTCATATAGCTCTTCGCCATCAATCGTTGCCGTCATATATAAGGTGACATAATCACCCTTTTTGATTTTTCTGGTAACGTCTGTATAATCAGCATCGTCAGAAAGCATGGTTTCGATTTCGTCTTCAACGTCTTCATCTGTTACAGTTGTAACTTCCTTGGTACCTTCTAACGAGCTGTAATCTGCAAGCACTACAGCACCATCTTCGGTTACAACAGCGTCTTCAGAAATCTCTACATCAGAAGTTGAAGAGGAAGTTGAAGCGCTTCCGCAGCCACTGACGACAAATGGAATAACCAGTGTAAGCAATAGATATTTCGTTTTCAAATATAAAATCCTCCTTTTATCTTCCATTAAAATGGAAACACACAAAACTATTTTAGCAACAAAATGTGATAATTGCATGAAATGCTACAGTAAAAATAGATTCAATACAAATACTGCCACGCACGCGCTAAGAGCAACCACGGTCAGGCTAAAGCCCTTCCAGGCAAGAAGGATACATACAATCAGCGCTGCAAGGCCGGAGTAGATGCTGCCGGTTGCTTTTAAGATAGCCGGAAATGTCATAACCGATAGCGTAACATATGGCACATAGTATAAAAATGACCGAAGTGTAACGTTCGTAATCTTCTTTCGTATTAAGGTGAGTGGAAGAACACGAATCAGATAAGTTACAATGGCCATAACGGCAATGTAAATCACAAGATTAGGCATCGTCTTCTTCCTCCTTTCGCGGGAACAGCACAGCAGCAATGCCGGCTATAACAGCTGTCAATATGGTAATGCGAAGTCCTTCTGAGAGATCTCTAAGACCCGGAATTACCGAAAATGCATAGCTGGCACCCATGGAAATGATAATCAGGCCGAGAATTACTTTATTTTCTTTGGCTGCCGGAATAATGACAGAGATAAACATACCGTATAGGGCAACCGACAGTGCCGTTAGCACTGAACTTGGAAGCAGTCCGCCAAGGTATGCGCCAAAAGCGGTGCCAAGTGTCCAGCCCGGAATAGCGACTGCCATGATTCCGTAGAAATATCTTGGGGATAGTTTTTCGTGCCTGGTAATAGCAAGACCAAATATCTCATCCGTGATTCCAAATCCCATTAACAAACGATGTTTTAATGGAAGTGATGGATCGATTTTCTGCGATAACGCACATGACATCAACATATAACGAAGATTGATAATCAGCTGGGTTAAAGCCAGTTCTATATAGGCGGCGCCGGCGGCAATCATGGAGATTGCAGCGAATTCTCCCGCACTTGTCAGATTGGTCAGACTCATGATGGTGGAAGGAACCGGAGAGATACCGGCCTTACGGGCCACAATGCCAAGTGTAAAGGAAACTGCCAGATAGCCAAGGCAGACCGGCATGCCGTCTTTCATTCCTTTTTTAAACATAAATTTCTTATTACTCATGCTAAAAAATATAACACAAAAGTAAGGGATGTGCTATACTGAGTCTAGTTTAAAACCGATTGGAGGACCATTGTTATGGGAAAATATTTTGGTACAGATGGATTTCGCGGTGAGGCCAATGTCAGCCTGACTGTGGATCATGCATATAAAGTAGGACGTTTTATCGGATGGTATTATGGAAAGGATAAGCCGGAAGGTGAAACCTGCAGCGTTGTAATCGGAAAGGATACAAGAAGATCAAGCTATATGTTTGAATATGCGCTTTCCGCCGGAATCACAGCGTCCGGAGCAGATGCTTATCTGCTTCATGTTACGACAACACCGAGCGTGTCTTATGTTGTCAGAACAGATGATTTTGATTGTGGAATTATGATTTCTGCAAGTCATAATCCATTTTACGATAATGGAATTAAACTGATTAACGGTAAAGGCGAGAAGATGGATGAAGAGACCATCCTTAAGATTGAAGAATATCTTGATGGAGATATTGAAGAGCTTCCGCTTGCAACCCGCGGAGCCATCGGCCGTACCGTTGATTATGCGGCCGGAAGAAATCGTTATACCGGATATTTGATTTCGCTTGCAACCCGCTCATATAAGAACATGAGAGTCGGTCTTGATTGTGCAAATGGTAGCGCGTGGATGCTTGCCAAGAATGTCTTTGATGCACTTGGAGCCAAGACTTATGTCATCAATAATGCGCCGGATGGAACGAATATCAATATGGATTGTGGCTCGACACATATTGAGAAGTTGCAGGCGCTTGTAAAAGCCGAGCATCTTGATATCGGATTTGCATTTGACGGAGACGCAGACCGCTGCATCGCTGTAGATGAGAATGGAGATGTGGTCAATGGGGATTTGATTTTGTATGTCTATGGCATGTATCTGAAGGAACGTGGTAAACTGATTAACAATACCGTTGTAACAACCGTGATGTCTAACTTTGGACTTTATAAGGCGTTTGATGAAGCCGGTATTGATTATGACAAGACAAAGGTCGGGGATAAATATGTTTATGAAAGCATGGTTAACAACGGCCATCGAATCGGAGGAGAACAGTCAGGACATATTATTTTCAGTAAGTATGCCACAACGGGTGACGGCATCTTAACCGCAATTAAGCTAATGGAAGTTGTGATTGAAAAGAAGATGTCACTTAGCAAGCTGACAGCACCGGTTGTTATCTATCCACAGGTACTTAAAAATATCAGAGTGCATTCAAAGCCGGAGGCGCAAAATGACCCGGATGTAAAGGCAGCAGTGGAAGCGGTTTCCAAGAAACTTGGAGATGACGGACGTATTCTTGTCAGAGAGAGTGGAACAGAGCCGGTGATTCGTGTTATGGTGGAAGCCGGTACGCAGGAAATCTGTGAACAGTATGTAGATGAAGTAATTGCAGTAATCAGAAGAAAAGGTCATTCAATTTAAAAATGACACAGGGGTTACCCTGTGCCATTTCTTTAGACGGAGGAGAAATCCTTCGTCTTTTTTATGCTTCATCGCTGGACGAATCGGAACTTTCCGTTGAAGAGTCAGAATCTTCATCCGGCTTTTGCATGTCGCCACCGCCCATGCCTCCGCCACCCATACCCTGGGTAATGGATACAACGGTGTCGCCGTCCATAGTTACGGTGATGATATCATCGACAGCTAGATCAGATATAGAACCTTCTGTTGTTTCGCCATCAGAACTGATTTCGATGGTAACATCATCAGTTACTTCGATTGTCTGGGTTTCGCCTGTCAGATTCACTTCCATGTCACCCATATCAGGTTTTTCACTGTCGGAAGAATCTTCAGAAGAAGAATCTGAGGAAGAGTCGGATGATGAATCGGATGATGAATCCGAAGAATCATCGGAAGGCTTTTCACCGGACGGAGCCTCACCGGATGGAGCCTCACCGGATGGAGCCTCACCGGATGGAGCTTCGCCAGATGGAGCTTCACCGGATGGCTTTTCGCTGTCAGAGGAATCTTCAGAAGAATCGGATGATGAATCAGAAGAAGAATCATCGGAAGGTTTTTCACCGGATGGTGTCTCCACTAATGCGATGGTGATGGTGCTACCATCTATTTCGGTAATCTGACCGGTTATCTGATCGCTAGAAGTTTCATCAGTACTGCTTGTGGTACTTTCCGTCGCCTCGTCTGTACTTGTTGATGTGGTTGCACTACTACAGCCCGTTAAAGCAGCTGCTCCAAGCATTGCACAGATTCCCAGTGCTAATAATTTTTTCCGTCTCATAGATTTTAATCTCCTTTGCTTGTGATATTTATGTTTCAACTTTAAACAAAGAGATTGACCGCTTTATGTGTAATATCTGAAAACTATGTGAAGTCTGGGGAGAGAAGAGCGCAAAGTGAAAGCCATCGCACCTAACTCCTTAAATGCGATGGCTCTCAATTACTTTGTCCTAAATCCATTGGACTATGTACCTCATTCTTTCTTCATCCGTCCTTTTTCTAATCAGTACCCAAAACCTGCTTTTGTTTACCTTGACTATTTATGATCCCTCTACTTTGATCAACTCTTATATTTACTCGTGTCATTGGTTCCTTATCAAATTTCAAATACTAATGTGTTTATGGATGGTGATTAAAAAATAGTTTCTAAAACAATTCTCTTTCTGGTGGTCTGTACCTTCCTTTCACGAATCTTGTTTCCTTTTGTTGAGTTAATATTATCACGCGACTAACTAAAAGTCAATAAGAAAATAGAAAATAATAACGAATCATTATAGTTGTCTGAATTGTGTAAGCAATTTAAAACGCAGACAAAATAGTGACAAAAATCAGGATTAACAAAATGTTCATAAAACCTTCATGGCTTGTTCTATTGTGTCTAACGGGCAAAAATGGTAAAATATGTTTCAATGTGTAACATAAAAATACTGTAAGAAAGATTTCCCGGCACGAAGTAATCGTCGGGGGAATGAGGATTATAATAATGGGTTTGGCAGACAAGATTTTCGGAACGCATAGCCAGAGAGAATTAAAGAGAGTGACACCGATTGTGGATAAGATTGAAGCTCTTCGGCCTACCATGCAGGCGCTTTCTGACGAAGAACTCCGAGAGAAAACACAAGAGTACAAAAAGCGTTATGCTGATGGCGAAAGTCTGGATGATTTACTTCCGGAAGCATTTGCAACAGTTCGTGAAGCAGGCAAGAGAGTTCTTGATATGGAACATTTCCGTGTTCAGCTGATTGGTGGAATTGTGCTTCACCAGGGACGTATTGCCGAGATGAAAACCGGTGAAGGTAAGACTCTTGTATCAACTCTTCCGGCATACTTAAATGCGCTTACGGGTAAGGGTGTACATATCGTAACTGTCAATGATTATCTGGCAAAGCGTGATGCTGAATGGATGGGACAGATTCATGAGTTTTTAGGACTGAAGGTTGGAGTTGTCTTAAATGACATGGAACCGGAAGAACGACGAGAAGCTTATAACTGTGATATTACTTATGTAACCAACAATGAACTGGGATTTGATTATCTTAGAGACAACATGGTTATTTATAAAGAACAGCTTGTACAAAGAGAATTGTCATATGCCATCATCGACGAGGTTGACTCGGTGTTAATCGATGAGGCCAGAACACCGCTTATTATTTCAGGACAGAGTGGCAAGTCAACAAAGCTGTATGAAGCCTGTGATATTCTTGCCAAGCAACTTGTACGTGGTGAAGATATGCCGGAATTTTCCAAGATGGATGCTATCATGGGCATTGAACAAGAAGAGACGGGAGACTTTATCGTTAGCGAGAAGGATAAGGTTGTAAACCTGACACAGGAAGGTGTAAAGAAGGTAGAGCGTTTCTTTAAGATTGATAACCTCGCAGATCCTGAGAATCTGGAGATTCAGCATAATATTGTGCTGGCGCTTCGAGCACATCATCTGATGTTTAAAGATCAGGATTATGTCGTAAAAGATGATGAGATCTTAATCGTAGATGAATTTACCGGTCGTATTATGCCGGGACGTCGTTATTCGGACGGCCTTCATCAGGCGATTGAAGCGAAGGAACATGTAAAGGTTAAGCGTGAAAGTAAGACACTTGCCAACATTACTTTCCAGAACTTCTTTAATAAATATGAAAAGAAATCCGGCATGACCGGTACAGCGCTCACGGAAGAGCAGGAATTTCGTGATATCTATGGTATGGACGTTATTGAAATTCCAACCAATAAACCGGTTCTTCGTAAGGATCTGGAAGATGCCGTATATAAGACAAAGAAAGAAAAGTTCCATGCAGTTGTGCAGGAAATTATTAATGCGCACAAGAAAGGTCAGCCGGTGCTTGTCGGTACGATTACCATTGAAACATCAGAGCTTCTTAGTGCAATGCTCAAAAGAGAAGGAATTCAGCATAATGTATTGAATGCGAAGTTCCATGAACAAGAAGCACAGATTGTAGCAGATGCCGGTGCGGTTGGAGCTGTTACCATCGCAACGAATATGGCAGGTCGTGGTACGGATATTAAGCTTCCGCAGGAAGTAATCGACATGGGCGGTCTTAAGATTATCGGTACAGAAAGACATGAATCCCGTCGTATTGATAATCAGCTGCGTGGTCGTGCAGGTCGTCAGGGAGACCCGGGAGAATCAAGATTCTACATTTCCCTTGAAGACGATTTGATGCGCCTGTTTGGTTCTGAAAAATTAGTAACGATGTTCAATGCACTTGGCGTTCCGGAAGGAGAGCAGATTGAGCATAAGATGCTGACAAGTGCAATTGAAAAGGCACAAAAGAAGATTGAAGGAAATAACTTTGGTATCAGAAAGAACCTGCTTGAATATGATCAGGTAATGAATGATCAAAGAGAAATCATATATGCGGAACGTCGTAAGGTATTAGACGGAGAGAGCATGCGTGATGTCATCTTCAAGATGATTACGGATACCGTGGAAGGCTGTGTGGATACGTGCATTTCCGGAGAACTTGAGAAAGCAGACTGGGATCTGAAAGAACTGAACATGCTTTTGAATCCTATTATTCCGCTGGAACCGTTAACGGAAGAAGCGGTTGCAGATGTTAAGAATGTAAATCAGTTAAAACAGATGCTGAAAGAACAGGCTGTAAAGGCATATGAAGCAAAAGAAGCGGAGTTCCCGGAAGAAGAAGCTGTTCGTGAGCTTGAACGAGTTGTACTTTTGAAAGTGATTGACCGTAAGTGGATGGATCACATTGATGATATGGATCAGCTCCGTCAGGGAATTGGCCTTCAGGCATATGGACAAAGAGATCCTGTTGTGGAATATAAGATTCAGGGATTTGACATGTTTGATGCCATGACCAGTGCAATTCAGGAAGAGACGGTAAGACTGTTGTTCCACGTCCGCGTAGAGCAGAAGGTAGAGCGTGAAGAAGTTGCGAAGGTAACCGGAACCAACAAGGATGAAACGGTTACGAAAGGGCCAAAAAAACGCGCTGAAGCTAAAATCTATCCAAACGATCCGTGTCCATGCGGAAGCGGAAAGAAGTATAAGCAGTGTTGTGGTAGAAAACTGGTTTAATTCAGTCGGAGAAATCCCCCACCTCTAAGCGTTAGCGTAGGTGGGGGGGATGACAAACTATACTCGGTCGGGGGATAGACTCCAAAAGCGAGTCCCTGACTAAGGGTTTTTAGATAAAAATGAGGAGGTATATGGCGATGGAAACAAAAAAATTATTTCAGGTAAGAAAGTCCGTAAGAAGTTACACAGGGAATGTGACTGAGGAGCAGATTCAGGAGGTACTGTTTGCTGCACAGGCAGCGCCGGTTGGAATGGCGAAGTATGAAACCGTGCATCTGACAGTGATTAAGGATAAGGCGTTACTTGATGAAATTGATCAGTGCGCAGCAAAATTCTTTGGAAATCCTTCTATGCATCCTTTGTATGGAGCACCTGTTTTGATTGTGGTATCAACAACGCTTGATCCGCAGGGAAACAATAATGTTGCATATGCGAATGCTGCAATGATTGTTCATAACATGGCACTTGCAGCAATTGACAATGGACTTGGCAGCGTAGATATCTATGGATCGATTGCAGCGCTGAATCAGAATCCTGATCTTATGGCCAAGTTAAATCTTCCGGATGGCTTTGTACCGGTTGGTGCAACGGCATTTGGTGAAACGACTGAAACATTTGAAGAACGTGAGATTCCAATGAATCGAATCGCAACAGATGTGATTGGTTAACTCAGTCGGAGAAATCCCCCACCTCTAAGCGTTAGCGTAGGTGGGGGTTATGACAAACTATACTCAGTCGGGGTACAAGCGCCGACTGAGTTAAACGCTCCGCGAGGATGCACACGGATTCGGACAGGAATTTGTCTGCTGAAGCAGACCCGAATCCGGCGCGCAAGACTCGCGAGCGAGTCTTGACTGTGATTTAAAAAAGATAAAAGCCCCAGTCGTAGATGCGATTGGGGCATTTTGAGTTTAATTATCGAGGAAGCGCATTTTGTTGTTTTCTGCATTAGAAGGTTTACCCAGAGCAACGCCCTTGTTTTGGTTATTCATAAGACGCAGACACTTTGGACAAAGAGTTCCAAAAGAAACGGAAGCGCCACAGCGGGCACAATAATTGCCGCTGATGAATCCTTTTTCGCCTTGCTGTTTATATTCAATGCGTCCACTTCGTATCCATTGTTTGACTTGTTCTACCGGTAAGTCGAATTTATCGGCAACCTGGTATTCGTTCACGTCATTGGCACGAATATATTCTCGAACCTCCCGGAATAACTCGTTTTCGCGACATGTTGGACAGATATCATGTGGATAATCCATCGGCATCGCACGTCCGCATTCCTCGCATTGCTTAATGGGAGTTCTGGCATCAACAAATTCAATATTTCTTTCTCCTGCCATAAAAAATATCACCTCCGATTGGTACTTTTTTATCATATCATAGAACAGGAAATGTTGTAAACGGGAAAGTTGAGTTTACCATAGAAAGATGATATTGTAAAATCTATGAAAAAAAGAAAGTATGAGGAGTTTTTTTGAGTACAGAAAGAACGAAAGAGATTGAAAGAAGTATTATAAAAACTTATCGAAAAGGAATCTGGAGAAGATTTACAAAAGCAGTGAATGAATATGAGATGATTCAAGACGGTGATAAGATTGCAGTTTGTATCTCCGGAGGAAAAGATTCCATGTTGATGGCAAAACTGTTTCAGGAACTTGCCAGACATGGAAAACACAATTTTGAAACTGTCTTTTTGGTGATGAACCCGGGATATAATGAAAAAAATTATCAGTTGATTATGGAGAACGCGAAGATTCTTGGAATTCCTCTTTTGGTATTCGAATCGGATATATTTGCTGCTGTGGATGTAATGGGAAAGAATCCTTGTTATATGTGTGCGCGCATGAGACGCGGTCATCTGTATGCCAAAGCAAAGGACCTTGGATGCAACAAGATTGCGCTTGGTCATCATTTTGATGATGTTATTGAAACGATTTTAATGGGGATGTTATACGGTGGTCAGATGCAAAGCATGCGTCCAAAACTTCATAGTACGAATTTTGAAGGGATGGAACTGATTCGTCCGATGTATCTGATTCGCGAGGCAGATATTGTCAGGTGGAGAGAGGGCAATGAGCTTACATTTTGCAACTGTGCCTGTCGTATAGCGGAAAGATATGCAACAAGTGATGGAGCAGAAAAAAGTTCGAAACGATACGAGGTAAAAGAACTGATTGCTTCGCTGGCTCAAAAGAGCCCAATTATTGAGAAAAATATCTTTAAAGCATCTGAAAATGTCAATGTCGACACGTTACTTGCATACAAGAAAGATGGTGTAAAATACCATTTTATTGATGAATATGACAAATAAAAGTGGGGAAAATGTACTAGTTTAGTTGATTTTTTTACAGTAAAAAAGTATTATGGATATATCTATGGAGTTGTAGAGGAGTAAATATTGAAAGAAAATATACTTTTTATTTGCAGTACAAAGAGTTTTATGGTGAATGCCATTATTTCGAATCTTGAAAAAGAAGGCTGCAATGTGAATTGGGCGAAGCCAAAAGTAAATGATATCACTCAGAAGATTGCTGGAATTAATGTGTTTTTATTCTATCTGGATAGTGATGAGGACAGCACATTTCCGGAGTCACTTACATTCATTAAAGATCATGTGGAAGAAGCGGACCAGAATCTGCTCGTTTACCTGATTGGCAGTGATGAAGAGATTGATAATGCATATAAGATTATGCCGCAAAGAAATGTGACGGGAACATTTTTAAGACCAATTAATGTAAAAGAACTGGTTGAGAATATGAAAGAGAGTCTGTCGCAAGAAGATGCACTTGGGCCAAAGAAGCATATTCTTGTGATTGATGATGATGCGACGATGCTTGCAACAATTAAGTCGTGGCTGGAGGACAAATACCAGTTGTATCTTGCCAACTCCGGAATGACGGGGATTGCACTGCTTGCACGACACAGAATTGATCTGATTCTTCTGGATTATGAAATGCCGGTGTTGTCCGGAGCAAAAGTACTTGAGATGATTCGAAGTGAATCAATGACAAAGTCGATTCCGGTTATGTTCTTGACGGCGAACGGAAGCCGCGAAAATGTAATGAATGTGCTGGCATTAAAGCCGGAGAAATACCTGCTTAAGTCAATGCCGCCGGAAGAATTAATCGCGAATATAGACGAGTTTTTTGAAATGCAAAAAGGAAAGTAGAGGGGTAATATGGGACCAATTATTTTGATTATCGTAATTGTAGTGATTGTAATCATCCTTTTGGGATGGATTGTTTCTACGCAAAGAACTCTCGTCAGACTTGATGAGAATATTAATAATGCCAAGAGTCAGATTGGCGTACAGATGTCAAGCCGTTTTGATGCGTTAACAGCACTTGCAGAACTGACAAAAAGTTATGATGCACACGAAGGTGAGACGCTTGTGCAGACAATTAACGCCAGACGCGGCAGCTTAGGACCTAAGTCGACAGCTGCGCAAATCAATGAACAAGAGCAGGCATTTACGAAAGCTCTTGGTCAGATTAATGTGCTTGCAGAGCAGTATCCGGATCTTAAGTCCAATCAAAACTATGCAAAAGCAATGGATTCCGTTAACCAGTATGAAAATATGGTGCGTAACAGTCGTTTGATTTACAACGACTCTGTAACGAAACTCAATCGTATGATTCGTATGTGGCCGGCTAGTATGATAGCAGGAAGACTTGGATTTGATCAAAGAGAATATCTCGAAGAAGATCAAAACAAGACTGAGATGCCTAGCATGAAATTACACTAGTAGATGGGATGGACGATATTATGCGAAGAGTTTATAAGGTAATCGTAACAATATGTGCGATATGTGTGTTTATTGGTGTGGGACAGACACAGGCTCAGGCGAGTAATCATGTGTCGGATATGGATATTGACGTCGTGGTTCATGACGATGGATCCATTACGGTTTCTCAGGTTTGGACAGGGGAATTCGATGATACCGATACCACGGAAAACTACATTCCAATGGAAGATGGTGGAATCTTAGAGCTTGAGTCATTTTCCGTATCGGAAGACGGACAGGAATATACCAATATCGGCGATTGGGATGTGGATGCAGATTTTGATGAAAAAGCCGGCAAGTGCGGAGTCAATGAAACCAGCGACGGATTTGAACTGTGCTGGGGCATTACCGAGTATGGTACACATTCTTATGAAGTGACCTATACCATGGCGAATGCCGTTATGGAATTTGGCGACTGTGTCGGAACGAATTATCGATTTGTGAATAAGGGAATGTCGACAACACCAACAGCGGTAGACCTTAGTATATCCCTTGAAGATGGAACCGCAATTACCGATGAGGTTGCAGATATCTGGGCATTTGGTTATGATGGCATGGTGGAATTTTCCGATGGAACGATTCATGCATATACCGAAAGTGATATTGAAGAAGATAATTATATGACGATTTTGTTTTCTTTGGAAGAAGGAATCATATCGCCAACTTATACAGCAGATAAAACCTTTGAGGAGATGGAAGAAGAAGCAAAAGAAGGTAGTGATTATGGCGCGGGAGATACCGATGATGATTTTGACTTCACGGATATCTTAAGCTTTGGCGCTTTTGGAATCTACATTTTTGTGATTGTGATAATTGGTATTATTGGCTTTATTAAAGGCATCATCACAAAGGTACAAAGAAGAAAATTATTAAAAGAGATTGAGGAAAATGCCGGATATTATCGAGAACTTCCAAATGAAGGTAATCTAGAAGCAACCTATTATCTTGGAGATTGCGTTGACCTTGTGGAAGAAGGCAATATTATTGGGGCAAGAATGTTGAAACTGGTTATGGACGGTTGTCTGGAAGTCATTGATGATACATCAAAAAAACGCGTGTTACGCGGAAAAGATGTAAAGGCATTGAAACTTATACATGCGCCGGAAAACGATCCGCTTGGTGAAAAGTTGTATCATATTATCCAGGTGGCAGCCGGCAGTGATGGAATCTTACAGGAGAAGGAATTACCGACGTATTCAAAGAAAAACTCAAGTAAGATTCGAAGCTTCATTACCTCTTGCAGTAGTGCAGGAAGACAGTATGTAAATGCCAAGCATCTGCATATTCGTAAGAAGTTTAAGGTGAAACAGGTAACAGAGGCGGATAAGGCAGAACTTGCACAGATTATAGGATTTAAAAAATATCTGGAAGAGTTCTCTCTTATTTCGGAACGTGAAATGCAGGAAGTCAGTATATGGCAGGATTACTTAATTGTTGCCTATCTTCTTGGCATTGCACAAGAAGTGGTAAAAGAACTGAAGAAACACTATCCTCAGTATGCACCGGAAATTGAGTATTATGATTCGACAATTGCGTGCGTATACTTTTATCACTGTCACACGTATTCTGCTATGTCAGCTGCAGAAGCGGCTGCAAATGCAGGAAGTGGCGGTCACGCATCCTTTGGAGGAGGCGGTGGCTCCTTTGGCGGAGGCGTCGGAGGCGGCTCTCGCTAATGGATCATAATTGGACGGAAGGAATTAAAATGAAAGGGAAAGACGAGACGATATTACAAGCTTTGTTTTCGAGGTACCTGTTGGTATACGAAGTGGATCTGGTTGCGGACACAATCCGGGTTGTTTATGAGACGAAAGAAGCCGGAACCTTTGGCATGGATCGCGAAGGAACCTATTCGGAGTTTAATAAAAGATATACCGAAGAGCGGGTGAATGAACAGTTTGTAAAAGAACGTGAAGCATTTGGCTCCATTGAGTATTTGAAGACAGCGTTGTCGATAAAGGACAGCATTGAAATGTCTTATACGGTAAATTATGGAAAATGGCGTAAATGTATATTTGTTCGACAAGAAATCGAAGAAGGGGTGCCAACCAAGGCTCTTCTTTGCTTCGAAAAATTAAAAGATGACAGTGAACAGGCATACTGGTCTGCCAATACTGCAGTGGAAAACAGTAATTATCTGCAACTGATGGAAGCACTTTGCTCGAATTATGCAATGGTATTTTGCTGGAATCTCTCCGATGACTCATTTGAAGTGATTCGAAAGACAAAGATGATTTCAGATGTTACCTATGGTCGAGACAGAGAAAGCCTTGGTTTTTCTGATATTTTAGTTGGATTGATTCAGCATGAAGTATATGAAGAAGACCGTGCGGCGCTCATCAACATGGTGGATATTGAAAAAATTCGTGAGAGACTGAGACTGGACAGATCGGTTGTGGAAGATTTTAGAATTGGACATGACCTTGCGACAACAAGATACTGTAAGATAAAAATTGTTCGAATTGGTTCGGAAGGACCGATTGAGAGACTGGTTGTCGGAATTACAGATATGGATGACAGCATTCGTCAGGAGATTAAACGCAGGAGTCTTTTGGAAAATGCGTTAAAGGAAGCAAATCAGGTTAATGAAGCCAAGACGATCTTCTTATCGAATATGTCGCATGATATACGAACACCAATGAATGCAATTGTGGGATATGTTGCTCTTGCAATGGCTGATTTTGAAGACAAGGAAGCGGTCAGAGAGTATTTAGAACGCATTATGCTTTCGTCTAGACATATGCTTGATTTGATTAATGAGGTCTTAGATCTTGTTCGAATCGAAAGTGGCTGGACATCTATGGATGATACGGCAGAAGATATGAATGAGATTGTGGAAGAAGTTAAGACCATGATTCAGGCGAAGACGGAAGAGAAGAATCAGACATTTATCGTGCGAAACGATATTCAGGAAAGTGAAGTGCTCTGCGATCGTTTGAGAGTATTGCAGATTTTGCAGAACCTTCTGACCAATGCAAGCGATTATTCACCAAGTGGCGGCGTAGTTACTCTCGAAGTATCACAAAGAAGCTATGCGCCAAAGGGATACGTGGGATATAAATTCCTGATTACAGACAATGGAATCGGAATGGAAGAATCCTTCCAGGCGCATCTGTTTGAACCATTTGAAAGAGAGAATACAACCACGGAAAGTGGCGTGGCCGGAATCGGGCTTGGTCTTGCCATCGTAAAACAGCTTGTTGAAATGATGGGTGGAACAATTTCCTTTAAGAGTATTAAGGGAGAAGGAACCACATTTATTGTATTTTTGGAATTCAAGGTTGCATCTCAGAAACGAGAAGCAAGAATTGAGCAGGAAGAAAATGCGGAAAATGTTAAGAAGAGCATTGTGCATCTGCAGTCGCCAATCTTTGAAGGACGTAGATTCCTTGCAGTGGAAGATAACCTGATTAACTTAGAGATTCTGTCTAAGATTTTAAATCATATGGGTGCAGAAGTGGAAAGCGCAATTGACGGTAAACAGGCGGTAGATAAGGTAAGCGCAACGAAACCGGGATATTATGACTGTGTCTTAATGGATGTGCAGATGCCGGTGATGGATGGCTATGAGTCAACCCGTCAGATTCGTGCATTAGAAAATCAGGATCTTGCCAATGTGCCGATTATCGGAGTCAGTGCCAATGTCTTTAAGGAAGACCGAATCAAAGGCCGTGAGGCCGGAATGAACGCATATGTGGCCAAGCCGATTGATATCAGTGAATTAAAAGAGATTATTAAAAATACAATAGAAGGTAATTAAGAAAAATAATATTGACCTTATGGCAAGGGCTGTGCTATGATACACAGGACTTCGCGGAGCCGGGCTTCGCAATTCAATACAACCAAACCAAGAGTGAGGGAGTAGTAGCGTAATAAGATTACGTGGCAAGTCAACATCCTGGCATTTTGCCTGGCTTGTCTTAAAACACGAGACTCGCGTATTATTCAGTATGTCTGTGAGACATACCGGTGATACGTGGGTCTTATTTTATGCAGGAAATATAGATAAGGAGCACTTATGGTACATACAAAAAGTATTCAAACAATCTTGGCACAGATGAATCTGTCTGCGGAAACAGGACTGGATCACGATCAGGTAGAGGCATCAAAAAGATTACACGGCATTAATACATTTTACAGACAAAAGAAAGAGTCTATGCTAAAGCGAGTCTGGGATGCATCTACGGAACCAATGCTGGTAATGCTAATCATCGCGGCTGTTATTACCTTGCTTGTGAACATCTATCGATTTACAAGCGGCGGTGAGTATAATTTTTTAGAGTGTCTTGGAATCTTTGTGGCGATTGCATTGTCGGTTGTGATTACCATTGTGACAGAGGGAAAGAGTGCGAAAGCGTTTGAAGCATTGAATCGCTTAAACGAAGATACACTGGTAAAGGTGCTGAGAGAAGGAAGGGTACAGCTAGCCCCGCAGCGTGAAATTGTGGTTGGTGATGTGCTATTGATTGAAACCGGGGATAAGATTGTTGCTGATGGCCGGCTGATAGAATCCAATGATTTATCAGTAGATGAGTCTGCGCTGACCGGAGAAAGTGTTCCGGTTAGTAAAGATGCGGCCGTAGTCTGTCCGGGCGAAACACCTGTTGCGGAACGTGTCAATATGGTTTACAGCGGATGTTTCGTATCGGGAGGAAATGCCAAGGTTGTTGTAACAGCAGTCGGAGGTCAAACGGAATTTGGCAAGATCGCAACGGAATTATCATCCATTGAAAAGACGACAACGCCTCTGCAGGAAAAACTTGATAAACTTGGAAAATTCATTACCGTACTTGGATGTTCAGCGGCTGCAATTGCATTTTTGATTCAGGTGGTGCAATTTATACAGCAAAATTCACTGTCGGTGGATACGGTTTCGGATGCATTTATTACCAGTATCGTTCTGATTGTGGCGGCGGTTCCGGAAGGGCTGCCGACCATCGTGGCGGTTTCTCTTGCGCTTAATATTATTAAGATGACAGGTGAAAATGCCCTTGTAAAGAAGATGATTGCCTGCGAGACAATTGGATGTATTAATATCATCTGTTCAGATAAAACCGGAACTTTGACGGAAAACAAGATGACTGTTCAGGAAATCTACTACAAGGGAGAATTGATAAAGCCGGAAGAACTGCGTGATAAGAGTCTGATAGATAATTACTGTTTAAATTCTAACGCCAATGTCAATATAGAAGACGGACAGGAAAAATTCATCGGAAATCCGACGGAAGGTGCACTTCTTGTAGCGGCGAATAAAGCCGGATGTGACTATCGTAAAATCAGAAAATGTTCTAAGATCGTCCATGTGTATCCATTTTCCTCACAAAACAAGGATATGAGTACTGTCGTCTCTTATGAAGAAGGGCTTGTGCTTTACACAAAAGGAAATCCGGAGAAGATTCTGACTCTGTGCAAAGGACTGGCTAAAGAAGAACTGGATTACATCAATTCTCTTATGAGAGAGTATCAAAGTAAAGGGGGCAGAATCCTCGCGTTTGCGCATAAGCCCCTTCATAGTTGGAACCATGAAGAACAACAAGAGATAGAAAAAGAACTTATCTATGACGGATTTGTTGTGATTTCAGATCCTCTTAGCGAGGAGGTCTATGAGGCTATCTTGAAGTGTCAGGAAGCCGGCATCGATGTCATGATGCTGACGGGAGATAATATCCTGACGGCATGTGCAATTGCGGATGAACTGCATATGCTTGATGAACAGCACAAAGCCGTAGAGGCATCTGACATTGAGAAGATGTCTGATGAAGAACTGCTACAAGAACTTAAGAGTATTAAGGTTATTGCCAGAAGTACTCCGCTTGTGAAACTGCGTATAGTGAAACTGCTAAAGCAAGAAGGCAACGTAGTTGCCGTTACCGGTGATGGGATTAATGATGCACCGGCAATCAAACATGCAGATGCCGGAATCTCGATGGGAATTGCCGGAACAGAGGTGACAAAAGAAGCCAGTGACATCGTGCTTTTGGATGATTCGTTTATGACGATTGTAAAAGCGGTGCAGTGGGGACGAGGAATCTATGAAAACTTTAAGCGGTTTATTATGTTTCAGCTTACGGTTAATGTTGCATCTGTTGTAGTTGTAATTGCTTCGATACTATGCGGATTTGAGACTCCGTTTACGGCGCTTGATCTTCTGTGGATTAACATTATCATGGACGGACCGCCGGCGCTTACACTTGGACTTGAACCGATTCGTGAAGACCTGTTAAAAAGACCGCCGACGAAGAGAAATGAAAGCATCATCACAAGCAAGATGCTGCGCCGGATTTTCATAAACGGACTGTTTATATCTGCTGTTTTTATGCTGCAGCACTTTACCAATTTTCTCGGGGCGCAGCCGGAACAGGAAAAGACGGTACTGTTTACCTTATTTGTTGTCTTCCAGCTGTTTAATGCGTTTAACTGTAGAGAACTTGATGATGCCTGTGTATTTAAATATCTCTTTCACAACAAATTAATGCTGGGAGTATTTCTTCTTGTTTTGATTTTGCAATTTGCCATCACGCAGGTAGGTGGAGCTGTATTTGAAACTGTTTCCCTCGATGCATGGATGTGGGTGAAGATTTTGCTTACAGGGGTTACCGTCGTGATTTTGAACGAGATAATAAAAATTTTTAAAAAATTGTAAAATTGTATTGACACAATAATACAGTTCTGTTATTGTATGGTTGTACCAAGTTAATAATACAATAATACAAAGGAGAAAAGATATGGCGTGGAATTTGGACAACAATAGTGCAATCTATTTACAACTAATGAATGAAATTGAACGCCGCATCATTACAGGACAGTATCTGCCCGGTACCAGGCTGGACTCCGTGAGGGAACTGGCCAGCGAAGCCGGAGTGAATCCGAATACAATGCAAAAAGCACTTTCGGAACTTGAACGAAGCGGACTTGTTTACTCACAGCGAACAAGTGGCAGATTTGTTACAGATGACGGGGAGAGGATTGAACGTATGAAGATGGAGATAGCGAAGCAGGCAGCGAAGGAATTTCTAAAGCAAATGAGAGAACTTGGATTTTCAACAGAAGAAATTAAACAGATTTTAGATGATGTAAAAGAGGAGGACTAGTTATGGATGAGATGAAGAATATTCCATTGTTGCAATGCAAGGATTTAACGAAGAATTATGGAGCACGCAAGAATGCGCTTAGTGACTTGAATCTTTCACTTTATTCCGGTCGCATCGTTGGTCTGCTTGGACCGAACGGAAGCGGTAAGACAACCTTTATGAAGCTGGCGAACGGTCTGCTCGTACCAACAAGAGGTGAGATTTTATTAGATGGTATGAAGCCGGGAGAACAGACGAAGGCATTTGTTTCGTATCTGCCGGATGCGAATTATCTGCCGGACTGGATGAACGTTCGTACACTTGTTAAGATGTTTTGTGATTTCTTTGAAGATTTTGACAAAGAAAAGGCACTGGATATGATGCGTACGCTTAATATCCAAGGGGATGCGAAGCTGAAGCACTTATCAAAGGGAAACAAAGAAAAGGTGCAGCTCATTTTAGCGATGAGCCGAAAAGCCAAGATTTATTTCTTGGATGAGCCGATTGGCGGAGTGGATCCGGCTGCAAGAGATTATATCCTGACAACAATTATTCAAAATTATTCCGAAGACTCTCTGGTTGTGATTTCCACCCATCTGATTGCGGATGTGGAGAGAGTTCTGGATGAGATTGTTGTTATTGGCGGTGGTCAGTTTGTCTGCCATAGAAGTGTTGACGAACTTCGGCAAAATGAAGGAAAGTCTGTAGATGAATATTTTAGGGAGGTATTCAGATGTTAGGAAAATTAATTAAATATGATCTTCGTGCGGCGGGGAGAATGCTAATCTTTTTATATATAGCTGTAATTGGAATGGCAATTGTGTTTGGTATAAGTATGAGAAGGGTGATGGGGACAGATTCCTATTATTCGATTATGGGTATCTATTATTCGACATCTGGCAAGATGGAGCATTTTTATTCGATTGTTTCTGTAATCTATGTAATTTTACTTATTGTGATGTTACTTCTTACGTTTGTAATGATTGTCCGTCAGTTTTATAAGAATATGCTTGGAGGACAGGGCTATCTTATGAATTCGCTTCCGGTAAAAACCTGGATGCATTTGGCAAGTAAGACGATTACGGGATTTATCTGGGCGGCAGTATCAAGTGTCATTTCCGTATTATCAATTTTGATTGCGGTTTTAATTGCAGATAAATACATGGGTATATGGAGCGCTATTAAGGAGGTGCTTACGAATATTCCGGCAGATTTTGCAATCTTGTATATCTTTACTATGATAGCGGGGGCTGTCAGCAGTGTTCTTATGATTTATCTGGCGTTAATGCTTGGTAATCTGTTTAATAAACATAAGCTTGGAATGGCGGTTTTGATGTTTATCGTTCTTTTGATTGCAACAAGTGTGATTCGTTCCGTTATCTTGGTGCAGACTTATATGACAAGTATGATAAACGATAGTTTTTATCTGGACTCACTGGATGGTTTTAGATATTCAATGGTTCCGCAACTGATTATTTCGATTATATATGCTGTGGGATTTTGGATTGTAACAAATTGGCTGATGAAGAATAAACTCAATTTGGAGTAGGTGTCTTATCGTGAAAATTGATATATGTTGTGTTGGTAAGGTTAAGGAATCTTATTTTCGAGATGCTATAAAAGAATATGCAAAACGGCTTTCACGATATACTTCTTTGCAGGTGCTGGAAGTGGCGGATGAAAAGACACCGGATGGTGCAAGTGAAGCTACGGAGATGCAGATTAAGGAGAAAGAAGGCGCTCGCATTCTGGCAAAACTTAAA
Organism: Eubacterium sp.; assembly: GCA_024690665.1. Classification (GTDB taxonomy): domain Bacteria; phylum Bacillota; class Clostridia; order Lachnospirales; family Lachnospiraceae; genus Eubacterium_C. The sequence continues at coordinate 27,986 of JAILOU010000028.1, forward strand.
GAGGATGCCTATGTGATTGCACTTGCTATTGACGGGAAGAAAAAGACGTCGGAGAAACTGGCAGGGGATCTGGAGCGACTTACCGTTCAGGGACATAGTCATATCCAGTTTGTGATTGGCGGCTCTCTGGGATTGTCAGAGGCGGTTTTAAAAAGAGCGGATGAACATCTTAGCTTTTCTGACATGACATTTCCACATCAGATGATGAGAGTAATTTTGCTTGAGCAGATTTACCGAAGCTTTCGCATTATTCATCATGAACCATATCATAAGTAAATATTACGGGGTACTTCGTATTTGGTTATACGAGGTATCCTGTTTTTTTATGGGAATTGTGCCGGGATAATATTGTATGAGATATGGTTAAATGGTATACTTATCTATGTGATGTTTAACTAACGAAGCATCGAAGTGAGAGGGTTTATTACTATGAAATTCGTAAAACAAGAACAGTTAAAACTGGGCATGCGAATAGCGAAATCCATTTATAATGATAAAGGCGTTTTGCTATATGAGCGGGGGACGGCGCTTGTGCCGGCAGCGCTTCAGATGCTTCAGAATGGGGATTTGTTTGGGGTGTATATTCTGGATGCGACAGAACCGGTTCCGCCTATGACAGATGAAGAGATTGAGTTTGAAAGAGTACAGACGCTTCAGTGGGCAGAACTGAAGAAGGCGCTTGAATCAATTGCGGAAGGTGGCAATTTTAATCAGGTAGAGCCATTGGCGAATAAGATTTTGGATATGTATTCGCACCTGAAAAAGAGAATTACCTTTTTCCAGACATTAAGAGGACCATCGGATCAGTATTTTAAGCATTCGGTCAACGTGGCTTCACTAACCTGCATGGTTGCAAGTCGACTGAATATTCACTATAAAGAGATCTATCCAATTGTGTGTGCGGCGCTGGTTCATGATGTTGGAAAACTATATGTGGATCCGGATATTTTGTATAAGCCGGATAAACTGACAGAATCGGAACTTAAGACTGTGCGGGATGCTGAGATAAGAGGTTACAATCTGATTCGTAACAATGTTGGAATCTCCGCAACGATTCGAAGATACATAACGCAGTTCTATCAGATTTCCATGGAGAAACGCTCCGGAGGAATGTTTGATTCTTCTAAGTATTTGCTTGGAACACAGATTCTAAAGACGATGGATTTATTTGATCTTATGACCTCAATGCGTATCTATAAGAAGGAAGAGTCCATTTATCGGGCCTGCTGTTATCTGATGGACAATTCACAGATTTATCCGTCAAAGATTGTAGAAGCACTTGTGGACAGTATAGATGTGATTCCGTCAGGAACTTGCGTGGAACTTCAGTCCGGCGAAAAAGGACTTGTGGTTATAGAGAATAATAGAGATTTTAGAAAGCCTACGATATTAAGCTTTAAAGATAATCGTATGTATGACCTTGCAGATTCTAAGATTGCAGAGGGCTATTATATCAAAGATATTTTGGCGAACTTTGACAATCGTAATAAGATGGATTTAGAGACACTTGAACGGGTTCAACCGGTTTCTTAAAGACTGATACCTCCTTGCAATAGCAGGGAGGTTTTTTTATGAAATGACAAGGAAAATGTCCGGTATTTCACATTTTAAACACAAAAAAGTCGATTTCCTTTAAATGTTAAAACACATACACTTCACATTTGATTTCTATACTAAGTCCATAACAAACAAGTGAGTTGTAGTTCATCGCAGGGCGATGAGGTTTGAAAGGAGATATATATAGTATGGATAACAAATTTGAAAACAATAATTATTATCAGGCAGGAAATCCATCCGATAAGATTATCGATGCAGACGAAGTTACAATCGAAGATATGGATGGGAAACAAAGCGTAAAGAAAAAGAAGAAGATACATTTTAAGATGCCACATATGAAAAAAGGAACGTTTGGAAATAAACTGATGAAATGCACAGCAATGGCAGCAGCCTTTGGACTGGTAGCCGGAGTTGTATTTAGCGGAAGCTCATCTTTACTTTCCTCTGTTACATCAACAGATTCTGAGACGTCATCCGAAACAAGCGCAACATCGCTTTCAAATTCGGATTCAACGACAGTAGAAAGCACAGATACATCCGACAGCACAACAGTAAGTGATGTATCGACAGTTGTGGAAAATGTAATGCCATCCATCGTGGCAATCACAACCGTATCGGTGGAAGAATATGCGAACATGTTTGGACAGTCAGAAAGCTATGAATCAGAAGGTGCCGGTTCCGGTATTATCATCAGCCAGGACGATGATTATTTATATATTGCAACCAACAATCACGTAGTTGAAGGTGCAACATCCTTAACAGTTCAGTTTGTTGATGATTCTACCGTATCTGCAGAGATTCAGGGAACCGATTCTGATTCTGACCTTGCAGTCGTAAAAGTAGCAATCAGCGATATCGATAGTGCAACATTATCAGAAATTAAAGTGGCAACACTTGGCGATTCGACATCACTTTCTGTAGGTGACAGTGCAATCGCAATCGGTAATGCTCTTGGATACGGACAGTCTGTTACAACAGGTGTTATCTCCGCAGTTGACAGAGAGGTGACAACAACAGATGACACAACAGGTGAGAGTGTAACAAATACTTTGATTCAGACAGATGCAGCAATTAATCCTGGTAACAGTGGTGGTGCATTAATTAACTCAAATGGTGAAGTTATTGGAATCAACTCCTCCAAGTACGCAGATACTGATGTAGAAGGAATGGGATTTGCAATTCCAATCTCAGATGCTTCTCCTATCTTAGAAGAACTCATTGCAAATGGATCTGCTTCAGACTCTTCCGAAGGCGGAGATGCTTATCTTGGTATTGCAGGTGTTGATGTGACATCGGAAATCGCACAAAACTATAATATGCCACAGGGAGCATATATCTCACAGGTTGTCAGCGGAAGTGCAGCAGAAGATGCAGGCCTTACGGAAGGCATGATTGTAACTGCAATTAATGGAGAGACGATCTCAAGCTTTGAAGAACTTTCTTCTTATATATCGTCTGCGTCAGCAGGAGATGAGGTGACGCTTACGGTTGCCGTGGCCAATGGCCAGGAATACTCTTCCGAGGAAGTGAAGGTGACGCTCGGAACCAAAGCAAACTAAGCGGATAAGATACAAGTATGCAGTCATAATTAAGATTATTGTAGTTGTGCTTTTGAATATCCTGATGTATACTTCTTTAGGTGCTGTCTGCCGGCTGAAGATGTGGATTCCATGTTGGATGAAGCTGCAGAAAGTACCAAAAAAGAAACTATAAAGAACTAGTAGAAGTAGTAAAAAGGAGACAGAAAGTTGATAGTAGTAAAAGATATGACAATGCCAAAAAGTTGCCTGGAGTGTCCGATTTGCCGATATGATGATGGGCTTTCGGAAAATGTGTGTTTGGTTCTTGACAAAATCTTACCGCTAGATGCAGATGAGGTTTGTAACAAACGCTATAATAAATGTCCAATCGAAGAAAAGTAACAAAGGTATCAAAAAAAGGTTATCGTCTGATCGAAAAATAGAATTTTCGGTCGGCCGGTGGCCTTTTTCATTGAAAACAAATTATGTTTCTGATATAGTAGGAAAAGTAAGAAAAAGGTAGGGGAATCCAATGGGAGAAAGACTTACACAGACTGATATTGAGAAGATTGAACAGGAAATTGAACATCGAAAGCTTGAACTTCGGCCGAAACTCATTGAGGCTGTTAAGGTTGCAAGAGCACAGGGAGATTTAAGCGAGAACTTTGAATATCATGCTGCAAAAAAGGATAAGAATCGTAATGAAAGTCGAATCCGGTATTTAGAGAGAATGCTGAAAAATGCGACAGTAGTATCGGATCAGTCGGGTACAGACGAAGTTGGAATCAACAATACGGTCACCATCTATTATGAAGAAGATGATGAAGAAGAAACATTTCGTCTGGTAACGTCAATCAGAGGTAATTCAATGCAGGGGAAGATTAGCATTGAATCACCAATCGGAAAAGCAGTGATTGGTCACAAGGTGGGAGACCGGGTGATGGTTAAGGTGAATGATGATTACTCTTATCCGCTCGTAATACGAAAAATAGAAAATACCGTGGATGACACGATGGATGCCATTCGTGGATATTAAAGAGAGAGAATGAGACATGGAAGAGAATAAAAACAAGATGCCTCAAAACCAATATGAGGAAGAAGAGGCAAAGCAGCTTAATACGGCGCAGGAAGTAGATGTAGAATCTGAGTATACCGAGGCGCAGCAGGTGAGAAAAACGTTATCGGAAGGTCCGGTGGCGGAAGAAAACGAGGAAAAAGCGGATATCAAAAAGGAAGTAATCAGCTGGATTCGTCTGATTGCAATTGTGGTAGTGGTAGTTGTGGTAGTGAAGCAATTTGTGATTGTCAATGCCATTGTGCCAACCGGCTCGATGGAAAACACCATTATGCCGGATGACAGATTGATTGGTTTTCGATTGGCTTACAAAATCGGCGATCCGCAGCGGTATGATATTGCGATATTTAAGTATCCGGTAGATGAAAGTCAGGTATATATCAAACGAATTATTGGACTTCCGGGTGAGAAAGTAACAATCGAAGACGGGAAAATCTACATTGATGATTCCGAGGAGCCACTTGATGAGCCATACCTTAAGGAAGAATGGACGGTTGAAAACACCGGTTATACCTTTGAAGTGCCGGAGGATTGTTATCTGATGCTTGGAGATAACCGCAATATTTCCGCAGATGCCAGATACTGGGCCGATGAGGCGCTGATGTGTGAGACTGCGCAGACGGAAGAAGAAGCTGAGAGCTATCAGTATGTTTCTAGAGACAAGATTCTTGGAAAAGCGATTGTCAGATATTGGCCATCAATCGAGATGCTTACGGCGGATGATCTGCAACAAACAAAGTAACAAAGGTATCAAATAAGGTTATCGTCTGATCGAAAAAAAGAATTTTCGGTTGGTCGGTGGCCTTTTTCATTGAAAACAAATAATGTTTTTGATAAAGTAGGAAAAGTAAGAAAAAGGTAGGAAAATCCAATGGGAGAACGACTTACTTAGGGTAAATGATGATTACTCTTATCCGCTTGTAATTCGTAAAATAGAAAATACCGTGGATGACACAATGGATACCATTCGTGGATATTAAAGAGAGAATAAGACATGGAAGAAAACAAAAATAAGGTGCATCAAGACCAATATGAAAAAGAAGAGGCAAAACAGTTTAAGACGGCACAGGAAGTTGATGTGGAGTCTGAGTATTCGGAGGCACAACAGGTAAGAAAAACATTGTCAGACGAACCGGATACAGAAGGAACTGAGGAAAAAGTTAACATTAAAAAAGAGGTCTTTAGCTGGATTAGGCTGATTATTATTGTGATAGTTGTTGTGGTGGTGGTGAAGCAATTTGTTATTGTGAATGCCATTGTACCGACCGGTTCTATGGAGAACACCATTATGCCGGATGACAGACTGATTGGTTTTAGACTGGCATATAAGATTGGTGAACCGGAGCGATATGATATTGCAATCTTTAAGTACCCGGTAGATGAAAGCCAGGTATATATTAAACGTATTATCGGACTCCCGGGGGAGACAGTGACGATTGAAGATGGAAAAATCTATATTGATGATTCTGAAGAACCACTTGATGAGTCATATCTGAAAGAAGAGTGGACGGTAAAGAATACCGGATATACCTTTGAAGTGCCAGAGGATTGTTATCTGATGCTTGGAGATAATCGTAATACCTCTGTGGATGCCAGATGCTGGGCTGATGAAGCGCTGATGGATGAAATCGCGCAGACAGAGGATGAAGCTGAGAGCTATCAATATGTCTCAAAAGACAAGATTTTGGGAAAAGCAATTGTTCGATACTGGCCATCCATTGAGAAATTGACGGCGGATGAACTACAACAAACGGAATAAGAAATACTTATGTGCTAAGATTCTTGCAGGATTTTAGCACTTTGTTGTATATGGGGAATATAATTGGGGTATGCCATTCGGGAAAAAACATTGAATTCTTGGAATAAAAGTGCTAAATTAGTAGATGGACGACAATTAGGTTTGCCGTATAGATAAAATTAAGTAATTTAGGAGGAACATCATGGCAAAAACAAAAGTGATTTCTGCAAAAGAAGCCGCTGCCTTGATTAAAGATGGCGACACCGTTCTGATCGGTGGGTTCATGACAAACGGAACGGCTAAGACAATCTGTAACGAAGTTACAGCAAAGGATCTTACAGTTGTATGCAACGACGGTGGATTCGAGAATGAAGGAACAGGACGTTTACTTCACAATGGTTGTATTAAGAGACTGATCGCAACACACGTAGGTCTTAACAAAGAAGTAGCAACTAAGTTTAATGACGGATCACTAGATCTGAAACTTCAGCCACAGGGAACATTAGCAGAGCAGGTTCGCGCAGGCGGAGCAGGACTCGGTGGATTCTTAACACCAACAGGTGTAGGTACAATCGTAGCTGATTCATCATCTCCTACAACACTTGAAGGCAAGAAAGTTGTTGAACTTGATGGTAAAGAATATGTACTTGAAAAAGCAATTAAAGGTGACGTGGCAATCGTTCAGGCTTATGTAGCTGACGAGTCAGGTAACCTTCGTTATAAAGGTTCTACAAGAAACTTCAATCCTTTGATGGCTTCTGCAGCTACTATTACAATTGCAGAAGTAGAGAAGATTGTTCCGGCAGGAGAAATCGGCCCTGATTATGTAGAAACTCCACATGTATACGTAGATTATTTAGTTGTAAAGGAGGAAGCATAAGATGGAAAGAAGTGAAATTAAACCTTTTATCGCAAAACGTGTAGCAAAAGAAATTCATGATGGCGATGTAGTAAATCTTGGTATTGGACTTCCAACACTGGTACCGGATTATATTGATCCTTCTATTAAAATTACACTTCAGTCTGAGAATGGATTTATCGGACTGGCAGCAGTAGATGAAAGCAATCCAGATAAGGATTATATTGTAAATGCAGGCGGACAGCCGGCAGGAATTGAAAAGGACGGAATGTTCTTCGATTCTTCAACATCATTTGGTATCATCCGTGGTGGCCACGTAGATGCAACTGTTCTTGGTTCTCTTCAGGTAGCTGAAAACGGAGATATTGCTAACTGGATCATTCCTGGAAAGATGGTTCCGGGAATGGGCGGAGCTATGGACCTTGTAGTAGGTGCTAAGAAGGTTATCGTAGCTATGGAACACACACAGAAGGGTGCTCCTAAGATCCTTAAAGAGTGTACACTTCCACTTACAGCACAAAAGCAGGTTAACCTGATCATCACAGAGATGGGTGTTATGGAAGTAACAGATAAGGGTATCGTACTTACAGAGTACAATCCTGAGTTTACTGTAGAGCAGATTCAGGAAGCTACAGAAGCTAAGTTAATCATTGCTGATGATCTTAAGCCAATGTGCTAATTTATGACATTACAAGACAGAGAACATTATGTTCTCTGTCTTTTTTTGCGCAAGAATGTAAATACTTTCATGGTTGAGAAATAAAAGATGAATGTATATAATTGGAAGAGATAAAAAACAGACAGATCGGAAATTGATGCATGAGAATTTGGTTTAAGATATGGAAAAACAATCATTTATTAGAAGATACAACGATAGAAGATGCCAGGGCGGAGACAAGAACGCACAAGATTTTTGATGCACTGGAGCAGGCCTGCATGGAGTTTGATTTGGCGAAACCGATATGGCTTGATCATACAATTTCAGAGTTTAAAAAGCACGCCAAAGCCAGATTTACAAAAGATTGTTTTATGGAAGAAATTGATTTTGACTATCTGGAAATACAGGTGTTAGAGGAAGACGATTTGTTTATATGAGAAATGTAATCGATACCGTATTTGGTATCTGGGAATGGTTAAAAAAAATAGGGGAGCTTGCCAAAATCAATTTCTTTACGCTCTTGATTTTTGAAGTAATCTATAAATGCGTGGCAGTGTTCGCGTTTAAACCGGCGTTGCAGGGACTATTTGCACTGCTGATTCGAACACAGGGATTTTCATTTGTTGCAGATAGCAACTTTAAATCCTTTTTGACCAGTCCGCTTGTGTGGGTGGGACTCATTGTGGCGCTTTTGTTAATCAGCTTGTACATGCTGTTTGATATCTGCTGTATCATCAGCTGCTTTCATGCATCATATCGTAAGCAGAAACTTCCGTTGTTTGAGATGATGCGAAGAGGTTACCGGGCAGCAGTTCAGATATTGCGACCGAAGAATTATCGTATGATGCTGTATCTGCTTCTTATTATTCCGATGAGTCAGCTTTTTACTGTGTCCGGAATCTATAAGGGATTTTCGATGCCGTATTTTGTGATGCAATATATTTCGGATTCGAAAGTGCTCCTGGTGTGTTATTTTGTGGCATGTTTGTATGTGGAACTGGTATGCTTGCAGTGGATATTTTCTTTTCATCATTTTACACTTAATGGAGATACGTTTGTGGATGCTTCGCACAGAAGCCGTGATATGTTAGATCGTAAGAATCTGATTAAAATGGCAGTTGTTATGGTAGTAGGTGATGCAATTATGATACTGGCGTATTATGGTCTGTTGTACGGATGCGGAGCAATCATTGCACTGATTACATCACTTACCGAGTCGTTGCCATTTTTCCTTCCGGTTGTGGCAGAGTCAGCCGTTGCGGTTATGATTGACATCGTGGCAGGAGTGTTTTACTGCTTTTCTATGCCGTATGTATTTTTATTGATTAGCGGAATGTTTTATCATCTAAAAGAAGAACAGGGGCTTGAAGATGAGGTGCCCGGAAAGTACAGGGTGCGAATCAGACTCTATCTGGAAGATACAAAATTCGCAAAATATCTAAAGCGACGCAAGGGTCGGCTGGTTGTATTTGGTATTGCTGTGACACTGGCCGGTAATGTGGCCTATGCAATTCGTCAGGAAGCGGTTTATAATTCAGATGTGGAGACTTATGTAACGGCTCATCGAGGAGCGAGCATTGATTGTCCGGAGAACACGATTCCGGCATTTGAAGCGGCCCTTGAAGAGGGAGCAGACGAAGTGGAGATGGATGTGCATCTAAGCTCGGATGGAGAAGTGGTTGTGCTTCATGATTCTAACTTAAAAAGAACGACAGGGCTTGATGCGAATGTCTGGGAACTAAAGGGGAGCGAGATTGAAGCGCTTGATGCTGGAAGCTGGTTTTCGGAGGAGTTTAAGGACGTTACAATTCCGGCATTTTCAGAAGTTTTAGAAACGCTGGAGGGACAGGATATTAAGCTTAATGTTGAGTTAAAACCGGATGATGCGACAGATGGTCTGGCTGAAAAGGTCATTGATTTAATTAAAGAGTACGATATGGAAAGCCAGTGTATCTTATCGTCGCTTTCGTATTCAGAGTTAGAAGATGCAAAGTCATATGACGATTCGTTTACTACACTTTATATCTCTACAATTTCTTATGGAAATATCTCTGAACTGGATGCGGCAGACGGATTTAGTTTGGAAGCAAGTATGGTGACCCGTCGTCTGGTCAATAAAATTCATAAAAATGATAAGCTGGTATATATCTGGACTGTAAATGCAGAGTCGATGCAGACGGAGATGTTTGCTTATCATGTGGATGGTATTATTACGGATGATGTAAGCGGTGCATTGCAGATTAAAGACGGAATCAGTAAAAATACATATTGGGAAAACTATGTAGAACGACTGATTAATTTGTATGAAAACTAGGTACATAGGAAGAAATTCCTACAAAGTAAAAGCCGTTTATGGTATACTTATGACAAATTAAGATTATACTATTGCCAAAGCAGACAAAATGCGATAAAATTTGTAAGGTTATGCTATGGTTAGATAGGAACTGAAAGAGGAGAATGCGTTATGAGTGACCCCATTAGATTCAAAGAAGATTTAGATTCTTGGGAAACAGTAATGTTTTTGTACAATTCAGCTTTGAAAGAAGTTGGAACAAAACTGGAAATTCTAAATGATGAATTTCAGCACATTCATCAGTACAATCCGATTGAATATATCAAATCGAGAGTGAAATCGCCTGAGAGTATTGTTAAAAAATTAAAGCGTAACGGACATGATACATCGGTAGATAACATGGTTCAATACGTTAATGACATTGCAGGGATTCGTCTTGTGTGTTCGTTTACATCGGATATTTATCGACTTGCAGAGATGATTGGTAACCAGAGTGATCTGACCGTGTTATCAATCAAAGACTATATTAAGAACCCGAAGGAAAGCGGGTATAAGAGCTATCATATGCTGGTTACGGTTCCAATCTTTATGACGGATCGCCAGGTGGACATGAAAGTGGAGATTCAGATTCGAACGATTGCCATGGACTTTTGGGCAAGCTTAGAGCATAAGATATACTATAAGTTTGAAGGAAATGCACCGGGGTATATCAGCCGGGAATTAAGAGAGTGTTCCGGAATCGTTTCGATTCTCGATGAAAAGATGCTTTCGCTTAACGAGGCAATTTTAAAAGCAAAAGAATTACAGGAGGAAGAGACAACGCCATGATAGATATTAAATTCTTACGTGAGAATCCGGATGTTGTAAAGCAGAATATTAAGAATAAATTTCAAGATCACAAGCTTGGTTATGTAGATGAAGTGATTGAACTTGATAAGGAAAAGAGAGCTACGCAGCAGGAAGCAGATGACCTTCGTGCCAGCAAGAATAAATTATCAAAGCAGATTGGTGCTTTGATGGGACAGGGCAAGAAAGAAGAAGCGGAAGAAATCAAGAAACAGGTTGTAGCCAATGCTGAGAGACTGACACAGCTTGAAGCAGCGGAAAAGGATCTGGACGCTAAGATTACGGAACGCATGATGAGTATTCCGAATATCATCGATCCTTCTGTACCGATTGGAAAAGACGATAGTTGCAATGTCGAAATTGAGAAATTTGGAGAACCGGTTGTTCCGGACTTTGAAGTTCCGTATCATACAGATATTATGGAACGCTTTAACGGCATTGACCTTGAAAGTGCCGGTAAAGTAGCTGGTAACGGTTTTTATTATCTTATGGGTGATATCGCAAGACTTCACTCAGCAGTAATCTCTTACGCGAGAGATTTTATGATTGACCGTGGATTTACTTATTGTGTACCGCCATTTATGATTCGTTCTAACGTTGTTACCGGCGTTATGAGCTTTGAGGAAATGGATGCCATGATGTATAAGATTGAAGGGGAAGATTTGTATCTGATCGGAACCAGTGAACATTCTATGATTGGTAAATTCATTGATACGATTAATGAGGAAGAAAAACTTCCTTATACATTGACCAGTTACTCACCTTGCTTTAGAAAAGAAAAGGGAGCGCATGGTATAGAAGAAAGAGGCGTTTATCGAATTCACCAGTTCGAGAAGCAGGAAATGATCGTTGTGTGTAAGCCGGAGGATTCCAAGACATGGTATGATAAACTTTGGCAAAACACTGTTGATTTATTCAGAAGTCTGGACATTCCGGTGCGTACCCTTGAGTGCTGTTCCGGTGACCTTGCAGACTTAAAGGTGAAGTCTTGTGACGTAGAAGCGTGGTCTCCTCGTCAGAAGAAATATTTTGAAGTTGGTAGTTGTTCGAACCTTGGCGATGCACAGGCGCGTCGTTTGAAGATTCGTGTAAAAGAGGCAGATGGCAAAAAGTATTTTGCTCATACGCTGAATAATACAGTGGTTGCACCACCTCGTATGTTAATTGCATTTTTGGAAAATAACTTAAATGCAGACGGAAGCATCAGTATTCCGGAAGCACTTAGACCATATATGGGTGGCAAGGAAAGAATCGAATAGAAGCAAAGGCGCTTGAAAATCATTTTTCGGCGCCGATTTCTATGTCTGCATATCATTTGAAGAAAGGTGAAGGAAAGAAGAAATATGAAAGCTTTTCTAATTCTAGAAGATGGTACCGTATTCGAAGGAACGAGTATCGGTGCAACAAAAGAAGTAATCAGTGAAATCGTGTTTAACACATCCATGACCGGTTATCTGGAAGTCTTAACAGACCCATCTTATGCCGGACAGGCGGTTGTCATGACATATCCATTGATTGGAAATTACGGAATCACTCCGGATATGGAGTCAAAAAGACCTTGGCCGGATGGATATATCGTAAGAGAACTTTCGAGAATCCCAAGTAATTTCAGATGCGAAGGAACCATTCAGGATTTCCTGACAAAGCATGATATTCCGGGAATCTGCGGAATTGACACCCGAGCTTTGACAAAACGTCTTAGAGAAAAGGGTACCATGAACGGTATGATTACCACGAATGAAGATTATAATCTTGATGAAATTATTCCAAAGCTTCACGCATATACAACAGGTGATGTGGTAAGCAAGGTGACTTGTGAAAAGCCAGAGGTTCTTTCAGCAACAGGGAAAAGGGTTGCACTCTTAGACCTTGGTGCCAAGAATAACATTGCAAAATCTCTTCATGACAGAGGCTGTGAGGTAACGATTTACCCGGCGCACACCAAGGCAGAAGAAATCTTAAGTGCCAATCCGGACGGCATCATGCTTTCAAATGGCCCTGGAGATCCAAAGGAATGCAGCGACATTATCGCAGAAGTGAAGAAGTTATATGAATCTGATGTTCCGATTTTTGCAATTTGTCTTGGACATCAGCTGATGGCTCTTGCCAATGGAGCAGACACTTATAAGATGAAATACGGTCATCGTGGTGGAAATCATCCGGTGAAGGATTTAGAAACCAACCGTGTTTATATTTCATCGCAAAACCATGGATATGTTGTCGATACCAAGACGTTAGATCCAAAGGTTGCCACGCCTGCATTTGTCAATGTAAATGATGGCACAAACGAAGGATTAAAATATACGGGCAAAAATATTTTCACCGTTCAGTTCCATCCGGAAGCTTGTCCGGGACCGCGTGACAGTGATTATTTATTTGACCGCTTTATGAATATGATGGGAGGAACAAACTAATGCCAAAGAATCAGGATATTAAAAAGGTACTTATGATTGGTTCCGGCCCAATCATCATTGGTCAGGCAGCCGAGTTCGACTATGCAGGAACACAGGCCTGCCGTTCGCTAAAAGAAGAGGGCGTTGAGGTTGTACTTGTGAATTCCAACCCTGCAACCATCATGACAGATAAAGATATTGCAGATAAGGTTTATATCGAGCCTCTTACTGCGCCGGTGCTTGAGAAGATTATTTTAAAAGAAAAACCGGACAGTCTGCTTCCGACACTTGGAGGTCAGGCAGGATTAAATCTTGGTATGGAACTTGCTGAGTCAGGATTTTTGGCAGAGCACGGTGTACGCCTGATTGGTACGACAGCGGAAACCATTCGTAAAGCCGAGGACAGACAGGAATTTAAAGATACCATGGAGAAAATCGGTGAGCCTTGTGCGGCATCGCTGGTTGTAACAGATGTGGAATCCGGAATTGCATTTACCAATACCATCGGTTATCCGGTTGTACTTCGTCCGGCTTATACACTTGGCGGAAGCGGTGGCGGAATTGCGCATAATGAGCAGGAACTGATTTCAATCTTGTCCAACGGACTTAGACTTAGCCGCGTGGGTGAAGTTTTGGTTGAGCGTTGCATTGCAGGTTGGAAAGAAATCGAATACGAAGTCATGCGTGATTCTAACGGAAACTGCATTACTGTATGTAATATGGAGAACATCGATCCGGTTGGTGTTCATACCGGTGACAGTATCGTAGTAGCGCCGTCTCAGACGCTTGGAGATAAAGAATACCAGATGCTTCGTTCATCTGCTTTGAATATCATCAGTGAATTGAATATCACAGGTGGATGTAATGTACAGTATGCACTGAATCCGGATTCTTTTGAGTATTGTGTAATTGAGGTAAACCCTCGAGTATCCCGTTCTTCTGCACTCGCATCAAAAGCAACCGGATATCCGATTGCCAAGGTTGCAGCGAAGATTGCACTGGGATACACCTTAGATGAAATTAAGAACGCGGTAACGCAAAAGACCTATGCGTCATTTGAGCCGATGCTTGATTATTGCGTGGTTAAGATTCCGCGTCTTCCATTTGATAAATTTATTACAGCTAAGCGTACACTTACAACGCAGATGAAAGCGACCGGAGAAGTTATGAGCATCTGTACGAACTTTGAAGGTGCGCTTATGAAAGCGATTCGTTCCCTTGAGCAGCATGTAGACAGCATGATGTCTTATGATTTTAGTAAGCTTTCAAAAGAAGAACTCTTAGCACAGCTTGAAAAGGTGGATGACCGCAGAATCTGGGTCATTGCAGAGGCGCTTCGAAAAGGAATTACCTATGAACAGATCCATGAGATTACCAAGATTGATCTGTGGTTTATCGATAAGATTGCAATCTTAACAGAGATGGAAACGCGTCTTAAAAATGAACCGCTTAGCGTAGAACTGTTAAAGGAAGCAAAGCGTATTGAATTCCCGGATAGCGTGATTGCACAGCTTACCGGTAAGAGCGAAGAAGAGATTCGCGATATGCGTTATGAAAATGATATTATTGCAGCATTTAAGATGGTAGATACCTGTGCTGCTGAGTTTGAAGCATTTACGCCGTATTACTATTCTTGCTATGATGGTGAAAATGAAGCAAAAGCAGATTCAGATAAGAAAAAAATCCTGGTTCTCGGATCCGGCCCGATTCGAATCGGACAGGGTGTGGAATTTGATTATTGCTCCGTGCATGCAACCTGGGCATTTTCAAAAGCAGGATATGAGACGATTATTATCAATAATAATCCTGAGACGGTTTCGACGGACTTTGATATTGCAGACAAACTTTACTTTGAACCACTTACCGCAGAGGATGTGGAAAGCATCGTACGTCTTGAAAAGCCGGATGGTGCAGTCGTACAGTTTGGTGGTCAGACGGCTATTAAGTTGACGGAAGATCTTATGAAGATGGGCGTTAAGATTCTTGGAACAAAGGCTGAGGATGTGGATGCTGCAGAAGACCGTGAACTTTTTGATAAGATTCTGGAAGAAACACAGATTCCAAGAGCTGCCGGCGGTACCGTATATACGGCCGAGGAGGCAAAAGAAGTTGCGAACAGACTTGGATATCCGGTATTGGTTCGTCCTTCTTATGTTCTTGGTGGTCAGGGTATGCAGATTGCATTATCCGATCAGGAGATTGAAGAGTTTATGGCGGTTATCAATCGCTACGCACAAGATCATCCGATTCTTGTAGACAAATATCTGCAGGGAAAGGAAGTCGAAGTAGATGCGGTGTGTGATGGAAATGACATCTTAATTCCGGGAATTATGGAGCATGTGGAAAGAACCGGTGTCCATTCCGGTGACAGTATTTCCGTTTATCCGGCCAATACCATTTCCCAGCATATTCAAGACACTATCGTAGAATATACAAAGCGTCTGGCTAAGGCACTTCATGTTGTCGGACTGATTAATATCCAGTTTATTGCCATGGGTGATGAAGTGTATGTTATTGAAGTAAATCCTCGTTCGTCAAGAACGGTTCCTTATATCAGTAAGGTGACAGGAATTCCAATCGTGGATCTTGCAACCAAAGTGATGATTGGCGAGACGATTAAGAGTATGGGATATGAACCGGGACTTCAGCCAAAGGCAGATTACATTGCAATTAAGATGCCGGTCTTCTCATTCGAGAAACTGCGCGGAGCAGAAATCAGCCTTGGACCGGAGATGAAATCGACCGGAGAGTGTCTTGGTATCGCTAAGACATTTAACGAAGCTTTATATAAAGCGTTCCTTGGTGCCGGCGTGATCTTACCAAAGCATAAGCAGATGATCATGACGGTAAAGGATGCGGATAAGGAAGAAGCAGTAGGCGTTGCGAAACGTTTTGAGGCACTTGGATACAAGATTTATGCAACCAGAAGTACGGCAAAATACTTCCAGGATCATGGAATTAAAGCACTTCGCGTCAATAAAATCTCACAGGAATCACCGAATGTTATGGACCTTATTTTAGGACATAAGATTGACCTTGTTATTGATACTCCGACACAGGGTAGAGATAAATCAAGAGATGGTTTCTTGATCAGACGTTATTCGATTGAAACGGGTATTCACTGCCTGACATCGTTGGATACGGCGAATGCACTCGCACTTTCACTTGAAACGGCGCATGATTCTTTAACTCCGATTGATATTGCAACAGTAAAGACGGTGTAAGAATGGAACATGTAGAAAGAATTGATCGTACCCTGGCTTATCAGGGTACAATCCTTGATATTTATAAAGACCGCATGCAATTGCCAAATGGTGATACGCAGGATTGGGATTATGTTTCTCATCGGACAGGAGCAGCGGCAGTCGTTGCCGTACTAGAAGATGGACGAATCTTACTGGTGCACCAGTATCGACCGGCGATTGATCGTATGACATGGGAAGTTCCGGCAGGATGCAGAGATGATGCTGAGGAAGACTTTGCAGTTTGTGCAATGCGGGAGCTTCGGGAAGAAACGGGTTATGACAGTGATTGCTTTGAGCGGCTTGTTTCTTTGAAGACAATTGTGGCATTTGGAAATGAAGTTGTGGAAGTCTATGTGGCAAAGAACTGCCATAAGGTTGGAGAGCAGCAACTTGATGATGCGGAAGATATTACGATTAAGGCCTGGGAACTTAACGAATTAGAAGATATGATATATGCCGGTAAAATTCAGGATGCCAAAACGGTGGCTGCAATCATGGCTTATGCAAATCGTAAATAAAAAGAAACTGCCGTGTGGCAGTTTCTTTTTGCATTTATAGTACAATTCCTTGTTTGGCAAGTCTGTCATGTGAAGCGATTAGTTTCTTTCGTATCATGCGAGTCGTTTCAACCAGACCTGGATCGGCAATGAAATGTTTTAAGGTTTCTGCATCAATTCTTGGTCGGTTGTCCATCATGCGCATGTTATCAATGACCCAGTGTTCGCTTGCAATATCAGGTTGTGCCAGGTCAATCAGTCTTTTGGAATTAAAAGAGAAGATGACAGGTTGAGAAAAGTCTTCAAGGTTCTCAGCAAGAACCACACCTTTATCGCCGTTGTTTAAATCAACACAGGCACCGGCCGGCAGTATGCTAAGTGCATTGCAAAGGCAATTAACAATGTCCTTGTCGTAATATTCTTCATGTTTTTTCAGATATTGAATAGCACGCATATAAGAAAGCGGCTCGTGATAGTCATTCATACAGGTAAGTACATCAAACATGTTGGAAACCTGAAGAATCTTGGTTTCTGTTTCCCAAAATTCGACGAGTCGTTCGTTAATCGGCATCTGTGGGTGGTAGAAAACATGATTAAACTGGTGCATGATATTCAAAGCTTTTTCCGGGAGTTCATAATCATTATATTCCGCATGCAAAATATCATAACCGGTGTTACGGTCTTCATAATCAATTTTAAAGTAGTATTCCATCTCTGGAGTGAATACTTCCGGGATATCATCTGTAAAACTAAGAATTCGTTTGCGGTGTTTTGCAATGTCTGAATCCAAACCGATGTCATGGACAAGAGCAGCATAGATTACGCTGTATTTGGACATGACGTCTAATTTTAACTCATTTGCCAGACGGGCGCACAAGATAGCAACATTAAGTGCATGTTTATATAACGCATCTTCTTCACTTCGAAGATCCTGGACAAAAATCATGCGATGAGAAAAACTTCCATACAGATTCATGATTTCAGTAGTAAGAGTATCAAGGTTCTCTGGCGCATGTGCATTATGAAGAAGCTGATAATCTTCTTTGATTCTATGAAGAACAATGGATTGAAATCTTTCATATTCAAGTTCTTCTTCTGTAATCGGAGGAACAGGTTCTGCCGGTTCAAGAACAAACAGGCCGGGGAATCCGAATTTGCGAATACTCGGAATGTTACCGGCTGTCAGAGCACTGCCTCGATCGTATAAAAGTGTACCATTTCTGTCGAAGATAGGTCTTGCCAGACGAATCCCCGCTTTTAAATCATCATTTTTTATAAATTGCATAAGTGTTTACCCCTCTAGAATCCACTACAATACCTATTAAAATTGTATCATATATGGGAAATGTTTGAAAATACCCAAGATTTTAGCCTTGAAAATGTTAGTGTAGAAAATATAACAAAATAATTGTGAATATTTTACAAAATAGAAGGAGTAATCTCATTTTTCGATTGGTATGCGGTTAATATATTAACGAGAATAGGTCGAATTTTGAAAAAAATACTATAAATTTTAAAAAAGTAAGTCAGGACTATTGCAAATGAATTTTAAATATGATAATCTATTTTTGTCTGTGGGGTAAGACAAAATGATTGATTTATCCATAGAAGATGGGATGTTTAGCGATGCGATGAGGCACCGGAAATACCAAGTGTTTCAGCGCTATTTATTTTTTGCACTATTTCGTTAAAAAAATAACAGGCTGAACAGTTTCTAATCGACAAGCTTCGTTAAAAACATGACGGAGATTAATTGAAAAAAAGACGAGAATTGACTCGTTGGAATGTCCACGCGTAGTTGCAAAATGCTAATCAGAGTGCTAAAATAATTTTTGCCTATGCGATAAACCATTAATAAGGAAACCGCGTGGACAAAAAATATATTTATTCTTATTAAAGGAGACGAAAAAAATGGCAAGAAAAGTAGTTTTAGCAAGTGCAGCTCGTACACCAATCGGTAAAATGGGCGGACAGTTCAAAGATGTTTCTGCAGTGCAGTTAGGATCAATTGCAATTAAGGCAGCAATCGAAAGAGCTGGCATTAAGCCTGAAGATGTTGATGAAGTTATGATGGGATGCGTAATCCAGGCAGGATTAGGACAGAACCCAGCACGTCAGGCTTCTATCGCAGCAGGAATCCCTGAAGAAGTACCTGCATTCTCATTAAACGTAGTTTGCGGATCTGGTCTTAAGTGTGTTAACGAAGCAGCTAACATGATTATGGCTGGACAGGCTGACATCGTAGTAGCAGGTGGTATGGAAAACATGTCACAGGGACCTTTCGCATTAAAGAAAGCTCGTTTCGGTTACAGAATGAACAACGGAACACTTGTTGACTGCATGATCAACGATGCTCTTTGGGATGCATTCAACAATTATCATATGATGATCACAGCTGAAAACATTTGTGATCAGTGGAAACTGACTCGTGAAGAATTAGATGCATTTGCAGCTAAGTCTCAGCAGAAGGCAGTAGCAGCTCAGGAATCTGGTGCTTTCGACGAAGAAATCGTTCCAGTACCTGTTAAGATTAAGAAAGAAATGGTTGAAATTACTAAGGACGAGGGACCTCGTGCCGGAACAACAGCTGAATCTCTTTCTAAACTGAAATGCTGTTCAGGAAAAGAAGGCGGACTTGTTACCGCTGGTAACGCTTCAGGAATCAACGACGGTGGTGCAGCTATCGTAGTTATGTCTGAAGAAAAAGCTAAAGAGCTTGGAATTACACCACTTGCTTACTTTGAAGCTGGTGCACTTGGCGGATGCGATCCTAAGATCATGGGTATCGGACCTGTACCTGCAACACGTAAGGCTATGAAGATTGCTGGTATCACAGATATCAACGACTTTGATGTAATCGAAGCTAACGAAGCTTTCGCTGCTCAGTCAGTAGCAGTACAGAAAGAACTTGGATTTAAGGATGAAGTTCTTAATCCAAACGGAGGAGCTATCGCTCTTGGACATCCGGTAGGAGCTTCAGGATGCCGTATCCTCGTAACACTTCTTCATGATATGAAGCATAACGATAAGGCTGAACTCGGACTTGCTACACTGTGTATCGGTGGTGGAATGGGTTGTGCTACTATCGTTAGAAAGTACAAATAAGCAGTTCTTTCGATTTAATTAAAGAATTATTTTATATGGAGGGAATCTTGTTCCCTCCATATAATTTAATATGGCGGGAATTTGTTTTTCGCTAACAAATAAATCAGAGAATATGTGATTGATGGAAAACTGTTAATTGGCATATCTCAAAAAATATACTCTAAGGAGGAAATAATCATGGTAGTTGGAGTAATTGGAGCAGGAACAATGGGTTCAGGCATTGCGCAGGCATTCGCTGCAAAAGGATATGACGTATGTCTTTGCGACATTAACGATGAATTCGCTGCAAATGGTAAGAAGAAAATTCAAAAGGGTTTTGAAAAGAGAATTGCCAAAGGAAAGATGGAGCAGGCTGATGCTGATGCAACATTGGCAAGAATTAAGACAGGTGTAAAAGACATCTGTACAGACTGCGATCTTATTATTGAGGCTGCAATCGAAAATCTTGAGATTAAGCAGCAGACATTTAAAGAATTACAGGAAATTTGTAAGAAAGATGCAATCTTTGCTACAAATACATCATCCCTTTCTATTACTGCAATCGGACAGGGACTGGATAGACCAATGATCGGTATGCATTTCTTTAACCCGGCACCGGTAATGAAACTGGTTGAGGTTATTGCAGGATTAAACACACCGGCAGAATTGGTAGAAAAAATTAAGCAGATTTCAGAAGACATTGGAAAAACACCTGTACAGGTGGAAGAAGCAGCAGGCTTCGTTGTAAATCGAATTTTAGTTCCAATGATTAATGAGGCTGTGGGAATTTACGCAGATGGAGTAGCTTCAGTAGAAGGTATCGATGCAGCTATGAAATTAGGTGCAAACCATCCAATGGGACCTTTAGCACTTGGTGACTTAATCGGTCTGGATGTATGCCTTGCAATTATGAACGTACTCTATGATGAATTTGGTGATCCAAAGTATCGTCCTCATCCACTTCTTAAGAAGATGGTTCGTGGTGGACAGCTTGGTATCAAATCCGGAAAAGGCTTTTATGACTACAGCAAATAATCAGTAGGAATTTAAGTAATATAAAAGGCATGAAAATATATGGAGATTATGCCGCTATCTAAAAATGGAGGTAAAGTAATGGATTTCGCTTTAACAGAAAAACACGAAATGGCAAGAACTCTTTTCAGAGAGTTCGCTGAGAATGAAGTAAAACCTTTAGCTCAGGATGTAGACGAAGAAGAGCGTTTCCCAGTGGAGACAGTTGAGAAGATGGCTAAGGCCGGCTTCATGGGAATTCCGATTCCGAAGGAGTATGGTGGACAGGGTTGTGATATCCTCACATATGCTATGTGCGTAGAGGAATTATCCAAAGTCTGCGGTACTACAGGCGTTATCGTTTCCGCTCATACATCACTTTGTTGTGATCCGATTCTTACTTATGGTACAGAAGAGCAGAAGAAAAAATATCTTCCTGACTTAGCTGCAGGTAAGAAAATCGGTGCTTTTGGTCTTACAGAGCCAGGTGCAGGTACAGACGCACAGGGACAGCAGACAAAGGCTGTATTAGATGGTGATGAATGGGTATTAAACGGTTCTAAGTGCTTCATCACAAACGGAAGCTACGCTGATGTTTATATCGTAATTGCCGTTACAGGTAAAGTTGAAAAGCGTGGAAGAATGCAGAAGGAAATTTCAGCATTCATCGTTGAAAAGGGAACACCTGGATTTACATTCGGTACAAAAGAAAAGAAGATGGGTATCCGTGGATCAGCTACTTATGAGCTTATTTTCCAGGATTGCCGTATTCCAAAGGAAAACTTACTTGGACAAAAAGGTAAGGGATTTGGCGTTGCTATGCATACACTTGATGGTGGACGTATCGGTATCGCAGCTCAGGCACTTGGACTTGGTGAAGGTGCACTTGAGACAACAATCGACTATGTAAAAGAAAGAAAACAGTTCGGAAGAACAATTTCTCAGTTCCAGAATACACAGTTCCAGCTTGCTGATATGGCTACAAAGATGCAGGCAGCTCAGCTTCTGGTTTATAGAGCAGCTCGTGCAAAAGATACTCAGAAGAACTACGGTTTTGAGGCAGCACAGGCTAAATTATATGCAGCTGAAGCAGCTATGGAAGTTACAACAAAGGCTGTTCAGTTACACGGTGGATACGGTTACATCAGAGAGTATGATGTTGAGCGTATGATGCGTGATGCTAAGATTACTGAAATCTACGAAGGAACATCTGAAGTACAGAGAATGGTTATTTCTGCTAATCTTTTGAAATAATTGATTCTGACATTATATTCGAATACGAAAGGAGATTATTATCGTGAAGGTAGTAGTATGTATTAAACAGGTACCTGATACTGCAGGTGGAGTAGAATTCAATCCAGATGGTACACTGAACAGAGCTGCAATGCTTGCAATCATGAATCCGGATGACAAGGCAGGTCTTGAGGCAGCACTTAGATTAAAAGATGAATACGGCGCAGAGGTTACTGTTGTAACCATGGGTCTTCCAAAGGCTACAGCTGTATTAAAAGAAGCATTAGCAATGGGCGCAGACAAGGCAGTTTTAGTAACTGACCGTGTTCTTGGAGGAGCTGATACTTGGGCTACTTCTACAACACTTGCCGGTGCTCTTAGAAATCTTGATTTTGACATCGTTATCACAGGACGTCAGGCTATCGACGGAGATACCGCACAGGTAGGTCCTCAGATTGCAGAACATCTTGGTCTTCCTGTAATTTCTTATACACAGGAACTCAAAGTTGAAGGCGACAGCGTAGTTGTGAAACGTCAGTTTGATGACAGATATCATATGTTAAAGGCTAAGATGCCTGTACTTTGTACAGCTCTTGCTGAGTTAAATGAGCCACGTTACATGACTCCAGGCGGCATCTTTGATGCTTGTGATCCTGACAATGATAAGATCACTACTTGGGGTAGATCAGATCTTAAGGATATTGATGATTCAAACCTTGGTCTGAAAGGTTCTCCTACTAAGATCGCTCGTGCATCTGACAAAGTTCGTAAGGGTGCAGGTGAGAAAATCGTTCCAGATTCACCGGAAGAAGGCGTATCTTACATCATGGATAAACTGTTAACAAAACATGTAATCTAAGAAAGGAATGTGGTGACTAAACAATGGGAGCAATGACAAATGAACAGATCGCTCAGTACAAAGACGTTTATGTTTTTGCACAGCAGGTCGATAATGAATTAAGCGGAATCGCTTTAGAATTAACAAGTGAAGCTACCAGACTTGCAGCTGAACTTGATGACGCAAAAGTAGTAGCTGTACTGCTCGGATCTAACTTAAGTTCAGATCTGACAGATCAGTTAGCAGAGTATGGTGCAGACAGAGTCATCGTTGTAGATGATCCAATGTTAAAGGACTATATGACAGAGCCTTATACACATGCACTTGCATCTGTAATTAATGAATTTAAGCCGGAAATCATGTTGGTTGGTGCAACAGCTATCGGACGTGACCTTGGTCCTTGTGTATCTGCAAGAGTAGCAACAGGTCTTACAGCTGACTGTACTTTACTTGAAATCGGTGATTTCCCACTGAAGGCTATTCCTGGTAAGGAAGCAGATCAGAAGCATAAACAGCTTCTTATGACTCGTCCTGCATTCGGTGGTAACACAATCGCTACAATCGCTTGCCCGGACAACCGTCCTCAGATGGCTACCGTTCGTCCTGGTGTTATGCAGAAGATTGAGCCTAAGAAGGGTGCTCAGGCAGACATCATCAAATTCAATCCGGGATTTGAGAAGAATGCTAAGTATGTTGAAATTCAGGAAATCGTTAAGAACGTTTCAGACGTTGTAGATATCATGGATGCTAAGATCTTAGTTTCAGGTGGTCGTGGAGTTGGTGAAGACTTTACTTTACTTGAGGAACTTGCTGAAGCTATCGGCGGAACAGTTTCTTGCTCACGTGCCGTAGTAGACTCTGGCTGGAAGCCAAAGGATCTTCAGGTTGGACAGACAGGTAAGACTGTACGTCCTAACGTATACTTCGCTATCGGTATTTCAGGAGCTATCCAGCACGTTGCCGGTATGGAAGAATCAGATATCATCATTGCAATCAACAAAGATGAAGATGCTCCAATCTTCGATGTTGCTGATTATGGTATCGTTGGTGATCTTAATAAGATCGTACCACAGCTTACAGAGCAGATTAAAGCTGCAGTAGCTAACAAATAATCATAGAGAAATCTATTTGAAAAAGGATGTCGCATGTTTGCGACATCTTTTTTTGTATTGCTGATATGAAGTATGAAAAAATCCCGGAAATGGAAAAACAGGACCATCAGGTCCTGTCTTTCCATTAGAGTGAATTTAGGTAAATCAAATAATTGAGTTAAGCATAGTAATCGATTCCGGTAGCGGCAGTAGTAGATGTTGTATCTGTGCCGTTCTTCCAGGACTCGAACTTTTCAAGTACTGCGTCATAAGTCTTCTGAGAAATTTCAGGTAATTCCTGCCCCCAGGACTTTGTGGCTTCTTGATATCCCTTCTTAAATGCATCAAGTAATTCTTCTGCATAAGAAACATCTCCACCACTTAAAGCTTTGGCGAATTCAACGATTCGATCAGATGTCTGTTCAACTCCGTAATATCCATCTTCAGAGATTAATTCCTGAGCTTCCTTTTGAGCAGCTTCGGATACGGTATAATCACCGCTTGCTAAAAATCTCCACACGCTATCTGCATTAGCAATAGTAGCGCCTTGTTGCTGCATCATCTGCTGTACATAATTAACAAGCTGCTGATTTCTTGCTTCAGAATCGGCCTTTAATTGATTCACAATAGCAGAACGATCAGTAGCAGCACTAGTGGAACTATTCGTTGTTGTTTCATCTGTTGCAGCGGTTTGATTAGTATTCTTTGAAGTAGAATCAATTTTTTTATTCGCTGCAATGGTACTTGAATAAGTGTTTGTATAAGTATTTACTGAACTTATATCCATATTATACCCCTCCTTGGTAGAATGGTCAATGTACTTCCGTGTACTATTTATATGGTTACATTTATTATATCGGTAGGTGGGGGGAGTTTGTCAATAGATTTATTGACTTTTTGATATAAAAGTGTGATAATTTGTATCAAGTATACAAAAACTAATGTTTAGTATATAAATTTATACATAAATGGAGAAAACATGGAGATAAAAGAACAGGCGCATGCGAAAATAAATCTTGGATTGGAAGTTTTGGGAAAACGTCCAAATGGATATCATGATGTGCATATGCTCATGCAATCGCTGGATTTATGTGATGATGTTTCGATTACAAAAAGACAGGATAATCGTATCTGCATCAGTTCATCAGTGGAAGGTCTGGCAGATGATCAAAGCAATCTGGCATATAAAGCAGCAAAGGCATTTAACGAAGCAGTTCAACAAGAATATGGTGTGGATATTAGAATTGAAAAGCGTATCCCTATGGCTGCCGGGCTGGCAGGTGGGAGTGCAGATGCCGCTGCAGTATTAAGGGGAATGAATCGATTATTCGATAAAGGTCTTACCATGGATAAGTTGTGTGAGATAGGAGTAACGATTGGCGCAGACGTGCCATTTTGTGTGATAGAGCACACCGCGATAGCGCAGGGGATTGGTGAAAAACTGACGCCGGTTCAGATGAATCTTAATTGCAGTGTTTTGTTAGTGAAACCGGATTTTGGAGTTTCAACAAAGGCTGTTTATGAAGCGGTTGATGCGTCTTTGGATTCTGCGAAAAATGTTTTTATAGATGACATTGTGAGCGGAATTAAAGAGAGCGACTGGGAACAATGTTTTCGCGCGATGGGAAATGATTTAGAAGCAGTTACGCTAAACATGTATCCGGTTGTTGCTGAAATCAAAAAAACACTCCTTAAAGAAGGCGCTGATTTTGCTATGATGAGTGGAAGCGGACCGACTGTATTTGCAATATTTTTAGAGGAAGAAACATGCAAGAAAGCCTATGAAAGGATGGTAAATCTTCCATATGATGTTGTGGTGGAAAAAACGAAATTTTTGAAAAACAGATAAGATGATATGGGAAAATTAAGTGCGAGAAAGGAAGAGGGAAGATGGCAAGCAAAACAGATTTAAAGAAAATAGAATTAAGTAGTAGCGGGACGAATGCGTACCTGCCACTTCGTGATGTTGTATTTAAAACATTAAGAGAGGCTATTTTAAAGGGCGATCTAAAGCCGGGAGAACGTCTGATGGAAGTGCAGCTTGCGGAACAGCTTGGCGTTAGCAGAACGCCGATTAGAGAGGCGATTCGTAAGTTGGAATTAGAAGGCATGGCTGTAACGATGCCAAGACGTGGAGCAGTTGTTGCGAAAATGACAGAAAAAGATATGGAAGATGTACTTCAGATAAGAAGGGCTCTTGATGAGTTGTCAGTTACGATTGCCTGCGAACAGATTTCAATGTCTCAGATGAAACAACTTGAAGAGGCACAGAAGAATTTTGAAGAACAGATTAAGCATGGTGATATGAAAGAAATTACGAATGCTGATGTGGAATTTCATAATATTATCTATCAATCAACCGGTAACGAAAGATTGTGGCAGATTATGAAAGGCTTTAGCGAGCAGATGTATCGTTATCGCGTGGAATACCTAAAAGAAGAGGAAAACTATCCGACGCTGGTGGATGAGCACAGACAGATTGTGGAAGGTTTAAAGCGTCGCGATAAAGAGGCTGTTGTAGAGATTATGCGCAGACATGTAACCAATCAGGCTGTGGAAATGAAAAATATCATTCGCGAGCAGGAGGAAGTATAGGTTACCATGAATCTAAATAGTGAAGAAAGATATGCACCAATCGGAGTGTTTGATTCCGGAGTAGGAGGACTTACCGTTGCCAGAGAAATCATGCGGCAGCTTCCGAACGAACGAATCGTTTATTTCGGAGATACGGCGCGCGTGCCATATGGTACAAAGTCTAAGGAGACGGTAACGCGTTATTCCAATCAGATTATTCGGTTTTTGAAGACAAAGGGCGTGAAAGCGGTTGTCATTGCCTGTAACACGGCAAGTGCTTATGCGCTTGATGACATACAAAAAGAACTGGATATTCCAATCTTGGGAGTGATTAAACCGGGTGCAAAAGTTGCAGCGGAAACGACGCAAAATAATAAGATTGGAGTCATTGGAACAGAGGCGACAATACGAAGCGAGATCTACGCGACTTACATAAAAAAACATAATCCGAATGCAGAAGTGATGGGAAAGGCTTGTCCTTTATTTGTATCACTTGTGGAAGAAGGATGGTTAAAAGATTCCATTACCGTTCAGGTAGCGGAACGCTATCTGGAACCATTTATGCAATCCGGAGTGGACACGCTGATTATGGGATGCACCCATTATCCGCTTCTTAGGTCGACTCTCCGAGGCGTTCTGGGAGAACGGGTAAATCTTGTGAATCCGGCCTATGAGACGGCTCGCAGTTTAAATGAACTTTTAATTGGACATGGCATAAAAAATGATGGTCATGGAAAGCCATACGACCACGAATATTATGTATCAGATGCGGCAGAAAAGTTTATGCGATTCGCCAACAGCATCCAGCCGTTTGATGTACATAAGGTTCAGGTGCTGGCGATAGAAGAATATTAGGAGACAGATATTTGACAAAAGAGATATTAATCCGCATTGGAGGACTTCAGATTCGCCAAGAAGATGAAGAAGAACAGATTGAAGTCATTAATAGCGGAACATATTATTGTAAGAATGACAAACATTATATCATCTATGAGGAACCGATTGAGGGATTCGCAGAGCCTAATAAGAATCGTATTAAGATGGAACCCGGATATGTGGAGATTACAAAAAAAGGACCGGTTACGGTCCAGTTGATTTTTGATGAACAGACAAAGCATATTACCTATTACCAGACGCCTTATGGCGGCATGGAACTCGGGATTGATACAAAGCGTATTGAAATCAAAGAAACGGATGATAGAATTCAGGTATCAATTGAATACGATTTGGAAATTAACAGTGAGCACATGGCACATTGTGCAATTGATCTTGAGATTATGGCAAAGGATTCTGCGGAGTTTGAACTCTAAAGATACGGGACCGGAAGATGAGATGCTTCTTTTACTAATTAAATAATGGAACTAATTATTATTTAGGCTGCGTTACCTTTACAACGCAGCTTTTTTTGACGCCATCTTCCTTGCAATAGATGGTTGCCCGGCCGGGATTGATTGCGGTAATTACGCCTTTTGAAGAAACTTCTGCAACGGCCGGATTGCTTGATGAATAGGTAGGAACATTGTTGGATGAGATGGTGACCGTGATTTGTTTGGTCTTACCTACCGGAAGGGTAACAGAAGTTGGTGAAATTGTCATCGTTGGTTGCTTTACGTATACGCTGCAAGTAGCTTTTGCACCATCTAAAGATGCGGTGATGGTCGCTGCGCCGTGCTTGACGGCGGTAACAAGGCCGCTTGGCGAAACGGTTGCAACTGATGACTTATTAGACCGGTATGTGACGTTTTTACCGGAAGACGTGGTTGCCTTGAGCCTGATGGTGTGAAGCCGGTATAAGGTTGCACTTTTATGATTTAACTTAATGGTCGGAGTCTTGACGCGCACACGGCAAGTCTTGGTTGTTCCCTGGCATTTAACGCGTATGATGGCTTCGCCCGGTTTTTTTGCCTTCACAAGTCCTGTATCGGTGACGGTTGCCACTGAACTTTTGCTGGATGAATAGGTGCATGCGGCTCCGGTAGAAGTAGTAGCGGATAATTTAAGGGTCTTTCCGCACTCTAAACTAGCTGAGGTTTTGGAAAGTGTGATTGTGGTTTTGGCTACCGTAACCTTGCAGGAAGCTTCAGCACCTGAAATTTTTGCTGTTATAAGTGCTGTTCCGGCCTTCTTTGCTGTGACTACACCATAGGTATTAACGGAAGCAATACTAGAAGAACTGCTTTTAAAAGAAGGTCTTTTTCCGTTGGATGTAAATGCATATAAAGTGAACGTATCATCGATGTTTAATTGTCTTTGATAAGAACTAATGATGATAAATGGAATTGTTGCAGCTTGTGCATGAAGCATGCACGGTGCAAGTAACGAGAGGATACCGATGAAGCAAAAAGCAACGCGGTATCGCTTGATGAATTTTGAAATGATCCGTTTCATAACATACCTCCTCTTAAGAAGATATCTTATTCCGGTCCCGACGCTAAAAAGCGTATTCATAAATTAGCATGCTAAAATGGAAATGTAAATATGCAATAGGTACCAATTGTAAAAAGGGGGCAAATAAGATAAAGTAATAGTATAGGTAAAAGGAGGATGAGTGGAAATGAAAGTAAAAAAAGCGATCATTCCGGCAGCCGGATTGGGGACTCGTTTTTTGCCGGCTACCAAAGCGCAGCCAAAGGAAATGCTTCCAATCGTGGATAAACCGACAATTCAGTATATTATAGAGGAAGCTGTGTCTGCCGGTATTACAGATATTATTATTGTAACGGGAAGAAGCAAACGATCGATAGAGGACCATTTTGATCGTTCTATGGAATTGGAATATGAACTTGAAAAAAATCATAAGGAAGATATGCTTAAGATGGTACGCGAAATTGCGGACATGGCGAATATTCATTACGTGCGCCAAAAGGAGCCAAGAGGACTTGGACACGCAGTTTTGACAGCGGAGCATTTTATCGGGGATGAACCATTTGCTGTACTTTTAGGTGATGATGTGGTGGTATCCAAAACGCCGGCACTCGGGCAGATGATAGCTGTTTATGACAAGTATGCTGGCTCTGTGCTTGGAGTGCAAAAGGTTGCCGATGAGAATGTCCACAAGTATGGAATCATTGCAGGTAAGGAAGTGGCTCGCGATATCTACCAGGTAGAAGATATGGTGGAAAAACCGAAGCTGGAAGATGCACCTTCCAACGTGGCGGTTTTAGGTCGCTATATCATTACACCGGAGATTTTTGATCTTCTTAGAACGCAGGAAGAAGGCGCCGGAGGCGAGATTCAGCTGACAGATGCGTTGAAGCGATTGGCAAAACAGCAACCGGTCTATGCATATAATTTCAAGGGACATCGTTATGATGTGGGTAGTAAGATTGGATTTTTACAGGCCAATATTGAATGCGCGCTTCGTACAGATGAATTAAGAGAAGATATGAAGGCATATCTCGAATTGTTACATAGCAATATGGATGAAATGCTCGATTATGAATAAATGAATCAGCCGACATGTTTGTGAGAACATGCCGGCTTTTTTATAGACGATAGATATAATCAAGTAAATCTTCTTTAAAATGTCTGGCCTCATGACTGAGCGGAAAATCTTTCTTTTGGGTAAGGTAGATGGTCTTAGACATTTTCACGTTGTGAAATGGTTTTGTGACGACTTCCGGATGGCTGATTTTGGAAGCGAAAAATCCCAAAGCCATGCCAAGTGCCTGCCCTCTGGCAATCAGGTCCATAAGAAGATAGTTGTCCGAGGTTTCCAAAATGATATTTGGCAATATGCCGTGGTCGATAAAGGTACTGTATTGACTGATACTGGTTGTGCTGTCGCCACTTTTGATTACCAAGGGTTCGTCTTTTAAGTCTTCGATATCGATATAATCACGGATGGCAAGCCGATGGTTTTTCGGCAGAATAAGACGAAAGTCATCAGAGAATATAGGAGTGTATTCGTATTTGTCATAATCTAAAGGTCCCGGTAAGAAGGCGAGGTCAACCTGATTGTGATCGAGTTGCTTTAAGATATGCTGGTCGGGATATTCACGAAGCTGCAGCAGGATATTGGGATGTTCCACCATAAAGGAATGAAAAAATTCAGAGCTCATTACCTGCAGGGAATCATAGGTACAAGAGATGGGCAGGGGATGACGAATGTTTGATTGTTTAAATAACCGGTTTTCAACGATGTCGTATTCCAGGATAATGTTTCGGGCGTGATTAACCAGTCTTGCGGCTTCTTCGGTTGGAACAATGCGGTTGCTGGTATGCGTAAAAAGTGAAATCTGTAATTCTTCTTCTAAGGATGCAAGTGATTTCGACAAGGCCTGTGGTGTGATGTACAACATTTTGGCGGCTTTGGAAATGCTCTTTTGCTCGTAAACGGTAACAAAATAAGTTAATTGTTTCTGGGTCATAGTTACTATCTCCTAACATAATGTATATGAATCGAATAGAATTTTTTTTAATTATTGGTAAATTATACCACATAGTTCAACCTTTTGGTTGTGGTCTCAAAAGAAAAATCTGCTTTTCGCAACGAAAATGTTGTGCTATAACATAATTACAATAACAAATCGAAAGCAACTTTAGAACGAAGGAGTTCGTGTCGAATAGACGCGGCTCCTTCGTTCTTTTGCTTTTGAAATGAGATAAAGATTAAAAAGGAGCTGTGATGAATATGGAATTAGCAAGAAAAAATTATGGATCAGGAGCACCGCTCGAAGAAAAAGTTGGATATTCAAGAATGGTTCAGGTGGGACCGTTTATCAAAATCGGAGGAACGACTTCCGTTCAGCCGGATGGAAGCGTATATGGTGAGGATGCATATGAGCAGACACATTACGTACTAAAAAAACAGATTGAGCTGCTTGAAAAAGCTGAGGCATCTGCACAGGAAGTGATTGAGGTGAAAGTTTACACAACGGACATGTCACAGTCTGCTAAGATCTGCGATGCATATTCAGAACTGTTTCATGATATTAAGCCGCTATGTACGGTAGTCGGAATTCCGGCACTGAACAGACCGACGCAGCTGGTGGAAATTGAAATGACAGCCATCGCAGCAAGCTAAGATAAAGGAGAGATTACCAATGAGCAGAATAGAAAGTCATCCAATCTTGGGAGAGACAGAAAAAGGAAAAGAAATTACATTTACCTACAACGGAACAAGTATGACGGGATATGAAGGTGAGCCGATTGCCGTTGCACTAAAGGCAAATGGAGTTATGATTCACCGTTACACAAAAAAGGAACACAAGCCAAGAGGTTTGTTTTGTGCCATCGGTCGTTGCACTGACTGTGTCATGATCGTGGATGGAAAGCCAAACATCAGAACCTGTGTGACACCACTTGAATCAGGAATGGTGGTCCAGACACAGTACGGTGTTGAGGCAAAGGAGGCGTAGGTATGATGAAGCGATATGACGTAATCATTGTTGGAGCAGGACCCTCGGGGCTGTCAGCTGCGATTGAAGCAGCACAGATGGGAATGAAGGTTGTGGTATTTGATGAAAATGAAAAACCAGGAGGTCAGCTGTTTAAGCAGATCCATAAGTTCTTTGGTTCGAAAGAGCACAGGGCAAAAATCAGAGGCATCAACATCGGTACACAATTATTAAAAGAAGCCGATGAAGCCGGCGTGGAAGTTGTGTTAAATGCAACGGTTGTCGGTCTGTATCAGGATAAGGAAGTCAGTGTGAGAATCGCAGATGCGATTCATCATTACAAAGGTGACACCATTATTATTGCGACCGGTGCAGCTGAGAATATGGTGACATTTCCGGGGTGGACGTTGCCGGGTGTAATCGGTGCAGGAGCTGCACAGACCATGATGAACCTTCATGGAATTCAGCCGGGTAAGAAAATCCTGATGCTTGGAACCGGTAATGTTGGACTGGTAGTTTCTTTCCAGTTGTTACAGGCTGGATGTGAAGTGGTGGCACTGGTTGATGCGGCGCCTAGAGTTGGCGGATATGGCGTGCATGCTTCAAAGGTATCTCGTACCGGAGTTCCATTTTACCTGTCGCATACGATTACGAAAGCACATGGAGAAGATCAGGTAACAGGCGTTACCATCAGCGAGGTGGATGAACATTTTCAGCCAATCGAAGGAACAGATAAGTACTTTGATGTGGATACGATATGTCTTGCAGTCGGACTTTCACCGATGTCGCAGCTGCTTAAGATGGCAGGTTGCAAGATGGAAGACAATCCAAAGCGAGGCGGACAGGTGCCGATCGTGGATGAATATGGAGAAACTTCAATATCAGGTGTCTTTGCTGCCGGTGATGTATCCGGAATTGAAGAAGCAAGTTCAGCAATGATCGAAGGTCGTATGGCAGGTGTATGCGTTGCCGAATATCTGGGATATTGCACGAAAGAAGATAAGGACACAAAACTTGCGAAACTCGAAGAAGATTTAGAAAGCCTTCGCCAGGGAATGTTTGCGCCAAAGAACAGAGGAAAGAAACTTGATAAGACGGAGGAAGGTATTCCGGTATCAGATAGTTTGCTGGTAAATGGTTATGTAGCAGAAGATGAGATTGAAAGATATCCGGGAGTCATTCATAAAGTCGGCGTTCATCCGGTAATTGAATGTACACAAAATATTCCGTGTAATCCTTGTCAGGATGCATGTCCGAAGGGATGTATTTCAATTGGAGATCACATCACCAATCTTCCGATTTCGGTGGAAGACAGTACTTGTATCAATTGTGGCATGTGTGTGGCAAGCTGCTCCGGACAGGCAATCTTTTTGGTAGATGAAGATGCAGGAGAAGACTATGCAACCGTAACACTTCCATATGAATTCTTACCACTTCCAAAAGAAGGTGATGTGGGAATTGCGCTGGGACGAAACGGCAGGATGGTCTGCGAGGCCGAAGTAGTATCAGTAAAGAGCATGAAGGCATTTGACCATACAAATCTTGTTACGATAGCGGTTCCGAAAAAATACGCGATGAAGGCAAGATTTTATCAGACAAAAGAAGTGGCAGCGCATAGACAAAAGGTTGCGCACGCTTAAGGAGGAAATGAATATGAACTGTATTGTAGATCGATCCGTCGATATTGGTGAATACATAGAAGCACCGGATGATGATATGCTCATCTGCCGATGCGAAGAAATTACAAAAGGTGAGATTCGAAGAGCTGTCCATGATGGAATGTGGACCGTTACGGAAGTAAGAAGATATCTTCGTACAGGCATGGGACTTTGTCAGGGACAGACCTGTTCGAGACTGGTAAAGGGAATTATTGCCAGAGAACTTGGGGTATCACCGGCGCAGCTAGAACCTGCAACGGCCCGCTCACCGATGAGACCGACAGAGATGAGAATCTTTGGACATGAGGAGGTGGATGCGTAATGGAGAATAAAGCAGATGTCATTATCGTTGGCGGCGGCGTAATCGGTTGCGCGACAGCTTATTATCTGTCAAAGAGAGGAAAATCCGTCATTGTATTAGAAGGTAGTGATCATATCGGAAATGGTGGTTCTTCCAGAAACGGAGGCGGCGTCAGACAGTCCGGACGTGATCCTAGAGAACTTCCGCTTGCCATGTATGGAATTAAGAATTTGTGGCCGGGACTTTCAAAAGAACTTGGTGTGAACTGTGAGTATCACAAGGAAGGAAATTTAAGACTTGGTAAGACGCCGGCACATCTTAAGATCTTACAGGGACTGACAGACAGAGCCGTCGAGTGTGGTCTGGATGTTCGGATGATTGATGCAGAAGAAGTAAAAAAGATTAATCCGCATCTGTCGGATGAAGTAATCGGGGCAAGCTGGTGCCCGACAGACGGACATGCAAATCCGATGATTACAACGCTTGCATTTTACCGAAAAGCAAGACAGCTTGGAGCAAGATTTATTACCGGAGAAAAGGTGGTTCGTTTAAGAAAGATAAGAGGCCGCTTAAGAGAGGTTATCACAGAACATGACAACGTATACGAGGCTGATTATGTAGTCGTGGCAGCAGGATATGAATCCAGAGATATCCTGGCAACCGTCGGAATTGATGTTCCGATGCACAAAGACCTTATGGAATGTCTGGTAACGGAAGCTGAGCCGCATATGTTTAATCAGATGCTCGGAACGGCGGAAGCTGATTTTTATGGTCATCAGTCGGATCATGGGTCATTTGTATTCGGAGGATCTTCCGGTCTTGAGACGGACAACAAAGATGGCGGAACACCGGATTCGCCGGGGAATAATGCCATTACGGCGCCGTGTATCTGCCGGGGTATTATGAAGTATTTTCCGGAACTTCAGGATGCCAAAATTGTCAGAACATGGGCCGGTTATATCGATACCTGTGCAGACGGCGTTCCGGTATTGGGAACGACCGATGAGGTTCCGGGACTTGTTATTGCATGTGCCTTTACGGGTCATGGTTTCGGAATTGCACCGGCAGTCGGAGAACAGCTCGCAATGCTGATTATCGATGGAAAGACAACGGTCGATATCAGCCAGCTAAGATATAACCGCTTTAAAGCGAAAATTTAACATCAGGAGGAAAGACATATGAAAGTTGCGATCGAAGAGTTATCAAAAGTAGAAATCATTACCAAGGAAGCAAAAGTTGCCGAGCTGGTAAAAGGATTTGGAAAGTTTGGAATTACGGGTATGACCATTTATTCTGCAAAGGGCTGTGGAGTACAGATGGGAACCCGTGAATATGAAGTTGAAAAAAATGAAGAGCCATTGTTGTTATCCAAACAGGTTGTCATGGTTGTTCTTCCAACGGCAGAAGTAGATTCTTTCTTAGAATATGTGGAAAAGGAACTCTACACCGGCCATATAGGTGATGGCAAGATCTTTGTCACACCGGTTACCAATGCGATTCGAGTACGAACCGGAGAAGAAGGAATGGAGGCGCTAAAAGAAGGCGCACTCGATTAATTCATAAAAATAAGTTGCAAAAAGATTTGTTAGGAGGAACACAATATGAATGGAAAGAAATTAGGCCTTGGCAGTGTTATTGCCACAGGTGTGGGACTGGTTGTCGGCTCCAGTTGCCTAATGTCTTTGGGACTTGGCGTTTCCGCAATCGGTCTGACATTTGTTATTACGATGATTATCGCATGCGTTGTGAATATCTTTACGCTGATGTCAATTGCGGAACTGAATTCGCTAATGCCGGATCTGACCGGTGGCCTGGCGCAGTTTTCACTGGCTTGTGTAGGACCGTTTGTGACCATCATCTGTATGGTAGGCGGATATGCACTGTGTAATTCGCTGGCGGGATCGGTAGAAGGAGCAATGTTTGGAAATACATTTGCCGGTATGTTCGAGAATATGAATATTCCGGCGTGGATATTTACCGTGATATTAGTTTTGATTTTGATGGTGACCAATCTTAATGGTGTTGATGTCTTTATCAAAGTACAGGACTTTGTGGCATTTGCCCTGATTGCTTCGATGGTGGTTATGGGTGTTATGGGAGCACTTGGAATTGGCGTCGGTGAAGTAGTAGAGCAGCCAAGCGTTTTGGCATCTGATTTTAAGAGTGTTACAGGATTATGCGGATTGGCATTCTTCCTTTTTGTAGGAGGCGAATATGTAATCCCTTTGACAAAGGAAACAAAAAACGCTAAACGAAATATTCCGCTTGGAATGGTGCTTAGCATGGTTATTATCCTGGGAATGCAGACATTTTTAAGCATTGGATTTCGCAATTATACACAGTGGGGAGAGCTTGGAGCCAGCACAACGCCGCATATCTTATTCGGACAGATGCTTCTTGGCCCACTTGGAAAATACTGGATGCTGATTGTAACGCTTCTTGCAGCCATCAGTTCAGTTAATACGATTATGTCATCGCTGTCTTATATCCTGATGGGGATGTCAAAGATTGGATTACTTCCGGAATTTTTCCAAAAGACAAATAAAAAGAAAGCGCCTTATATTGGAATTTTGATTGAAGCGGGTGTATTTATCCTGCTAAATGTAACAGGATTATCTACAACGGATTCGATTTCCTATATGATTTCCGTTCTGGCGGTGCTGTGGCTGATTAGTTATATCATTTCCAATCTGAATGTTTTGCTGCTTAGAAGGAGACTTCCGAAAGCACCAAGGAACTTTAAACTGCCTTTTGGTCCGCTGATTCCTATTCTGGGAATGGCTGGATCGGCGTATATGATTTACAACATCGATCCGGATGTGACGGTGAAGTTGTCTTTGTATAAAGTTGTGGCAATCGTTGTCATCATCCTTGCGGTATACGCATTTTTCTGGGTGAAATTTAAAGTAAAACGGCCGCTGTTTAAGCCGTACCCGGTTAAAGAAGTGATGGCGATGGAAAATGAATTATATAACGAATATCACAGGAAAAGAAAATCATCTAAGCCGGATGAAACGAATCCGGATGAAACTGATATCAATATAGCAGCAGAATAAGCAGGAGGATAAAACAATGAGCGATACAAAATTAGATTTATTATATTTAAGTGAACCGGATATGATTAAGGCAGGCGTGAATGATGTGGTTGCCTGCACAGAATGTATGGAAGAATTATTGATTACCATGGATAAGGGGGATTATCTGATGGGTGGAGAAAATGGAAATTCCCACGGCTGTATGGTGACATTTCCGGAACATCCACTGTTCCCCAATATGCCGAAGAATGGCCCGGACAGAAGATTTATGGCAATGCCTGCATATGTTGGCGGTGAGACAGATATGGCAGGAATGAAGTGGTATGGGTCTAATGTGGAAAACAGGGAGAAAGGACTTCCTCGTTCCATCTTAATGGTAATG
Organism: Eubacterium sp.; assembly: GCA_024690665.1. Classification (GTDB taxonomy): domain Bacteria; phylum Bacillota; class Clostridia; order Lachnospirales; family Lachnospiraceae; genus Eubacterium_C. The sequence goes on from JAILOU010000028.1 coordinate 65,213, forward strand.
TTAAATGATAAAGATACCGGAGCACCACTTTCTTTGATGTCGGCCAATCTGTTATCTGCCTATCGTACTTCCGGAATCCCGGGAGCGGGTGTTAAAAACCTGGCTGTGGAAAATGCTGAAGTTCTTGGAATTGTAGGACCTGGCGTCATTAACATTACGGCGATTGAGACATTTGCAGCGCTTCGACCATCACTTCATACATTGAAAATCAAGGGAAGAGGAAAAGAGTCCATCGACCGCTGTATCTCCTATGTGAAGGAACATCTGCCGCAGTTTACGACAATCACTGTAGTAGATACGATTGAAGAGTGTGTGCGTGATTCTGATATCTTAAGTTTCGCAACATCGACAACGATGGGAATGGACAGAAGTGCATATCCATTTATTGACGAATCATGGATCAAGCCGGGTGCACTGTTTTGTATTCCGGGCTCCGGAGATTTTTCTGATGAATATATCTGTTCCGGTAAGCCGAAACTGGTTTGCGATAATATTAAACTGTATGAAGCTTGGGCGGAAGAGTATCCTTATCCGACCTACAATGAAATCTACATTCCGGGTAGCTTATGGCTGGATCTTGTACATGATGGTAAGCTTGATAAGAGTGAGATTAAGAATCTTGGAGCAATCCTGGCAGGAAAGGAAAAGGGCCGTGAGTCTGACGATCAGGTGATCATCTACTCTGTTGGCGGTATGCCTGTAGAAGATGTGGCATGGGGAAAGAAGTGCTATGAAAAAGCGTTGGAACTTGGCATTGGAACAAAATTGAATCTGTGGGATCAGCCGGCACTGTTTTAACTCAGTCGGGGTACAAGCTCCGACTGAGTTAAACGCTCCGCGAGGATGCACACAAATTCCTGTCCGAATCCGGCGCGCAAGACTCGCGAGCGAGTCTTGACATGAATATAAGAAAAGAAAAAAAGGAAATTGTCGTGATGACAATTTCCTTTTTTAACGTTTATAATATTGTAGTTTTATTTTCTGCCGTTGAAAAGGCGATCAACAAATCCCTGCTTCTTGGCTGGTGTTTCAAGTGCACCACGAAGGCCTTTCACACCTGTGAGATATAATCCGCTGACAGTTCCTTTGATTTCTTTTTTTACCGGAACCATATCAAAGATATCAGGTTCGCAGATGAAAGATGAAATCTTAGGACCAATCTTAGCCTTGACGATTGGAACCTTACGACCATGCATTCTCTTAGGAGCCTGGTCTAATACGAACTGAGGGAATCCTGCATCTCGAAGTTTTAACTTTTTCTTGTCGATAATCAGCATTGTGTAGGTCTGTGCAACTTTATCAATCTCAACCTGCTGTTCGTCACGCTTACGTTGCGCTCTTTTTCCCAATACAGCCAAGACGATGATCACAACGACCAAAGCAGCTATAACAATTATCATTGCAATGATTGCTGGACTCAATTTTTCTTCCTCCTAAGCTCTATAAACTCGAAACCCATTGTAACATTGATTGTGTGAAAAATCAATGAAAAGGGTTTATATTTTTCACTAAATATGGTATCGTAATTGAATATGAGAACAGATTTTGTGTAGGCAAAATTATTAAAAAAAAGAAAGGTCAAAGATTATGAAATTGAAGAGAATTGCGGCGCTTGCATGTGCCGGACTTATGGCAGTTTCTATCGCAGGCTGTGGTAAGGCATCTGATGATTCGAGTACCAGTACCAGCACATCAGACACAGCACAAGAAGAGATTGAATACACTGCGCTAGATTATGTAACACTTGGAGATTATAAGGGCGTAGAGGTTTCGCTTAAGGCTTCGGATTACGAAGTAACGAAAGCTAAGATTAAAGAGCAGGTAGAATCTGACATATCAAGTAACCCTGTGTACGTGAAGAAAAAAGGGAATACGGTTAAAGAAGATTCTTATGTTAATGTAGACTATGTCGGCAAGATTGATGGAGAAGCATTTGATGGCGGTAGCGCAGAGGATGTGGATCTGGATATTGCGAATAATGCAACAACTTCCGGTAGTGCATTTGTAGACGGATTTTGTGAGGGGCTCGTTGGTGCGAAGGTTGGTGAAACCGTTGATGTCAATGTAACATTCCCGGATGATTATTCGAACGAAGAATACGCAGGAAAAGAAGCCGTATTTACCTTTACGGTAAATAAACTTCTTAAGAAGAAGACATACACTTATGATACACTTACAGATGAGTATGTGTCTGAAAAGTTAGGCTATGATACGGTTGATGAATATCTCGATGCCGTTAAGGAACAACTTGAATCATCTGCAGAAAGTCAGAAGACTTCAGATACCCAGAGTGCAGTCATTAGCGCCGTTGTAGAGAACGCAACCGTTGATGGAGCACCGGATGGCCTCCTGGAAATGCGTTCAGCTATGTATAAGGCAAGTATGGAAGCTTCTTGTGAAGCATATGGTATTTCCTTTGAGGATTACCTGTCAACTTATATGGGCATGACAGAAGATGAGTTTGACGAACAGGTTGAGACCTACATGGCCGATAAGGTAAAAGAAGAAGAGGTACTTCGTGCAGTTGCAGAAACTGAGAAGATGGAAGTGACGGATGAAGAACTCGAAGAGTATATCTCAGGAATCATCAGCAGTTATGGTTATTCTGATGAAAGCGCTCTTTATGAAGAATATTCAAAGAGTTACATCGAGAATTCATATCTGTATTATTCTAAGGTTTCTACATTCTTAGTAGACAATGCCAAGGTAACATATACAGAAGATGATGATTCTGATGAAACAGAAAGCTCTGATTCATCATCAGACGAATAAAATAAGCAGGCAAAGGCCGTGGTGGGTGATACCTGCCGCGGCTTTTTTTAAAGAAGGAATGGCTATGAAATTAACAGATATCAGACAGATTTTTAAAAATGAGAAGCAGTATTATGACAAAGAGGTAACCATTGGAGGATGGGTAAGGTCTATTCGAAACTCTAAGACATTTGGCTTTATTGTTGTGAATGACGGAACTTTTTTTGAACCGATTCAGGTAGTGTATACGGATGCACTGGCGAATTTTGAAGAGGTGGAGAAAATCAATGTCGGCGCAGCTTTAATTGTGACAGGAATTTTGACACCAACGCCAAATGCCAAGCAGCCATTTGAGATTCAGGCAAGTTCTGTAGTGATTGAAGGAACTTCGACTTCAGATTATCCGCTTCAAAAGAAACGACATTCCTTTGAGTATTTGAGGACAATTTCACATCTTCGGGCAAGAACGAATACATTTGAAGCAGTATTTCGTGTTCGGTCAGTACTGGCATATGCTATTCATAAGTTCTTTCAAGAGCGCGACTTTGTCTATGTACATACACCGATTATTACCGGTAGCGACTGTGAAGGTGCAGGCGAGATGTTTCAGGTAACCACTATGGATCTAAAACAACCTTCGGTAAATGAGGAAGGGCAGATTGATTACGCAAATGATTTCTTTGGAAAGCCTGTGAATCTGACGGTGTCAGGTCAGCTAAATGGAGAAGCATATGCGATGGCATTTAAAAATATCTATACCTTCGGACCGACCTTTCGAGCTGAGAATTCCAATACAACGCGCCATGCGGCAGAGTTTTGGATGATTGAACCGGAGATTGCATTTGCAGATTTGTACGATGATATGGCGCTTGCTGAAGACATGTTAAAATATATCATTCGTTATGTGATGGAACATGCACCTCAGGAAATAGAGTTCTTTAATTCATTTGTTGACAAAGGGTTAAAGGAACGTCTTACCAATGTAGTGGAAAATGATTTTGCAAAAATCACCTATACGGAAGCTGTGGAGATTCTTGCAAAACAAAATGCCCGGTTTGATTATAAGGTGACCTGGGGCTGTGATCTTCAGACAGAGCACGAACGATATCTGACAGAGGAAATCTTTAAGCGTCCTGTTTTTGTGACGGATTATCCAAAGGAGATTAAAGCTTTTTATATGAAGCTCAATGAAGATGGCAGAACTGTTGCAGCAGTGGACTGCCTGGTGCCGGGAATCGGAGAAATCATCGGTGGCTCCCAAAGAGAAGACAATCTTGATAAACTAAAAGAGCGCATGGATGAGCTTGGAATGAAAGAAGATGATTATCAGTTCTATCTGGATCTTAGAAAATACGGTTCTGCGCGTCATGCAGGTTTTGGCCTTGGGTTTGAGCGATGCGTGATGTATCTGACCGGAATGCAGAATATCCGTGATGTAATACCGTTTCCAAGAACGGTAAATAATTGTGAGTTATAGGAGGCGTCATATGTTACATTTATATATTGGAGATGGAAAAGGAAAGACAACGGCAGCAATGGGGCTTGCGCTTAGAGCAGCGGGAAGAGGAAACCATGTTGTTATCGGACAGTTTTTAAAAGATGGTTCTTCTGGAGAAGTTGAGGCATTTTCGTATGTGCCGGGGATAGATGTGATTTCGTATTCGGGACTTGTGAAATTCACTATGCACATGACAGAAGAAGAAAAGGAGCGGGCAATGGTGAGTTATCCGCAATATTTAAGCTCGCTTGTCAAAACGGCAATGAATAAAGGAGCAAGCGTTATTGTATTAGACGAAATCGTAGATGCAGTGAATGCCGGGTTGATTGAAGTGGATGAAGTGCTTGCGGCAATTGAAGATTTAAAAGATTGTGAAGTAATCATGACAGGCAGAAATCCATCGCAGGCATTTGTTGACAGAGCGGATTATGTGTCGGAAGTGAAAAAGATTAAGCATCCATTTGATCGGGGAATTCCGGCAAGGAAAGGAATTGAATTCTAATGCGCATACTGGTAGTAAATGATGATGGTATTTCAGCTCCGGGGATCAAAAGGCTTGCACAGGCAGCAAATAGATTCGGAGAGGTATGGGTAGTGGCGCCTTCAAAGCAGTGCAGTGCGATGTCGCATCGCATCTCTATTAAAGAGACATTATGTGCCAAAAAGTACGACATTGGTGTTAAGAACGTTACTTCCTATCTGGTTACGGGAACACCTGCTGACTGTGTACAGGTAGCGCTCGGCGTGCTGATGAAAGATGCAAAGCCGGATTATATCTTCTCCGGGGTGAATAACGGATACAATGCCGGATATGATATTGCATATTCCGGGACGGTTGGGGCTGCGATGGAAGGTGTGATGAAAGGTATTCCTGCGATTGCATTTTCAAAAAAGGCGGGAAGTTCAGATGAAATTCTGGATGCTTATCTTGAGCCGGTAATCGAAGAACTGTTACAAAAAGAATTACCAAAGGGGCAGATTTGGAATGTGAATTTCCCCGGCGTTTCCTTAAAGGAATGTAATGGAATCTTGCGTAAGCGCACAATTGCCAATTATACTCCATATAAGGAACATTATGCTTCTTATCTAAGAGACGACGGTATGATCTGTGTGGATGTCAGTGGGCTTCCAAAAGAAATTCCAATAGATGATTCGGATCTGTCAGCGTTATTTCAAGGATATATCTCCATTGGTACAGTTAAATGCGAGGTAATGTAGAAAAATATAATTATAAAAATCGAAATTTTTGCGAAATCTGTATCCGTTTTGTAACCTTTGGGATGATATAGTATCTACATAATAAAGATAAACATTGTTTTGTTTTGGATTATGTAGAGTGAACGCTGTAGGGATATATTCAGGATCGGAAAGATATCTCTACAGCGAATTTTTATTGTTTAGTTCTTTTGATTTTCAAAAGAACTTTAATTTTCTGACAATTTTAGCACTCGACACTTGACAGTGCTAACAGAAGGTGCTATTTTAAGATTGTGAAAATCCTTATGGGTGGAAGGAGGAGTACCTATGAATATTCAAAAGTTTACACAAAAATCAATAGAAGCGATGCAACAATGTGAGAAAATTGCGGTTGAGCATGATCATCAGGAGATTGAACAAGAGCATCTGCTTTGTGCGCTGTTGGAGCAGGAAGGCGGATTTTTAGGAAATCTGATTGAAAAGATGGGAATTGACGGTAGCGGACTGCTTCAGGACGTGAAGAATCTGCTGGCAAAAAGACCACAAGTATCCGGTGCGCAAAATTACGTCGGACAGTCTTTAAACAAAGTGCTCATCTGCGCTGAGGATGAGGCAAAGAAGATGGGTGACTCCTATGTATCGGTGGAGCATCTGTTTTTGAGTATGCTAAAGTATCCGAATAAGGAGATTAAGCAGCTGTTTAAAGAGTATGGAATTAATCGGAATAATTTTATGGAAGCGTTAAAGAGTGTGCGCGGAGATAAAAGGGTGGATACCGATCATCCGGAAGATACTTATGATACTTTGGAAAAATACGGATTTGATATGGTACAGCGTGCGAGAGAACAAAAACTCGATCCCGTTATCGGAAGAGACAGTGAGATTCGTAATGTGGTTAGAATTCTTTCTCGTAAGACCAAGAACAATCCGGTGTTAATCGGAGAGCCCGGCGTAGGTAAGACAGCGGTAGTGGAAGGTCTTGCGCAGCGAATTGTAAAAGGTGATGTTCCGGAAGGATTAAAGGATAAAAGCCTGTATGCGCTGGATATGGGAGCTTTGGTAGCAGGAGCAAAATACCGCGGTGAATTTGAAGAACGATTAAAAGCGGTCTTAGATGAAATCAAGAATTCCGATGGACAGATTATTTTATTTATTGATGAGCTTCATACGATTGTGGGCGCAGGCAAGACAGACGGTGCACTGGATGCAGGGAATATGTTAAAGCCTTTACTTGCAAGGGGCGAGCTGCATTGTATTGGAGCTACTACACTTGATGAGTATAGAGAATATATAGAAAAGGATGCGGCATTAGAAAGACGTTTCCAGCCGGTTCACGTAGAAGAGCCGACGGTAGAAGATACGATCTCAATTCTGCGTGGCTTAAAAGAGCGCTATGAAGTCTTTCATGGTGTTAAGATTGCGGATGCAGCTCTTGTTAGTGCGGCAACCTTATCAAACCGGTATATATCAGATCGTTTCCTGCCGGATAAGGCAATTGACCTTGTGGATGAGGCTTGTGCATTAGTCAAAACAGAACTTGATTCTATGCCCGCACAGCTCGATGAGATGAATCGTAAGTTAATGCAGCTAGAGATTGAAGAGATGGCTCTTAAAAAAGAAACAGACAGGCTTTCACAGCAAAGACTTGAGGATCTGCAAAAAGAGATAGCGGAACTAAGAAGCGAGTTTAATGAACAAAAATCAAAGTGGGACATCGAGAAAAAATCGGTCGAGAAGGTTCAGCAGATTAGAGAAGAGCTTGAGCAGGTGAAAAAAGAGGTTGAGATGGCACAGCAGCAGTATGATTTAGAAAAGGCTGCGCAGCTGCAATATGGACGTCTGCCACAGCTTGAAAGGCAGCTTAAAGAGGAAGAAGAAGCTGTTCGAAAGCAGGAGCGCTCACTGGTTCATGAAAATGTCAGCGATGATGAAATAGCCCGTATTATTTCAAGATGGACCGGTATTCCGGTTTCAAAATTAACGGAATCTGAGAGAAATAAGACACTTCATCTAGATGAAGAACTTCATAAGAGGGTGATTGGACAGGATGAGGCGGTAACCAAGGTGACCGAAGCCATTATTCGTTCCAAAGCCGGCATCAAAGACCCGGGTAAGCCAATAGGATCGTTTTTGTTCTTGGGACCAACCGGTGTTGGAAAGACAGAGCTTGCAAAGGCATTGGCACAAAGCTTATTTGACGATGAGAACAATATGGTTCGTATTGATATGAGCGAATACATGGAGAAGTACTCCGTGTCTAGATTGATTGGAGCGCCTCCGGGATATGTAGGATACGAAGAAGGCGGACAGCTTACAGAAGCGGTACGAAGAAAACCGTATAGCGTCGTTTTGTTTGATGAGGTAGAAAAAGCGCATCCGGATGTATTTAACGTATTATTACAGGTGCTTGACGATGGGCGGATTACGGACTCTCAAGGAAGGACAGTGGACTTTAAAAATACCATCTTAATTATGACATCGAATTTGGGCTCTGAATATCTGTTAGATGGTATTACAGAAGATGGCAGTATAAGTGAAGGCGCCAAAGAAGGTGTTATGGGACAGGTTCATGCGTCCTTTAGACCGGAGTTTTTGAATCGATTAGACGAAATTATTATGTTTAAGCCACTGACGAAAGAATATATCAAGGGTATTATGAAACTTTTGATTGCGGATTTGAATCGCCGCGTAGCTGACCGTGAACTGATTATTGAGGTGGAAGATGCTGCAGCCGGATATATTGCGGATGCAGCATATGATCCTTCTTACGGTGCAAGACCGATTAAAAGATATCTGCAAAAAACAGTGGAAACACTTGCGGCAAAATGCATTCTTGCTGATGAGGTGGAAGAAGGCGATGCAATTGTAATTGTGCTCGAGAACGGAGAACTTAAAGCGACGGTAAAAAAAGATAAAAATTAACAAAGAAAGTTGCATTTAAAGTGCAAACTCCTTATAATAGGAAAGAATCAAAGGGGCTTCAGTTTTTTTGAGGCCCTTTTTTTGAAGGAAAAGGAGGCGTGAGATGGACCTGTTTGAATATATGAGAAATCAGGAAATGGAAAGCAGCGCTCCTCTTGCGTCTAGAATGAGACCGACTTGTTTAGAAGAGGTGGTTGGGCAGCAGCATATTATTTCAAAAAATAAGATGCTTTATCGGGCCATTAAGGCAGACCAGCTATCTTCTGTTATATTCTATGGCCCTCCGGGGTGTGGAAAGACCACGCTTGCGAAGGTAATAGCCAATTCCACCAGTGCGGAATTTACCCAGATTAATGCGACTGCAGCAGGGAAAAAAGATATGGAGCAGGTGGTAGAGGCTGCCAAACAGACCATGGGGATGTACCAAAAGAAGACGATCTTATTTATCGATGAGATTCACAGATTCAACAAGGGACAGCAGGATTATCTGCTGCCATTTGTGGAAGATGGAACAATTACGCTGATAGGAGCGACAACGGAGAATCCGTACTTTGAAGTCAATGGGGCTTTGCTGTCAAGGTCTATTATATTTGAATTAAAAGCATTAGAAGCAGCAGATATTAAACAGCTTCTTGCACGTGCACTGAAGGATACTGAAAAGGGTCTTGGAGCTTTTCATGCACAGGCGGATGAGGAGGCACTTTCATTCCTGGCAGATGTAGCCAATGGCGATGCCAGAAGTGCATTAACGGCTTTAGAACTTGGTGTTATGACGACGGAACCTGCGGAAGATGGCGTGATTCATATTACGAAGGACATTGCATCAGAATGTATTCAAAAGCGCGTTGTAAAGTACGATAAAGATGGGGATTCGCATTACGATACTATCTCCGCATTTATCAAAAGCGTTCGTGGTTCAGATCCGGATGCGGCAGTTTATTATCTGGCAAGAATGCTATATGCAGGAGAAGACATTAAGTTTATTGCGAGACGTCTTATGATTTTGGCGTCAGAAGATATTGGCAATGCTGATCCGAATGCTCTTACAGTTGCGGTTTCGTGTGCACAGGCGGTAGAACGACTGGGCATGCCGGAAGCAAGAATTGTACTTTCACAGGCGGTATGCTATCTGGCATCTGCGCCGAAAAGTAACGCAGCTTATCTGGCGGTGGAGCAGGCATTAGACGTTGTGAAACAAACAAAGACAGATACAATTCCGGTTCATCTTCAGGATGCACACTATAAAGGTGCGGCTAAGCTTGGACATGGCGTCGGATATCAGTATGCGCATGATTATCCTGAGCATTACGTAAAACAGCAATATCTGCCGGATTCTTTAGTCGGCAGTAAATTTTATAAACCAACAGAAATTGGATATGAAAAGAAAATCTATGATCATCTAAAACATTTAGAAGAGTTGTAGAGATTTAGGAGGAATAATGATGGAACCATATGCATCAATGTCAAAGGAACAGTTAACAGAAGAGCGAAAGAAAGTAAAGGCTATCTACAAAAAATACCAGGACAGCGAATTACACCTGGATATGTCCAGAGGGAAACCGTCTACCGCTCAGCTTGATCTGTCCATGGGAATGATGGACGTATTAAGTTCTGATGCGGATTTACGCTGTGAAGATGGTACGGATTGCCGTAACTATGGTGTGCTGGATGGAATTCATGAAGCAAAAGTTCTTCTTGGAGATATGATTGAGTGTAATCCGGATAATATTATTATCTATGGTAATTCATCACTCAATGTAATGTATGATACCATATCACGTTCTATGACACATGGTGTTATGGGAAGCACACCTTGGTGCAAACTCGACAAGGTAAAATTCCTATGTCCGGTACCTGGATATGACAGACACTTTGCAATTACAGAGCATTTTGGAATTGAGATGATTAACATTCCAATGCATTCAACCGGCCCGGATATGGATATGATTGAGGAACTGGTTTCTAAAGATGCATCCATCAAGGGAATCTGGTGTACACCAAAGTATTCGAATCCGACGGGAATTACCTATTCAGATGAGACGGTTCGTCGTTTCGCAAGATTAAAACCGGCAGCGCCTGATTTTCGAATTTATTGGGACAATGCTTACGGTGTGCATCATCTGTATGACATGGATCAGGATAATCTGATTGAAATTCTTGCAGAATGTAAGAGAGCCGGCAATCCGGATATGGTTTATAAATTCGCATCAACATCAAAGATTTCCTTCCCGGGATCGGGAGTTGCCTGTATTGCGACATCGTTAAATAACCTTGAGGATATTAAAAAGCAGCTTAAGGTTCAGACTATCGGACATGATAAGGTAAATGAGCTTCGACATGTTCGATTCTTCCAGGATATTCACGGAATCTATGAACACATGATGAAGCATGCGGATATCATGAGACCGAAGTTCGAACTGATCTTAAATCGCCTTGAAGAAGAGATTACAGAACTTGAGATTGGTAAGTGGTATACACCAAAGGGAGGATATTTTATCTGCTTTGAAGCGCTTGACGGCTGTGCGAAAAAGATTGTGTCCCGCTGTAAGAAAGCCGGCGTACAGATGACACCGGCCGGTGCACCATTCCCATATGGAAAGGACCCTAATGACAGTGTGATTCGTATTGCGCCATCTTATCCGTCTATGGAAGATCTTCGCATGGCAGTAGAAGTATTTATCATCTGTGTGAAGCTGGTAAGTATTGATAAACTTTTAGAGGAAATGGAATAAAGAATAATACAATGAAAAAAGCAACCGGAAAAACCGGCTGCTTTTTTCAATTCATAAAAATAAGATAGGGAGTTTTATGTTTTTTGGTTTATAGGTATTATTTTGTTTATCGCAATATTATAATATCTAGAATTTGTGTCTAAGTTGTGGCAAAACAATAAAACGTTTCTAAAATGATTCTTAAGAAAAACTAATGGGATAATAGTACTAATATTGTATACAAAAAAAACCGAAGGCTCTCAAAAGAGAATCTTCGGTTTGTATTTTATTGTTTGGAAGGATCTACAAAACCTTCTAAAGGAGTTGTACAAAGAGGACATCTCTTTGCTGTAATAGGAATTTCACTTGCACAATACGGGCATTCCTTTGTAGTAGGATCTGCAGCTTCTTCTTTCTTCATCTTGGCTACCATATGGTTGATTCCCTTGATGATTAGGAATAAGATAAATGCCACAATGATAAAGTAAATGACATAACCAATAAAGGAACCATACTTTACAACTGCAGCGCCAGCCTCTTCAGCCTGTGCGAGTGTGTCATAATGATTTCCGTCGAGCGAGATAAAAAGCTGTGAAAAATCAATGTTTCCTGTGAACAGTCCCAAGATTGGCATGATGATATCATCTACAACAGAAGTTACGATAGCGGTAAATGCACTACCGATAACCATACCAATAGCCAGGTCGAGCATGTTGCCACGCATGGCAAATTCTTTGAATTCTTTTAACATAATCTTCTCCTTCTCCTCATTTTTGAAATTATTTTTTTGACATTTCCCTGGACATCTCAGAGCAGGCAAGCTGCGCACTGATTACAGCATCGCGAAAGCCTTTCTCTTCAAGTCTGGCAACGGCTTTGATGGTAGTTCCGGCAGGAGAGCAGACCGCATCTTTTAATACACCCGGGTGTTCTCCGGTTTCTAATACCATCTTGGCTGCGCCTAAAACGGATTGAGCGGCAAACTTATAAGCCTGCGCGCGTGGCATTCCGTCACAAACAGCAGCATCAGCCATAGCTTCGATAAACATATATACATAAGCCGGAGAAGAACCGCTGACACCAACAACTGCATCCATCAGACTTTCTGCCACGACTTCGCACTTTCCAAAACTGTTAAAAAGAGACTTTACGAAGTCAAGCTGCCGGTCTGAAATCAGAGTGTTTGGTGAAAGAGCGCTCATCGCTTCTCCAACCAATGCCGGAGTATTCGGCATAACACGAATCAGATGAATTGGTTTTCCAAAAGCTTCTTCAATGGTATCGATTGGTGTTCCTGCAGCAATGGAAATAATGACCATATTATCTGAAACAGTATCTTTAATTTGTGAGATGACATCACGAATGACATTCGGTTTCACAGCCAAAAACAGATAATCTGCAAATGCAGCAGCTTCGCAGTTGTCGGTTGTGGTTTGAATGCTAAATTTTTCGGCAAGTGCTGCTGATTTTTCTTTGGCAGGATCACTGACCATCACATGACTGCCATCTACTAATCCGGACTGGACAATGCCACCAATCATGGCACTTCCCATATTACCGCTTCCGATGAATCCTATATTAATGTTTGACATAATTGCAAACTCCTTTGTGTAAAAATGTATTAGTCTTAGAAATCGGTAAGCTCCGGTTTTCTTCTTTCAAGGAAAGCACCCATACCTTCTGCTTTGTCATGAGTTGAGCAGGTGATTCCAAACAGGTTTGCTTCCATCTCAACGGCATTTTTGATATCCATGTCGTAACCGTTGTTGATAGCAGCCTTGGCTACGGCAACAGCATAACTTGCCTTTGATGCAATCTTGGCAGCCATCTCCTTGGCAGTGCTCATCAGTTCTTCCTTAGGAACAACCTTATTAACAAGACCGATTCTGTATGCTTCCTGAGCGTCGATGGTATCGCAGGTGAAGATCAGTTCTTTCGCTCTTCCCATGCCCACTAATCTTGCAAGACGCTGTGTGCCACCAAATCCAGGAATGATTCCAAGACCTGTTTCCGGCTGTCCAAAGGAAGCATTTTCAGATGCAATACGAATATCACATGCCATGGAAATCTCGCATCCACCACCAAGTGCGAATCCGTTAACGGCAGCAATTGTAACCTGACGCATGTTCATTAACTTAAAGAACGGAACAGAAGCGCGCATACCAAATGCACGTGCCTCGGCAGCTGTAAAGTTAACCATCTCGGAGATATCTGCTCCGGCTACGAATGATTTGAATTCATTACCTTTCTTGTCAGCACCACCGGTTAAGATTACGACTTTGATATCATCGCGTGCCTCAATCTCTGTTAATACCTCGTTTAATTCATCTAAAGTTTCGCTGTTTAATGCGTTTAATGCAGCCGGTCTTGCAATTGTAAGAACGGCAATTTCATTTTCAACAGCAAGTGTTAAATTGTTCATGTTATTGACTCCTCCTTTTACATGATAAGAAGCGTTTTTTACGCACCTTTTGTTAATATAAATTTTATTTTTTTTAGAACTTTTTGTCAATGAAATCCTGATAGGAGATTGGATAATCGAAAAAAAGAATCATAGATTTCTTGCTTTTCTAGTTGGCAGGTGTTAGTATGAGGGTGTAAACATGCGGTATACCGTATGGTATGCGCAGAATATAGTTAGTATATATGGTTGCTATACATTATCTAGGAAAGGAAGGGATCTTGTAATGATTAAATATGAAGGAAAAACCGTAGAAGCAATTTGTATTAGTCAGTTGGAAAAGAGTCTCAAGAAAGAGTCTAAGGGCAAGATGCCTTTGGTTACAAGAAAGAATCTTGCGCGTCGTGTTGTTCGGGAAGAAGCGCAAAAAGGCGGAATTGATATTCATGTCGATCTAGAAGCAAGAGCGCAAGAGCTGGTGAAAGAATATTTTGCTGAGGCTGTATAGGCAACTAAAATAAAATCACGGGGAAGTATTTGAGTTGATTTTATATATGAGGCAACGAGTCATCTGACTCGTTGTTTTTTTGCAAGAAAAAACTGTCGCAACAATAAGTGCGACAGTTTTGCGTATTAGATGTTGACCGGTGTGCCAAAAAGTGGCTGTGGATAGACGCCGGCTCTTGTGATTCGTGAAAGAGCAAGAACTGTTGGAAATTTGTCTTCATGATAGGTGATACCGTACCATTTGTCCTTGCAAGGTAATACCTTAACCGTTGCTTTTTCTTCTTCCATCAAAGCAGAAACGACGCTTGGTAAAAAGTATTCTGCTTTTTGCGGATTGGTTTTTAAGGCTTCGTCTAAAAATGCCGGGAAACGGCGCTCGATTTCGTCTAAGAAACTTTTCGAAAATCCCCACAGGTTCATAGATACCGGAGCATCACCGCTGATTGGCGTAAAGGTAGCACCATCATCTTCTGAGTATTCACAGTTCCCTTGTTCATCGCCTTTGATTTTTGTATATTCCTGAATAGATGACAGGTAAGAATTTTCTCCAATGGAGCAGACACCGCGAGATACGGTACCATTAGGAGAAGTGGTGTTTTTTAACTCATAAGAAACCATACCATAACGGAACTTACTGTCATCATGTGTACGGGTTAAATAATTGTAAATCAGTTCAAATGCTGACGTTCCATAATAGTCATCAGCGTTTATTACAGCGAAAGGACCGTCAATGAGGTCTTTGGCACATAAAAGAGCATGTGCGGTTCCCCATGGCTTGGTTCTGTCGGCTGGAACGCTGTAGCCGGAAGGAAGAGCATCAAGTTCCTGATAGGCATATGAGACGTTCATGTATTTTGCGATGCGATCTCCGATTTCGGATTTGAACTTGGATTCAATTTCTTTTTTAATAATGAATACAACATCTTCAAACCCTGCTTTTTTTGCATCGTAGATAGAAAACTCCATAATCGGTTCACCACAGGTTCCGATGGAGTCAAGTTGCTTTAATTTTCCACCATAGCGACTGCCAACGCCGGCCGCCATGATTACCAATACAGGTTTATTCAAAATAGATTACCTCCTCGAATTTTAAATTTGTAAAACCTTGTCTATTATAATGGATAAAATACGTTTCGTCCAATTATTCCGTGTTTACTTTACAACTTTAATATGTTAAAATCTCACTAGATTGCATTTTCGAATTTAAAACAGAAAATGAAAAAATATAATATAGTTTCGGGGTGAACAACAGTGGGAAAAGAAATAAGAACAGAAGCGATATCGCAGTTGTTTGATGCAGTATTATCGCTTAAGAATAAAGAAGAGTGTTACCTGTTTTTTGAGGATGTGTGTACGGTCAATGAATTGCTGTCGCTATCCCAGAGATTTGAGGTGGCGAAGATGCTTCGGGAAGAGAAGACCTATCAGGATATTGCGGAACTTACAGGCGCATCCACAGCAACAATCAGTCGTGTAAATCGGGCATTAAATTATGGCAACGATGGATATGATATGGTTTTCGAACGATTAAAGAAATAACGAAGGGCATCAGGGCAGTTTACCCTGGTGCTTTCTTTATCAAATGGGAGATATGTGATGTACGAAGAATTAAATGATATGCAACTAGAGGCGGTTAAGCATACACAAGGACCGCTTTTGATTTTGGCAGGTGCCGGTTCCGGCAAGACAAAGGTTCTAACAAGTCGTATTGCATTTTTGATTGAGAATAACGTAGCGCCATATAGAATTTTGGCGATTACCTTCACGAATAAAGCGGCAGGTGAGATGCGAGAACGTGTCGACAAGGCGGTTGGATACGGAGCAGAGGCTATCTGGGTGGCAACATTTCACTCAACCTGTGTTCGAATCTTACGCCGGTACGCGGACCGGATTGGATATGAGAATAACTTTACGATTTATGACGGTGACGATCAAAAGAGCCTGATTAAGTCGATACTAAAAAAACTTGAGATTGATACGAAACGATTTAAAGAGCGGACTTTTATGTCCGTGATTTCCGGAGCAAAGGACTGTCTGATTAATCCGACGCAGTATGCGATGAGTGCAACCGGAGATTACGTGAAAGAGACGTATGCAAGGGTATATCGGGAGTATCAAAGCGCGCTTAAGAAAAATAATGCTATGGATTTTGATGACCTTATTGTGCAGACTGTTGAGCTTCTTAAGAAGGATGAACAAGTGCGCGAGCAGTATCAGGAACGATTCGAATATATTATGGTGGATGAGTATCAGGATACCAATACGGCGCAGTTTGAACTGATTCGTCTGTTTGCCGGAAAGTATGAGAATCTGTGCGTCGTTGGCGATGACGATCAGTCCATCTATAAATTCCGTGGTGCCAACATCAAAAATATTCTTAATTTTGAACAGCATTATCCGGGTGCTCATGTGATTCGATTAGAGCAAAATTATCGTTCCACACAAAATATTTTAAATGCGGCCAATAGTGTAATTAAGAACAATTATGGTCGTAAGGACAAGACGCTTTGGACAGATAATCCTGTTGGAAATAAAGTTGTATTTAAACAATTTGAAAATGGTGACGAAGAAGCGTATTTTGTGGCCCATGATATTGCAAGAAACATAAAAGAAGGAACCTTTTCCTACGCGGATTGTGCAATTCTTTATCGTACTAATGCACAGTCGCGTCTTTTTGAAGAACGGTTTGTATCAGAAAATATTCCGTACAAAATTATCGGCGGAGTTAATTTCTATGCAAGAAAAGAAATCAAGGATCTACTCAGTTATCTAAAAACCGTTGACAATGCAAGAGACGATCTGGCGGTGCAACGAATTATCAATGTGCCAAAGCGTGGCATCGGTGCAACGAGTATTTCTAGAGTGTCAGCATATGCAGATGAACATGGAATCGGATTTTATGATGCCTTAAAACAGGCGCGCGAGATTTCGACACTGGGAAGGGCAGCATCCAAAATTGAGCCATTTGTTCAATTTATTCAGGTGATGCGAACAAAACTGCTTAGTGGATTATCCCTTACGGAACTTTTAGAAGAGATTATCGATCAGACCGGCTATGTAAGAGATCTGGAAGCAGAAGGAACAGATGAGGCGCTTGCACGAATTGAAAATATCGATGAACTTATGAATAAAATCACATCTTATGAAGAAGAGGTGGATGAGCCGACGCTTAGCGGATTTTTAGAAGAAGTGGCACTTATTGCGGATATCGATAACCTGGAAGAAGACAGTGACTATGTTGTTCTTATGACACTTCACAGCGCCAAGGGACTTGAGTTTCCAAATGTCTATCTTGCAGGACTGGAGGATGGGCTTTTCCCATCGTATATGTCCATTTCATCCGGAGACGATTCGGAGATAGAAGAAGAGCGTCGCCTTATGTATGTTGGAATTACAAGAGCGATGAAACAGCTTACGATTTCGGCTGCAAGAATGCGTATGATTCGGGGAGAACTTAATTTCGCAAGAGTGTCCAGATTTGTAAGAGAGATTGATCCTGCTTTACTTACGGGCACTATAAACGAGACGAAACCAATTCGGGAGCAGTCGCCTTCAAGAGCAGCAAAAAATACGTTCAAACAAAATTCTTATCTGACAAAAAGCAGCCCGGCCAAGCGTGAATCCAAAGACTTTGGAAAGGCCTCTTTAGCAGATGGACAGTTAGAGTATGCGGTTGGAGATCGCGTAAGGCACATGAAGTTTGGAGAAGGTCAGGTTCAGGAAATTGTTCGGGGCGGAAGAGACTTTGAAGTCACGGTTTTATTTGACTCTTACGGCGTAAAAAAAATGTTTGCGACATTTGCAAAATTGAAAAAAATCTAGTATCACGAAATAACTTGTGATATAATAAATGCAAGTTATTTGAACGCATAATTAGATGATAAAGGAGTGGGATACATGAGTGATTTAATTAAATTTGAAAAAATCAGTGAACTAATTGCTAATCGAGATAAGAAGAAAGTTCGCAGAATCCTGATTATAGCAGGAATTATTTTAGCAGCGGGCGTAGCATTCTATTTCTTATATCGTTATTTTGCACCGGATTATATTGATGAATATGATGACGGTTTTGATGATGATTTTGATGATGATTTCTTCGATGATGAAGATTAATCCATTCATATAAAAGAATTAGAAGAAATGAAGAAAGGCTCTTTTGTGAAAGAGCCTTTTTTATTTTGCAATTAAGGAGTAACAATGAAAAAAGGCCAGATTATAGAAGGTAAGGTAACAAGAATTGCATTTCCAAACAAGGGAATTGTAATGACTGAGGAAGGTGAACTGGTACAGGTAAAAAATGCGCTTCCGGGACAGGTGGTATCTGCTCGCGTCACAAAGAAAAGACAGGGCAAGGCAGAAGGGAATCTCCTCGAAGTTCTTGAAAAAGCACCGGAGGAATTGGAAAAACCCCGTTGCTCACACGCAGGGATCTGTGGCGGTTGTCTGTATCAGACAATGGACTATGAAACGCAGCTTCAAATCAAGTATAACCAGGTAAAAGAACTGCTTAAGGTTGTGCCGGAAGAGGTGTTTGAAGGAATTAAAGCGTCACCGAAGGTGGATGGTTATCGTAACAAGATGGAGTATTCTTTTGGCGATGAGGTAAAGGACGGACCACTTGCGCTTGGTATGCATAAAAGAGGTAGTTTTCATGATATTGTTCCGGTAGGTGACTGTAAGATTGCAGATGCGGATTTTGGGATTATCTTAGAAACTACGATGCTCTATTATCAAGAGCGTGAAATCTCTTTTTTTCATAAGAATACTCATAAGGGATATTTGCGGCATTTGCTTTTAAGACGTGGTGAGAAAACCGGAGAAATTCTGGTGTGTCTTGTGACCAGCTCGCAAAAGGACTGGCTGGTCTGTCAAGAAGATGAACTTCTTGCAGATTGGGTAGAAGAGCTTTTGGCGCTGGAATTAAAATCAAAGATTGCCGGAATCTTACATATCAAAAATGATTCTCTCGCAGACGCGGTAATTAACCAGGGCATGACAACGTTATATGGAAAAGATTATTTTTACGAGGAACTGTTGGGACTGAAGTTTAAGATTACGCCATTTTCCTTTTTTCAGACGAATTCACTTGGCGCGGAAGTGCTTTATGAGACGGCTAGGGACTTTATCGGAACGGCCGGTGATGACAAGATTGTATATGATTTATACAGTGGTACCGGAACTATTGCACAGCTGATGGCGGCAAGCGCCAAGCAGGTAATTGGCGTTGAGATTGTGGAAGAAGCGGTGATGGCAGCCAGAGAAAATGCAAGTGAAAATCATCTTAATAATTGTGAATTTATTGCAGGAGATGTCTTTGCGGTACTTGATGATATTGAGCAAAAACCTGACTTTTTAGTGGTGGATCCACCGCGCGAAGGCGTGCTTCCAAAGGCACTGAAAAAGCTTTTGTCTTATGAGGTCAAGAGCCTTGTGTATATCTCATGTAAACCGACTTCTTTAGCGCGTGACCTTGAGACATTTATGGAAGCTGGGTATGAAGTGAAGCGTGTGTGCTGCGTGGATATGTTCCCATTTACGGCTAACGTTGAGACAGTGTGCCTGTTAGAAAAATAGTATCAATAAAAAACTTCCCTGACAAATTAGTCAGAGAAGTTTTTCTCTTGTTACTGCTTTAATTCAAAGTGATCGATCAGGGCCTTAAGAGAATCCGCGTGCTCACTCATGGAGTAGCTAAGTGCGAGGGATTCTTCGGAAGTAGCAGCATTGTTTCTGCCATCTTCAGCAATGCGGCCGATATTAACGGAAAGATCTTGTACAGAATGCGCCTGCGTTGTTGATGCGCCGGCAATCTGCTTAACCTGATCGCGAATGCCTTCAACCTGATGAACCATGTTGTTCAGTTCTTCGGCAGTTGCATTTGCAATGTCAATTCCTTCTTGTACATTTCGAAGCGACACATCGATGAGTTCTGCAGTGTTTTGAGCAGCTTCAACTGTTTGGCCTGCGAGAGCGGAAACTTCGGATGCAACAACGGCGAATCCCTTTCCGGCTTCGCCGGCTCTGGCTGCTTCGATGCTGGCATTTAAGGAAAGCAGGTTGGTCTGGTCTGCAATGTTGTTAATGGTATCAAGAATTTTGCTGATTTGTTCAGAGGAAGTAGAAATGGCATTCATGGCCTCTACAACCTGATCCATCTTCTTGTTACCAAGGATGATACTGTCTACTACATGATCAACATCCTCAGAGATGCTTTCTGCTTCGTTTGAATTCTCAGAAATCTCTGTGGTAATGACGTTGACGCGTTCGGATAAACCATCTACGATGTTTGCCTGATTGCTGACGGTATCGGCAAGGCTTTGACCGGCGTCTGCAAGTTGGCCTGCACCTCCTGAAACCATACCGGAGACATTGACAATCTCATACATAGATTCGGAAATCTTTTGAGAAAAACTTTCGATGGAGGTTTGGATGGAAGCAAAATCACCTTCAAAGTCCTGTTCGAAATTGATATTGAAATTACCATCTGCCATGGTAGACATTACCTCGCTGATTTTGTCGATATACATGGTAAGAGAAGTTACGGCATTTCGAAGCTGGTTTGCAACAACACCGATTTCATCGTCTTTGTTATAATCAATTTCAACATGCACGTTGCCTTCGGCAATTTCTTTTGAAGCTGTATCTAAAATTGCAAGATTATGACGAATCTGATTGATGATTTCGGAACTTTTTTTGCGGCTGATAATAATTGTAATCACAGAGGTTACAAGTAATACAGCGATGGCAAGAATGGAGATTGCCATAATCATTTTGTACTTATTGTCGGCAGCCTGATCGGCGAGCTCACCGGTTGAGTCAAGCAAATCGGCCAACACTTCGGAAACTTCATTTAAATTATTGTTATAGTAATCAAGTGCGCCTTGTGTATCGCCGGCATTTATTAAATCCAGCATTTCATGCGAGGCTGTCTGTACATCCTCCCACGCCGCGTTCAACTGATTTCCAAGATTCTCATCATTAAGATTTTGGGAAATTGTTGAAAAGTATGTGGTGATTTTTTCAAAGCGTTCTTCAATATCTTCGGTTTGTTCAGCGGTGATATCGGCGTCGTTTGATACTAATGCGAACAAGAGACGTTTGTTAATGGTCTGTACGTCTTTTCGAATATCCAGCTGGTATTTTTCCGTGACGTATTGAACATGGTAAAAATTTGAGAAATTAATCGCAATGATGCCCAAAAAAATAAGCATTAGTATAGCAATGACGACAAACATACGATTGCTTGCGGATGCCATACGACGTAGTGATTGTTCAATGGTTTCGTTTTGCAAAAACTTTTTCATAATTACATTCTCCTCTAGAACAAAAGTTTAACGATTTTCTTAATGGTAATATAATATAAAATTTTTTTCAATTAAATAATGGTATTAAGGTACTATAATTAAAAGAAAATATCTATAAGTGTTATAACGATTGTTATTTAACTCAGTCGGAGAAATCCCCCACCTCAAAGCGTTAGCGTAGGTGGGGGTTATGACAAACTATACTCAGTCGGGGGACCCTAAAGGACTAGGAATGCTACGCATTCCGTCGCAAGCTCCGACTGAGTTAAACGCTCCGCGAGGATGCGCACGGATTCGGACAGGAATTTGTCTGCTGAAGCAGACCCGAATCCGGCGCGCAAGACTCGCGAGCGAGT